>JBQCGD010000194.1:0-16115 GCA_051955985.1 Phycisphaerae bacterium | reverse complement strand
ATTGTCACCCGCTGCGCCGCCACCGTCCCCGAGTTGTAAATCCCCGCCGCAAACAAATCCCCCGCACCCACCACCACCTGCCCCCCCGGCGCGCGCACCGACCCCGCATTCACCACCCCCGTCCCCGAGCCGGGGGCGGGCGCCGCCCCCGCATTGCTCACCTTCACCATCACCAACGGCTTCGCCGCCGGCGAACTCACCGTCCCAATATAAACATCCTTCCCCGACGTCATCGTCACAATGCCCCCATCCCCCGCCGCAATCGTCCCGAAGTTCGCCACGTTCAACCCCGCAAGATGCACCTCCTGCGCGTTGATCGTCCCCATGTTCACCACGCTCCCCGACGCCCCCGTAAAATTCTTCACCCCGCCCACAAACGCCGCGTCCGTCACATGCGCCGCCGCCGCCACGAACTGCCCCGTGTTGATCACCGCCCCCTTCCCGAAAAACACCCCGCCCGGATTCACCAGCCACACCGCCCCGTTCGACGTGATCGCCCCGTCAATCCGCGTCGGATTCGCCCCGCTGATCCGGTTCAACACCGCGCTGTTCGACGTCGGCTGCACAAAATTCAGCGTCGCCCCCGCACCCACATTCAAATACGAATAGTTGATCACCGTCCGCGCCGCCCCCGTCGTCACCGTCGTCACCGCCCCCATATTCGAAAACCGCGCCGATCCCACCGGCACATTGTCCACGTGCAAACTCACCTTCCCACCACCCGCCACCCGCGGCGCCACACCGCCCCCGCCCGCGCCCCACACCCCCGGCACACTCGCCCCCACCGCAAAAATCACCGCCCCCTGCAACATCCCCCTCACGAGCGAACGCCCCCACCCACGCCGCTCCGCCTTCAATCCACCCGCAACCTTCACATTCGCCCGCACCATAACTCACCTCAATAAAAGTCCCAGCCTCCACGCCAGAACCTTCACTCTTCCAAACTCAAAACCCAAAAAGTCTCTTCACTTCTGAAATCCGAAGTTCTGAAATTCCCTTCCTGTTTCCGTCGCCTCTGTGCACCCTCTGTGCCCTCTGTGTTTCCCGTCGCTCTTCTTGCTTCTTGCTTCTTGCTTCTTGCTTCTTGATTCTTGATTCTTGCTTCTTGATTCTCAGTACAAAATCGTCGCCGAGATATGAAACCGATTGCTCCCCTCCGTCACCTGCTGCGTCGGATCCGGATTCTTCAACGTGTTCAACGCCACACCCCAATCCACCCGGAAGTTGAAATTCTGCTTGTACTGCAGCTCCAACCCAACCCCCGTCCCCACCAGCGTCCCGTTCCGCTCAAACGACTGCGGATTCGAATACATCACCCTCCCAACATCCAAAAATACCCGCGTGATCAAGTCCCAGTCCGGCCTTCCATACGGCTGCTGCGGCGATACCCGGAAACTCTTGTCCCACAGGAACGGCGTCTTCGACGGATCCGCCTGGATCGGAAACAACCGCGGTATGTGCAGCCGGTACTCCGTGTTCAAAATAAACACAGAGTCCCCCGCCATGATTGATTCCGGATACCCGCGCACCGTGTAAAAGCCCCCCGCCACATCCTCCGCCTGCGGAAACAACCGCGACCCGAACGCCCACTGCCCGTGCCCATGTAAATAAATCTCATGCGCCAAAGTCCCCGCCCCATTCACAAACCCCTTTGGATCCAGCAGCGGCTCTAAATAAAACGACTGCGTCACGTCCCCTTGCATCACAAACGAATCCACGCTCACCGGCGTCCGATCCAACTGCTGCACTTCCTTGTTCGTCGCGTCCGTCAAATACCCCACCGCCGTCGCGCTCGCGCTCGTCGTCGCCAGCTCCGTCGCACGCTCCAGCCGCAGCGTCGCGTACGGCGAGTAATACGTCACATCCCCGTCCGGCGTGTTCAACGACGCGTTGTGCGTCGTAATCCCCTGCGCGCGGAACCCGCCGATCCCGTCGACGAACAACTCCCGCTGCTGATACAGGTTCATTGTCACTTCGTCACCGACGATCCATTGCGTGCCGCTGAACTGCTCCTTCGCCTGTCCAACGTCCGACGCCCGGAATTCGTTCCACGACCCGTAAATCTTGTTCCGCAGCCGATCTCCATACGGAATCTTGAAGTCGTACCCCGCGATCGCCGCCTGCGACGAATCGTTGAACCCCGCCGTGATGTAATCCAGTGTCAATATGTCGTCGTGTCCCGTGAGCTGGTTGTCCACAAACCCAAACCGCTCGCGCCACTCGTTCGTCTGTGCCGTCCCCGTGTTGCTCACCTGCGCGTACACGTACCACGGCCGGCTCTCCGCCACCAAATAATCCAAATTCACCTTCCCCGCGTCCGCCTTCGAAATCCCCGTCCCCGATACCGCCACGTCCACGTGCCGCCCCGGCATCCGGTTCAACCGCAGCACGTAATCATCCAGCACGTCCTTGTTCAACAAATCCCCGTTGTCGCCCCCCTTCAGCGGCGAATGATCCTTGATCCACGCGTACCGCGGATTGTCCACACGCTCCCCCTCCTTCACCCCTTCCCCCGTCGCCAGCGTCCGCACCCGCTTCACCGTGCTCGTCACAATCGTCAAATGCAATTTCGTCTGACCCGCCTCCCGCACATCCTTCGGCGGCAATCCCGGCCCCTGGTCCACGACGTCCGTATCATCCACCACCACAAACACCCCCACGATCCCCCGCCGGTTCAATTCGTCCACCAACTGCAGGTAAATCGCGTTCAACCCGTTCTGGTGCAGCGCCTGCGGCTCCCCCACCCCGATGTCCTTCAACTTGATCGCCGTCACCGGCACCCCCGGCCGCGTCGTCACATACCCGTCCTTCACCACCCCCAGCTTGATCGGCGTCTCCATCAACTCCGAAATCGCCGGCTCCCCCGGATGATCTTCGTGATACTTCAGCACAATCCCCGTGCACGGATACACCGGCCCGTCCGAAGCAATCGCCTCCGCCTCGCTCGTGTTCGGAGTTCCGCCTTTAGGCGGCGTCGACTCCGTGGTAGCCGTCCCCTCAGAACTCGGCGCAGTCGCCGGCACATTCTCCGGCGCCCCCGGCGTCACCGGCACCGCAACCGCCGGCGCACTCGCCGCCGGAACCTCCGATATAGCCGGAGTCGTCGGAACATTTGGAGTCGTCGGCGTGGTCGGCGTCGTCACCGCCGGCGCAGCCGGCTCACTTGCCGCATTCGCCGGCGCGCTCTTCGAAACGTCCACCGGCGAAACCGCCTCCACCGGCGCCGCCGGACTCACCGACGCTGCCGGCGCACTCGTTGCCTCTAACCCCGCAGACCCCCCAGAACTCCCCACCGCCGCCCCCTCAGCACCCTTCTCCTTCCCCGTAACCGCCCCCGTACCCGCCCCTTCCCCGCCCCCAACCACCCCCGGAATCACCCCTTGCTGTACTTTCTGGTTCCCACTCCCCACGTTCACCGGGTCGATGGCCTGCGCATCATCCGCCGCCAACGCCACGCGACCCACCCCCGACATCGTCATCCCCGCCACCAACCCCAACGCCAACAGCGCCGTCCCGTACGCACGCATGCCCTGCTTCCGATCGACGTGCGCAACTTCCCAGCGCTTCACATCTTTCATCTTTTCTATCCTTCCTGAGCCCAACGGGTCCTCGCGCAGGTTCACTGCACAATGACCACCACGCGCGCAACTGCACACGCTACCAAACTTTGCGTTTCCTCGTCCGTCAAGAAGACCGACAGAGATGCAGACGCCCTCGCTACTTCCCACGCGCAGGCGCCTCCGCTCAACTCACTTAAAGGCTTAGCCGATGAGTAGTAACCGAACCGCCGAGCAGTGTCAAACAAATATCGGCAACCCCCTGCTCCCTTCGTGATTTACAATCCTCCCCTTCGACTCCCCCCATCGCCAACCGCCCCAGCTTCGTATACACTCCCGACAACCTCAAGGAGACAATATGTCCTCATCTTCCCCCGCCATCACCCCCCAAACCCCCCCCGACCTCACCCACGCCACCTGGCTCGTCACCGGCGGCTGCGGCTTCATCGGCTCCGAATTCCTCCGCCAAACCCACGCCCAGTTCCCCAACGTCACCCTCGTCAATGCCGACGCCCTCTCCTACGCCGCCTCCCCAGATCGCCTCGCAAGTATCGACAAATCCCCGCGTTACAAATTCGTGAAATGCAACATCGCCCACCCCAATGAAGTCAATGCCGCCTTCGAAGCTTGCGGCCCAAATGGCCCCGCCGCCGTCATCAACTTCGCCGCCGAATCCCACGTCGACCGCTCCCTCTTCACCGGCATCCCCTTCGTCATGGCCAACACCGTCGGCGTCCAGGTCCTCCTCGAAGCCGCCCGCCCCTTCGTCCAAAAAGGTACCTGCAAGCGTTTTGTTCAGGTCTCCACCGACGAAGTCTACGGCGACGTCGCCCCTCCCCACCGCTCCGTCGAAACCGACCCCATCCACACCTCCTCCCCCTACTCCGCCGCCAAAGCCGGCGGCGAACTCCTCGTCCAGGCCTTCATCCGCTCCTTCCACTTCCCCGCCATCATCACCCGCTGCTCCAACAACTACGGCCCCTGGCACTGGCCCGAAAAAATGATCCCCCTCTTCATCACCCGACTCCTCGATGGCAAAAAAGTCCCCGTCTACGGCGACGGCCAGCAACGCCGCGACTGGATCCACGTCGAAGACCACGCCTCCGGCATCCTCGCCGCTCTCCTCAAAGGAAAAGACGGCGAAATCTACAACTTCGACGGCGAAATCGAAATCGACAACCTCGCCCTCACCCGAAAACTCCTCGCCCTCGCCAACCGCGACGACTCCTTCATCGAATACGTCAAAGACCGCCCCGGCCACGACCGCCGCTACGCCCTCAACTCCGAAAAAGCCCAACGCGAACTCGGCTGGCGCCAAAAATGGTCCCTCGACGCCGGCCTCAAACAAACCTTCGACTGGTTCGTCAACAACAAGTCCTGGCTCAACAAAGTCTTAGACGAACAATACCAGTCCTACTTCAAAGCCCAATACGAAACCCGCTGACCCCCATCGCCGCCTCGTCAAACACGACCCGAACCCCGCCTGGAAAGGCGAGGGCTCGGACGTCCGATCAAGAAGGGTGCCTCCCCGGTAGAACGCGACTCAGAACGGTCTCTCCTGGGCAAAACCAAACAGAAGAATCCCTCCTCGCTATAATCCCCCCATGCCCGTCTACCACTTCACCTTCCACGCCTACCGCTCGTGGAACGCCGATCATCCCCAAGGCTGGCTCCATGATCACACTCCTGTAGATAGGTGAGGCGGCGATTGTACCCGCCCACGCACCCACCCGTCCCACGCTCAAGTTGGAGCCCCCTGCGATGAACACCGGAGAGGGGAGGCGGGAGGAGGAGCCGCCGAACACGTATACTGTCCGCGCAAACCTCGACAGCGTGCGCTCGCATGAACGGTCCAACACATTCCACCAGCGCTGCCGCGACACGCGAAACAAAACAATCCTCTTGGCGAACCCCCCTTGCACTCCTCCTCGCCTTCGCGACGGCATCTTTCGCCGGCGCGATGGTCGTAGCTGCAGGCCTCGACGACCATCGCCCTCCCAACAACACCACCGCACCGATCGCAATCCTGATCGCGCTCGCCCAAAAATCCAACTCGAATTCGCCCCAACGCACTCACGTCTCCCACCCGCCCGAAACCCTTCGTGGCCCTTTGTGCCTTTGTGCTCTTCGTGTTTAAACGTCGTCCACCCCGCCTCGTTCATCTGACGCTTCGCATACCCCCTGACGCACCCTGACCCCGCCACCGCACCACCCCCGTGCGCCTCAACTGCTCTCCCGTCCCCTCTCCATCCATTTTCCCGCAGACGCCCTCCCCGGCACAAATCCTGCACGCCGTCCGCCTTTCCCCATTCCATCATCCCTAGCGAAAAGGACTTCCCATGTTTCACCACGTCAAGGAACTCCAGTTCAACGCGCGCGTCAGCAAGCCCGACCCCCGCTTCGCCACGCTCCTCCTCGAGCAATTCGGCGGGGCCAATGGCGAACTCAAGGCCGCCATGCAGTACTTCGTCCAGGCCTTCGGCGCACGCCAGCCCTATCCCGACAAATACGACCTCCTCATGGACATCGCCACCGAAGAGTTCTCCCACCTCGAAATCGTCGGCGCCACCATCACCATGCTCCTCGACGGCATCAACGGTGACCTCAAAAATGCCGCAGAACGCAGCGACATCATGCGGCTCCTCCGCGGCACCGCCGGCAAGGAAGAGGTCATCCATGAAGCCATCATGAGCCCGCAGTTCATGGTCCTCTCCGCAGGCGGGCCCACCCTCACCAACAGCCAGGGCGTCCCCTGGAGCGGCGCTTACGTCAGTGCCAACGGCGACCTCACCGTCGATCTCCGCAGCAACATGGCCGCCGAGGGCCGCGCCAAAATCGTCTACGAATACCTCATGCAGTTCACCGACGACGAATACGTCAAGGACAGCCTCCGCTTCCTCATGACCCGCGAAATCGCCCACTTCCAGATGTTCGGCGCCGCCCTCGAAACCATCCAGCCCAACTTCCCCCCCGGCGTCCTCCAGGGCGACCCCCGCTACACCCACACCTACTTCAACATGTCCAACGGCGCCTCCGCCCGCGGCCCGTGGAACGAAGGCCAGGGCCCCTGGCCCGCCGGCGAAGCCTGGGAATACATCGACGACCCCATCCAGCACGTCGTCCAGTGCCAGGGGGAAACGAAGCACCGGCCCAAAACCAACGAGCGCTCCGAGTCCGAGATCCGCCGCGCCGACAAGGAGCTCAGCGAACGACGCAGCGATGAGGTCCGCCGCTCCATGCCCCCCTCCGGCCGCGACAACCAGTGGTCCGATTACCCCCAGAAAGACCTCGCCAGTCCCCGTTCCGCCCAGGGCCGCCCGATGGAGACGCAGAGTGGCCAGTAACCTCGGGCAAGACCCTTCGCCAACGGCCGACCCCGCTCCCGGTACGTCATGCGCCGGGAGCGGCGCTCCGGCCGTCGCACTCGACATCGTCTACTGGACCGATCCCCTCTGCTGCTGGAGCTGGGGTTTTGAACCGCAGTGGCGACGCCTCCGTTACGAATTCCGCGGCCTCATCCGCTGGTGCTACCGCATGGGTGGCATGATCCAAGACTGGTCGCGCTACGCCGACCCCCTCAATTCCATTAACCGCCCCGCGCAAATGGGTCCCCTCTGGTACCAGGCCCGCGAGATCACCGGCATGCCGATCTCCGACCGCATCTGGATCGAAGATCCGCCCGCCTCTTCCTACGTGCCCTGCATCGCCGTCAAAGCCGCCGAGCAGCAGTCCAGCATTGCCGCCGAGCTGTTCCTGCGCGCCGCCCGCGAGGCCGTCCTGATGTACGGCCAAAACATCGCCCGCGAATCCATCCTCCTCGAAGTCGCCGAGACACTGTCCCGCAACCACCCCGCTCATTTCGACCTCGACCGCTTCCGCCAAGATCTTTACGCCCCCCCCGCTGCCGACGCCCTCCGCACCGACCTCATGCACGCCGCCTATCGCAACATCGGCCGCTTCCCCACCCTCACCCTGCACCTCCCCCACCACGCGCGCGGCCTCCTCCTCACCGGCTACCGCCCCTACCCCGCCCTTTTGGATGCCATCCACCAGCTCGACCCCCACCTCCGCCCCTCCGTCACCCCGCCCTCCGCGCACCAATACGCGACGTTCTACCCCGACGCGCTCCCGCGGGAACTCGCGGAGATCGAGGCAAATTCATCGCCAAAATGAAATTTACCCTAATTCCACCTGATTCCCCTTCCTATGGAGCCAAGAAGATGGACAACCGCGCCCACACGCTTGTCCACCTTCTCTTTGTCCATCTGCGTTTTTAGCTCAAAAATCCAGATGGCCAACCCCGCCCACACCTTGGCCATCGTCTCTTGGCCATCTTCCCCCCCTACTCCGCCGAAAAGCGAAACGTGCTCACCACCCGGTAATGCTCCCCCGCCGGGAATAGGCGACTTTTTGATCACCGCCGGCCCCCGCGGAACACTCCTTGCGGCAATTCACCGCGTCACCCACAACGCGTGCGAGATCTTCTTCCTCCCAAAGGAGTTCAATCATGAACATCACCCATTCTTTTACCATTGGCGCCGCCCTTCTCGCGGCCGCAGCTCTCCCCGTCTCTGCCTTCGGCAACAGCGACGGCCAGCCATCGAACCAGCAGGAAGCCAACCAGCAGCAAATGAAGCAGCAACTATCCAATCCCCGGTCCTCGTCGGCCCAGCAAAATCAGCAGCGGGGACAAAATTCAAACGGAAACTCGCCGGCTGGCTATGTGTATTTTGAAGAGGACGCCGTGTATCTCATGGCCAACGAGCCCCAGAATCACTTCGCCCGGGCGGTCGAAGATTTCAATCAGAACAAGAAGAAAAACGCGGCGGCCGAGATGGACATCGCCGCCGACTACCTGCACATGCTCTCAACGGCCAACAAAGGCGCAGCCAACCAGGACCTCGACAAGTGCGCCCAGAAACTTCACAGCAAGGCGGACGACGTCCGCAATGGCAAGATCTCCAGCGCGCAGCAACTCTCCAGCGCCTTCGCGGAAGCCCAGTTCGGAATGGCGCGCCATTTCGATCAGGGAGCCACCACCGCGCTGAAGAACAACAAGCAGGTGCGCGCCGGCCACGACCTCAAGGCCGCCGCCACTTCCCTGCGCGATGCCCTCGCCTGGCAGACACAAACCGGCAACAACCAGCAAGCCGGAAACAACCCGCAGGCCAGCAACCACCAGAAGAGCATGGAACAGGAAGCGAAAACCATCCACGAAGCGATCGCCACCGGCAACCGCCTGATCTCCGAGCGCCCACAGCAATCCCAGAATTCCTCACAGAATCAGCAATCCGGCAACAACGCTTCGGGAAACAACGGCAACAACCCATCCAGTGCCAGCGATCCGCAGCAGGTAGCGCAGCAGCTTGGCGATTGCATCAACAACCTTGACCAGCAGACCGCCAGTGCGCGGGATTAAAAGAAAAGGAGCGGCCAATCGGCCGCTCCTCTCCATCGTTACTGTTTATCCCTGGCATCCACCCGCTCAGGCCTTCCGGCGACGGGCGAGCAGAGCGAGGCCACCCATGGCCAGCACGCCCAGAGATGCCGGTTCAGGGGTTGCCACGCCAATGTTGGACGAGACGGTGATCGAGCTCACGTCGTACGAGGTCGCAGCCGAGACGCCCGAATGACGCCAGCCGAAAGCCAGGCCGTCGTACGAGGACACCAGCGGCGTTGTGGAGGTGGTCACACTTTGCGAGTCCACGGCGGTTCCACTCGTATCCGTGCCCGGATAGAGATTGGCCGCCAGCGTTTCGCTGCCGTCGCCGTTGAGCGTGATCAGCAGGTCCATCGTGTACTGGGCGCCATCGGTCAAGCCGGCAGCAGAACCATTATTGAGGTTCGGCGAAATGGTGTCGCCCTTGGGGGTGTTGAACGTGCCGCCACTGGCCCCATTCGCGACGAGGTCCTGGTCGGAGTTCGTGCCGCTGCCCTGTACTGGGCGCGTGATCACCTTGCCGGTGGAGGTGGTGGCGGTCGGTGCGAGCTGCCACACATAGCCCTGCCAGCCGGCGACGCCATCGGTGGCATGAGTGGTATCACCGGTCGTCAGCCCGGCCTGGAGCAGCCCGTTGACCGGCTTGCTGCCGCCCGAGTTATAAAGACCGAAGTACATGGTATCGGAGGTGTTGACGCCAACGCCGTGGTTGGTGAACGTCATCCGGAAGTTCACAAAGTCGCCTGCCGTCGTAAGGGCGACGGGCGAGTTGGCAAAGAGGGCCTGCGTCTCGGTGACGCCGGAACTCGTCGACACCAATCCAACGTTCAGATCGCCCGCAGTAATGGAAGGTGCAGGGTTATTCGATTTCGTCGAGGCCACTTGATAGCTAGTGCTGGTGGCGGTGGGGCTGGAAGTGGTGGCGTTGTTGATGTCGCTTCCAGAGCCGAAGGTGTCGCTGAAAATGGCGGCGGCCGACGCGTGCCCAGCGATGCCGAGTCCTGCAATGACCGCCGACAGGACCACCGCAACGTGAAGTTTCTTTTCCGTTCGCATGCGTTCTCCTCTTCTCCAAGCCACGACTTGAAAAACACCAAGAAACAAAGTCAACGATGCTTGCCGCGCTCGAAGTGGTGACAACCTGTTCGCCGAGGCAAGGCCGGGGTGCGCCCGTGGAAATGAATTGCGCTGCCGGCAGTTCCCGCAACAACGGGATATGTACTATGTACCCCACCTTTTTTATGAAAACGGACTTGTGTGTTGCACTATTTGGCGTTGGCCCTAAATACCTCCTAGGCCGAAACCCTACTTCTGGCGGAACCAGAATACAGCTGCATCATTTTGCGGAGTGGGAGAGGCGTGAACGGTCCAGGCGGTGCTTTATCGCTTTTTCCTGGGGCGTGGGCCTCATGGGTGCCGAGTGGACAGTGTGCCGCGGTACGGCTATAGGTGATGTACTCCGTTTGACCTCCGAGGCCGCATGAAGCGCCGACTGCCCATCTTGTTGATTCTTGCCATTCTCATTGGCATTGGGATTTACTATTTTGACTTTTCCTCTCCCTCCGAGATTACCCTGACCGGTATTGTCACCACGGATGATGTGATCGTCGGGTCGCAGATCCAGGGGCGGCTGCAGGAACTGCTTGTCAATCAAGGGAATGACGTCAAAAAGGGACAACTGCTGGCGCGCATCCAGCCGGACCAGTGGCAGGCGGATATGTCGTATTACCAGCACAGCCAGCAGCAGGCGGCGACGCAGGTGACGCAGTCCGAGGCGGACCTGCGGTTCATGGAATTGCAGACCAAGAACCAGATCGCCCAGGCGGAGGCAAACCTGGCGGCCTCCGAGGCGCAAGTGGCGGAGGCCCAGGCGGATCTGGAAAATGCCCGGCTTACCAATGCGCGCGAGGAGAAGGCTTACAAGGCGGGGGCGGAATCCATCCAGGCGTATGACCAGGCGCGCACCGCGTTCGAGGCGCAAAAGGCGCATGTGGAGTCGCTTCAGAAGGCGGTCATTGCGGCACAGGCGGCGGTGGCGCTGGCGCATTCGAATCTGGAGCAGATCGAGGTGCACAAGGCGGCGGTGGCGGCGAGCAAGCACCAGGAAGAGGCCGTGTCGGCGCAGGCGGACAAGGCCAAGGTGCAACTGGATTACACGGAAATCCGGGCGCCGATCAATGGAATCGTGGATGTCCGGGCGGCGCTGCAGGGGGAAGTGGTGACGCCGGGGCAGGCGATTGTGACGCTGGTGAATCCGGATGATCTGTGGGTGCGGGCGGACGTGGAGGAGACCTACATCGATCGGATTCACCTGGGGGACAAGTTGACGGTGCGGTTGCCGTCCGGGGCGACGCGGGAGGGGACGGTTTTTTATCGCGCGGTGGATGCGGATTATGCGACGCAGCGGGATGTGAGCCGGACGAAGCGGGACATCCGGACCTTTGAGATCCGCCTGCGGGTGGACAACAGCGACCGGGCGCTGGCGTTGGGGATGACGGCGTACGTCGTGCTGGACCTGGGGAAGAATCCTCCGGAGCCGGCGACCCAGGCGACGACGGAAGCGGCGACGCAGTAGCCCGATGGCAGGTGGATGATGGCGGACATTGAAGTCGACAACATCCGGAAGCGCTTCGGGGACTTTGAAGCGGTGAAGGGGCTGTCGTTCCAGGTGGAGCATGGGGAGGTGTTCGGGCTTTTGGGGCCAAACGGGGCGGGGAAGAGCACGCTGATTCGGATGCTGACGACGTTGACGCTGCCGACGTCGGGGACGGCACGGGTGAACGGGTTCGATGTGGTGAAGCATCCGAACGATGTGCGGCAGTGCATCGGGGTGATTCCGCAGGCGATGACGTCGGACCTGGATTTGAGCGCCTATGAGAACATGACGGTGTTCGCGAAGTTTTATGGGATTGGGCGGGAAAAGCGGAAGAAGACCATTGCGGAGCTGCTGGCGGATGTGGATTTGACGCAGTGGGCGGACAAGCCGGTGAAGAATTTTTCGGGGGGCATGCGGAGAAGGTTGGAGATTGCGCGGGGGCTGGTGCATGAGCCGAAGATTTTCTTTCTGGATGAACCGACGACGGGGCTGGATCCGGTGTCGCGGGTGGCGGTGTGGGAGATGCTGTCGCGGCTGAAGCGGGAGCGGGATTTGACGATCCTGGTGACGACGCACTACATGGATGAAGCGGACAAGTTGTGCGACCGGATTGCGATTGTGGACCACGGGACGCTGGCGGCGCTGGATTCGCCGTTGAAGTTGAAGGCATCGATTCCGGGGAAGAACGTGCTGGAGGTCAGTTTCGGCAGCGTTCCGGCGGGGTGGCTGGAGCGGGTGAAGGGGTTGCCGCAGGTGGAGGAGGTGACGGCGGCGGATCACGTGTTTCGGATTTCGTCGAACAACGGGCCAGCGACGACCGTGGCGGTGCTGGAGGCGGCGCGGGCGGCGGGGATCGAGGTGAAGAGTTTGTCGGTGCAGAGCACGACGCTGGATGATGTGTTTGTGCATTACACGGGGAACCAGTTGCGGGATGATTTGAAGGCTGCGGTTTACGATGTGGGCGTGATGTACGATCGGAAATGATGGATGCACCGGATCTGGGCAATTATTGAGCGTGACCTGCGGCGGTTTCGGAGAAGTCCGACGCTCATTATGGTGTCGATGGTGTTGCCGCTGGTGCAGCTGGTGATCCTGGGGTATGCGTTTGGGGGGAAGATCAAGCATCTGCAGATTGGGGTGGTGGATTATGACCATGGCGTGCCGGCGGTGCGGTTGAAGGAGATGTTCCAGGCGGTGGCGGCGAACGCGCAGACGTTTGACACGGTGGCGTATGCGGATGAGGGGGCGGCGATGCGGGATTTGCGGAACGGGAAGATCAATGCGGTGATCGAGATTCCGCCGGAGTTTTCGCGGAAGGTGTACGAGGGGGCGCAGCCGAAGTTTGCGTTGATCGAGGACAACACGGACCAGTTCACGGCGTCGGCGATGGAGGGGACGTTGACGGGGATGATGGGGCCGTTCAATGGGAAGGGGCCGGCGCCGGGGATGAGTGCGGGGGCGACGGTGTCGGTGGTGGAGGTGTATCCGTATGTGCCGTACATTCAATATTTGCTGCCGGGGTCGATCACGCTGGCGATCTTTGTGTCAGCGATGATCGGGGGCGGGATCATTTTCATTGATGACAAGGCGCGGGGGCTGCATGAGGGGTACCTGGTGACGCCGATCCGGAAGTATGAGTTGATCCTGGGGTTCAACCTGGCAGGGGCGGTGAAGGCGATTCTGTCGGGGATGGTGGTGGTGACGGTGGGGAGCGTGATTGCGGGGATACCGGATCCGTTGAATGTGTTTCGGCTGTTCCGGTTGTTTGTGCTGGTGGTGGTGACGGGGCTGGCGTTGATCAGTTTCATGTTTCTGCTGATGGTGCGGGTGAATGATCCGCTGGTGCCGCGGGCGATTTTCGGGGTGCTCAACACGGTTCTGTTTTTTCCGAGCGGTGCGGTGTATCCGATCGGGGCGTTTCCGCAGTGGATGCGGGTGATGGCGCGGTTTGATCCGTTTACGTATGCGGTGGATGGGTTCAAGCAGCTTTTGCTGAAGAACACGGGGTTTGGGGCGATCGGCGGGGACTTGCTGTTTCTCACGCTTTTTGCGCTGGGGACGATGCTGGCGGCGACGGCGCTGTTCAAGCGGACGCTGTGAGTGGAGGGGGGGGAGTCCGCCAAGTGTGTGCACGTCAATGGCGGTCTCCTCCCTATTCCTATAGGAATTGTAGGGATTCGCGGCTTTTGGAGGCGGCAAGGGGGTTCAGGCGAGGTGGCCGGTGGTGCGGAGGGCTTTTTCGAGTTGGTCGTCGGAGGGTTCGATGAGGATGGTGTTGTTGCCGAGGTTGATGACGGGGATTTTTTGTTTGCCGCCGTTCTGGTCGATGGCCCATTGTTTGGCGGCGCGGTCGTGGTCGATGTCGTGGTATTCGTAGGGGAGGTTGAGGTCGTCGAGGAAGCGACGGGAGCGGCGGGTGTCGCCGCACCAGGTGGCACCGTAGAGTTTGATGGGTTGCATGGGATTACTCCTTTTGGGTTGGTGTGATGGGGAGGAGGAGGATGTCGCCGAAGGTGTCGGGGCCGGTGTCGGCGCGGGCGGTGAGGTGGAGGGTGTAGCGGGCGGCGGGGTTGAGGGAGGGGATGTTGAGGGTGTAGAGGGTGGCGGTGCTGCGGGTGGCGGCAGAGGCGGGGTGGGCGTCGCGGGCGATTTCTTTTTCGTTTTCGGAGAGGGAGAGCGAGGTGATGTCGAGTTTGTTCTGGCCGTTGGTGAGGTCAAGGCGGATTTTGAGCGGGCCGGGTGAGCGGGTTTTGAGTTGATCGGTGATGTCATAGTCGCGGGTGGTGGGTTGTTTCTGGAAGTCGCCGGGTTTCCAGGAGGCGAGGAGGGTTGCGTGGGCGACGGGGTCGTCGAAGTAGTGGATATTGAGGGATTTCAGGAGTTGGAAGTGTTGCTGGAGGCGGGCGGAGAAGCTGGGGAAGTCGCGGGAGCCGTCGTGGAAGTCGGGGTTGGTCCAGAGGACTTCTGCGAGGGCGCAGGCGCGGGGGAAGGTCATGTAGTCGGCGCGTTCGGGGGTGGGGATGTGCTCGGACCAGAGGTTGCCTTCGGCGCCGAGGATGTGTTTGGATTGGGCGGGGGTGAGGCCTTCGGGCATGGGGTTGAAGTTGTAGGTTTTGTCGAGGGGGACAGCGGCGAAGTGGTTGTTGGGGTTGTTGTCGTCGGGCTGGTAGGGATGATCGAGGTAGCAGTGGGATTGGGGAGACATGATGACATCGTGCCCCCCCCCGTCGGCGAGGGCGGCGGCTTTACCGCCGGCGGTGCCGCGCCAGGATTGGACGATGGCGCCTGGGGCGAGGCCGCCTTCCATGATTTCGTCCCAGCCGATGAAGCGTTTTTGTTTTTGGTTGAGGAGGTAGTCGCCCATTTTGTGGACGAAGAAGGATTGGAGTTCGTCTTCGTTCTTGAGGTGTTCCTGTTTGATGAGGGCCTGGCAGTAGTCGGAGGCTTTCCAGCGGTCCTTGGGGACTTCATCCCCGCCGATGTGGATGTACGGGGAGGGGAAGAGTTGTGAGACTTCGTCGAGGGTATTCTGAAGGAAGGTGAAGGTTTGTTCGGAGGGGCAGTAGATGTCTTTGAAGACGCCCCAGCGGGTGCCGACGTGGAAGGGGCCTGGGGTGCAGGCGAGTTCGGGGTAGGCGGCGAGGACGGCGGTGGAGTGGCCGGGCATTTCGATTTCGGGGACGACGGTGATGAAGCGGGTGGCGGCGTAGGCGACGATTTCGCGGATATCGTCCTGGGTGTAGAAGCCGCCGTAGTGTTCGTCGGTGTCGGGAGCGGGTTGGGTGGTGGTGGTGTTGGGGTTGGTGGTGGTGCCGGTCTTGGCGCGAGCGGAGGCGGGGTCTTCGCGGGAGCGGAAGGCGGAGATGGTGGTGAGCTTGGGGTATTGGAGGATTTCGATGCGCCAGCCCTGATCGTCGGTGAGGTGCCAGTGGAGGGTGTTGAACTTGTGGAGGGCGAGGGCGTCGATGGTGCGGAGGATGTATTGCTTGGGGAAGAAATGGCGGGAGCAGTCGAGGAGGATGCCGCGCCAGGGGTAGCGGGGGGCGTCTTCGATGTGGAGGCAGGGGAGGGGGAAGGAGGTTTCGGCGGAGGGTTCTTTGAGGGCGAAGAGGGGGCGGAGAGAGGGAACGTAGTGGTGCGGGGTGTTGTCGACGGGGGGAGCGTCGAACATGGGGTTGTCGTCAGTTGGAATGGGCGGTGCGTCGGCGGGCTCGGCGACGGCGTTGGAGGGGAGTTGCATGGAATTGACGGGAGTGGGTTGGGTGGTGGGGGCGATGTAGGGGAGGGGTGCTTCGAGGTCTGGGGGGAAGAGTTGGCGGAGGGTTTGGAGGGCGTAGAAGGCGCCGGCGGGAGTGGGGGCGGAGATGGAGATGTCATTGGGGGTGATGTCGAGGGTGTAGGATTCGGGGTTCTTTTGCGGGTCGGGGTGGAGGGCGAGGGTGAGGGTTGGGCCGAGGACGGAGAGGGGTTGGTCGCGGTTGATGACGCGGAGGTGGAAGGGGGCGGCGAAGTTTTGAGCGAG
>JBQCGD010000193.1:0-38340 GCA_051955985.1 Phycisphaerae bacterium | reverse complement strand
ATGCGACATGATCAGCCGATGATACCGACGCTGCAGCCGCGACTCCGCCCCGGGTAGCGATGGCACATACCTGCTCTTCTCGGCTCAGTGGACCGAAAAACTTGTGTAGATATCATTGGCTTCCACGCCGTGGGCATTTTTTCGCGCGCCTCAACAGAAGGAACCCCCGATTCTCCCTCAACCCTTTCGTGTCTTTCGTGGCTTTCGTGGCTTTCGTGGCTAATTTATCCGTTCAATCTCACTTCCGCGGATCCCACCGATCCCCCCCACCCAGCACATTCTCCACCGTATACTTCCCCGCCTCCTCCGCCGTGAGCTGCTTCGCCCACGGCACGCGCTGATCCCCCTTCCCCCCCGGCCCCGTGCTCTCAAACTCCGAATACCGCGCCGTCTTCTCGTTCGACGCCTTCCCCCAGTTATTCCACCCCGTCGGCTTGATGTGGTCCTCCATCTCGCAGCGGATGTACGCCACCGCCGCATACGGACGCCACGGCCGCCCCAGGTCCGCCATCTTGTTCGCCTTCTGCACCTTCTGCGTCGTCGCCGGATTCGTCGTCGCCGGATTCCACGGCACATCATCCCCCGTCAGCTTGCAATCCAAAAACACAAACCCGAACGGATGATCCTCCGGCGTGCTCGCCGCTGTCACATGCCCGCCGTTCTTGCTGTGAATCTCGCAGTGATCAAACACCGCCGTCCCCGACCCATAAATAAAATCCACCCGCCCCTCGATGTAACAATGATCAAAATACTGCCGCCCCACCTGCCGCCCCTGCGGCACATTCACCATCAGCGTGTCCTGCCACCCCGTGATGTGACAATTCCGCATCACCACCCGGTCCGCATCCACCCGCACCGCCAGCGCCTGCCCGTGATCCCCCGACGTGTTCTGCACCGTCAGATTCTCCGCCGTGAAATCATCCCCCCGCACATGCAGCCCCGGATTGAACTTGTCCGCCCCCGCCGGCCCCGGCTCATACACATTGTGCGCCCACGTGATGACCGTCTTCTCCGGCCCCTCCCCCACCAGCGTGATCCCCGTCTTCTCCGCCGGAATCACCACCGGCCCCTGGAACTCCCCCGCCCCCAGGTGAATCGTCGTCTTCCCGCTCGCCGCATTCACCGCCTCCTGCACCGTCTTAAAATCCCCACTCCCATCCGCCTTCACCGTGAGCGTCTTCCCCGCCTCCGCCCCCATCGCCACGCCGGCCGCCATCAAAACCACCGCCGAAACCAGAATCGCCCGCATCCGCAACCATCCCTTCTTTCCATTGATATCGCGTTTAGCCGCCGATCGAAGATCGACGCGACTCGCCCACCGCTTGGGCACTGCAGTCTAAAGACCAATATCCCCACCACCCCAATCCCACAAGCAAAACATTCGCACAAACTTGTGCAATTTCCGGCAACTCAACTTTCGACTTTTCAATCACCCGCTTTCCCGGTGATCTCTTGCTGCTCTTGGCGGCTTGGTGTCTTGGTGTCCTCGGCATAAATTTGCGTGGCACTCAGGTTGACGTGCCCAAGGAGCGCCTGCGAAAAGTCGACGCCGAACTTGTCGCGTACCTCGGTTGCGACGCTATGCCGAACCTGGTGCGGGTGCCAGTGGTATCGATCCCGCCACGCGTTCACCTCGGCTCGTTCCTTCGGCGTCAATCGACGCCACCATTCTTTTTCCGTTTCCAAGCGAGGTTTCTTCTTCCTCCCGTTGGGCGTGATCATCCGCTTCTGCAGGTGGGCCGGTAGGGGGAACGCCACCCATGTGGCCCAACGGGAATGCCGACGGAGGAGCATGGACCGCTGGCGCCGCTCCCGGCGGCGGAGAGAAACCCTCGGGGCTGTGGAGCGGCGTCCGTCGCCCATTTGCCATCCACTGGGCGACGAGGGCGTCATATTCCGCCTTGCTCTCGGGCGAACCATATTTGCCCAGGTAGTAATCGCGGCCGTCGATGGTGACGACGGCGCGGTCTTTGGCTTTGTGATGGCGGTATTTGGGGATTCGGACTTTTGAGGGAAACCTGTACATGGGGGCACATCCTTTCGCCCAGAAGATCGGGCAAAAAGCGGCAAAAGTTATCGGTGGTACTGGCAAAAACCTGTACCAACGCATTTTTGCCGTGGGTCCCCGGCCGCAACCCCTCCGCAGGGGTCGCTGCAAGTGCTATCTTTTCAAGAGTTTAGGGAGAAAGCCGACAAAGGGATTTGAACCCTTGACCTAGGCTTTACGAAAGCCTCGCTCTACCGCTGAGCTATGTCGGCAGGAAGATCAATACTTTACGAATTCGGCGATTTCTTGGCAAGGCTTTGGGACTGAATGGTTCATTGGGGCGATTTGGGCGAGGAGGGGCGGTGCTGAGCCCGATGAGGCGGAATCATTTGGCGGGGTCGGTGGTTGGGGTTTCGGGGGCGGGAAGCAGGGTGATCTGGTCGGGTTTGGTGACGATGATTTCGGGGTGGCCGCGGTAGAGGACGATGGTGCCGGTGACGGTGATTTTTTTGCCATCGAGGGTTTTGGCGATGTCGCCGTCGAAGGCTTTGTCGAGTGCGGTGCGATTTTCCTGGCGGGCGATGACGGTGAAGTCGCCGCGCTGGGTGTCCTTGAAGTTGATGAAGAGGATTTCGTCGTTGTACCAGTTGGTGCGGCTGACGGTGCCGGTGACGCTGGCGGCGGCGCCGGCGGCCTTGGTGAGGGCATCCTTGTCGGTGGCGAGGAAGGCGGCGGGCTGGGAGGCGGGCGCGGTTGCCGGGGCGGTCGTGGCGGGGGATTGGGCGAGGGTGGACGCGGCGATTGTGAGCAGGGCGAGGGCGATCATGGGGAGGAGGCGCATGGGGAACTCCGGTCAGGGAAGGGGATCGGGGGCATTATAGCGAAACTGTTGAGGTCGGGCGTATCCGGGGCGGAGCGGTATAATTGAGGCGTACTGGCAAGGAAAGGAGCGGCAATGTTGAAGATTGCGGTGCTGCTGCTGGCGGCATGCTCGCTGGTGGCGTGTGAAACGAAGACGGTGCGACAAGAGACCGACGAGGCCCCGACGGAGGGGATGATCATGCGGCCTCCGAATGAGCGTGGTCCGGCGCGGCCGATCGACCAGGTAACGGACCCGAACCGTCAGATACCGACGAACTCGCCGGGGCGGTATTGAGGCGAGAGGGGCACCCGCTTGACAGGGTTGCCGTGGTGCGCTAAAAGCGCTTAGTGGTCTGTGGTGGCGGACCTGCGGGTCCCAACGGAGTGGCATATGGCCGTTCAGGTGGAATTGAAGCGGATCATCATCACCGAGGCATCGGAACAGCAGGTGATTTATCTCAAAGAGGTGAATGGGGAGCGGGCGTTTCCGATCGTGATCGGGTTGACGGAGGCGCTGGCGATCGACCGGCGGCTGAAGGGGCAACCGACGCCGCGGCCGCAGACGCACGAGCTGCTGTCGAGCGTGATTGAGAAGCTGGAGGGGCGGCTGGAGCGGATTGTGATCAACGATCTGCAGGACCACACGTTTTTTGCGCGGCTGGTGATTCGGCAGAACGGGAAGACGGTGGAGATTGATTCGCGGCCGAGCGATGCGATTGCGCTGGGGGTCTCGAACAACGTGCCGATCTTTGGGGCGGAGCATGTGCTCGATGAGGTTGGCGGGTGAGGGATTGGGGGGCGGGTCAGTCATGGCGGAAGTGAATCCATAGACGGCCGAAGTTTTTCGAATCTTTTTCAAGGCGGTGGTATTGCGCCTGGATGTGTTTCTGCTGGAAGAATTTGAGGACGCGTTCCTTGAGGACGCCGGAGCCTTTGCCGGGGATGATTTCGACGAGGGCGACTTTCTTGTCGTTCGCCTCGCGGACGATGTTGTTGAGGGCGGATTCGATTTTCTCGCCCTTGTTGAAGATGTCGTGGAGGTCGAGGACGAGTTTGGCCATTACTGATTCACCGAGGCGGACGAAACACGAAGTCACGAAGACACGAAGGGCCACGAAGAGATTCATCTTAGTTTGATGAAGGGGCGTGGGGGGTGAGGCCTTTTATTTTTGCCATGTATTGGTGGTAGTCGTCGAAGAAGACGCGGAGTCGGGTGGATTGGTCTTTGGTTTTGATGGCGTCGATTTGGAGCATCTGGGGCGTGGGGGGCATGACGGTGAGGACGCGGATGAGGACATCGTGCGGCGTGAGGCCGGGGTGTTCGGCGGCGAAGGCGGGGCCGGCGACCCAGGCGAGGTAGCTGGTGAGTTTGCGGAGGAGGAGGGTGTAGCGTTCGGCGTCGCCGCCGGGGAGATCGGAGGTGGCGTCGATGATAATGAGAACGAGTTTGCACTCTTCGGATTCGAAGGGCGGGCGCGGGAGGATGATGTCGATGGAGTTGAGATCGCGGAGGCCCATGGCGAGTTCCTTATTCAAGGGTTGAGGGGGCTGAGGCCTGAGGACGCTTGGGGTCGGAGCGGAGTTGTTGGCGGAGGTCATTGATGGACATGGAGAAGCTCCTGGTCGATTTGCGTGGGATTGGGGGGTATGTGAAATGGGAGTGGGGCGCAAACGGCAGCGACGCAACAAAAAAGTTCGCATTTTGTTTGGATCGGCAGGGAACCGGATTCTGGTGGATACCGAGCCCGAAGAGCACCTGCAGAACGAGCGCAATGCCAAACGCAGTCAGGAACGGATCCATTGCTAAAAGCCAGGCGTACTTGATTCCTTGTCCCTTCAATGAAACGGATACGGCATTCGGCGAGTTGTCATCGGGTTGCGGGGGCCGGCGCCGGCGGGCGGAGAGAGGAGAGGTTCAGGCCATGCGGAGTTGGGAGACGGGACAGGGTTCTGCGATTTGTTTGCCGGCGTCGCGGAGGAGTTGGCGGAGGGATTGGACTTGTTTGAGGCCGTCGCCGGCGAACTGGGTGAAGAGGGATTGGACTTCGGGGTCTTTGGCGAAGGCGGCGTAGCGGGTGTAGAAGCTGGCGGAGCGTTTTTCGGAGGCTATGACGAGTTTCATGGCTTCATCGAAACGGGCATCGTCGCGGGCATCGACGAGGCGGGGACCGACGCAGACGGCGAGTTTGTCCTCGGGGGAGAGGAAGAAGCCGGAGGAGGGGGAGAGGCGTTGGAGGAGGGCCTGGAGGCGGTCGCGCTGGAGGCGTTCGTGGCGGGCCATCTGTTCGAAGGAGTCTCGGAGTCGGACGTCGCGGGCTTTTTCGGAGAGGATGATGTAGCGGTAGGCGGCGACGGATTCACCGAAGGCGGCGATGGCGAGAGCCTTGTCGTCGGGGACCTTGGAGAGATCGGCGCTGGAGAATCTTTTTCCCATGGGGACATTATACGCGCAATGCGGGGTTGGGGCGTGGGCCAGCGGAACCGTAGTGTTCAGGGGGCGGAGGAATCGTGGAGGGTGGCCAGGAGAAGAGATTTCCACTCGAGGCGCTGCACTTCGAGCAGAGTGGGGACGAGGTGGGGGGAATCGTGGTGGCGTTCGACGGCATCGGTGAAGGCGGAAGGGGAGTACGTGGGGGTGCAGAGGGCGGGGAGTTCGTGCTGGAACGGGGCGAGGAGGGTGGAGACCTGTTGGCCGAGGTTTTCCCAGGGGAGGGAGGCAGCGCGGCGCCACCAGTAGTTGGAATTCCAGAAGTCGGCTTCGCGGCGGTGGATAACGGCGTGCCAGGCGGCGGCGAGGGGGGAGTGGAGGTTTTGGACGAGGGAATGGGCGGGGGAAAGGTCATCGGCGAGGATGAGGAGGGCGGCGCGGATCGTATCGTAAGTGTCTTGTTTTTCTGGAGTTCCGAGGGTTGCGCACCAGGAGTCGATTTTCTGGA
Source organism: Phycisphaerae bacterium (assembly GCA_051955985.1). GTDB lineage: Bacteria > Planctomycetota > Phycisphaerae > WQYP01 > WQYP01 > DATKPA01. The sequence continues at coordinate 32,556 of JBQCGD010000193.1, read as the reverse complement.
GCAGGGGAGGGGAGGGGGAGGGGTGGAGCAGTTTGGGCATGGCGTGGGGGAGTAAAGGCTCAAGAATGTCCCAAAAAAGCTGAATTTTTTCCTGCGGAAGTACGGTTTTCATAGCGCTTCCTCTTTTTGTCAGGGCAAAAAACTGGAAACGTGGAAAGGGGCCCCTATTATCCAGCGTTCGTCCGGAGTTATCGAGCGGAACAAGAAATTGAAAAGTCGTGGGAATTTTTTAAAACGGCGGTGCAACTAACAGGGAGAGGTGGCGTTCAGCGAAAGGAAAGATGGAGCGGCGAGGCAGGCGAAAAAAAAAGTTGCCTTTTCGAATTCCGGGTAGTAAGCTGATTTCGACATCTCTTTGTGGTCGTGGCTCGCGGAAAAAAAAAGCACATCTCGCGAGCTGGAACTGAAAAGAAAAAGGCGGCAGCGGAAACGAATCAGTACTGGTCATTTTGTTGGAAGTTTTGACCTGACTGAGGAATTCTGGAGCTCCGCGAAGAAGGGAAGGCCCGGTTAACGGGTCAGGAAAATTTACTTTGCCACCACGCCACGGGGCGGTCTCTCCTGCCATCATAGAGCCGCCCCATTTTTATTTTTGCCGCGTGAGAGGGAGGGTTACAGGGGGGTGGAGGGCATCGGGATTTCACGTGAGACTGCGCCGTCGCGTCGAACTTCGATCGCCGGCAAAACCTGCAGGGCGTGCGAAGCAATTGTGACAACGTGAAGGATCAGTGAATTTTTGGGATGTTGCGATTTTGCGTCGGGGCCGGGCGTGTTGCGGGGGCGGTAGCGGTGGCTGGTGCGGTGGTGGGCGATGTGGTGGCTTCCAGGTCTTCGTTGAAGATGTCCTCGCTGGGCGGGATGGGCTTGTTGGGGTGGATGAGGTTTTCGCGGTACTGCATGTAGGCGTCGCGCGTGAAGACGTAGGGATCGATGGCGGCCTCATCGCGGAAGGCGACTTCCTTGTTGTAATTGGCGCGCATCACAACGACCTGAACGGAAGCGACGGGGATGGCGGCGGCGGTGGGGACATCGATCCAGGAGAGGGGGTTGGTGAGGTAAGAAGTGCCGAGGTCGGGGACGTCGCGGAGGGTGTAGGGGCCGAGGAGCGGTAGGACGATGTAGGGACCGGGTGGGCATCCCCAGCGGCCGAGGGTGAGGCCGAAGTCGTTTTGGTGGGAGGGGAGGTTGAGGGAGGAGGCGATATCGAAGACGCCGCCGATGCCGAGGGTGCTGTTGACGGCCATTCGTCCGAGGTCGGAAGAGCCCTGAGCGAGATTGCCCTGGAGGAAGTCATTGAGGATGACATCGCCGTACTGGAGGTTGGTGTATCCGTTGTACAAGCCGTCGCGGATCTGCTTGGGGACGACTTTGACGTAGGCGTCGGCAGCGGGTTTGAGGGCGTATTTGTCGATGTTGTCATCGACCTTGTACATGAAGCGGTTGTAGCCTTCCCAGGGGTCGGTTTTTTTAAGGTCGGCGCAGGCGGAGAGGGTGGAGAAGGAAGCGAGGAGGAGAACCACCTGGGAGAGACGGTTGGACATACGTGGGCCTTTCCAGAATCGAAAGCACATTCCGGCGATAGCGTTGTGGAACTGTTTTATTTAGCGGAGGCGTTTTTTTCGTGGAGGAGCTGGATCAGGTGATCGATGCCGCCGTTGGCGATGATTTCCTGGAACTGTGAGCGGAAGTTGGTGACGAGGGAGACGCCGTCGATATTGAAGTCGATGATTTTCCAGGCGCCGTCGGGGGATTTGCGGAGGCGGTATTCGACCTTGGCGATTTCCTTGCGGGGGCCGCCGTTCTGGGATCCGATGATGGAGGTGGAGACGATGGCATCGCCGTTCTGTTCGGTGCGGTCGCCGAGGACCTTGATGTCTTCGTCGGTGTATTCATCGGAGGTGTGGCCGTAGGTGGCGGTGAGGTGTGTGCGGTATTCCTCCATGAAGCGTTTTTTCTGGTCGTCGTTGAGTTCGCGCCAGTGGCGGCCGAGGGTGAGGCGGGAGAGGGTGGGGAAATCCATGTGGGCGTAGGCGAGGTCGCGGACCTGCTGGCGACGTTCGGGCTTGGAGAGTTTGGGGTCACGGAGGATGGCGAGGAGCTGGGTGACGAGTTTTTCGATGAGCGGGCGCGGGGCGAGAGAGGCGTCGTCGGGCGCGGGGGCGGGATCGGCGGCGCGAGCGAGCGGGGACGCAAGAAGGAGTGCGGCGAGCGCGAGTGCTTTGGGAAGGGTGAAAGATTTCATGTGAGGCTCCTGGGAAGGGGTTTACTTCAGGGTCGGGGCGGAGGTCGCGGCAGCGGGTTTGGTGGCGCTGCCGGAGTCGTTGGAACTTTTGGTGACGCCGTAGACGAGCTGGCCAAGGAGTCGTTCGAGGATGACGGCGGATTCGGTCATGGAGATACGATCGCCGGATTTGAGGAGTTTGTCATCGCCGCCGAGGGTGAGGGAGATGTAGCGGTCGCCGAGCATGCCGGAGGTGACGATGGAGGCGGTGGAGTCATCGGGGAGTTTGAGGTCGCCCTGGAGGTCGAGATCGACGCGTGCGCGGTAGTCGGGGTCGAGGGAGATTTTGGAGACTTCGCCGACGCGGACGCCGGAGATGACGACGGGCGCGCCGACGGTGAGTCCGCCGATTTCATCGAAGCCGGCGGAGATCTTGAGGCGTTTGCCGGTATTCCAGTCGAAGCCGCCGACGGAGACGGAGAGGTAACCGAGGGCGAGGATGCCGGCGAGGACGAAGAGGCCGACCATGAAATCCCGGACAGCGGTGCGTTCCATGAGAATCAAACTCCCCAAAGGGCAGTGATGACGTAATCGGAAAGGAGGACGGTGACGGAGGCGACGACGACGGTGGAGGTGGTGGCGGAGCTGACGCCGACGGAGGTGGGTTTGGCGGTGTATCCGCGGAAGCTGGCGATGGCGCTGATGAGGAAACCGAAGGCGATGGACTTAATGAAGCTGCCGAGGATGTCGTTGTGGAAGTCGACGGAGGTTTTGAGGCTGGACATGTAGCTGCCGGGGTCACCGCCCATGAGATCAACGCCGGCGATGTAGCCGCCGAAGATGCCGAAGAGGATGAAGAGTGCGGTGAGGAGGGGGAGGGAGATGAACATGGCGGAGGCGCGGGGTTTGATGACGAGGTGCATGGGGTCGATGGAGAGCATGCGGAGGCCGTCGAGTTGTTCGGTGGCGACCATGGTGCCGATTTCTGCGGTCATGGCGGAGGCAGCGCGGCCGGTGACGAGGAGCGCGGCGAGGACGGGGCCGAGTTCGCGGATGAGGCTGAGGCCGACGAGAGCGCCGAGGGAGCGTTCAGCGCCGAAGCGGACGAGGGTGTGGTAACCCTGGAGACCGAGGACCATTCCGACGGCCATGCCGCTGACACAGATGATGACGAGGGAGAGGACGCCAAGCTTGTAGAGTTCGCGGATGAAGTCGCCGAAGCGGCTGGGCATGATGAAGAGGGTGCGGAAGACGTCGGCGGTGAAGACGGCGAGGCGGCCGAGTTCTGCGATGAAGCGGGTGGTGACGTTACCGAGCTGGGAGATGGGGTTGGTCATTGGCGATCTCCCCCCCCTACCGGGGCGGGCGATACACCCAGGGAGGCTTCATCGAGGAAATCGATGACTTCGGGATCTTTGCTTTGGCGAAGTTCGGACGGGGGACCCTCGACGGCGCGGTCCTTGAGGAGGAGGAGGACGTGGTCGGCCATGCGCATGGTGGAGGGGATGTGGTGGGAGACGATGAGGAGGGTGATGCCGAAGTCGCGGTTGATGCGGACGAGGAGGGATTCGATGCGTTTGATGGAGACGGGATCGAGTCCGGAGAAGGGTTCATCGCACATGAGGATGAGGGGGCGGCGGAGGATGGCGCGGGCGAGAGCGACGCGGCGGAGCATGCCGCCGGAGAGCTGGCCGGGGAGGAGGTCATCGGCATCCTGAACGCCGACGGCCTGGAGGGTGGCGTGGACTTCTGCGGCGATCTGGGAATCGGAGAGGGGGCGGAATTTACGTTCGCGGAGGGGGAGGGCGAGGTTCTCGAAGACGGTGTATGAATCGAGGAGCGCGCCGCCCTGGAACATCATGCCGAGCTTTTCGCGGACCTGATAGAGGCGGCGTTCGGAGAGGGAGGTGATGTCTTCGCCGTCGATGATGATCTGGCCGGCCTGGGGACGGATGAGTCCACCGATGAGGCGAAGGATGGTGCTTTTGCCGCTACCGGAGCCGCCGAGGATGACGGAGATGCGGCCGGTGGGGAAAGCGCAGGAGAGGTCGTCGAAGACCTTGCGGGAGCCGAAAGCCATGCGGACATCAATAAGGGAGACGTGGTTCACCGGCGACCGTGGCTCCTTTGGAAGAGGTTAAGTGAGGCCGAGACCTACACAAGGGGTACGTGGAGGCGGGCCGGGGCAGATTGGGGGGCATCATAATGCATTTGCGATGAATGGGGAGGGGACGCGTGAAAAGGAAGCAAGTGGAGACATTTGGTGGTCGCTCCATATATGCGGGGCTAGAATAGAGGGTAATTGAGCAAATCGGGAACCCCGGCAGGCGTAGCCGGGAGATGGCATCCAGCAGGTTCTTCTACTCCCCTACGAATTCAGTTGCGAGACTTGCGGCACCAGAGCGGCAGGATCGGATTTTTCGGTTCTGCGACAGCGAGCGGTGCCGCCAGTGTCGTATTGGTGTTGTTTCTTCGTTGCAGTACAGGAGTCGAGAACAATGGGACGGCAGGCAATCCGGAAAACAGGGCGTGGCGGCGGGCGATTGTTTTTCAACCTGGAGGGGCTGGAGGCGCGGGCGCTGTTGAGTGCGGCGGCCGCGGGGGTGGATTTGGCGGCGCAGGGGACGCTGGGGGTGAATGCGGCAACCACGGTGTCGACACCGGCGACGTACATCCGGCTGGATGCAACGGGGACGAACATTGAGATTTATGCGGGGTCCACGCCGACGGGGACGCCGACGGTGATCGACAAGCAGAGTGCGACGTCGATCACGGTGGCGCCATCGACGGGGAACGACCTGCTGGTGGTGGATTACAGCAATGGGGACCCGGTGCCGTCGGGCGGGATCAGTTACACGGGAGGCGGGAGCTCGCTGGGGGACAAGCTGCAGGTGATCGGGGCTTCGGCGACGGATCCGTTTGTGCTGAGCGCGGGGCAGGTGCAACATGGGACAGGGACGTTGACGTACAGCAATGTGCTGAACGTGACGATCAGCAGCGGGAGTGCGACGGCGAATTCTGATTTGAACCTGCTGGGGCTGACGATCGGCGGGCAGGCGTCGCTGACGGCGACGACGGCGGAACATATCGGCCAGTTGACGGTGAACAGCGGAGGGACGGCGACGCTGCACGGCCTGTTCGGCTCGACGATCGTGAATGGGTCGCTGAAGTTTGCGCCGGACGGAACGGATGCGGGGACGAGCAGTTTGAACAACCTGCTGCTTTCGGGGAGCACGGACAACTGGTCGGGGCGGGTGGATGTGGCGAACAACAAGTTGATTGTGGAGACGACGGCGGCGAATAAAGCGGCGCTGCTGGCGACGTTGCGCAATGCCGTCGCTTACGGGACGACGCACAACACGGGGATCGTGAGCACGGACCTGCCGGCGCACACGGTGCTGGCGGTGATAGACGCGGGGACGGCGGGGATCACGACGTTCGGGGGCGTGGCGATTGATGCGAATGCGATTTTGATTGCGCCGGAGATTCCGGGGGACGCCAACCTGGACGGCGCGGTGAACCTGACGGATCTTTCGACGGTGCTGAACAACTTCGGGAGCCCCGCCACCAACTGGACGAGCGGGAACTTCGGCAGCGGGAGCACGGTGAACCTGACGGACCTCTCGGCGGTGCTGAACAACTTCGGGACGACCAGCTCAGTGGCAGCGGCGGTGGCGACGGGGGCGGGGGCGGTTGCGCCGGCGAGCGACGTGGCGGTGACACCGGATACGAATGTTGCGACGGCGACCACGGTGGATACCTGGGGGCCCGTGGATACGGAAACGGCAGCGGGTGCAAGTGCGACGCCGGCCCGGCACCACACCAAGGGGTTTCACGGTTCCGCGTGGCACCACAGAGCCGGCGTGACGGTGCGGAGCGGCGCGAGGCTGGCGCTGCTGTCGGCGTGAAGGTGAGCGGGTTCCCCGAAGAGGGGAGCATGGCTTTTGCGGTGATCGCACGATATTTATAATCCTCGAGCGAGGGCGCGGCATTGGATGCCGCGCCCGAACTTTTGAGTAGCGAGGCCCTGCCATCATGAAGCCACCGAAGACGCAGGTGGAGCATCTGAGGATCGACGGGGTGGATTACCAGATAGACGTGGAGGAGGATGCGGGCGGGTTCTGGGGGAGCTGGAAGTGCGTGGACTGCAAACAGGCGGGGCGGAGCACGGGGAAGTGCTCGACATTTGAAGAGGCGATGCAGGGGGCGAAGAACAACCTGGCGCCGCACCACCAGGTGCTGCACGGACCGCGGGGGCGGCCGTGAGGGGGAACGGGGGAGGCGGACGGGGCAAGGGGGTTGGGGGGGGCGGCAGGCGGGAAAGCCTTAAAAAGCCGGGGTTTTTAGACAGGGCGCCGCGTGGCTGCGCGGAGGCAGGGGAGGGTTGGCGGCCGGAGCCGGGCTGAAGGCAAATCATATCGATAGGGCGATGGGAGGAAATTGGCTGGAATTTGAGGGGTTTTCGGGGGGATCGGCGGCAGGGACTCCCCCGGGCCGGTGAGGCGGGGAGCGTTTGGAGCGGGAAATCTGCGGATTTTTCGGCAGAAAACTTGATGAGTCCGAGACAAGCGCTTATAAAGTTGCCAAAGAATTGCAGCGAAACAGAGCAAGATGACGAAATAAGAAGCGGAAAAAGGCTTGAAATACAGGCTTTGTGCCTAACCCAAGCCTTGATTACATGTCTCCAATTCCAGTTACCATTTTTTGAAAGGACCACGTTATGGCTGCAAAGGCCGCCACCAAGAGCGAAATTCTCACGAGCATTGCGACTTCGACGGAACTCTCCCGCAAGCAGGTGGCTTCGGTGTTTGACGCCCTGAGCGACCTGATTGGGAAGAACGTTGGGAAGAAGGGCCCCGGCATCTTCGCGGTTCCCGGGCTGATGAAGATCACGGTGGTGAACAAGCCGGCGACGAAGGCTCGGAAGGGCATCAATCCCTTCACGAAGGAAGAAGTGATGTTCAAGGCGAAGCCGGCGCGTCGCGTCATCAAGGTTCGCCCGTTGAAGGCGCTCAAGGACATGGCCAAGTAATATTGGCTGGTCGTTGTAATCGAAACAGCTCCCTCGGCGATTCGGCGCCGGGGGTGTTTCATTTTTGCCGGAGGAGGGAGGGGCGAGGTGTGGGGGATCGGGAATGGAGGGGGGACCTGGTCAGGGTTGAGGCGGTTCGGGGGGCGGGGCCGTGGGGACGCCTGCGTACATGAGGGTTCCCCAGGGGGCGAAGGAGTTGGAATCGGACTCCTTTTCGGGGCGGATCTTCTGAAGGACCTGGCGGGTGAAGGGCATGTCGAGGCCGGCCTGGTCGTGGTAGTGGCGGTAGATCTTTTCGTAGATGGGGGAGAAGGTGCCGCGGCTTTTTTCGGAGATGGAGAGGTTGAAGTATTTGTGGTCGAAGCTGTCGAAGGGTTCGTAGGGGACGTCGTTGCCGAGGTTGTAGCGGGCGACGTACTCGCAGCCGGCGGCGAGGCGGTTTCCGGCGGTGGCGTAAAGATCGACGCCCTGCTTGGCGGCGACTTCGCAGGCGCAGGCGAGAAAGCCGAGGCCCATCTGGGTGTGGGCCTGGTCGCGGCCGGATTCCTGGCATTCGCCGGTGGGCATGAAGTAGTGGGGGATGGCGCCGTTGCTGGGGCCGTTGGCGCACCAGTCGAGGGTGGCGTTGAAGAGGCGGTGGTCTTCGAGATAGACGGCCATGGCGAGCTTGGTCTGGAAGATGGCGGCGTCCCAGTTGCCGTTGTAGTTGGGGAGGGGTTTTTTGATGATCGGGAGGAAGCGGTTTCGGACGAGGTCGGCGAAGAGTGCCTGGTCTTGGTCGGGCCAGAGGGAAGAGGAGGAGCGGATGATTTCGGCGGCGTTGAGGAAGTGGAAGGAGCCTTCGCCGGTTTCGAGGCGAGCGTCGTGTCCTTGGATGGTGCGAAGGGTGCGGGCGTAGGCGTTGAGAATCTCGATGGCTTTGAGGGCGTGGGCGGCTCGGCCGGTGAGGGCGAATTCCAGGGCATGGGTGTAGGCGGCGATGCCGTCTTCCTTGAACGTGATGGCGCCGATATCGGGTTTGTTGTAGGCGCCGCGAAAGATGTAGGGGTGAGGGTTGGGGATCCAGGAGAGCTTGGACTTGGGGGAGTTGCGGAGTGCCTGCCAGGCGGAGAACCAGGGTTCTTCACGGGCGGCGACCTTGGCGCGGATGAAGTCGAGTTCGGCGCGGGAGTGAAGGATGCCGGGGTGGACGAAGGGGGATTGCCGCGCGAGGGGGGCTTCCGCGCGCAGGCGGTGTGCGGAGAGGAGCAGGAGCGAGCATGCGGTCACGATCAAGCGGGCGGGAGATGGCATCGGGCACCTCAAGAGATGAGGCGTTGATCATGCGCGATCGGTTGGGGATGAGCAAGAAGCGGGAGAGGGCGGGGAGCCGGCAAAAAGAAAGCCGGCCGGTGGGGAGGCAACCGGCCGGCGGGAGTTGCTCATGGATACATCATTTGCGACGGCGTTTGAGCATGGCAACGGCGCCGAGTGCGAGCATGCCGAGGGAAGCGGGCTCGGGCACCGCCGAAGAGGTGACGACGAGGTCGAGGGTGTTGGTAGTGAGGGCGAAGCTGGTGTGGAGGGAGGGATCGATGCCGGTGACGGTCCAGCCGGAGAAGGTGGAGGAATTGTCGATGTCGGTGGCGAAGGTGGCGAGGTGGTAGGTGCCGGGGGCGAAATCGACGCCTGGGGCGATGTTGACGGTGAGGTTGGGGTTGAGGGTGAGTGCGGCGGAAACGCCGAAGAGGTCGTTGGCGCCGGCACCTGGAGCGACATCGGGGGCATCGAGGTCGAGGTTCATGGCGGCGCCGGCGGAGAGGGTGGCGTTGCCGGTATCGGTGAGGGTACCGGCGCCGGCGTTACCGGGGGCGAGGATGCCGTCGATGAAGGCGTCGCCGGTGATGGTGCCGTAGCCGGCGATCGTTTGCCCGGCGACGACGTGGAAGCCGGAGGTGATGCCGGTGACGGTAAGGCCGGCGGCGCTATTGGCGGGTGTGTCACCGACGATGATGGCGGCGGAGTTGGGGATGTTGTTGGTGGAGGTGCTGGAGGAGAGGGCAATGCTGCCGCCCTGAATGACAGTGTTGCCGGTGTAGGTGTTGTCGCCGGAGAGGGTGAGGGCGCCGGCGGATTTCTTGGTGAGGCCGCCGTCGAGGGTGGCGCCGAGGGCGGGGTCATGCTGAAGGGGGCGGGAGGTGCCGATGTTGAAGGTGTTGGAGTCGATGACGGCGCCGCCGGCCTGGACGAAGAGGTTGAGGGGGATGTTGCTGCCGGAGGCGTTGCTCTGCTTGATGAAGGAGGACTGGTTGCTGCGGGCCTTGAGGGTGCCGCCGTTGAAATTGAGCGTGGCGGTGGCGCCGGTGCCATTGTTGGCGGTGGCGGAGGTGGCGGTGCTGACGGTGGTGCAGACGAGGGTGCCGCCGTTGAGGTTGACGACGCCCTGGCTGGCGGCGCCGCCGGCGACGGCGGCCTGAGCGCCGCGGGAGACGTCGAGGGTGGCGATGGTCATGGTGCCGCCGTTCATGTTGAGGGTGCCGATGCCGCGGCTCGCGACGAAGAAGGTGCCGCCGGAGGAACCGCCGGAGCTACTGAGGATGTTGAGGGTGCCGCCGGACATGGTGAAGTTGCTGACCTGGGAGAGGTCGCCGTTGGCAATCTGGATCTGGTTCCAGACGGTGGTGGCGCCGCCGGAGATATTGATGTTGCCGTTGAGGGAGTTCAAGCGGGTTTTGAGAACGAGGGTTCCACCGACGACGTTGAAGGTGCCGACGGTGCCGGCGGTGGCCTCACCGACGGTGTGATCAGAGCCGCTGTTCGCAGTAATTGTGAGGCTTGGGGAGCTGGTGAGGCTGCCGAAGTTGAAGGTGCTGCCGCCAAGAACGTTGAGCTGTCCCTTGGCGAGAGTGACGGCGCTGCCGCTATCGAGCATGGTCCAATTGGCGCCGTTGAGGGTGGTGAGGACGACGGCGCCGCCGGCGGAAGCGGCGAGGTTGTTGGTGAGGGTGCCGTTGCCGCCGAGGGAGAGCGTTTGGGCGCCAGTGGTGGCGTTGTCGGCGATGGCGCCGTTGATCGAAAGGCCGGCAAATCCGCCGAGGAGCGCGACAGGGGCTTCGTAGGTGATCGGGAGGTTCAGCGTCTGGAGATTGGTGGAGGCGTTGGTGATGTTGGCGGTGAGGTCCACGGCGTTGGGGCCATTGAGAATATAGGCGGGAGCGGTGGCATCGAAGGTGATATTGGCAAGGGAGAGGGAGGCGAGGTCATTCGAGGTGGTGGTGGTTGCGGCGCCGCCCGAGAAGAGGAGGTCATCACCGTTCTGGGGGACGGCACCGGCGAGCCAGTTGGTGGGCTCACTCCAGCTTCCGCTGGTGGCACCGGTCCAGGAATCGATCGCGGCGTTTGCGTGCGCGGCGACGACGAACGTGGAAGCCGCGGCGAGCGTCAGGATGGCACGCTTATCAGACTTGCGAAAGAGAATCACATTTCACCTCATTCCGTTTCTATAGAAAGCTCGAAGAGACAGGGATCGAGCGGTGATGCCGGATGGCATCTGAATTCTGACACTTCTTTGTTGGGCATTATCGGCCTGACAATGGTTCGCAAAGGGAAGCCTTTGCCAAGCTGTCGATGTATGTGCCTTCTCCCGGTGGTTATTGCTAAGCGCAATATATAAAAAAAATCTACAACGGTTTTGACGCAGGGCAAATGGAAAGTGTCAAAAAGCAGCAGCGCGACGTGTTTATCACGTCGCGCTGCGTATTGCTGAATCTGCAGGATTTTTGGATTTTGTTGTAACGGTGCAGAGTTCTTAATTCTGCCTTATTCTCATAAGACAACGTTAAGAAGGCTTCCGCGAACGTCGTAAGGGTCGAGGACAATCTGGTCGCCGGCCATCTTTTCGTCGGGGATAACGGTGATGCGCTTGTTGGTTTTTTCCTCGAGTTCGACAAGGGCCTTGCGCTTGCGATTCAGGAGGAACGTGGCGACGGTGGGGTAGGCGCGGACGTCGATCCGGTTGACGTCGAGGCGGGTCATGCCGGCGGCGAGGCGGCGCATCACGTCGAGGCTGACAGACTCGGGCGTTTTAATCAGCGCGCTGCCGTGGCAGTGCGGGCAGTCCTGGTAGATGCTGCGTTTGAGCGAGGGTCGGACGCGCTGGCGCGTGAGCTCGATCATGCAGAACTGGGACATGCGGAGGACTTTTGTCTTGGCGCGGTCGTTGGCAAGCTCTTCGCGGAGAAGGCGTTCGATTTCGCGCTTGTGGCGTTCTTCCCGCATGTCGATGAAGTCGATGACAATCACGCCGCCCAAGTCGCGGAGGCGGAGCTGGCGGACGACTTCCTTGAGCGCTTCCTTGTTCATGTTGAACGCGGTGAGCTCGGCATCGCGCTGTTCGCGGTAGCGGCCGGAGTTGACGTCGATGGCGACGAGGGCTTCGGTGGAGTCGATGACGAGTGAGCCGCCGTTCTTGAGTTCGACGCGGCGGGAGTTGATCTTTTCGATTTCGCGTTCGACGCCGAACTTCTGGAAGAGCGGCATGGTGCCGGTGTAGAGCTCGACGATGCCGGCGGCGCGTGGATCGACGATGGAGAGGAAGTCGCGGATGCGGCTGGCGACCTGCTCGTTGTCGACGATGATGCGGTCGATTTCGTCGCTGAAGACGTCGCGGATCGTGCGGATCACAAGATCCGATTCCTGGTAGAGTTCGACCGGGGCTTTGTGCGTGCGGATGCGGTTGGCGATGACCTTCCACATGCGGACGAGGTAACTGAGATCGCCCTGGAGTTCCTTCTTGGCGACATCGGTGCCGGCGGTGCGGATGATGAAGCCGAGGTTTTTGGGCGGGTTGAGTTCCTGGAGGGTGCGTTTGAGTTCGCGGCGCTGGTCGAGGTCTTCGATTTTGCGGGAGACGCCGAGCTGCGCCATGCCGGGCATCATGACGAGGTAGCGGCCGGGGCAGGAGACGTAGGTGGTGAGCGTGGGGCCCTTGGTGCCGATGCCTTCCTTGGTGACCTGGACGATGACTTCCTGTCCGCGGCGGAGGCACTGCTGAATGGGGGGGCGTTCGCGGCGCGGGGTTTTGCGGCCGACTTTTTCCATCGGCTTCATGTGGCCGTCGTCGAGGTCGGCGTCGTCGTCCTCGAATTCGTCGGATTCTTCGAAATCGGAGTTGTAGGCGGAGCCGAAGTCGGCGACTTCTTCGGGTTCGGCGATGGCGGCTTCCTTGGCGTTGACGGCTTCGGCGGGGTCGCCGACGTCGGTGTTGTCTTCGTCCGAGGTGTGTTCTTCGGCGACGGCGCGTTCAGACGGCGTCTCGGCTGCAGATTCCTGGGTGGGTTCTCCGGGAGCTGATTCGACATCCAGCGTCGGGATCTCGGCCGGCGTTTCGTGGGAGTGCTCCGCCTGATGTGTGGACTCTTCGAAGGTGACGCCGGCGGATTCTCCAAGCGCGGCCTGCGCGTGGGGGGCCTGATCGTCTGCGGCTGGAACTTCGGAAGGTGTTTCCGCAGAAGAAGCGGCTGCGGGGGGCGGTTGGAAGCCCTGCGGCGGCTGTGGCGTGCTGCTGATGTTGGGGCGCGGTGGCTGCGGGGGCGCGTTGCGGCGGTTCTGGTTGAACTGCGGCATGCGCGGCTGCATTTTCCGGGGGAAGTACTGGGGGTGGACATCAGAGATGTGGAGGAAGCCGTTTTTTCCGATGCCGAAGTCGATGAAGGCGGCCTGGATGGAGGGTTCGACGTTGGTGACGCGGCCCTTGTAGATATTGCCGATGTGGGACTCGGTGGAGGAGCGCTCCATGTAAAGTTCTTCGAGCTGGCTGCGGCGGATGACGGCGATGCGGATTTCCTCACCTTCGACGACGTTGATCAGCATGTCGCGGCCGGTGAGTTCGCGGCGCTTGGCGGGCTGCTGGGTGAGGGATTCATCGATTTCGATGTCTTCGGCGAAGGAAGCGGGCGGGCCGATGGTGGGCTCGGCCGGATGGAGCGGCGAGGGGCCGGCCATGAGGTTTTCCTGCGCAGCGCCCTGGGGGACGGGCGGGAGCGGGGTGAAATCGTTCTGCAGGGGCTCGACAGGCGCGAGCGGAGCCGGCGTCTCAGCGATGGGCTGCACGGGCTCGGGGCGGTGCTGCTGATGGTGGCCGTGCTGCTGCGGGGCGTGGCGATGCTGTTGGTGTTGCTGGGGGTGGCGCTGGTTCTGGTGGCGTTGATCATGGCGTTGCTGCTGATTGCCGCGGTGTTGTTGCTGGCCCCCCCCACCGCCGCCGCCATGCCGGTTCTGCTGATTGCCACGCTGATCGTTGCGCTGTTGCTGGCCCTGGTTCGGTCGGTGTTGCTGATTCCCGGGCTGCGGCCCACGGTGATGCGGGTGCTGTGGACGCGGTTGCTGCTGCGGGGGACGCGCTTCGGGTTGGGGTTGCGCGGGAGGAGCGGATTGCTCGGCGGCGGGCATTGCGGTGTCGGTGGGCTGGTCGGAAGCGGGAGCTTCGGGAGAACCTGGCGTGCCGAAGGGGCGCGGGGGGCGGAAGCCGGTCGGACGAAACTGGTGGCGTGTGGCGCCCTTGGAGAAGCTCATGCGGTTGCCAGGCGAGGGGCGGATGAGGGTGGGGCGCATGCCGACGCGCGGCGGGCCCGGGGTAAATGCGGGGCCGGCATGCGGATCGGTATTCATGGGTGTGCCGGACTCTTCCTGCTGGGCAGGGGTTTCGGCTGCGGGTGCGGGAGCTTCGGCGCCGGGTTCCGGCTGCGGATGGGCTTGAGGCTGTGGCTGTTCAATGCGAGGTTGCGGCTCAGGAGCGGCGGGGGTCTGTGCGAACTCCGGCGCGGGTTCGACGGATGGGCCCGCGGACTGGACGGTGCCGGTTTTTGCGGGGGCTTTGCGGCGGGAGGTCGCAGAGCGGGAACGGGTGCGTTTGGCCGGCGCTGCAGGGGGAGTGGCTTCGGTTTTCTCTGCCGGTGCAGGGGTGGAGGCCGAGCGGGAGCGCCCGCGTCCTCCGCGGGTGCCACGACGTCGCGGCTTTTTGGCGCCGCCGCCTTCGCCGCCGGCATCGGGCGCGGGGAAGGGGCTGTTGGATTGACCGGAAATGGCGGGATTGCCCGACTGCGGGCCCGAGGGGGGAAGTTCAGCGCTAATGGCTACACCTGAAGGTTGTCGGATCGCGCTGCCAGGACGCAAATGGCGTCGGCGCTGCGTATTCCTTTTGTCGTTTCCGGGCCATGCGACTTACGTTTTATTTTGTCGCGAGACAGGTCCGGATATGCGTAACAGTGTAGCAGAGTGCGCGGCGCAGTCAAAAGGTCGGGGCAGGATGATTGAACTTTGCGCAGGTAACTGGCTGTGCTCAGCGTGTTTGGAGGTGGGCGACAACGATCCGGATCTGGTCGTACGGAACGGATTCGTTGAGGGCGACGAAGATTGGTTTGAGACGTTCGGTGCCGACCTGCCGCATCACCTGGTGGACTTGGTCGTAAGTCGACTGGCTGACCCAGGCGGCGATGGAGTTGGGACGCTCGGCGAGGATGAAGTCGCAGAGGTATTCGCTGACCGTAGAGCGTGCCCGGCCGATCTGCAGCGAAACATCATCGACCGAGGCGCCCTGGCGAAACATGTCGAAGGCCCGCGATTTTTCGGGATTCGGGCGCGAGATGGCGGGACGAATGGGCTCGGTGACTTTCGGCGGCGGGACGAACTGATCGGTGGAAAGATTCTTGGTCTTGCAGTGTTCGGTGATGAAGGGGACGAGCCTGGGGCCGAGGTCGTTGGTTTTGTTTTCGCCGATGCCGTAGATAAGGCGGAAGTTCTGCAGGGTGGTGGGGCGGACGCGGGCGAGTTCGCGGAGCGTGGCGTCGGAGAAGATGACGTACGGGGGGACGTTGCGTTCGCCGGCGATTTGTTTGCGGAGGCCGCGAAGGGCGTCGAAGAGTTCGTGATCGACGCCGGCCCAGGAGATTTCGTCACTGCGCGTTTTGCGGGCTTCGGAGGCGCTCTTGCGGACGATCTGCACGAGGCGCACAGGCTTTTGTCCCTTGAGGACGGGGATGGAGTCGCGGGTGAACTTGATGATCGGGGCGCTGCGGCCGTTCGAGAGTTGCAGGTTTTCCTGCACGAGGGCGCCCTGGCCGATGAGCTGGTAGATGAAGTCGCGGAGTTCGGGCTCGGCGTGGGAGGAGAGAAGGCCGTAGGTGGGGAGCTTGTCGTGGCCGAGCTGGCGGATGCGGTCGGTGTTGGCCCCGCGGAGGATGGCGATGATGTGGCCGACGCCGAAGCGCTGGTCGGTGCGGGCGATCGCGGAGAGGATTTTCTGGGCAATGACCTGCGCGTCGGCGACGGCGGCGGTGTCGCCGAGGCAGTGGTCGCAGGCGCCGCAGCCGGTGGAGCCTTCGGGGGGTTCATATTTCTGGCCGAAGTATTCGACGAGGGCCCGGTGCCGGCAGGTGGCGCCGCGGGCGAAGCGGTCCATGTCGTCGATGTGCCTCATGGCGCTGGGGATGAAATCGGGAGCGATGGGGGTGCCGGTGCTTTCGGCTTCGGCGGCGGATTTTTCGATCAGGGACTTCCAGGTGATGGCATCCTGGCCGGAGTGGAGGAGGACGCATTCCGCTTCGAGACTGTCGCGGCCGGCGCGGCCGGTTTCCTGCTGGTAGGCTTCAATGGATTTCGGCATGCCGGTGTGGAGGACGAAGCGGATGTTGGAACGGTCGATGCCCATGCCGAAGGCGATCGTGGCGACAATGAGATCCGCCTCTTCCTCGATGAAGGCTTCCTGGGCCCTGCGGCGTTGGTCGGGCGTCATGCCGGCGTGATAGCCGATGGCCTTGCGGCCAAGGGATTGCGTGGCGTTGAGGGTGGCGGTGATCTCGTCGACATCCTTGCGGCGCAGGCAGTAGATGATGCCGGCCTCGTCCTTGTGGCGGTCGAGCACTTCGTGGATTTGTGCGAAGAGGTCGCGGCGCGGGAGGATGCGGTAGGTGAGGTTGGGGCGATCGAAGTTGCCGACGAGGACTTCGGGGTCCTGCAGGGCGAGCTGGCGGGCGATGTCGTCGCGGACGTGTTCGGTGGCCGTAGCGGTGAAGGCGTGGATGGAGCAGTCGGGGAACATGTCCTTGAGGTTGGCGAGCTGGCGGTACTCGGGGCGGAAGTCGTGACCCCAGTGGCTGATGCAGTGGGCCTCATCGATCGCGAATGTGCGCACGCCGGCATCGCGGAGCATGCTGCGCAGGCCCTCCCCCCCACCGATGAGGCGTTCGGGGGAGAGAAAGAGCATGTGGAGTTTGCCGGTGCGGAGATCGCTGCCGACCTGCCGGCGTTCGTCGGGGCTCAAGCTGGAATCGAGCTGTGCGGCGGCAACGCCGAGTTCGCGAAGCGAATCGACCTGGTCCTTCATCAGCGCGATCAAGGGGGAGACGACCACCGTGGGGCCCCCACCGTTCTGCGACAGGTACAATCCCGGCGCCTGGTAGCAGAGCGACTTTCCCCCGCCCGTGGGCAAAACGACGACGGAATCGCGGCGTTCGAGCATCGCCCGCATTGCCGGTTCCTGCAGCGGACGCAGCGTGCTGTATCCCCACGTTTTTTGAATCAACTGGAGCAGAGAATCCAACGCCGGATCCTGCGGCTCCGCCGCTGTGGTCATAGTGCTCTCCGGTTAGGTGCACGTTAACTTTAGCGGAATTGCGGGTGATTTTCGATCGGAAAAGCCGGAAATTGCAGCGTTTCTCCCCCTTCCGGCGCAAAACAGAAGCGCCCCGCGCAAATCGCACGGGGCGCAATCTCTGGCAGGTGGAGGGGCCGATCAGTCTTCGACGATCGTCTGCTTCACGACTTCTTCGATGGTCGTCAAACCTTCGAAGATCCCGATCAAACCGGACTGGCGCAGCGTACGCATGCCGCGCTTCTTTGCCGCGTCACGCAGCAGGTTGGTCGAGGCGTGCGCCATGATCATGTCTCGGATTTCGTCATCGAACACCATGATTTCGTAAATGCCGAGACGGCCCTTGTAGCCGGTGTTGTTGCAGAAATCACAGCCGCGGCCGCGGAAGAACGTCTTGCCCTTCACGTCCTCGGGCAGAAGTTCAAGTTCCATGAGCTGTTCTTCGGTCGGCTCGTACGCTTCCTTGCACTTCACGCAGACACGCCGGACGAGACGCTGGGCGATCACGCCTTCGACCGTGGCGGTGATCAAGAACGGCTCCACGCCGAGATCGAGCATACGCGCGACGGACGACGGAGCGTCGTTGGTGTGCAGCGTGGAGAAGACCAAGTGGCCCGTGAGGGCGGCCTGAATCGAGATGACGGCGGTTTCCTTGTCGCGGATTTCGCCCACGAGACAGATGTCCGGGTCTTGACGCAGGATCGAGCGGAGACATGCGGCGAAGGTGAGGTCGATTTCGGGTTTGATCTGCACCTGGATGATGCCGTCGATGTCGTATTCGACGGGGTCTTCGGTGGTGATAAGTTTGTCTTCGATGCTGTTGAGTTCATTGAGCGCCGCGTAGAGCGTGGTGGTTTTGCCAGAGCCGGTCGGACCGGTGACCAGCACGATGCCGTTGGGCTTGTTGATCAACTGGCGGAAGACGCGGAGGTCGTCGTCGCGCATGCCGATCTTGTCGAGATCGAGCTGAACGTTGGAACGGTCGAGAATACGCATAACGACCGATTCGCCGAAGATCGTCGGGAGGACGGCGACGCGAAGGTCGATGGACTTTCCCTGGACGACGAGGGGGATACGCCCGTCCTGCGGCATGCGGCGTTCGGCGATGTCGAGGTTGGCCATGACCTTGATACGGGAGGTGATGGCCATGGCGATGTGTTTGGGCGGCGGGACCATTTCGTAAAGAACGCCGTCGATACGGTAGCGCATCTTGAATTCGTCTTCAAAGGGCTCGAAGTGAATGTCGGAGGCTTTGTCCTTGATCGCCTGCAGCAGCACCATGTTGAGGAGGCGCTTGACGGGGTTGGATTCGGCGAGGTCTTTGAGAGTTTCGAGGTCGATCGATTCGCCGCGGGACTCGAGCGCTTTGATCGAGGTGTCGCTGGTGATTTCATTCATCAGCGTCATCAGCGATTCCTGCTTGGCGTCGTAGTGCTTGGCCAGCAGTTTGTTGATGGCGTCGGCGTCGGCGATGGCGGCGACGACGTTCATGTTGAGGAAGGTGCGGAGGTCATCAACCGCGCGGAAATTTTCGGGGGAAGCGACCACCACCTTGAGCGTGCCGTTGCCGCGCGGATCGAATTCGACCGGCACCAGCTTGTAGGAAGTCGCCATCTGCTGGGGGACCTTGTCGATGACGTCCTTGGGGATCTCCTTGTCGGTGAGGTCGTACATCTCCAGGCCCTGCTGCGCGGCGAGGGCGAGGTTGCGGTCGCGATCGGAGATCATGCCGAGATCGACGAGGATCTGGCCGATCGGCGTGCTGGTGCCTTTTTTCTTTTGTTCGGCCTGCAGCGCGAGAGCCTGGTGAACCTGTTCGCGGGTGAGGCGGCCCATCTTGATCAGCACGCGGCCAAGGGGACGGCCTTTGAGCTGATCGATGGGGGGCATCTTCATGGGGCCGCCGGCGGCCACCGGCTTGTCGCCGCCAATATGCGTCGGATTGTTGCCGCTGCCGTTACCGCCAACGCCGGGTTTTGCGGGGGGCGTGGGTGTGGGTGTGGGACGCGCCTGTGGGGAGGTTTTGACGGGTTCGGTCATGACTTAATTCCAATCTGGTGCAGCAGGTAACTCGAGTTCGTTGCTGAGAGTTAGCGGGCCGGCTTTTCCGGCTGGGAGGTGTCTTTTTCGAGGTCGAAGCGGTTCATCTTCCGCGCCACGCCCATGCGTTCCGCGAGGTCTGCGGGGCGCTTCGACTTGTCCACCGCTTCTTCCGCCGAGATTTTTCCATCGTTGAAAAGATCGAACAGGTGCTCGTCGAGAAGCTGCATGCCGAACTTTTTGCCGGTCTGAATCGCGGAGTCGATACGGAAGGTTTTGTTTTCGCGGATGAGGTTGGCGATGGCGGGCGTGACGAGCATGAACTCGTAGGCGGCGACCATGCCGTCGGTATCGATGCGCGGGCAGAGCGCCTGCGAGAGCACGGCGATGAGCGTGGTCGAGAGCTGCACGCGGATCTGTTCCTGCTGATCGGTGGGAAAGGCGTCGATGATGCGGTTGATGGTGCCCGCGGCGCCGGTGGTGTGCAGGGTGCCGAAGACCAAGTGGCCGGTTTCGGCGGCCTGAATTGCGGCTCCGATGGTTTCGAGGTCGCGCATTTCACCGACGAGGATCACGTCGGGGTCCTGACGCAACGCACGGCGGAGGGCTTCGGCGAACGTCGGAACGTCGCCGCCGATTTCACGCTGGGTGATGATCGATTTCTTGTGCTCGTGATAGTACTCGAGGGGGTCCTCGGCGGTGATGATGTGGCGGTCGAAGTTGATGTTGATGTAGTTGATCATCGAGGCGAGGGTGGTGGTCTTGCCCGAGCCGGTCGGGCCGGTGACGAGGAAAAGGCCGCGGGGACGCCGGCAGAGTTCCTCGACGGCGCCGGGGAGGCCGATCTGTTCGAAGGTGAGCAGCTTGTAAGGAATCTTACGCATCACGATGCCGATGTGCCCCTTCTGGCGGAACACAGAGACACGGAAGCGGGCCTTGGCGGCGCCGTCGGCGGAGGCGAAGGCGAAGCCGAAGTCGGCGGAGCCCATTTCCTGGAGTTCCTGCTGGGCGCGGTCGGGGGTGATGGATTTCATGAGGGCGACGGTGTCGTCGGGCTCGAGGACCTTGGTGGCCAGATCGCGCAGGCCGCCGTTCAACCGCAGCACCGGCGGGCGACCGACGGAGATGTGAAGGTCCGAAGCGCCCTTTTTGATGGTCGTTTCGAGGAGGCGGTCAATTTGAATCGTGGACATTCTTTGTGCTTTCCGCGTAAGAATTACTGGGTTCGTTTCGTCTCACTACCAGGCAATTTTACTGGTCGATGACAATGCCTTCGGCCTGCGTCACACGCGCGATTTCCTGCGCTGTCGAGATGCCGTTGAGCACCTTGATCTTGCCGTCATCGAGGAGCGACTTCATGCCCGCCGCTTTGGCCGCCTTACGGATCGCATTCGTGGGCGCCCGTTTGAACGCCATTTCGCGAACTTCGTTGGTCATTACCATCATTTCAAAGATGCCCTTGCGGCCACGGTACCCGGTCTGGTTGCACACGGGGCAGCCGACGGGACGCATGACGTTGCGGCCGGCGAGTTCCTTATCGGTGATGCCGAGGAGGGCGAGGGCCTTGCGATCCGGATCGGGATCCGGGGCTTTGCACTCGTTGCAGAGCGTGCGAATCAGACGCTGCGCCATGACCGCCTGGATGGAGGACGCGACGAGGAAGGGTTTCACGCCCATATCGATCAGACGGGTAATGGCGGAGGGAGCGTCGTTGGTGTGCAGCGTCGAGAAGACCAGGTGACCGGTGAGTGCTGCCTGAATAGCCACTTCCGCGACTTCAAGGTCGCGGATTTCACCGACGAGAATGATGTTGGGGGCCTGACGCAGCATGGAGCGGAGAATCTTGGCGAAGCTGAGGCCGATTTGTTCCTTCACCTGGCACTGGTTGATGCCGGCGAAGTTGTATTCGACGGGGTCTTCGGCGGTGATGATTTTGCGGTCGGGCTTGTTGAGTTCCTGGAGCGCGCCGTAGAGGGTGGTGGTCTTGCCGGAACCGGTCGGGCCGGTGACGAGGAAGATGCCGTTGGGGCGGGAAATGATCTTTTTGAACTTGTTGTAATCGTCTTCTTCAAAGCCCATGGACTGGACGCCGATTTTGACGTTGTCAGGCCGCAAGATACGAAGCACGATGGATTCGCCGTGGTAGCCGGGGAGCGCCGAGACGCGGAAGTCGATGGGCTTTTCATCGATGAGCATCTTGATACGGCCGTCCTGCGGGAGGCGTTTCTCGGCGATGTCCATGCCGGACATGATCTTGATGCGGGCGGTCACCGGGCCCTGCATGCGCTTGGGGATGTTGTCGCGTTCGACGCAGACGCCGTCGATGCGGTAGCGCACGCGGACGCGGTCCTTCATGGGTTCGACGTGAATATCGGAAGCGCGGCCTTTGACGGCTTCGGTGATGATGGCCGTCACGAGTTTGATGATGGGCGCTTCATCGTCGCCGCCACCGCCGATTTTCAAGTCGATGGAGGCGCCGCGGTCAAGCGAGGAGCCGCGGTCGATGGAGGCGGCGTTGCGGACGGCCTTGTCGATGGAGGCGTTTTCGTCGGCGAAAATGCGGTTGATGTGGGATTTGATCTTGGATTTGACCCCGAGGCAGGTTTCGAGCTTCGTGTTGAGGCGGAACTTGAGGGCGTCGATGGTGTCGATGTCGGTGGGGTCGCCGATGACGATGCGGAGGACGCCGTTCTGCTTGTCGAGGGGGAGGACCTGGTGCTTTTTGATGAGGTCGGGGGGAATGAGGTTGAAGTTGGAGGCGGCCATCATGGACTTGTCGAGATCGATGAACTCCATGCCGTATTGGACGGCGAGGCCCTTGGTGACCTGGTCTTCGTTGGCGAGTTTGAGGTCGAGGATGACTTCGTGGAGGGGGCGGCGGGTGCGGTTGGCCTCGTCGACGGCCTTGGCGGCCTGGTCCTGCTTGAGGACGCCCATTTCGACGAGAACATCCGTCAGTTCTTTCTTGTTCCTGGCCATAAGAACCTGCTTTCGAATTGTTGTGCTTCGACGAATCCCGGAGATGCATGACCGCGCAGTGACGAAAGTGAAGGGGTCACCGCTGGCCAAACGCGTTTTAGACCGCTGGGATGCCGAAGCGCACTACTGTTGGGAACGCCATCATTCTGCTCATCTTACGTAGCGACAAGAGCCCCGGTCAAGGTGGGAATGGCGATCGGCGCCACATTCGCGGGGGGTTGGGCGGGGCGCGGTGGGTGGGAATGTTTCGTTGACCGGTGCGCGGGGGGTGGCGTAGACTCCCGCGGTGGGATTGCGCCCAGGGAACGGAGACTCATGCAGCCGATTACGCCACGAAAATTCGATAATCTTGCGGGTTTTGAGGGGCTTAGCGAACGGTCGATGCGGGAACATTACAGGCTTTATGAGGGGTATGTGGGGAAATATAACTCGTTGATGAAGAAGTTGCGGGGGATTCAGTCGGTGGGGAATATTCATGCGGACTCGGATACGGAGTCGCTGAAGGTGGATATTGCGTTTGCGCTGGGGGCGATCAAGAACCATGAGGTGTATTTCGATATTCTGGGGAATGAGGGGGATGAGCCGGAGGGGGAGCTGGCGGAGGAGATTGTGAAATCTTTCCACAGCGTTCCGCAGTACATGGTAGATCTGAAACAGACGGCACTTATGGGAAGAGGGTGGGCGTGGACGGCGTATGATTTGGACCGGCATTATTTGTTCAATTATGAAGGTGGGGCGCACAATGGGCTGCCGGTGTGGAACAGTGTGCCGATTGTGGCGATCGATTTGTATGGGCACGCGTACTTTTACGACTTTGGGAACAACCGGGTGGCGTACGTGGAAACGGCCATGAAGGCGATCAGTTGGAAGCGTGTGGGGGAACGTTTGCGGGCGATGAAGGAACGAAACCGGGGGTAAGGCGGTGTGGCTGTCGGCGGAGTCCGGGTGGGGTCGCGGGGGGTTTGAGGGTATGGAAAAGCCCGAAAAAGTACGAAAAATGTACGGAATCGTTCAGCAAACTGCCGGGTTTGGGACGTTCCTGGCGCGTCGACGGGACGGGAGGAGGGGGAAGAGGGCGAGGGAAAGGAGGGTGATGGAGGTGGGTTCGGGGGTGGGTGTGGGGGTGGCGGCGGGGTTCGGGAGGGTCATTCCGAAGTTGTTGAGGACATCGGAGAGGTCGGTGAGGTCGATGGTGGGGGCGTAGTCGAAGTTGCCGTCGGTCCAGTTGGGGGTGGATTGGCCGAAGTGGTTGACGGGGGTGGAGAGGTTTGGTCGGGTCAGAGTTCGCCGCGGAAGGCACGGTGGAGGAGGGAGTGGAAGAGGTCGTCGAGGCGATTTTTGGAGGCGGCCTGTTTTTGCTGCATGTCGCGGATGTCGGCGACGGCGGCGGCGAATTGTTTTTGGAGGGGGAGAGGGGGAACGAGAAGGCAAAATCGTTCGACAACGGGGAAGTAGATCGTTCGGTGAGTTGAGCCGCTCGCTTGTGTCCTCAAATGCTCGCGCGCGAACATAAGTGCTCCCATCAGGTACTCGGGATCCAATTCTGGTCCACAGACCCAATTCACGAAGTCTTGGGAAGTGCACATTTCGCGGCCCATGATGGTGACGAATCCAACGGAGGCGGTCCGGGAAAAGCAAACCGTTCCCTTCGGAAGTTTGACGGCGGACGAATTTTCAACACCTGCTTCCGTTGTCGCCTCCGTTGTTTCAGTGGCCACCTTGCCATCTAGCGCTCTTATGTCTGTGAGAGTGATCCACGGAATGTTGCCGTCCCAATATTCCGGAACTTTCCGGCTCGGCGTGTGTCCCGTCGCGAGTCGAGCGAGGTCGGTGAGGGGTGCCCACTGCCAACCGTTGGGCGCACCCAGGCCTTCGATTGATAGCACGACCGGGGGGGACTTCACGTATTTGCCGAACATATCGTGGAAGAGGGCGGGGATGAGGTCGGCGGTGCGGTAGTCGGCTTGATGGCGGAGGGTGCGGAGGTTTTCGGCTTGGTCAAGCACGGCGACGATGCCGCGTTGTTCGTTTAGCGGGGGAATTGGAAGTTGAATTGACGCCAGGTCCCGAGGTGCCAATCGCGGCAGGTTAGCGCCTTTCGCCATCGACGAAGTTTTCGCGGCGGTTTCAGGGGACCGGAGATAATACGCTGCGTATGCAGGTAATAGTTCCCCTTGGGGCTTAAGGACAATGATATCTGTCGAGCAGATTCCGTCCTCTGCCGCGAGGTAGACTTTATTCAAATACGGGCGCAGTTTGCCGTAAAGGATTTGGCCACTGTGGAAAACGTTCTTGGTACTGGCGATGCTGCCGCCGTTAACGGGGGTCGTGTTAATCAGCCGTCCCGTGTGGCTTTCGATGTGTTCTAGACCGACATAGTTGAAGGATTGATCGGGTTGCTCCGCGGGCTCGATTCGCTCCGTGGAGAATTGGACAATTTCTCCCAGAGGCTTGGTTTGCCATAGCTTCAAAGTTGCACCTGATCCAGTAGTTTGGATCCCACATTTGAAATTTCAGATTCAAGGCTAAGGACCTCGCGGAGGATATCGGCGGGGCTGTCGTGATTGGCTGTTTCGGAGGTAACTGGTTTGTAGCGGCCCGCGGCGAGGGAGAAATCGGCCTCGACGATTTTTGAGATTTGGACGCGCCAGGAGTTGGGGGATTCTTCGTTGTCGGGTTGGCGGGCGAGGATGTCGGGGATGTCGTTGGCGGGGATTTCGTTGCGTTTGTCGTCGAGGGAGAAGCCGTCGGCGGTCATTTCGTAGAACCAGACGGATTCGGAGGGCGAAGGGGGTTCGGTGTGGGGGGAGGGTTGGTTGGCCGCCTGCGCGGGGAGGGTTCCTTCTTTGCGGTTGGGAGATTGGCCGGCGCTTACGCTACGGGTTCCCTGGGGGGTGGGGCGTTTTTGGAAGATGAGGGCTGCGGTGGAGACGCCGGAGTAGGGTTTGAAGATGCCGGAGGGCATCGCGATGACGGCGTGGAGTTGGCATTCGGTGAGGAGGAGTTCGCGGATTTTTTTGGCGGCTTTGGTGGAGCCGAAGAGGACGCCGGCCGGGACGATGACACCGGCTTTTCCGCCGGGGTTGAGGTGGTCGATGAACCATTTCATGAAGAGGAGTTCGGTGTCGCGGGTGGGGAGGTTGATGTCGGAGAGGATGGATTCCTTTTGGATGGAGCCGGAGAACGGGGGGTTGGCGAGGATGATGTCGTAGAGTTGGCCGGGGTATTGGCCTGGGCCGCCGAGTTGGGCGAAGGAGGTGGTGAGGGGATTGAAGTGGTCGATTTTGGCTTTTTCGAGGTGGTGGAGGTAGAGGTTCATGATGGCGATCTTGACCATGTCGGCGTCGTTGTCGAAGCCGGTGAAGGCGTGTTCGGCGAGGAAGGACCATTGGGCGGGTTTGAGTTTGGAGCCGTCGATGCGGCCCTTGGCGAGGTCGGCGGGTTTGGTGTTCTGGCGGAGGATGTGGGAGTAGGCGGAGATGAGGAAGCCGCGGTGCCGCAGGCGGGGTCGCAGATGCGGTGGTGGGGTTGGGGGTCGACGAGTTTGACGATCATGTCGATGATGTGGCGTGGGGTGCGGAATTGGCCGTTGGTACCGGAGACGGCGAGGCGGGAGAGGAGGTATTCGTACATGTCGCCTTTGAGGTCGATTTTGTCGCCGTTGGGGCCGTCGTGTTCGGCGAGGTCGAGGGAGTGGATGGTGTTGATGACGGCTTTGAGGGAGGGGATGTCGAAGATTTTGAGGGTGGCGCGCTGGAAGAGGAGTTGGCCGGTGCGGGAGAGGTCGGGGAGTTCGTGGAGGGATTCGATGGCCTGGCGGACGGCGGAGAAGAGCTCCTGGCCGGTGAGGGTGATGAAGTTGTGCCAGGCGTAGGAGGACCATTTGCCGGAGAAGATGCGCTTGTACGATTTGCCGGCGATGCGGGCTTTTTGCTCGTCGCGTTCGGTAAGGAGGCGGAGGAAGAGGAGGTAGGAGATTTGTTCGATGGAAGTGGCGGGATTGGCGACGCCGCCGGACCAGAGGATGTCCATGAGTTGGTCGACTTTTTGGCGGAGGCCGGAGGAGAAGAAGTTGGAGGGGGCGGGAGAGGGGGCGATTGCGGCGGTCATGGGGGCTCCGGGTGGAGGGGGGGGTTTAAGGTGTTATGTGCACGGTTCGCGACGACGCAAGCGTGGGTGCGGGCGCGGGTGTTGTGCGAGGGTTAGTTATGGGGGGGACGCCGCGAAAAGGCAAGCCGGTTGGGAGGTTCCGGGTGTTGAGGGGCGGGACATTTTAGGGGAGCGTCGATGGCCCCGCGCCGCCCGGGGCGGCGGGCGTCGGCGTTCATGTCTGCAGGGATTGGCGGACTATAACGTTTTGGCGGAGGGAGTTGAAGACGGCGTCGCGCTGGTCGAATTTGGCGAGTGCGGCGATGCCGCCGAGTTGGGAGAATTGGGGGCGGTCGAAGAGGTTTACGTCGCCTTCGATGAATTGTTTGAGGGCGTTGGGATCGTCGACGATGAGTTGGGCGGTGGCGGAGAGCCATTTTTGCTCGGAGTAGCGGAGGTTGAAACGGGCGGCGAGGGAGTCGACGGTGTCGCCGATGAGTTGGTCTTTGGAGGGGAGTGGTTTGATGCCGAGGGCGTTGTAGACGAAGGCGGGGGTTGGGGCGGGGATGCCGTAGGAGGTGACGAGTTTTTTGGGGGTGTAATACATGTCCGGTTTGTTCATGACGCGTTCGCTGAGGATTTCGTCGATTAGGTCATCGTCTTCGTCGTTGACGGCCTGGCGGAAGTCGGGGTCGGCTTTGTAGTGTTCGGCGATGTCGCGTTCGAAGGAGCCGCGGAAGGTGAGGACATCGACCTTTTCGCCGTTGGGGCCGACGATGCGGACTTCTTCGGAGATGACGGAGTCGATGCCTTTCCAGACGGGGATGCCCCCCCCACCGGGGCCGGGGTCTGGGCCGCCGTCGCCGCCTTGACCGCCATCACCGTCGTCGGGCGGGGTAGGATCTCGGCCTTCGTCGCCTTCTTTGGGGATGGGGAGGGGTTGGGTGTAGTCGTATTTTTCTTCGAAATATTCGGCGACGGCGCAGAAGTCGAGGAGGAAGAAGTACTCTTTTTTGTATTCGGTGTGGCCGATTTTGAAGGTGAAGAGGCGGGTGCCGCGGCCTTTGATCTGGATGTATTCAGTTGGGGAGAAGATGGGGCGCATGAGGACGACGTTGAGGAGGTCCTGGCAGTTGTAGCCGGTGGAGAGCATGTCGACGGAGACGGCGACTTTTTCTTTTCGTTTACCGTCGCGGAAGTCCTTGGCGATGACGGAGGCGTCTTTAACGCGGGAGGTGATGGTGATGGCGAGTTCGGGGTGGATGCTGTTGAGGATTTTGGTGATTTCGGTGGCGTGTCGCTGGTTGACGGCGAAGATGATGGATTTGCCTAAGGTGTTGTCGGGCATTGTCTGGGCGTGCTTCAGGAAGGACTCGACCATGAGGCGATTTCGGGCGGGAGTGAAGACGCGGCGTTCGAGGTCGCGGATTTTGAAATTTTCTTCCTGTTCGTCGATGGTGACGGCCCAGCCGTTTTCTTCGAGGGCCTTGGTGGTAATGTCGGAGCGGATGTCGAAAATTTTGGGTCTGCAGAGGAAGGGGCCTTCGGGGTCGCGGACGGCGTCGATGATGTCGTAGCGGAAGGTGGGAAAGCCGGGTTGACAGCCGAAGTAGTTGTAGGTGTCGCGGAGTTCGCGGGCTTCGAGGGCCTTGGGGTTTTCGGCGCCGAGCTGGGCGATGTTGATGTTTTTGAGGTAAGCCTTGGGGGTGGCGGTGAGGCCGATGCGTATGGCCTGGAAGAATTCGACGCACTCTCGGGCGTCGCCGTAGATGGAGCGGTGGGCTTCGTCGTTGATGACGAGGTCGAAATGGAAAGGGGTGAATTCGGTGCGGTAGCGGCGGTCTGTCATGAGGGACTGGATGGTGGCGACGACGACGGAGGAGCCGAGGAGACCAGCGGCCTTGCGGCGGGCGTCTTTGAAGACGACGGGCTGGTATTCGGCGAGGATTGTCTGGAAGTCCTCCATCGTCTGAGTTACGAGTTCGGTGCGGTCGACGATGAAGAGGACGCGGGTGGCGTTTCGGGTGGCGAGGAAGCGGCGGATCATGGCGGCGCAGAGGAGTGTTTTGCCGGTGCCGGTGGCCATTTCGAGGAGGAATTTGCGTTTGGATTGCTGGTCGAACTGGGTGGAGACGGCGTCGATGGCGCGGATCTGGTAGTTGCGGAGGGTGCGATCGGGGCGGAATTCGCGAAGGTAATCGGGGCCGAGGGGTTCGGTGAGGAGGGGGCGCGGGGGGTTGAGGTTTTTGAGGCGGAGGTACTCGAGGTCCTCGGGGGAGGGGAAGCGTTGGATGCGGCAGGCGTCTTCTTCGTCGGCGCGCTGGAGATTCCAGAAGTAGTGGGACGATCCG
The DNA here is from genome assembly GCA_051955985.1 of Phycisphaerae bacterium. Taxonomy (GTDB): domain Bacteria; phylum Planctomycetota; class Phycisphaerae; order WQYP01; family WQYP01; genus DATKPA01. The sequence continues at coordinate 4,216 of JBQCGD010000193.1, read as the reverse complement.
TTGGAGAGGATGACGAAGGGAGCGTGGAGGTTGTGGGCGTAGCCGCGGGCTTGTTCTTTGTGGTCGTAGGGGTCTTCGTCTTCTCGTTTTGCTTCGAGGACGCAGAGGGGGCCTGCGGGGCCGAGGAGGACGTAATCGGAGCGGCCGGAATTGCCGGAGAGTTCGAGGCGGACTTGTTGGGGATCGAGGAGGTTCCAGCCGCTGTCTTTGAGGGCGTTGTCAATCCTGATGCGAGCGGTGGCTTCATTCTGCGGGGTCGGCATGGAGGTAGATTAGCGGGGGCAGCGGCGTGTGGGAAGGGGCGATTGCAGACGTGGCTGGCTTACTCTGGGTTGATGCGGCGGCGTTTTAGGAGGAGGAGGGCGGTGGTGGTGGCGAGAAGGGAGAGGGTGGTGGGTTCGGGGGCTGGAGTGGCGGGTAACTGGGGACTGGTAAGTGGTAATTGGGAGGAGGCGCCGGGGTTGGTGAGGCCGAAGTTGTTGAGGACGTAGGAGAGGTCGGTGAGGTTGATGGTGGCGGCGTTGTCGAAGTTGCCGTCGGTCCAGTTGGGGGTGGATTGGCCGAAGTGGTTGAGGATGGTGGAGAGGTCGGTGAGGTCGACGTGGCCGTCGATGTTGGCGTCGCCGAGGAGTTCGGGGGCGATGAGGAGGGAGTTGTCGTTGACGGGGAGGTTGCCGAAGGTGGCGAGGTGGAGGGCGGCGTTGTCGATGAGGGCGAGGGCGGTGTGAGAGGGGAGGGTGGAGGAGAAGAGGGCGGAGTTGCCGGTGAGGGCGCCGGTGGCGAGCTGGTTGCGGAGGGCGGCGAGTGCGGCGGGTTTGGTGGAGGGGTCGGGTTGGAGGATGAGCTTGTTGTTGGTGAGGTCGAGGGCGCCGAGCCAGTTATTGGGGGAGCCGGCGAAGGTGAGGGTGGAGAGTTGGGAGGCGGGGGAGTTGGGGAGGAGTGTGAGGGCGGTGTTGATGTTGAGAGAGAGGGAGGAGATGCGGAGGGATGCGGCGGTGAGGGTGGTGGTGGTGGGGATGACGGAGTCCTGGGAGAGGGAGAGGGAGCCGTTGCCGGTGATGTTGTTGGCGGTGACGGCGGAGGCGACGAGGACGCCGTTGAGGAGGGTTCCTTCGGAGGCGGCGAGGGTGCCGTTGAGGGTGAGGTTGCCGAGGGTGAGGTGGGCGCCCTGGAGGTGGAGTGTGGCGCCGGGGTCGATGGAGGGGTTGGGGTCGGTGAGAGCGGAGGTGTAGCCGGCGTAGACGGTGTCGGTGAGGGTGAAGGTTTGGCCGGGGTGGAGGTGGAGGGAGGGGATGGAGCCGTCGGGGAGGATGGTGCCGTTGGTGGAGGCGGCGCCGGCGAGGTTGACGTCGGCGGCGACGCGGAAGTCGGTGAAGTCGAGGATAGCGCCGGTGAAGGTGGTGTTGGTGAAGTGTGAGCCCTGGAGGCTGGCGGCGGTGAGGTTGGCGTTGTTGAAGTTGGCGTTGGTGAGGTCGTCGACGCGGAGTGAGGCGTTGGAGAGGTTCTGGTTGGAGAAGTTAGCGGCGGGCATGAAGTCGCCGTCGAGGTTGATGCCGGAGAGGTTTTTCTGGGCGTAGCTGGCGGTGGAGGTGAGCTGGGCGTAGGAGATGTTGCTGAGGAAGAAATTGGTGCCTTGGACGGTGGTGTTGGAGAGGTCGAGTGCGGAGACGGAGATGTTGCCGAAGTTGGCGCCGGAGAGGTTGGCGTTGGTGAGGGTGATGTTGGTGAGGATGGCGGCGGTGCCGAACTTGGCGGGGATGAAGGTGGTGTTGGAGAGGTTGGCGTTGGTGAAGTTGGCGTTGGTGAGGTTGGAGGAGCCGAACTGGGCGCCGGTGAGGTTGGCGTTGGCGAAGTTGGTGGTGGAGAGGTTGGCGTTCTGGAAGGAGGAGTTGGAGAGGGTTTGGTTGGAGAAGTCCCAGGAGGAGAGGTTGTCGAAATCGAAGTTCATGTTGGGGAGGTTTTGCTGCTGGTAGCTGGCGGTGGAGGCGAGTTGGGCGGGGGTGAGGGTGGGGGTGTTGGAGAAGGAGACGGCGGGGATGGAGGCGTTGGAGAAGTTGGCGTTGGTGAGGTTGGCGTTGGCGAAGCTGGCGCCGGAGAGGGATTGGTTGGAGAAATCCCAGGAGGAGAGGTTTTCGGCGGTGAGGTTGACGTTGGAGAGGTTGTGCTGCTGGAAGCCGGCGGTGGAGGCGAATTGGGAGAAGGTGAGGCCGCGGGCGCCGCTGAAGCTGGTGGCGTTGATGGAGGCGTTGGAGAGGTTGACGTTGGTGAGGTTGGCGGAGGCGAAGGAGGTGTTGGCGAGGTTCTGGCTGGAGAAGTCGGCGTTGGAGAGGTTGGCGTTGTTGAAGAAGATGCCGGTGAGGTTTTTCTGCTGGTAATTGGCGGTGGAGGCGAGCTGGGAGGGGGTGAGATTGTTGGCGTTGGAGAAGTTGGCGCCGGTGATGGTGGCATTGGAGAGGTTGACGGCGGCGAGGTTGGCGGAGGTGAAGTTGACGTTGGTGAGGTTCTGGTTGGAGAGGTCCCAGTTGGAGAGGTTGAGGGCGTTGAGGTTGATGCCGGAAAGGTTGTGCTGCTGGTAGCTGGCGGTGGAGGCGAACTGGGCGAAGGTGAAGCCGGTGATGCCGTAGAAGTTGGCGCCGGTGATGGTGGCGTTGGAGAAGTTGGCGCCGGTGAAGGTGGCACTGAGGGTGGCGTTGGTGAGGTTGGCGCTGGTGAAGTTGGCGTTGGTGAGGTTGGAGGCGCTGAAGGAGGCGTTGGAGAGGTTCTGGTTGGAGAAATCCCAGGTGGAGAAATCCATGGAGCTGGCGGCGAGGCGGGCGAGGTTGTGCTGCTGGAAGCTGGCGGTGGAGGCGAGTTGGGAGAAGGTGAAGCCGGTTTCGCTGACGATGTTGAGGCCGGTGATGGAGGCACCGGCGAGGGAGGCGTTGGTGAGGTTGCCGTCGCCGATGAAGGCGTTGTCGAGGCGGGCGTTGGCGAAGTTGGTGCCGGTGAGGGTGGCGGAGTCGAAGCTGGCGTTGAGAAGGGAGGCGCCGGCGAAGGTGGCGTTTGCGAGTTTGGCGCTGGTGAAGGTGGCGTTGGAGAGAGTGAAGCCGGCGAAGTTGGCGTTGGTGAGGTTGGCGCCGGCGAAGGTGTCGTTGGGGAGGTATTTTTGTTTGTAGCTGGCGGTGGAGGTGAGTTGGGGGAGGGTGAGGCTGAAGGAGAAGAGGGTGTTGTGGAGTGTGGCGTTGGCGAGATTGGCGTTGGTGAGGTTGGCGGCGGTGAGGGTGGTGTTGGTGAGATTGGTGTTGGTGAGGTTGGCGCCGGAGAGGTTGGCGAAAAAGAAGTTGGCGTTGGTGAGGTTCTGGTTGGAGAGGTCCCAGCCGGTCATGTTGCCGCTGTTGTAGGAGAGGCCGGTGAGGTTGTGCTGCTGGAAGCTGGCGGTGGAGGCGAGTTGGGAGAAGTTGAAGCCGGTGGCGCCGGCGAAATTGACGTAGGGGATGGAGGTGTTGGAGAAGAGGGCGTTGGTGAGGTTGGAACTGTAGAGCTGGGCGGCGGTGAGATCGGAGTTTGTGAAGTTGGCGCCGGCGAGGTTGAAGGAGTGCAGGGCGGCGTAGGCGAGTGTTAAATTGGAGAGGTTTACGCCGGGCCCGGGGGTGATGGATTCGGTGCCGGGGATGGGGAGGGTGGTGTCCCAGCGGTCGACTTCGGCGCGGGCGGCGGGCGAGAAGGGGGCGGTAGCGCAAGTGGCGGCGGCCAAGGCAGCTATGGTGACGGCCCGGGATTTCGGGGGGCGCATGGGAGAGGCTCCGTAGGGCAAGATTCTGTCAGACAATGAGATAGATGAATACTTCCAAGAGAAGGTACCCCGGGGATCGGGCGGGTCAAGGCGAATCTTGCAAGTGTGTAATGGGGAAGCGTTTGCGCGTGCCGCGGCGGGCGTCACAAAAAGAAAAAGCCCGCAGCGGTGAGGCTGCGGGCTTTGGGTGCGACTGGGTTGCGCTTCGGCGGTTGGATCAAGCCTTGCGGCGGCGGCTGAGGAGGCCGACAGCGCCGAGGCCGAGGAGCGCGAGGGAGGCGGGTTCGGGGGTGGCGACGATGTTGCCGCCGGCGGTCGCGCCGGAGGGGCTCGGGTTGGTGACGCCGAAGTTGTTGAGGACGTCGGAGAGGTCGGTGAGGTTGATGGTGGCGGCGCCGTCGAAGTTGCCGTCGGTCCAGTTGGGGGTGGTGAGGCCGAAGTGGT
>JBQCGD010000192.1:0-73481 GCA_051955985.1 Phycisphaerae bacterium | reverse complement strand
ACTCCGTGTCCCCCCTCACCCCGCCGCAACGCGTCCCCCTCCTCCCCCGAACCCCCACCCGCCACCACCGGAAACTCCCACATCCCCTCCCAAACCCCACCCATCGGCCGCTTCACCAGCAACACTTCTTGATTCTTAATTCTTGATTCTTGCTTCTCCCTCTCTTCCTTCTGACTACCGACTCCTCTCTCCTGACTTCTCACCACAACCACCGCCACCCCCCGCACCACCGGCGTCTCCCCCTTCTTCCTCTTCACCGGCAACTCCATCACCCGCCCCCCCGCACACGCCCGGTACCACGCCCGAACCGGACACACCAAACACGCCGGCACACTCGGTGGGGGGGTACACACCGTCGCCCCCAACTCCATCACCGCCTGGTTCAAATCCCCATACCTGGGGGCGAGCGCCCCCTCAACCTCCTCCCGAACTCTTCCAAAACCTTCACTTTCCTCCTCCCACCGCGCACTTTTCCTCCCCAATCGACCCCTTTCCGCCCCCGAATGACCCTTCATGACCCCCTGTTTACTCCCTTTTCCACCCCCTGCGCGCCCCTCACTCTCCCCCCTCAGGCCCGCTAGTATCCCCTCCATCACCCCCCAGAAAAAACCCGCATTCTTCGGATCCGCCACATCCCCATCAAACCCCGTCAACCGCGCCACCACCCGCATCACATTCCCATCCACCACCGCCACCGGCAACCCAAACGCAATGCTCCCCACCGCCCCCGCCGTGTAACGTCCTACCCCAGGCAGGCTTACAAGCGACTCAAAACTCCCCGGCACCTTCCCCCCATGCTTCGCCACCATCTCCCTCGCCGCCAGGTGCAAGTGCTTCGCCCGCCTGTAGTAACCCAACCCCGCCCACATCGCCAGCACCTCCTCCAGCTCCGCCCGCGCCAAATCCGCAACCGTCGGAAACCGCTCTAAGAACTTGCGGTAATAGGGTTTAACCGTCTCCACCTGCGTCTGCTGCAGCATCGTCTCCGACAGCCAGATCGCATACGGATCCCGCGTCTCCCGCCACGGCATCTCCCGCTTCGCCAAATCAAACCACCCCAATAGCTTGTGGTGCAACCCCGAAGAGGGCAGCATCATCTTGTATTTCGACTGCGCTAATTCTGTCACCATGTCGCGGTCATCATAGCACGCCTGCACCTCATCCGCATCCCTCTGCCCGACAATAACTTACAACCTCAGGCCTATAATTCCCCGGAGAATCGCGATCTTTTCAGAAAAATCCACCCACTACCCATAGAGGTATCCGCCTTGCGATACCACAAGTGCCCGAACAACCGGTGGTTAGAATGTGGATAACTTGTCTATCAAGATTTAGTGAAGACCCCCGTTGACACCACCAGATATAGTGGTATCGTTTGGCAATCGCTCAAGGACAGAGCTTTGAAGTCCCGATAACTACCGGGGCCGGAATTCAACGGGGATCCACGGATGCTTCCCCCCGAGTTCTGGCGGCCTAACCGCCGCCCGCGCAATGTGTTAAGACAAAACTAAGACGTGCCCGCACGTCTCTTTGTGAGTGCTTGAGCCCCATGGGTATCCTCTCCGACAACCAAATCGAACGCGACGTCAAAATCGTCCCCTTCGAAAAAAATGCAAAACGTGCCGGGGCCATTAGTTACGGCGTCACTTCCTACGGCTACGACGTCCGCGTCGGTACCCACTTCAAAATCTTCACCAACGTCAACTCCTCCATCGTCGACCCCAAATCCTTCGACCCCCAATCCTTCGTCGATGTGGATGCCGCCCAAAAAGGCTATATCCTCATTCCCCCCAACAGCTTCGCCCTCTGCGAAACCGTCGAATACTTCGAAATCCCACGCGACATCCTCTGCGTCTGCGTCGGAAAATCCACCTACGCCCGCTGCGGCATCATCGTCAACGTCACCCCGCTCGAACCCGAGTGGAAAGGCAAAATCACGATCGAAATCTCCAACACAACCCCACTCCCCGCCAAGATTTATGCCAATGAAGGCATCGCCCAGATCCTCTTCTTCCGCGGCGAAGAGGTCTGTGCCCGCAGCTACGCCGACAAAAAAGGCAAATATCAGGACCAACCAGGCTTAACGCTACCCAAGGTAGATTAAGAACTTAAGGACAACCCCCACCGTCGCCGGGGCGGAGCATTTCTGGCGACAAGGTAGAACGAGCGGAAGAGGATAGAGCGGTCGGCCAACCCTGACGGATCAGGTAAGGCCATTTGGTTTCTGTGTCGTCGCGCCCCCGTACATAAAGGCCGAAGACACGGAAGGTTGTATGCGTCGCTGCGAGGGCAACAGCGACGCCAAAGTGGTCTGCATGGAAGCTTAGGAGCAGGCAAATGAAAATCACACGGCGATTCACCAAGGCAGGCGTTGACGTTTTCTCCACCATCCAGTGGTCCAAACGCACCTCCAAAATTTCCCACACCGACGGCTCGACCGTCTTCGAAATGAAAGACGCCGAGATCCCCGCTGATTGGAGTCAACTCGCAACCGATATCGTCGTCAGCAAATACTTTAGAAAAGCCGGCGTCCCCCAGGTCGCGGAAAACGGCGCCCCCATCCTCGACGAAAACGGCCAACAAAAAACCGGCCCCGAACGCTCCGTCAAACAAGTCGTCCACCGCCTCGCCGGCTGTTGGACCCACTGGGGCAAACAGTACGGCTACTTCGACACCGACGCCGACGCCCAGGCCTTCTACGATGAGATGGCCTACATGCTCCTCACCCAGATGGCCGCCCCCAACTCGCCGCAGTGGTTTAATACTGGCCTCAACTACGCTTATGGCTTGACCGGCCCCTCGCAAGGCCACTGGCACGTCAACCCCGCCACCGGCAAACTCGAACAAACCAAGGATGCCTACACCCACCCCCAGCCCCATGCCTGCTTCATCCAGTCCGTCGATGACGACCTCGTCAACGAGGGCGGCATCATGGACCTCTGGACCCGCGAAGCCCGCCTCTTCAAATATGGCTCCGGCACCGGCACCAACTTCTCCAAGGTCCGCGGCGAAAATGAATCCCTCTCCGGCGGCGGTAAGTCCTCCGGCCTCATGAGCTTCCTGAAAATCGGCGACCGAGCCGCCGGCGCTATCAAGTCCGGCGGCACGACCCGCCGCGCCGCCAAGATGTGCTGCCTCGACCTCGATCACCCCGACATCGAAGATTTCATCAACTGGAAAGTCCGCGAAGAAATCAAGGTCGCCTGCCTCGTCGAAGGCCTCAAGCACTTACCCAAGGAACAGCAGGAACTGGCGAAAAAGATGAAGTTGAAGCTCGATTACGACTTCAACGGCGAAGCCTACGCCACCGTCTCCGGCCAGAACTCCAACAACTCCGTCCGCGTGAACAACAAGTTCATCAAGGCCGTCGAAGAAGATGGCGACTGGGACCTCATGAAGCGCACCAAGAACAAGGTGCACAAGACCCTCAAGGCCCGCGACTTGTGGAAGCAGGTCGGGTACGCCGCCTGGCGTTGCGCCGACCCCGGCGTCCAGTTCGACGACACCATCAACGAATGGCACACCTGCCCGCAGTCCGGCCGCATCAACGCGAGCAACCCCTGCAGCGAGTACATGTTCCTCGACAACACCGCCTGCAACCTCGCCTCCATCAACCTGATGAAGTTGTTCAACGAGAAAACCCGCCAGTTCGACATCGACGGCTTCAAGCACGCCTGCCGTCTCTGGACGATGGTCCTCGAAATCTCCGTGTTGATGGCCGCCTATCCGTCGAAGGAAATCGCGCAGCTCTCCTACGAGTACCGCACCCTCGGCCTCGGCTACGCCAACATCGGCACGATGCTGATGGTCTCCGGCATCCCGTACGATTCCGACACCGCCCGCGCCGTCTGCGGCGCCGTCACCGCCATCATGACCGGCGAGTCCTACGCGACTTCCGCCGAGATGGCCAAGGAACACGGCCCCTTCCCCGGCTTCGCCAAAAACCGCGAGGACATGCTCCGCGTGATCCGCAACCACCGCGCAGCCTCGTACAACAGCGGCGAATACGAATCGCTCACGGTGGAACCGATGGCGATCGATGCGGCAAAATTTAATGGTAAACATCCCAACACCATCGGCTTGCTGCACGCGGCGCGCGAAACTTGGGATCGCGCCCTTGCACTGGGTGAAAAACACGGTTATAGAAACGCCCAGACAACTGTGATCGCTCCCACCGGGACCATCGGCCTTCTGATGGACTGTGACACCACCGGAGTCGAACCTGACTTCGCTCTGGTCAAATTCAAAAAACTCGCCGGCGGCGGCTACTTCAAAATCGCAAATCAATCGGTCGAGCCCGCCCTGCGGAACCTCGGTTACTCCGAAACCCAGATCAAGGATATTCTGACGTACGTGATGGGCACGCTCACCCTCAAGGGCGCGCCTCACATCAACATGGAGGCCTTAAAGGCGAAGGGCTTCACGGATGAAGAACTAGCAAAGACTGAGGCTTGCCTGCCTTCAGTTTTCGAGCTGGCCTTCGCCTTTTCTCCATGGTCCCTTGGCGAATCCACGATGCAACGTCTCGGATTCGCCAAAGAACAGTGGCAGGCCCCCAACTTCAACCTCCTTCAGGCCCTCGGCTTCACGAAGAAACAGATCCGTGAAGCGAACGAGCACATCTGCGGGACGCAAACGGTTGAAGGCGCTCCCCACCTCAAGGACGAACACCTTGCCGTCTTCGACTGTGCCAACAAGTGCGGTCGGAAGGGCAAGCGTTTCATCCACCACAGCGGGCACATCAAGATGATGGCGGCGGCGCAGCCGTTCATCTCCGGCGCGATTTCCAAGACCATCAACATGCCGAACGAAGTCTCCGTCGGAGACATCGAAGAAGCGTACATGGATTCCTGGAAGCTCTCCCTGAAGGCCGTCGCCCTTTATCGCGACGGGTCGAAGTTGAGCCAGCCGCTGAACAGCACCAGCGATGACGACGCGTCCGACGATCAGGAACTCGACACGTTGAAGGCCGAAGCGCCGAAGGCGGCTGAAAACCCTACGGCCGCGCCTGCGAAAGTTGCGCAGGCTGAACCCGCGCGTGCGGTCGAACCGGTGGAGAAGATCGTCGTCAAAATCGTCGAACGTCCCCTCCGCCGCCGCCTGCCCGACACCCGCACCTCGATCACCCACAAGTTCGACATCTGCGGCCACGAGGGCTACATCACGGTCGGCCTTTTTGAAGACGGCACTCCCGGCGAGGTCTTCATCGTCATGGCCAAACAGGGCTCCACGATCGGCGGCCTGATGGACACGGTCGCCACGCTGATCTCCCTCAACCTGCAGTACGGCGTGCCGGTCGATGCGATCGTCCGGAAGTTCGAACACATGCGTTTCGAACCGGCGGGCATGACCATGAACCCGGATATTCCGTTCGCCAAGAGCTTCATCGACTATGTCGTCCGCTGGATGGGCATGCAGTTCATCCCGGGCTACCGCGCGGCGAACGCACCGAAGCGGGAAAGCGCGATGAACGCCATCGAAACGGCGACCGCGATTACCCCCGAAGACAACAGTGGCCACGGAAGTGGCGGCAACGGCTCGAGCGAACGAGAAATCGTCCGCGAAGCCGCTGCGGGGCACGGAGGCCCCACTTTTTCGAACGGCGGCAATGGCCATTCGAATGGTGGCAACGGGCACTCCAACGGCGGCACGACGGTGCTGACCGGCTCCCGCAAAGAACTCCTGATGGAAACGCCGAAGTTCGACGCCCTCTCGCAGCAGACCGCCCGCATGATGGGCGACGCCCCGACCTGCACCTGCGGCAGCATCACCATCCGCAACGGCTCCTGCTACAAGTGCCTGAACTGCGGCGCGAGCCTCGGCTGCTCGTAACGCAGACGTCCCTCAACCCGCCCCACAACAGGGGTGCACGGTGCCGGGCCGGACCAGCAACCGGCCGCAGGGAAGGAGAAGGCACCGCGGCGAAATGGATTCCATACTCCCCTTCGAGCCCCCGGAAGCGAGCACCAGCTCGCTTCCGGGTTTTTTCGTTTTGCGTGGCAGTTGTTTACCCGCCCGAGGAGGGCATGGGAACCGTGCCGCCAAATCCCCCCAGCATTCGCCGCCGCAAACCGATCGCTGCCGTCAATTCATACCACCACCCCTCGAACCGTCCAGGCTTCTGCACCGTGATCGGCCGTGGCTCCGCATCCACTTCCACTTGCAGTGCGAAAATCGGAATTCCCGCTTCCTGCCACCCCGCCAGAGCCTGCGACAGATCCGCATCGGGCATTGTCCGCTTCCAGCACACCACCACCGTCTGCGCCATGTTGTGCTCCCGCATCACCCGCGCCGATGGGAAATCCGTGGCAAAAGCGATCCATCGATTGTCGAAAACCCCCGGCATCGGCGAGCGTTCCCCCAGGCGCCGCCGCGAGTCCAGCACAAATACCGGCGCCGCGTCCGGCGGCACAGGGAGCGCCTGCAGCGTTGCAGCCCCGAACCACAGGGCCCGCATCACCGACCACATGTCAATGGTCGCCCCCTGTCCTGACGTCCCGCCGGACAGCGGCGAATACTCCCCATCTGCCGCGCCATTGAACAACGGCACCGGCCGAAATCCGCGCCGGGCCAACTGCAAGGCCGTCCCAACCGCTGTCTCTCCGGGCAGATCCAGGATCACCGCGGTACGGCCATCCGCCGCAATCGCATCCAGTGCATACCCTTCCGCCGGCACCGTCACGCCACCGGATTCTTTGTCCCACGCCGCGGGCATCTGGGCAAACAGGACGGGTTTCACCCAATCCGTCCATACGCTCTCGCGCGGCGCCCAACTGTCGAAGACCTCATCCCGCGTCATCGGTTCCTCCTTCCACCAGCACTGCCACATCCATCGCGGCATAATCCACCACCGCCCCGCGGGACAACCGTCCGTAAATCCCCGCCACCTCGCCATCGACGACGTACACGCCCAGGCACGGAAACATCTCACCCAGCGGCGTTTGGATCCCGCGGGTTACAAACCGCCGCTGCACCACCCATTTTCCAGGGCGCCACCACAACTCACGTGATACCCGCCGCAGTGTCGGCGCATCCGCACTTCCCGGCATTACCACCTCATCGCCGTTGTTGCCGTATTTACCCTTCAGCACCAGGCCGTCGCTGATCCGCCAATCCGACCCATTCACCGGGCGGGTTTCCGGCAAATGGGCGCGCCACGTCGGCAACTCCGTCTTCAGCGAATCCCACACCAGCGGGAATCCCTTGCTCTCCGTAAGCACCGCGCTTGCTGCGTTTGTTACCGCCGTCTCACCGCCGACGATCAGCCGCTCCCATCCCCACGAGCGAGGCAATCCCGCGAGCCACTCCGCCTGATAGAACCGCAGGACCGCCTCGACGGGTTCGCCATGCAGCCAGGTCTTCCGGCCGCGACACTCGAGCTCCCGCAGGTCCGCCATCCGCGCCGTGCAGCCACAGTCGCGAAGCCGCTTCGCGAGATAAGCCACGATTTGCCGATCCTCCATGTAGCCCGGCGCACACACCAGCGCGACAAGCCCGTCGCCGCTGCGTCGCGCGATGGCCCGCGCCCAGGCACCGCCCGGGTCCCCCGCCGGCCTCCACTCCTCGCCCATGTGCGCTGCCATCAATGTTGAAAACTCCCACGCCTCGGTGTATCCCCCCGGCACATCGCTGTTCACCTCCGAAACCCGCCACCCTTCCGCCGTGGGGTGAAAATCAAACCGCATCACCCGCCCTGCCGAGGGGGCGAGCCCCTCCAACCGCCAACGCCCCAGCACCCGCCGCATTCGCGTTGGCACACCCAGGACGCTCCACAAGTCCGGCCGGTGGAGCAACTCCGCCTCCGCCGCCAGGGTTTCGGCCGCGAGTTGCCGCGCGCAGGATTTGAGTTCCGCCCAGGCATCCGCGTGCAGCACCAGCGCGAACGGCGCGAGTGTCCCCGCATCTCCCACCTGCGGATCCCATTTGCAGAATTCCAGCGACATGCGCCGGCGAATCCGGGCAAATGCCTCCGCGGGCACGGCAGCAGTTGCGGCAATCGTCTCCCTTTCCGCGACGCTCGTCATCACCATTTCCCCAGAAAAATGACCCAACCTGCCGCCGCGCTCGTCATCGTTATGGCCGGCAATATTGCCGTGGAGACGAGTCCGCGATTTTTTCCTGCCTGAGGCCGGAACATCCATTGCAGCATCACCGCCGTTGCCGCAAGGAGCACCACCGGCCACCCCTGGGCGAACAGGCTTTGCCACAATTCATCCACCGAGACCCAATCTCCCGCGATGGCCGTCCCCAGCACGAGCCCGTTTGCCGCCAGCATTGCTCCAAGCCGGATCCCGCTGTGCAGATCGCGCTCCAGGCGCACCGCACGTCCAAACGGTGCCGCCACCTGCGACGCGAGCCACACGCCGACCCACAGCCCGATGCCCGCGAATTGCGGCCCAATGGTTGTCCAGATGGTCGGCCCCTCGCCAATATTACTTCCTGCGCAGATCAGCGAAACGCCGGCAATCGATCCGCAGGCGACGAAAGCGGCCGCCCCGTTCCGCCGTTCCAGTGCATCACCGCGGACATCGATTCCCGGCGTGCAGACCATCATCAGGAGAACAGTTGCCAGCCCCTCTGTCATGAAGAGTGCCACGTATTCCGCGTGCGCCCGCACATCCTTCGCGGCAAGCGTCAGGATCATCCCGAGCAGCAACGCCATGCCGGCGACCAGCGACCCCACGATCGCCCACCGCCCCCACCACGGCCGCATCAATCGCGTCGCAAGCAGCGGGCAGACGACCACCCACATCCCCGCCAGCGAGATCACCCCTGATACCAGAAACGCGAACACTTCATCGTCTGACACTTCATACATCCTCCTTCGCAACCAATCGGGCCGCTATTGAGTCAGAAGCGTCCTGCCGTTGCCAAACCCGCAAAAATAGATGGCGATGGACAGAGTTGAGCCGGCGAATCCGACCGCTGGTGCGCGCTGGCGTCGTTTGTTTTCGAGAACGCGCGAGCAGCGCCCCAGGTTCATTCGCCGTTGTCGGCGCCGAGGACGAACCCTGCGCCGCGGCGGGTGTGGATGAGGGGCGTGAGGCCTTCGCCTTCGATCTTTTTGCGCAGGTAGCCGATGTAGACGTCAACCACGTTGCTGCTGGTGGAAGGATCCATGGCGTAAAGGGATTCCCAGATGTCGGCGCGAGTGACGACCTGGCCGGCCTTGAGGGCGAGGAATTCGAGGAGGGAGTATTCGCGGGGGGTCATCGGGATGCGTTTGCCGCCGCGGGAGACGCTGCGGGTGGCGGTGTTGATCTCGAGGTCTTCCACCTTGAGGACGGGGTTTTTGACGTTGTACTTGCGGCGGATGAGGGCGCGGACACGGGCTTCAAGTTCTGCGAGGACGCAGGTTTTGGAGACGTAGTCGTCGGCGCCGGAATCGAGGCCGCGGATGCGGTCTTCGGGTTCGTCCTTGGAGGTGAGGATGAGGACGTGGGTGGTGACGCCTTCAGCGCGGAGCTTGGAGAGGAGGGTGAGGCCGTCCATGTCGGGGAGGCCGAGGTCGAGGATGATGACTTCGTACTTGCCGGCGAGGGCAAGCCGGTGGCCGGTGGCGGCATCCTTGGCGAGATCGACGGAGAATCCGGCTTTCTCGAGGACGGCGGTGACGAGCTCCTGGACGGAGGCATCATCTTCGATCAACAGCAGGGTCATAGGTCCTCACACGAAGAGGGGGACGTAAAAATCACGGAGATGAATCCGCTGAAATCATAACCCCGAGGGGACACAAATGGCGACAGGAAACCGCCGCCGGCCCTCACACACAAACAAGGTCGGCCGCCGCCCTGAGACCTTTCCCCTCGGGGCAATATCGAAATGTCGTACCGCGACGGGCAACGGCAAACGGCCACATTTTAAACAGTTTTTCGAAAAGAGACATGGGTAATAGGACCTTGCGGGGAGGGGCGGCGGAACAATTTGGGCGTTCGGTATATGATAGGAGTCCTTGCCACGCTAGAATACCGTCCGCTTTGTCTAGGGAGAGACGTTTTGCTGCGCGAATTGCACATTCAGAATCTGGCGGTCATCCAGGACATCACGGTCGAGCTGCATCCGGGGTTGAATTGTTTCACCGGCCAGACCGGGGCGGGGAAGTCGCTGGTGATCGGGGCGCTGGAAATCCTGCTGGGGCTGCGACAGCCGACGGACATGCTGCGGAAGGGGGCCAGCGAGGGCCGGGTGTCGGGCGTGTTTCACATTGCTTCGGAAAATCTGCGGCAGGAGATTGCAAACGCGACGGATCTGCCGCTGGAGAAAGAACCGGAGCTGCTGATTTCGCGGCGGCTGTTTGAGTCGGGGCGGACGTCGGCGTCGATCAACGGCAACCCGATCACCGGCGCGATGCTGAAGCAGGTGGGGGAGATCCTGGTGGATGTGCATGGGCAGCATGATGCGCAGTACCTGCTGAAGCCGGCGAACCAGTTGCAGGTGATCGACGAGTTCGGCGGGTCGGTGGAGCTGCGGCAGCAGTTTGCGGAGATCTTCCACCAGCGGCAGACGTTGATGACGCAGCAGAAGGATTTGTCGGCATCGCGGACCCTGCGGCGGCAGCAACTGGAATTGTATGAATTCCAGGCCAAGGAAATTGACGATGCGCAACTCGTGCCGGGGGAGCACGAGGAGCTGACGGCGCGCAGCCGGCTCCTGACGAACCTCGAGAAGATCAAACGAACAGCGGGGGCGGCTTACGGGGCGCTGTATGAGGAAGAGGGATCGATCATTGAGCGACTGAAAGCGGCGCTCTCGGTGCTGATGGAGCTGAGCGAACTGGACGAATCGCTGGGCGGCATCAGCACGCAGGTGAAAGAGGCGACGGTGAGCCTCGACGATGCGGCTTTTTCGCTGCGGCGCTACGTGGACAAGCTGGATCTCGATCCGGCGGAGCTTGCGGAGGTGAACGACCGGCTGAACCTCGTGAACCGACTGATCGACAAGTACACCGGGCGCGTGGCAGGTGCGGGGCTGGATGAAGTCCTCGCCTATCGGCAACAAATCGGGAAACAGATTGAAGAACTGCGGGCGCAGGATGAGGACTTGACTGCCTCGGCCGAGATGATCGCCAGGCTGGAGAAAACGCTGCGGTCGATCGGGAAGGAACTCACGGCGGCGCGGCACAAGGCGGCGGAGAAGCTGATTCCGCGCGTGCACGCCCAACTGGCGGATCTCGGGATGAAGGAGGCGAAGTTCCTCATTGAATTCCAGGGGCTCGAGGTATTGGGCGAAGCGCAGAATGCGAAGGCCAGAACGCCCAACGCGAAGGCCGCGGCGGCCTCCATGGGGGACGTTCTTTCGGAAATGAAGGTGGGCGTGGAGGATTTTACGACCGCCTCCGGGATGGAGACGGTGGAGTTCATGATTGCGCCGAACCCCGGGCAGCCGGCGCGGCCGCTGCGGCGGATTGCGTCGGGCGGGGAGTTGTCGCGGGTGATGCTGGCGCTCAAGGGAATCCTGGCACAGGCGGACCGGGTGAGCGTGCTGGTGTTCGACGAGATCGATGCGAACGTCGGCGGACGCATGGGGACGGTGATCGGGGAGAAGCTGCGGGCGCTGGCGGGCGTGCACCAGGTGTTGTGCATCACGCATTTGCCGCAGATCGCAAGCTTTGCCGACCGGCATTTGACGATCCGGAAGGAGACGACCGGGAAGGAAACGGTCACGACCGTGGCGGTGATGGAAGGGGAATCCCGTGTCAAGGAACTGGCGGAGATGACGACCGGCAAAGAGATCACGGCAACGGCGATGGCGCAGGCGCGGGAACTGTTGGAGGCGGCGGGGCGGGGCGGCAGCGGGAGTACGCCGGCGAAAAAAGAACGCGCCGGGCGCAAGCGATAGGGAATAGCGCATTCCAACCGAAGTGGGAGGGGGATTACTGCTGCACGGCGGCCTGCCGGCGTTCCTCGATGAGGCGGGCGATCAGCGGAATGAACGTGTGCCGGTTGATGGGCTTGGCGGCGACGGCATCCCATCCGGCCTGAAGGAAGCGATGTTGTTCCTCCGCGCTCGAGTGCGCGGTCAAGGCCACGATCGGTCCGGCGTAACCCAGGGTGCGGATGCGGGCCATGGCCTCGGAACCGTCCATTGTGGGCATGTTGATGTCCAAAAGAACAAGGTCGAACGGGTGGGCGGGAGCAGCGCGTTCAATCGCGGCGAGGGCCTGGGCACCATTGGAGACCGGGGTCACGGCGGCGCCGGCGCGGCGGAGGTATTCCTCGACAAGCCACCGGATGTTGGGGTTGTCTTCGGCAAGAAGGACGCGGCCCTCGATGCGGGATTCCCGCTGCACCATCGGGCGAGCAGCATGCACGAGGGAAGCGGGAGCAAAGGAAGGAATCTTGAGCGTGAAGATGCTCCCGCGGCCGGGTTCGCTGGAGAGTTCGAGGGTCCCGCCCATCTGGTCAACGAGTTTGCGCGAGATAGCCAGGCCGAGACCGGCGCCGCCGAATCGACGGTTTCCGGATTGTTCCACCTGGTGGAAGGGTTCGAAAATGCGCTCGTGCTGTTCGGGTGGGATGCCGATGCCTGTGTCGGCCACCGTGAATTGGAGCCAGGGCGCGTTGGCGTTGTTCCCGTGAATTTTGGAAACGGTCAGCGAAACCGCGCCCGTGGGTGTGAACTTGATCGCATTGCTGAGGAGGTTGAGGAGCACCTGCCGGAGGCGGACGCCATCGGTACGGATCACTTCGGGAAGAGTGCCATCCGCGGCCAGGGAAAGCGAGAGCCCTTTTTCGGCGGCGCGGGGCCGGAGAAGTTCGAGCGATTGCTCCGCGAGTTCCAGCGGGGAGTAGTCATCGAGCATGAGCCGGAGGTTGCCGGTCTCGATGCGGGAGAGGTCAAGGAGGTCGTCGATCATGCGAAGGAGGTGTGAGGCGTTCTGACGCAGGATGGTGAGGTACTGCGCTCGCTGGTCTTCGGAGAGGGAAGGATCGACAAGCAGGTCGGCGTAACCCAGGATGCTGGTGAGCGGCGTGCGGATTTCGTGTGTCGTATTGGCCAGGAAAATGCTTTTGGCGTTGCTGGCCTGTTCGGCGAGCTGCTTTGCGGCGCGCAGTTCCGCTTCGATTTTGTGGCGTTCATCGATCTCCCGCTGGAGGTGCTGGTTGACGGCCGAGAGATCCGCCGTGCGTTCCTGCACGCGCTGTTCGAGGCGATGCCGGTATTCCTCGAGGGCCTTTTCGGAGCGGAGGCGGTCGGTGACGTCGATGACGACGACAAAGCGCGCGGGGATATGGTTGAACTCGATGGAATGCCCGATGACTTCGACGCTGAAGGTTTCGCCATTCTTTTTACGGTGCGTCGTGGGGCCGCTGCGCTGAACGCCGGGGGGCAGCGTCGCAAGAGCGTCCAGGAGATGGGGGATCTTCTCAGGCGGACGGAGCTGCGAGATGTCGAGGTGGAGGAATTCTTCTCGCGAATAGCCGTAGGTGAGGAGGGCCTGGTTGTTGGCGTCGAGGATGCGGAGCGTCTGGGGATCGAATATCCACATGGGGAGCGGGTTATTCTGGAAAAGGATCTGGTAATCGCGCGCGATGTGGGCAAGGGTGCGGCGGGTGCGGAGCCGGGTGGCGGACAGGGACCGGGCGTAGCTGCGTGCGAGGAAGAAGAGGAGGACGGCGGTAATGGTGACGAAAAAGAAGCCCTTCACCATCTCGAAGCGCGAGAACAGCCGGAACGGATCACCGGTCATTCGTGCAAGATAAGCAACGCATACATCCGAAAGCGCGATCCAGAGCAAGCCGAAAACAAGGTAAATAGAGGCAATGCGAAGGGCGGCAGATTCCGCTCGGCGGCGATCCTGGCGGTTCGCCACGGGCACAAGCTCTGAACGATCTGCCCAATCATTCATCGTCGCACTTCAAGGAGCGTCGAAAGAAATGGCCCACGAACAGTCAGGTTACTCGACGCACGCACCCGCACACTATACCTGCGAGGATTCCCGGAATACAATTTTTTTCATGCTGATCGACTCCCATTGCCATTTGAGTTACCCCGGCCTGTTCGAGAATGTCGAACAGGTGCTCGCACGGGCAGCAGCGCCGGCGGCAGTAGGGGGGAGCGGGGGGGTGGCGATCCCGGTGTCGCGCTTCATCACCATCGGCACGCACACGGACGATCACAACAAGGCCCTGTCGATCGCACGGGACCATCCCGCCGTCTTCGCGGCACTGGGCATTCATCCGCATCATGCTGCGGATACCGAGGATGGTTACGAGGGCTTCCTCGAGAACCGGCTCAGGCACGAGCCGAAGGTGCTCGCCCTTGGCGAATGCGGGCTGGACTACCATTACGATTTCTCGCCCCGGCTGCTTCAGAAGGGGGTTTTTACGAACCAGTTGGAGATCGCCCGGCGCGTGGGGCTGCCGGTGGTGCTGCACGTCCGGGAGGCGCACGCGGATGCCATTGAAATCATGAAGTCCTTCCCGGAGTTGCGCTTTGTCGTGCATTGCTTCACCGGGACGCCCGCGGAATGCGAAGCGTGGCTCAAGCTGGGGGCGTACATCGGCATTACCGGGATTGTCACGTACAAGAATGCGGCGGACGTGCAATCGGCGGCCAAAATGGTTCCAGCGGACCGGCTGCTACTTGAGACCGATGCGCCCTACCTGTCACCGGAACCGGTGCGGAAGGTCAAAACAAACGAGCCGTCGCACGTGGTGCACACGGCGCGGTTTGTGGCCGGGCTGCGGGGAACGACGCTCGAGGAATTGGCGCGGCAAACGACCGCCAATGCCGCTACACTGTTTGGCGAGAAGCTGCTGGCCTGAACGCGCCGGCCCGATGGAGTTTGGAGACCTCATGACGACGACCGCGCCCGTGGATGTAGAAGCCCAGGTTTCTGATTTTCAATCGCGTTATCAATCGATAGAGACTGAAGTGGGGAAAGTGATCGTCGGCCACCAACAGGTGGTGTCGCAGACGATTCTCTGCCTCATGATCGGCGGGCACGCACTGCTGGAAGGGGTGCCCGGGCTCGGCAAGACGATGCTGGTCCGGACGCTTTCGCAGGTGCTCCATCTGCAGTTCTCCCGCATTCAGTTCACGCCCGACCTCATGCCGGCGGATATCGTCGGTACATCCATCGTGGCAACCGACGCCAACGGCCAGCGGGCGTGGCAATTCCAGCCGGGACCGATCTTCGGCAACCTGATCCTGGCGGACGAAATCAACCGGGCGACGCCGAAGACGCAGTCGGCGCTGCTCGAGGCGATGGCGGAACAATCGGTTTCGGTCGCCAAGACCACCCACCGGATGCCCGACCCCTTCTTTGTGCTCGCCACGCAAAATCCGATTGAAATGGAAGGGACCTACCCGCTGCCGGAGGCGCAGTTGGACCGTTTTGCCTTCAAGATTTCGGTGGAATCGCCGCAATTGAACGATCTGATGACGATCCTGGATCGAACCACCGGCACGCAGACGCCGACACCGATGACCATTGTCAATGCGGACCAGATCGTCACGATGAAGA
Source organism: Phycisphaerae bacterium (assembly GCA_051955985.1). Classification (GTDB taxonomy): domain Bacteria; phylum Planctomycetota; class Phycisphaerae; order WQYP01; family WQYP01; genus DATKPA01. The sequence goes on along the minus strand of JBQCGD010000192.1, from coordinate 58,012 downwards.
GACTGGTGCGCGCGGTGCCGGTGGCGTCCCACGTGAAAGATTACATCGGCCGGCTGGTGCTGAACACGCATCCGGACACGCCGAACGCGCCGGAGATCACGCGGAAATATGTGCGATTCGGCTCATCGCCGCGCGGGGCGCAAGCGATTATCCTGGCGGCAAAAGTTCTGGCGCTGCGGGAGGGGCGGTACAACGTGTCGTTCGCCGACATCCGCAACGTGCTGCTGCCGGCGCTGCGGCATCGGTTGATCCTGAATTTCGAGGGGCAGGCGGAGGGGCTGTCCACCGATGCCGTGATCAAGCGCATCGTTGATGCAACGCCGGAAGCTGCACCGGTCTGACGGGGCAGCGAAATCACGGGGTCGCGGGGCGGCTCGTGGCGGCCGGCTGGGTGGTGGTATCGGTTCCGAAGCGCAGGGAATTGGCGATATCGAGGAGGGTGGCGTCCCACTTCGCGGTGGTTTCGCCGGGGTCGCCAAACGCGCGGGTTTCCACCTCGGTGATGCCGGGCTGGTTGAAGATGGCTCCATAGCGAGAAACGGCGGTGATCGCCTTTGCGTCGCTCGAAATAGAGCCGACGACGGTCGGCGAGGTGATGACGCCGTGGTTGAGAATGTTTTTCCGGTCCATGAGGGGGAAGTCGGACATGTCCCAGCGTTTCTGAGCGGTCTGGAGCAGGCGGCGGCGCAGGTCCAGGAGTTTCTCATCCTGCGGGATGCCGGGGAGATCGTCGGTGGCGGGGATGAAGCGGAGCGAAATGGCGGCGACCTGTTTGCCTGCGGCATCGGTGACGAGGAAGACGTCGAGATTCTTCTCCCGGTTCTGGGGAATGCGACGGAAGACCGTGGGAAGCTGGACCGACGCATCCATCTTGCTGTCGGCGAAGACGGAGACCTTCTGAAGTTGGCCGAGGTGGAGGAGCGGATCCTGGGGGGCGCTCCATTTAACGGACTTCACAAGTTGAATCAGTTCGTGTGTCGGCGCGTTGTCAGCGGCGGCCTGGACTAAAAACGTGTAGCTGCGGCCATCGTGGTCGGCAACGAGCATGAGGAAGGCACCGCACTTGTCGTCGCCGCGCTCTTTGCGGACCGCGATGGTGGGGGCGTTGTCGATGGAATAGGTCTGGACGAGAACGTCGGCGTTCTGGGCAAGGGCGAATTCATCCAGCCTGTGGCGTTCGAAGGGGGGTGTTTCACTCGACTGGATGTCCAGTTCGGCAAGGATGCGGTCGTGCGCGTCGACCAGCCGGTACATCGCGATGTTCGGGTAAAGCGGGCACGGATTGGATCGCCATTCGCCTTTTGGGGGAACGAAGGAGATGCCATAGACGGGGAGGGTGACGCGGCCGTTGTCGGGCTCCGCCGCAGTGGAAACTGGCGTTGCTGCGAATGCGCCGAAGAAGAGCGCGCCGAGCAACAATGTGGGGAGGCAAGAGCGGGAATAAGGCACAGGCGCTCCTTGGGACGTTCCGCGTTCAATCAGCGAATGTCGATGGATTGTACAGGAGCGGCGGCGGCGATGGGAACAGATGCTTTCGCGAAGGGCCGACGCGGGCTAGGATGCGGCGACCACATCCAGTGAACGAGGCAAGAATTCCAGGAGGAGCGTGCATGAATCGCCGGGAGTTTCTGAAACTGACCGCGGGAACGGCGGCATTGGGACTGGGTGTGGGGATTGGATGCAGCGGGCAGCGAAAGGGGCAGATGCGATCGGGAGCGGACGGGGCGGCCGGCGCAACGACGCGGGTTGGGGCGGAGGGGTCGGTGGATTTGCGCGCGTGGGAGCGGGGACGGGGGATGGCGGGGGCGAAGAAGTGGATGGGGGCGGAGGCGAAGGCGATCACGGACATGCGGGCGGAGCGGAGTCCGGGCGGGCCGCACGATTATTATTCGGAAGCGGATTACATGTGGCCGAACCCGAAGGGGCCGACATTGCCGTTTGTGAACCGCGACGGGTACAGCAATCCGAACAACTTCAATGACCATCGGTTGGCGATGATCCGGTTGAGCATCATCGTGGGGTTCATGGGGGCGGCGTACAGGATTTCGCCGGACGATGCGTACGCGAAGGAGGCGGTGCGGCATCTGCGGCGGTGGTTTTTGGATGATGCGACGCGGATGAATCCGAACCTGGAGTTTGCGCAGCGGCAGCGGGGGCATGACCTGGGGCATCGGATTGGGATTATCGACACGGTGCACCTGGCGGAGGTGGCGAAGGCGCTGGTGGTGCTGGAGGAGAGTGCGGTGTTTACCGAGGGGGATAAGCGGGGGTTGCGGGGGTGGTTTGGGGAGTATTTGAGGTGGCTGAATGGGTCGCCAAAGGGGCAGGCGGAGCGGGATACGACGAACAATCATGCGACGTGCTGGATTCTGCAGGCGGGGGCGTTTGCGCAGTACCTGGGGGATGAGGGGGTGGTGCGGAAGTGCCGGGAGTTGCTGGTGCAGAAGATGGGACCGGCGCAGGTGGCGGGGGATGGGTCGTATCCGGCGGAGTTGAAGCGGACGAAGCCGTACTGTTATTCGCTGTTTAATCTGAACGTGATGGGGATGTGTGCGCAGATGCTGTCGGCGGAGGGGGGATTGGGGGGGACGCGGGGGCTGTGGGAGGTGGAGAATGCGGTGGGGGGGAGTTTGCGGAAGTCGATGGCGTATTACTACCCGTATATTGCGGACAAATCGAAGTGGCCATTCAAGCATGATGTGATGTTCTGGGAATATTGGCCGGTGCAGTTTCCGGTGCTGCTGTTTGGGGGGTGGGCGCTGGGGGAGCGGAAGTATGTGGAGTTGTGGAAGCGGCTGGATCCGGATCCGACGAACGAGGAGGTGATTCGGAACATGCCGGTGCGGCAGCCGGTGTTGTGGGGGGAGGGCGTGATTTCCGCGTGAGGGGGGAGACCGCCAAGGGTGCGTACGTCATTGGCGGTCTGGCTTACATTTTTGCGGATGTTTTAATGGCTGTGTGCGGCGATGTTTGTCGTTTCTTTTGGTGTTGTAACTTTCTTATGTGCGCGCACAAATATGTTGGTGATCAGGGTTTTTTGGTGGGAGCGGGGATGTCGAATTCGCTGACGAGGGGGGTGGGGTGGACGGAGACGGGGTAGGCGATGGTGAACTTGTAGTGGCCCGGGGGGAGGGGTTTGTCGGAGAGGGTCATGTTGGCGGTCTGGGAACCGCCGGGGGGGATCATCTGGCGGAACATGGGGTGCATGGCGTTGGGGGGGGACTGGGCGACGACCGTAGGGGGAGTGGTGTCGGTGCGGGTGAAGGAGTAGGCGTCGAAATGGCCGAAGGGGAGGGGTTTGGGGGTGTTGTTGGTGAGGGTGATGGAGGCGGTGGTGGTGTCGGCGGTGTGGATGGTGATGGTGGCGTCGAGGCCGACGGTTTGCTGGGTGGTGGGGGGGGCGGGGGGCGTGGCGGGAGGGGGTGCGGGTTCGTCGGCGTAGGCGGCGGCGGTGAGGAGGAGGGTGAGTGCGAGGAAGAGGGGGGTGTGCATGGGGGCTCCTTTTGGGTTATCCATAGTGTAGGCGCAGGATGGCGGCGGTGCATATGGCGAATGGGATAGTGAGAGGTTGAGGGCTATTTGGGCGGAGGGGCGAAGTTGGACTTCGGTGCGACGTAAACACAAAGTACACAAAGGCACAAAGAACCACGAAGAAGAGAGTTCAGGGGGGAGGGGAGAGGGGCCAGTCTATTAGGAAGAGGAGGAGGAGTGTGGCTGTGAAGGCGCGGAGAATGTATCTGGAGCGGTGCATTGTGAGGTGTCGGTCCCTTCGGGCCTTTTCCGTTATATCGTGGGCTTTTCCGTGGCCTCACGGCTGCCTCACGGCCACGGCTACCGAAAATTGGCGGCCCATTCGGTCCGGGCATTATGGTCTGTCGACAGGTTTCGCGGGTAAAGATCAAAAAGTCGAACTGGGGGGGTGGAGTGGGGCGAATAGGGCGCCGCGAAAAGGCAAGCCGAAACTTCGGGACTTTTTGCGTTGATGCACCGAGCCGTTTTTGAGGAGAGCGGGAGCGCTCGCCTTTGGCTCGCGGCTAAACGTGGATGCATCGGGTAGTTGGGAATCAATTGGCCTTGCATTTTCTGCAAGACATATTGGTAAAAGTGCAAAGGTGCGTCGTTGCGGGCGGTGGGGGCGTGGCGTAGGTTTCAGGTGGCGTTTCTGAAAATGCGACATCTGAGGAAGTGCGGATCGGGTGTGTGCATGCATGTCCATCATCCCTACGGCGTGGAAGCCGTGGGCTTGGTTTTTTTTCTGGTTTTTTGGGCGTTCGAGGGAAGGCAACATGGCGAAGCGGAACGTGGTATTCGTGCGCGCGTTGGTAGCGGCGGTCTCGGGTGCGGTGGGGATGGTTGGGGCGAGTTGGGGGGCGTTGCCGGCGTTTCCGGGGGCGGATGGGTTTGGGGGGAATGCGGTGGGGGGGCGCGGGGGGTTTGTGTATCACGTGACGAATTTGACGGATGATGCGACGACGCCGGCGGCGGGGAGTTTGCGGTATGGGCTCATTGGGAAGAACTGGCCGGCGGGGGCGACGGCGGAGACGATTGTGTTCGATGTGGGGGGGACGATACAGCTTTCGGATGTGTTGTCGATCAAGGGGATTTCGAATGTGACGATTGCGGGGCAGACGGCGCCGGGGCCGGGGATTACGCTGATGAATTACAAGGTGCAGGTGACGAGCAGTTCGGGGACGAAGCCGACGGATATCACGAGCAATGTGGTGATGCGGTACCTGTCGGTGTACCACGGGAATGCGACGGGTTCGGATGATTCGGTGGGGGTGCTGGGGAGCACGAGCAGCACGGTGGCGAACACGCATGACATCATTCTCGACCACATCACGGCGTCGTGGGGGAATGATGAGAACATGTCGGTGACGAATGATGCGAGCAACGTGACGGTGTCGAACAGTTTCATCACGGAGCCGATCGAGGCGGGGCATCAGTATGGGTCGCTGATCCGGACGCGAATTGATAACACGAACGTGTCGTACATTGGGAACTTGTATGCGAACAGCAAGAGCCGGAATCCGCGGCCGGGGTCGTACAACGGGGATACGCTGAACTTCGATTTCCGGAACAACGTGATTTACAACTATTCGGATCGGGCGGGGTACACGGGGGGGGATGGAAGCGCGATTGAGAATGTGAACATGAATTACGTGGGGAATTATATTATCGCGGGGCCGGCGACGCCGACGGGGGCGGTGTCGCGGACGGCGTTCACGGCGGACAACAGCGGGGACGGGGTGAACGTGAAGATTTACCAGTCGGGGAACAAGATTGACTCCAACGGGGCGGGGCAGACGACGACTGGGCAGTTGACGGGGACGCAGGGGGTGAACGCGGTGCGGGACGGGACGGACACGGGGTGGGGGATGTTTGCGGAGATCAATGCGGCGGGGACGACGGTGCCGCTGGATGCGGGGTTCCAGACGACGACGGCGTTTGGGTATCCGGCGGCGAAGACGCTGGATGCGGACACGGCGTACAAGACGGTGCTGGCGTCGGCGGGGAACATGCCGTGGGCGCGGAATGCGAGCGATGCGCGGGTGGTGAACGATGTGAAGACGAGCACGGGGAACCTGCTCACGGGGCCGGTGGCGGGGGAGTGGAATGCGATGTTGAACCAGGCGGCGGTGAATCGGGAGGCGGGGTTTGATACGGACGGGGATGGGATGCCGAACTCGTGGGAGAAGGCGCGGGGGTTGAATCCAAACTTGGCATCGGATGGGAATGGGGTGGTGACGGCGGGGGAGAGCGCGGCGCTGGCGGGGTACACGTGGCTGGAGATGTATTTGAATGATTTGACGCTGCAGGCGACGTGGTCGGGCGGGGTGAACGGGAGTTGGGATTCGATTTTGAATTGGAACGGGCAGTTGCCGAACATGCAGGATTCGACGGCGGCGTTTGGGAATGTGGGCGGGGCGGCGGTGGCGACAGTGATGTCGAGCGAGCATGTGGGGCAATTGGCGATTGATAACGCGTCGGGGTACACGTTCAGCGGGAGCGGGGATCTCACGATGGATGTTTTGAACAAGAGCGGGGGGACGGGGGCGTATGCGACGGTGACGGTGAGTTCGGGAGGGCAGACGATTGGGGTGCCGTTGAATTTGTTGAGTGATACGCGGTTCACGGTGGCGGGCGGTGCGGGGTTGAATGTGACGGGGGCGTTCAACGCGGCGGGGAGGCTCGTGGCGAAGGATGGGGCGGGGAGGCTGGAGGTGGCGAACGTGCGGGCGGCGGGGTTGACGATCCTGGAGGGGGTGGTGGCGGTGAGCGCGAAGGGGGCGGTGAGCGATCCGTGGGGGACGAGCGTGGTGGGGACGCTGGCGATCAGTGCGGGGGGGCAGTTGGATCTTGGGAACAACGTGTTGATTGTGCAGCCGACGTCGGGTGGGAAGGCGGATGCGCTGGCGGCGTTGCGGAGCGAGTTGAGTGCGGGCGCGATTGTGGGGAGCAATCTACCGGTGGGGACGGTGCTGGCGCTGGTGGACAACGGGACGTTTGCGACGCCGTATGGGAGTTACGCGGGGCAGGGGACGGATGGGAATAGTTTGATTGTGGCGGTGCTGTTGCCGGGGGATGCGAATGCGGATGGGAAGGTGGATTTGACGGACTTGTCGATCGTGTTGAACCATTTTGGGATGGCGAATGTGAATTGGACGGCGGGGAATTTTGATGGGGCGACCACGGTGGATCTGACGGATCTTTCGGATGTGTTGAATAACTTTGGGCGGAGTATGCCGACGGGGGGTGCGGGGGTGGCGGCTGCGCCGGAGGCGGGGACGTTGGGGATTTTGGGTGGGGCGGTGGTGTGGATGCGTCGGCGGCGCGGGTGAATAGTGGGTGAGGAGGGTGGGGGCTGATGCGTGGGAGAGGTGCCCGCGTCGCCTGCGGGCGACGGGCGTCGGTGGGGAATTTTAGATGGAAGCGGTTGTCGTCACTGCCTGCGGAAAGGCACGGGGTTGGAGGGGCTGGGTGGGGAGGAAGAGGGCGGCGATGGCGCCGGCGGCGAGGAGGGCGGCGGTGAGGAGGAAGGTGGGAGTGAAGCCGAAGTGCTGGGCGATGAAGCCGGTGAGGGCGGGGGCGATGAAGCCCATGAGTTGGCCGTTGAAGGAGACGAGTGCGAAGGTGCGTCCGGCGGAGGGTTCGTGGACGATGAGGTCGGTGGTGAGGGCGTAGAGGAGGGTGATGGCGAGGGTGACGAAGGCGAGGCAGCAGGCGATGGAGGCGATGAGGAGGTAGGGGTTGGCGATGTAGGGGGTGAAGAGGAGCGGGAGGAGTGCGAGGAGCATGGAGGCGGCGAGGGCGAAGCGGCGGTAACCGCAGCGGGCCTGGGCGTGGGAGAAGAGGATGAATTTGTCGCTGAGGAGGCTGAGGAAGATGGCGGCGGCGGTGGCGAGGAGGAAGCTGGCGCTGGTGACGTTGCCGCTCTTGAGGAGATCGAAGTGGCGCTCGGAATTGGTGAGGTAACCGGGGAGCCAGGTGACGAGGAAGTAGAGGGCGTAGGTGAGGGGTCCGGCGGCGAGGTAGATGCCGATGGAGGAGCGGTGGCAGAGGATGGAGAGGAGTGTCATGGGGGTGTGGGGGGCGTTGGCGGATTCCGGGGGTTTTCGGGAGGCGAGGATGTGGTCGCGTTCGGCGGGGGCGAGCCAGCGGGCGCGTTCGGGGGGGGCGTAGAGGAACCACCAGAGGAGGAGCCAGAGGAAACCGAGGGAGGAGAGGACGAGGAAGCTGAGTCGCCAGCCGTGATGTTTGATGAGGAAGGCGGCGGGGGCGGCGGCGAGGCCGGGTCCGAAGATGGCGCCGCCCTGCATCATGGCGGTGAAGAGGGCGCGTTCGCGGAGGGGGGACCACTCGCGGATGACGAGGTTGCAGGAGGGCATGCAGGGGGCTTCGCCGATGCCGAGGAGAAGGCGGACGAGACAGAGGACGGCGACGCCGGAGACGAGGGCCATGGCGGAGGAGGAGAGGGTCCAGAAGAGGACGGCGAGTGGGAGGATGAGGGCTTTGCCGAAGCGATCGAGGAGCCAGCCGGCGAGGGGGAGGACGGCGGAGTAGGTCCAGAAGAAGGCGGAGAGGACGAGGCCGATCTGGAAGTCATTGAGGTGGTAGCGGGACTGGATGACGGGTGCGGCGACGGACATGTTCATGCGGTCGATGTTGGCGATGGAGACGACGAGCATGATGAGGGAGGCGATGAGGTAGCGGCGGGGGATGGGGGGGCGGGGAGGTGGGGAGTAATCGAGAGGTGGTGAAGACATGCGTCGCCTTGGACAGCGGGTGAGGGAGCGGCCCCTCTGGCTCGTATGTCAGAGCCCTCGCCTTTCCAGGCGGGGTTCGGGGGGGTGGCGGTCAGCGGCAGGCGCGGCAGTGATAGACGCCGCCGGGGGGCATGTTGCGTGCGACGAAATCGAAGGAGACGTGTTTGAAGATTTTCTTGTAGTAGTTCCAGTAGATGAAGGGGATTTCGGTGATGTTGGAGAAGACGCCGCCGTCGACGAGGTAGCGGCGGACGGTGGCGAGCATGCGGCGGCGGATGGGGAGGGGGAGGGAGGGGGTGGGGAGGCCGGAGATGAAGGCATCGACGCGTTTGATGCCGCGGGATTTGAGGACGGTATCGAGGTCGCGGACGTCGGCCTGGACGATGTGGACGTTTTTGTGGCCGGAGAAGCGATCCTGGAGGATCTTGGCGAAGTCCTTGTCGCGTTCGATGGCGATGAAGGTGGTGTGGGGCTTGATGCGTTTGATGATCTGGTCGGTGATGGGTCCGGTGCCGGCGCCGAGTTCGACGATGACCTTGGCGTGCTGCCAGTCGATTTGTTTGATGGTGGCCTTGGAGAGGGCCTTGGAGGAGGGCCAGACGGAGGCGATGGTGATGCCGTGGCGGAAAAATTTGGACAGGAAAAGAATGTTGTGCTTGATGTGGGGTTTGGTGGAGGGCGAGGAAGATTTGGTCATGACGAAAGAGCTCCGGCCACGCATCGGCGAAGAAGACAGCGAAGGGGATGATAATGGGGCTGCGGGCGAATCGCCAGCGGGTTTCTTCCGACAGCGGGTTGTTTTGCGGCAAGGTTAGGCAAAAACGAAAGCGGCCGACCGCGGGTCGGCCGCTTGAGGGGGTGTAGAGGGGTCTATCAGCCGGCGGGGATGGGGGTGGTGTCGGCGGCGGGGGCGGTGGTGGGGACGGGCTTGAGGACCGGTTTCCGCGGGGTACGGGTGCGGGAGGGGGCCGGCGTGAAGTTGCCGGGGGTGGAGACGGTGATGCCTTCGGGGACCTTGGTGGGGCGGATGTAGATATCGACGCGGCGGTTCTTTTCGTTGCCGTGGTGGCCGGGGGCATTGGGGGCGATGGGACGCTGATCGCCCCAGCCGGCGGCTTCGACGCGGCTGGAAGAGACGCCATCGGCGCGAAGGACCTCGGCGACGGACCAGGCGCGGTTGGTGGAGAGGATCCAGTTGGTGGGGTTCATCTGCATGGTTCTGCTTTGGCGGATGGGGACGTCATCGGTGTGGCCGACGACGGTGACTTCCTGCTGAGCGATTTCGGGGTTGTTGAGGATGGTGGCGAACTTGGCAAGGGCCTCTTTCGCGCGGGGTTTCACCTCGGTGGAACCGAGGTCGAAGGTGAGGTCGGACTTGAAGCGGACCATGCCGAGGCGTTCGTCGAATTCGAGGAGGTCGGGGTACTGGTCGGCGAGCTTGCGGAGGGCATCGTTGACCGATTCGGGGAGGGCGGGGGTGTTGGCGTTGAGTGCGAGGAGGTCGTTGTATTTTTTCTGGAGGTCGGCGAGCTGCTGGGCGAGGAGGTCGCGTTCGCGTTTGAGGGCATCGTTGCCGCCGAGACCGATGAGGCGGTTGAGCTCGGCGATTTTGCCTTCGAGTTCGGTGTTGCGGGCGCGGGCGGCGTTGAGGTCATTTTCGGCTTCGGCGAGCTGGGCGCGGGACTGGTCGAAGGCGGTCTGGAGGCGTTTGTGTTCGTCCATCGAGACGCAGCCCGTGGTGCCGGCGAGGAGGAGCCCGACGGTGAGCATCGCGAGGATGCGGGGGCGGAGGAGGGGGGAAGCGGAAGTCATGGGAAACACTCCATTTGGGGTCGCAAAATGCCGAGGGAATCGTCAATCCCCCTCATTATCGGGCATGTGCGGTGTTGGGGGTGAACTTTTGCAGATTTGGGGGCGGGTGTCAAATTGGGGGGATTAAGAAGACGGAATCAAGAAGCAAGAATCAAGAAGGGATTCGGGGGTGCTCCTTCTTGGTCCTTGATTCTTGGTTCTTGGATTCTATTTGGGGAGGAGGCGGTCGGCGTTGGCCCGGTAGAGCTTGTGGAGGACTTCGGGGGGGAGGTTGATGCCGCGGAGGCGGGGGAGGTTGTCGGCTTTGGCGGGGTCGAATTGGCCGGTTTTGGGGTTGAAGCCTTTGCCGGCGTCGGGGTCGTCGATGTTGGATTCGGCGTCGTAGTCGGATTCCCAGAGCTTGAGGTGTGCCCAGTAGCGGGAGGCGTAGTGGTCGAAGGAGCGTTCGTTGAGGGCGACGTTGTCGGAGCCGAAGACGATGCGGTCCTGGAAGGCGATGAAGAAATCACGGACGGCGGTGGGGGATTGTTCGGCGACGGCGCGGACCATCCAGCGGGTGGCGGAGGAATCGAGGATGTAGTGGGGGTATTTTTCGAGGCGGCGGGCGAGGGCGTCGAGGTTTTCGAGAGAGCCGCCCATGTGGGCGCCGAGGTGGAGGCGGTCGGGGTATTTGTCGAGCATTCGTTCGAGCATGGCGAACTGGGAGGCGGGGGTGCCGTAGGTGCCGTCGGAGTAGGGGCCTTTGCCGTAGAACCAGGCGTTGGGGTCGCCGACGTGGGTCATGAAGTTGTAACCGAGGTCGTAGGCGTGTTTGGCGATGTCCTGGATGCGTGGGTCGTCGAGGGTGATCTGCCAGCGGCGACAGGTGCCGGGGGCGGCGTGGAACTTGATGAGGCCGGCGCCATGTTCGCGGAAGGCTTCGAGGCGTTTTCGCCAGTCGGCGAAGAAGGAGGCATCGGGGACGGGCATGTCGCGCTTCCAGTTGGGGACGGCGATGAAGCGGAACTTGCCGGGGAATTGTTGCTTGAGGGGCACGACCTGTTCGAGGGGGGCCATGGTGTAGAACTGGGTGATGCCGTAGGCGGCGGCGGCGTCGACCATGTGCTGGGTGAAGGCGGGTTCGCCGGCGTGGTTGTGTGCATCGATGATGCCGCCGGGGGGGAGGGCCTTGTGGGCGGGAGGCTGGCGGTAGTTGAGGCCAAGGCGGTTATCGGGGGAAGGGGCGTCAGGCATGTCGAGCGGTCTCCGGAGACAAGGTGCACGATTGTAGCCCTGTGTTTGTGGAAAGGTACAGGATTGACATCGAGGCGGGCGGAGGAGTACATGGGAAGGGTTTGAGGGTCAGCGCGGGCGGAACGATGGAACAGCGGAAGTACAACAAGCTGGCGGCGCCATGGGCGGCCGGGCTTCTGGCGCTCGTGGTGGTCGGGGCGCTGGATTACATGACCGGCCCGCGGCTGAGCGTGGTGCCGCTGTACATGGTGCCGGTGGCGATGGGCGCCTGGTGGGGGGGAAAGCGGGCGGGGGTTGCGACGGCGATGCTCTCCTCGATGGTATGGCTGACGGCGAACCTGTCGAGCGGGGATGTGAAGGCGAACTCGTTCGTTCCCTACTGGAATGCGTTGTCGCTCGTGTGCGCGTTCACGGTGGTGGCGCTTCTGGTGCACGTGCGGCACCAGTTGGAGAAAAAAGTGGAAGAGATGGTGGAGGAAAAGACGGTGAGCCTCACTGCCGAGGTGGCCGAGCGCAAGCGGGCGGAGGAGGCGGTCCACCGCCTTGCGGCGCAGTTGTCGGCTGCGGAGGAGGTGCAACGGCGGCGCCTGGCGCAGGACATCCACGACACGCTGGGCCAGACGCTGACGGTGCTGAAGATGAACCTGGAGTCGCTGCTGGACGGCGGGGCCGAGCAGCGGGTGCCGCGGCTGCGCGATTCCCTGCAGTTGATCGAGAACATGATCCAGCAGACGCGGACGATGACGTTCGAGCTTTACCCGGCGATGCTCGACGACCTCGGGCTGCTGCCGACGGTGCGGCGGTACGGGGAGCAGATGCACGCACGGGCGGGGATTCAATTGACGATCAGCGAGATCGGCACGGGGCGGAAAATTCCGGCGCCGATCGCGAATTACCTTTTCCGCTCCATCAAGGAACTGATCAACAATGCGTGGAAACATGGAAGGGCCGAGGAAGTGCTGATCACGGTTCACTGGCGCGGCGATTCGGAAAGCGGCGGGGTGCGGGTGGTGGTGGATGATGACGGGTGCGGTTTTGACACGGCGAGCGCGGCCACGCAGGCGACGCGCGGATTGGGATTGGCAAGCATTAAGGAGCGGATCACGTCGTTAGGAGGAAAGGTGGACATTGAGTCGTCGGCGGGGAAGGGAACACGCGTGATTGTTGAATTGCCGACGACCGAAGCGTCTTCCGGAGGTGTTGCATGAAAACAGTGTTGCTGGCGGAAGATCATGCCCTGGTGCGGCGGGGGATCCGGACGATGCTGGAAGTGGAAGCGGACATGCGGGTGGTCGGCGAATGCGGGGACGGCCGCGAGGCGGTGCGGCTATTCAACCGGCTGCGCCCCGACCTGGTGCTGATGGATGTGGCGATGCCGGACCTCAACGGCATCGAGGCGGTGCGCCAGATGGTGGCTTCGCACCCCGGGTCGCGGATCATCATGCTCTCGATGCATGCCGACGGCCAGTACGTGGTGGAGTCGCTGCGGGCGGGTGCCTCGGCGTACGTGCTCAAGGATGCGGCGTTCGGCGAGCTGCTTTCGGCGATCAAGGCGGTCCGCGACGGGAATCGGTACCTGAGCCCGCCGCTGAATGAATCGATGCTCACCGACTACGTTCGCGCCACGCGGGGAGAGCGCGGCGTGACCGAGGTGGATGTGCTCTCGAACCGGGAACGGGAAGTGCTGCAGTTGATCGGCGAAGGGAATACGAGCGCGGAAATTGCCGGGAAACTGGAGATCAGCGTGCGCACGGTGGAGACGCACCGGCAGCACATCATGGAGAAGCTGAACATCCACAGCGTGGCGGGACTGACGAAGTTTGCGATACGGCACGGGTTGTGTTCGCTGTGAGAACATGCGGGGGAGCGGGAGAGGCATTACAATTCCTCGCTTCCGTGGGTGACAACACGTGGAGCGCGGGAGTGATGCATGCGGTTCAAGCACCGTTTCATGAATGCCGTTGATCGGGTGGCGATTCCGAACATCACGCTGTACCTGATCGGGTTCCAGGTGATCTGCTACCTGGCGATCATGGGGCAGCCGGATGCGCACCTGGAACAGCGGCTGGTGTTTGATCCGGCGATGGCGCTCCATGGGGAATGGTGGCGGGCGATCACGTTTCTGTTTCTGCCGCCGCTGGATAACCCGATCTTCGCGTTTTTCGCGTGGTATTTTTTCTGGCTGATGGGGACGGCGCTCGAGGCGAACTGGGGGACTGCGCGCTACAACCTGTACCTGCTGATTGCCGCGCTGGCGACCATCGGGTCCGGGCTGGTTGCGTATCTTCTGGGCGCGCCGGGGGCGGATGGCACGAACATGTACATCGGCGAGACGGTGTTCCTGGCGTTCGCGACGCTTTATCCGGACTTCGTGATCTACATCTTTTTCATTCTGCCGGTAAAAGTGAAGTGGCTGGCGCTGCTGACAGGGATTCTCCTCGGGATCGAACTGCTGTTCGTGCCGTGGGTGGAAAAGGCGATGCTTGTGGCCGCGGTGGCGAATTATTTCATTTTTTTCCGCGTCGAGATCGTGCAGCGGATGAAGCGCGGGCGGCGGCACATGGAGCGGCAGGTGCAGCGGAGCGCCGAAGCGGGCCGCGCGGGCGCGTCCATGCACCGGTGCGTGATCTGCGGCGCGACGGAGAAATCACATCCGGATTATGAGTTCCGCTACTGTTCGGAATGCGGCGGGAAATGCTACTGCCTGACGCACCTGCGCGAGCACCAGCATGCCCGCTGACCGTGCGTCATGAAGCGATGTGCAGCGAGGGGGCGACTTCGGCGGCGGGCTCAGCGTTGTGCAGCGTGTAGTAGAGGCCTTCCTTGGCCATCAACTGGGCGTGCGTGCCGGACTCGGTCAACCGCCCGTGCTGCAGGACGTAGATCTGGTCACATTCTTCGACGAGCTTGAGATCGTGGGTGACCAGCAGGATGGTGCGGGTGCCGCGGAGGGAGTGGAGGGTTTCAAGGATGGCGTTGGCGTGGTGGGGGTCCTGTGCGGAGGTCGGTTCGTCGAGGATGAGGATGGGGGAATCGGCGAGAATGGCGCGGGCGAGGGCAAGTCGCTGGCGCTGGCCGCCGGAGATGTTGGCGGCGTTTTCTGAAATGGGCGTGTCGTAGCCGTTTTCGAGTGCGCGGATGAACTCGTCGGCGCCGGCGGCTTGCGCGGCGGCGATAATTTCTTCGCGGGTGGATTCTGCGCGGGCGAAGGCGATGTTGTCCGCGACCGTGCCGGGGAAGAGGGGGCTGTCCTGCTGCACCGAGGTGATGTGCCGGCGGAGGTCGGCGATGGGGATGGTGCGGATGTCGTGGCCGTCGAGGCGAACCGATCCTTCGGTGGGATCATAGAAGCGCGGCAGGAGCGAGAAGAGGGTCGATTTGCCGGCGCCCGAGGGCCCGACGAAGGCGACGAACTGCCCCGGCGTCACGGTTGCATGGATGCCATGGAGCACCGGCGTGGCGTCGGCGATCTCCGGATAAGTGAAGGAAACATTCTGGAGCGACAGCGTCCGGGGCTTGGGCGGCAGCGGCTTGGCGCCGGGCGGGTCGGCAATGGTGACAGGCGTATCGAGCACCGTCAGCACGCGGTTGCAGGCGGCGACGGAGTTCTGCACCATTGCGCGGAAGCCGGTGATGCGGTTGATCGGTTCGTTGAGCATGGCGACGTAGGTGAGGAAGGCCAGGAGGTCGCCGACGGTAGCGCCGTTGGAGACAGGATGGAGGAACTGGTCGCGGTAGGCCAGGTAGCCGCCGTAGCCGACGACGAGCGCGGTGGCGATGCCGAAGAGGGTCTGGACGGAGAGGGCGTAGAGCTGGGTGGCCCAGTCGAGGCGCCAGTTGCTGTCGTTCCAGTGGGCGACGGAGTCCCTGAAGTTGCCGAAGTCGGTGGCCTGGCGGCAGAAGGCCTGGATGAGACCGATGGCCGAGACGGAGCGCTGCACGGTCGTCGTAAAGTCGGACTCCGCCTGCTTGGCCACGTCAGCGCGTCGCTTGATGCGCGGGGTGAAGTAGGCGTTGCTGAGGACGAGGAAGGGAAGGACGGCGAGGGCGAGGAGGGCGAGCGGCACGCTGATCTTGAGCATCACGATCGCCATCACGATCACCGTGATGTAGGAGATCGCGGCGCCGATGAAGGTGTCGATGATCCCCCAGAAGCCCTGCGTGTCGGTGGCGAGGCGGTAGATGGTGTCGCCCTGCGGCCGCGTGCGGTGGAAGCTGAGCGGCAGGTGCTGGAGCTTCTGGTAGAGATCGTGGCGGACGCGCGCCAGCCCGTTGTAGCGGATGCGGCTGTTGAGCATGGTGCGGCCGATGAGAAGGGTGATGTCGAAGGAGAACTTCAGGGCGAGGCTGATCAGCGCCGTGGCGGCGATGCGCCCGAACGCGGAGGCGGGCAGGATGCGGATGAAGAACATGTGGACGGCGTCGGTGCGTTCGGTGGGGGAGAAGAGGAGGTCGAGAAGCACCGGGATGGGCCACGCCATGGCAAGGCCCATGAAAAAGTTTACTCCCACCAGGAGGACGACGAACAGGATGAGACGCCAGTCCTGGCGAAAGTATGCAATTGCGCGGCGGCAGGTGTGCATCTCTTTCCCTCTTCCGGATGAGGTTCCAAACACGACTGTTCGCGGCCCGGTCAGCGGCGCATGGTCGAGGTGTCAGACAGGCAAAATGCTTATCTGATCATAGGAACGGGATCGGGCGAGGAAACGATCCGGTCGAGTTCAAAAGAGAAAAAAGTTTTTGCAGCTCAGCCGTGAATTGCTGAAGCGGCAAGCTCAGCCGGCGCGCCGTGCGGGCGATCCTCCGGTGGGAACGGGCGGGATTTCCGGTTCCGGCGGAAGAATCCGCATGCCGTCGCGGACGCCCGAGAGCTGCTGGCGAACGAGGCGTGCATAGAGCCCATCCCGCAGCAGAAGTTCTTCATGGTCGCCGGACTCAACAATTCGGCCGTCTTTGAGCACGAGAATGCGATCCGCATTCCGCACCGTCGAGAGCCGGTGGGCGATCACCAGGCAGGTACGGCCTTTCATGAGCCGCTCAAGCGCCTGCTGCACAAGCGCCTCGGACTCGGCATCCAGTGCACTGGTGGCCTCATCGAGGATGAGAATGCGCGGGTTCTTCAGCACGGCGCGGGCGATGCTGATGCGCTGCCGCTGGCCGCCCGAGAGGTTGATGCCGCGTTCGCCCAGCATGGTGTTGTAGCCGTCGGGGAGCTTGGAGATGAATTCGTGGGCGTTGGCGGCCTCGGCGGCGGCGATCACTTCGGCGTCGGAGGCGTCGGGCCGTCCATAGGCGATGTTGTCGCGGACGGTGCCCGAGAAGATGAACGAATCCTGCTGCACGATGCCGATCGCCTCGCGCAGGGCTTTGAGCGAGTAATTGCGGATGTCGATGCCGTCGATCTCGATCTGCCCTTCCATGATGTCGTACAGCCGCGGGAGCAGCGACGCGAGCGTCGTTTTGCCCGAGCCGGAGGGGCCGACAAGTGCGACGCATTCGCCCGCATTGGCGGTAAAGGTGACGCCGTCGAGAATCCAACGGTCTTCGCCAGCCACAGCGCCGGCGTATGCGGGGACTTCGTCAGGTTCGTCCTCATCGAGGCGGACGCTCGATTCATCGCAGTTGGCCTGGTAGTGGAAGCGCACGTCGCGGTACTCGATGTTGCCTTGCTTCGGACTGGCGGTGCGGGCGTCGGGAAGCTCGCGGATCTTGGGCTTGATGTCGAAGATGCGGAAGACGCGCCGGATGGATGCCATGGAGTTCTGGTAGACCATGTCGAGGTCGGCGAAGCGCTTCAGCGGGCCGTAGAAGATGCCGGCATAGCCGAGGATGCGCATGATATCGCCGGCCGTGAGGTTCTCCTGGAGCGCCAGCAGCCCGCCGTAGCCGATGATGATGCTCGTGCCGACGTGAATCCACATTTCAGAAACGGCGCCGACGGCATGACCGACGCGGCTCTGCTCCACGACGTAGCGGTAATGCTCCTCGTTGTCGTTGGCGAACCGGCGGGCTTCCCTGGCCTCGGTTGCGTAGCTTTTGATCAGGGAAATCGCGGAGATCTGCTCGCTGATGTTCGAATTGATCCGGCCAAAATGCTGCGCCACGCGCTCGCTGGTGCGACGGATGTGCGGGTTGAAGAATTTAAAGGTGAACACGTACAGCGGCATGACCACGCAGATGGCCAGCGTGACCTTCCAGGAAATGCTGAACAGCAGCACAAGGGCGATCAGGAGATTCAAGGCATCGAGCGCGACCAGGATGATGCCGGCGTGGATGAGGCCATTGACGCCGTGCACCTCGTGCATGAGCCGCCACACGATGCCGCCGGTGCGCTGGCGGGAATAAAAATGAAGGCTGAGGCTCTGGAGGTGATCGAAAAGATCCTGGCGGAGCTTACAGACGATGCGGTTGCCGAGCTTCATGGTGTAGTGGCCGCGTCCCCATCCGGTGATCGCCACCACCACCGCCGCGACGAGGCCGGTAAGCGTCAGAATGGCGAGTTCGTGATAGCGCTGAGCGGTTGTCGGGAGCACGCCGTGGATCGGGCGCGGCGCGACGACGCGGTCGATGAGGGTGCCGATCAGCCAGGGAAAGATGAACGTGATGGAGAAGCCGATGACGCCCGTGATCACCACGAGCGCCAGCAGGCCCTTTTCTGCAAAGCAGTAGCGGGTCAATCTCCGAACATATTCGCGATGAAGTTTTCGTGCATTCATGAGGTCACTTGGATGCCTGCAGGAGGTGCAGGACGTTCCATCTCCATGGTGGGTGTTGACCCCTCCGGGGTCATGCCGTTGGGAACTATTTTCATAGTTCCCGACTCGCGACGCAGGAGGCGGGTTTGGCAAAGAGAATGCCGGAGAGAGAAGATGCGGAGCGATTCCGCAGATGAGCCGCGCGGGTAAATCGATGCGCGCTGCTCAAACAGGCCACACGGCGCATGGATGCGCTTGCGCTGAGTAGGACATATTTTTGTCACGCGCTGTTTTGTCGTGCGCCGCCGTTCCTGGCGCCCGCCAGACGCAGGCTCAGCCGCCAGGGATCGCCCCCATCGACCGCCAGCCGTGCCCCCAGCGTGTCCGCCGCCTGCCAGGCAATGTACAAGCCCAGCCCGGCATCCGTGGGGATCACGCCATCGGCGAAGGAATCGAAAAGCTTCGCCATCTGCCCGGCCGAGATCCCCCCGATCTCGTTTTCCATCCGCAACGTCCAGCACCCCTCTGCTTCTTTTGCGGCGCGGAGGAGGATTCGCCCCTCTTCCCCGTGTTTGACGGCATTTCCCAGCAGGTGCTGCAGCACAAGCGTGAGCAGTCCCTCGTCCGTCGTGACGATCGCATCCTCGAGAATCTGCACCTGCAGGTGGATGCGCTTGCGCTGGGCGGCGACTTTGAACTGCGTCGCCACTTTTTCCGCGATCGTTTTCAACGAAACCGCCGTGTAGACGGGGAGTGCGCTCTTCTGTCGCAGCCGCTCCGCCTGCAGCAGCCGTTCGAGGCTCGTGATCGTTTCCATGGCGGACTTGCGCGCGGCGATGAGCGCCTCTCTTTCCTCGGAAAATTCCTTCCGGGACTCCAGCGCGTGTTCCACCCATTGCATCGTCAGCATCACGCTGTTGAGCCCCCCGCGGATCTCGTGGGTGAGGAACGCGAGGAACTTCGCTTCGCCTTCGGTCGCCGTTTTGAGGCGGTGCATCTGGTGCTGCAGAAAGGCCAGAATCGCCTGCTGCAGCGACACATCGACGGCCATATCCAGCGCGAGCCACTCCTGCGCGCTGATCGTGCGCTTCATCGCCGTGTCGATTTCCTCCACCAGCACTTTGCGGAGCAGCCGGTATTCGAGGATCAGTTCCTTCACGTTGTAGCTCTCGTGAAACCGTTCCTCCCCGTGCAGCTTCGTGACTTCCGCCAGCTCCTGCGCGGGCGCCGGCTCGGCAGCCTCCACCGCCTGGGCCATCTGCTCCAGGACCGTTGGGATCGAATCGCGCACCTGGCGCGACGTCAACGCATCGGCATTGGGAATGACGCTGCGGACCAGCTTGTTCCACCGGGTGATAATGCGCCCGCTCTTCCTGCGAAGCGCGTTGGCCAGCTCAGGCATTGGTTGGAACATCAGGGTATCGGCAGCAACTGTCTCAGCGTTCCGCATGCGAACCTCCGTGCCGGCAAGCACAGCCGGCCCTTTTTAAGTTATTCGTTAAACTGGGCGCTTCGGATGTGGCACAACGCCTCTGTTTCTGATTTTTTTTATATCAGAACAGCAGAGCCTGCAATGGAAGAGATTGCTAACAGGCACAAGGTCTACAGATAGTGCTTGTCCAGGGCTGCGTCGAGCATCTGGGCCTGCTCGACGGTAAGCACCATCCGCACGAGGTCCGCGGCATTTGAGGCCTGCGTCTTGGCCATGACATGCGCCCGGTGATTCGCCACCGTCTTGGTCGAGATGCCCAGCGTTGCGCCGATCATCTTGTTCGACTTCCCCTGGATCAGCAGCTTCACCAGCACCATCTCCCGCGGGGTCAGCGTCTCCAGCCGCTTCCAGATCTCCTGCACCACCGCGTGATGCTGCTGCCGCAGCGTGTCCCGCCGGATCACTTCCCGGACCCGTTCAATAACCACCTTCAAATCCAGCGGCTTTTCGATCAAATCCACCGCTCCCAGCTTCAGGATCTTCACCGCCGACTCCACATTCGCATGCCCGCTGATGATGATCACAGGCAAGTGCAGCTTGCGCTCCCGCATGCGCTCAATGAGTTCGATCCCGCTCATCGAGGGAAGCTGCAGATCCAGCAGCAGGCACCCGATCCCGCCGTTCTGAAAATCTTTCAAAAACGCCGTCGCATCCGCGTACGTGCGCACGCGGAACTGGGCCCGCTCAAGCGCACCTTGAAGCGCGCGTCTGGTGGCAGGATCGTCGTCCACGACGTAAATCGTCGGCGAACGTGGCATGGATCGGCACCCTTTCCTTCTGATGAACGCCCCGGAGGCTTGTTGCGAACGTGAAATCCTCCGTCACCCAACGGATGGATCGACACTCCCGAATTTGCGCCTCGATATTCCCAAATATTAAGGCGGCGATGAGCAAAGGAAAAGTGGCTCTCGTGAGCACTAATACCCACGCAGAAGTCCGTATCCCCTCTTAGGATACGAACGTTTTCCCAGTTGTAGGCCCCCAGTGAACACGCGGCTTTCCATCGTCGGTGGCAGCCAATCCCTCCAGGCTCAGCACCTCCGGAACCGCGGCCGTTCCGTTTGCTTCGCCCCGAAAGGCGTCTCCTCCCATGTCCACCAAGCGTATCCTCGTTGTTGAAGATGACCGCAAATCCCTCTATGCGCTCACCGCTGTCCTCGAACAGCTTGGCCACCAGGTCAAAGGTTACGCAGAGCCCGCCCAGGTGAGCATCCCCGCAAGCGAATTCGACGCCGCCATCATCGACCTTCGGCTTCCCGACACCCCGGGCGCCCTCTTCGCCGACAAGCTTCGCCAGCAGAATCCCAATATCCGGATCGTCTTTGTCACCGCGTACGCCGCCGCCGACGGGGGAGGGGACCTCCGTGACGCCCCGCTGCTGGTCAAGCCGCTGAACGTCGACGAAGTGCTCTCTCTGATTTAACCGCCAATCACACCGCCCGGCCGGTCACGCGCTGGTAAATGCGCTCATACTGCGGAACGATCGCCTCCGCCGAGAATCGGGCCGCCGCCGCACGCCTCGCGGCTTCCCCCATCTTCTCCCGGCGGTACGCATCCTCCATCAATCCCCGCAGGGCATCCGCCAGCGCCACGGGATTGCCCGCTTCCGCCAGCAGCCCCGTCACGCCCTGATCGACCACCTCCGGCACCCCGCCAACGCGCGTCGCCACGCTCGGACAGCCCAGCGACATTCCTTCCAGGATGCTCAGGCAGAAACTTTCCGTGTCCGAAGTGATCAATCCCACATCCGCCGCATGAAAGTACTCCTCGATATCGAGAATCCTGTCGCGCACCAGGATGTTCCCTTCCAGCCCGAGCCGATGCGCCTGCTCCTGGTAAGGCGCAAAGCTCTCGCCCGCCAGGATCAGCAGCTTGAACGCGCTCCGCGGCTGCAGCAGGGCGACCGTCTCGAGCAGCACGTCAATGCGCTTCAACGGACGGAGGTTCGACGTGTGCAGGATGAGCAATTCGTCTCCCACCCCCAGGTCCGCCCGCACCTCCGCCCGCGAACGCCGTGGCGGCCGCGGCGAAAAGAAGTTGTGCACCACCTCGATCCGCGTCCGCACCGAAAGAAGCCGCTCCGTCTCCTTCTTCAGAAAATGCGAAACCGCGGTCACGGCGTGGGAGCAATCCAGCGCGTGGCGGATCGCCGGCCCATAGCTCGGATGCCCCGCCAGAAGCGTCGTGTCCGTGCCGTGCAATGTCGTGATCAGCCGCGGCCGCTGCTTTTCCGGCAGCATCGAATGCGCCAGCACCGCCGCCGTCGCGTGCGGAACGGCGTAATGCACGTGCAGGATATCGAGCGCATAATCCCGGCTCACTTCCGCCATCTTCACCGACAACGGCAGCGTGTAATCCGGATAGGGAAACGGATCGAAGTCATGAATTTCCACCGGGTGAAAGTGCAGCCCCGGCAAATTCTCCGGCAGGCGGAAGGGCCGCTCGTAACTGATGAAATGCACCGCATGCCCGCGCCGTGCGAGCTCTTCTCCCAGTGCCGACGCGAGAATTCCGCTTCCCCCGATGCTCGGATAGCAGGTGATGCCGATGTTGTACGTGCTGCTCATTGTCAAAAGGTCCGTGCACCGCGGCCAAGCTGCCCGAGGTGGCTGACAACGAGCGGATCGCCCGCATGCAGCGCGATCGCATGCGAAACCCCTGCACGCAGGCCGTGAAGGCGGGCCTTCGTGAGTTGCAGCTCGATGTAATTCCGCGTGCGCAGCTGCGATGCGTGCGCTTCCATCGCCGCCGTCCATTCCGGCACAAGGTCGGAAACGTCCACAAGCACGGCAGGGGGGGCAGATGCAGCGCTGGTGACCTCGTAAAAGAACAACGCCTCGATCGCGTGCGGCGGATGCTCGTTCAATTCGGGCACATTCCCGTAGCGCGCCAACCGCGCCGCGTCACGCACAAGCTGGCCCAGACGCGCGTGGTCCGGGTGCTGGTTCGGCTCCGGGAGTGGCGCAAGCACGACCGCCGGCTTTTCCCGCCGCAGCACCCCTGCGATTTTCAGTGCATGCGCGGTGCGGATTTCCAGGCGGGCATCCCCGCCGAGCTCCAGGAATTCGATCGACGCCCCCAGGATCGCCGCGCCCCGCTCCGCCTCCTGCGTCCGCTCCGCCGGCGTGCCATGCGTGCCCGCCTCCCCGCGCGAACATACGACCACGCGGGCCCGCCGACCGCTTCTTGTCTCGGCGAGAACCACGCCGCCGCAGCCGAACTCGACGTCGTCCGGGTGCGCCCCGAAAGCCAGCAGCGGCCCGTTACTCAAGGTGATCGGTGTATGCTTCATCAGAACGCTCTATCGTGTCGCGAGTCACAAACGAAATCTCCGGCGCCTCTTCCTTCTTCAGATATGCCTGCTCGCCCGCACCGGAAACATAATGCGTGCAGCGTATCACCGATTGCATCCACACCAGCCGACTGTCGCGCGTCGGGCTGATCTGCTCCTTCCCAAAGGGCGCCGGCGGCACGGTGATGTACGCATTCCCGCCTTCATGCAGCAAAAACTTCCCATCGCTGTAACGTGCCCGCACCACCTCCCCTTCATACGGCACATCCACAAAAAAGTCCGAAATCGCACACGCCGCCCGCCGAAACTCGGGATCGCCCGACCGCATCACGCGAATTCCCTCCAGCAGCCCCATCTGCCGGTACATGTCGAGGCAAAAATCCGCGACATTCCCCGCGTGCGGCCCACTCGCCACCGCACGAAACGCCTCCACCCACCCCTTCTCCACGTAATTCCCCAATTGCCCCGCCATCTTCCGCGACCACTCCGCCGGCACCCGCTTCAGATACAGCGGCGAAAACTTCCGCTGCCACTTGTTCTCGAACTCAAAATTCAGCAGGATCGGATTCCCCGACTGCCGATGCCGCACCATCGTCCGCGTCTCCCGCGGATCGTGATCGCTGTCGTGATAAAAGAAAACAATCTCCCCCCCAATCTCCTTCTGCAGCCGCCGCGCCGTCACGATCTTCGCGTACAAAAACCGCTTCGGAAAAAAACCGCACGGCTGCTGCCCGAAGCAGATGACCGGCCCCGAAGATTGTGCGGCACTCTCAGACATGCGTCTCCATCACCGGCTCAAACCCACGAGGTTCAACGTCGCGCGGGGTCACCGCTTGCAGCACCACCGCCAACCCCACGCACGCCCCGCACCCGATGAGGTTGTACCACAGGTAGCTGATCGACAGCGATGAATAGAGCACGAAGACGAGGAGTTGCGACACCACCGCCGACCAGAAAATCGCGCTTCCGCGGATCCATTTCAGAAAGAAGGCAACGAGAAAGATTCCGAGGACCACTCCGTAGAAAATAGAGCCGACGATATTGGAGGCCTGAATCAAATTTTCCGACATGCGTGCAAACAGCGCAAAGCCCATTGCCACCAGGCCCCACAACACGGTGAACCCTTTGGAAGCAATTACACATTGCCGATCCGACGCGGAAGGCCGAATCACGGTTCGGTACAAGTCCACTACCGATGTGGACGCGAGCGCATTCAACTCGGCAGCCTTTGATGAAAGCGCCGCCGCAAAGAACGCCGCCACCAAAAGTCCAATCAATCCGTGAGGCAGATTCTCTAAAATGAAGTGAATAAACACGTAGTCCTTGTCGTCCGCACTTGATGTCGGCGCGTATTTCGCCACCAATGATTTTGCAATGGCGCGGTCCATGTTCAAGGCTGTCGCTACTTCAAGTTGTTGGATGCCAATGGCCGCAGCAGCTGAAGGGTGGCCGTTACGATAATGAAGCCATTCTCCTGCCAACTGTTGTTGCTGCCTTGCCTTAACTCGAAAATCTTGTTCGAAATTCGCGGGGGGGGAGGCAGGACCATGCCCAATTTCGAATGTGAAGCTGATAGCACGCGGAGCATTCGGCGGTACTTCGTTCCAAGCCACCTTGTTGAAAAAGATCGGCGCTGGATGAAACACGTAAAATACAAACAGCAGCACCCCCAGTAGCAAAATTCCAAACTGCATCGGAATCTTCAACAGCGCATTAAACATCAACCCAAACCGCGACTCCCTTAAATCATCCCCCGCGATATACCGCTGCACCTGCGACTGATCCGTCCCAAAATAAGACAGCATCAGAAACAATCCCCCGATCATCCCCGTCCAGAACGTATACCGCTCCTTCGGATCCGTCGAAAACGACACCGCATTCAACTTGCCAAAATGCCCCGCAATCGCTATTGCATCGCCAAACGAGCACGGCAATTTCATCAGCAGAATCACAAACGCCGCCACCATCCCCGCCATGATGATCGCAAACTGATACTTCTGCGTATGCGTCACTGCATCTGACCCGCCCACCACCGTATAGACAATGACCACTAAGCTGCTCGCAACGATCGTCAACGACAACGACCACCCAAAGATCGTCGACAGCACTATCGACGGCGCATAAATCGTGATCCCGGCCCCCAACCCGCGCTGAATCAAAAACAAAAACGCCGCCAGAAGACGCGTCTTTTTATCAAACCGCTTCCCCAGAAACTCATACGCCGTGTACACATTCAACTTGCGATACAGCGGCAAAAACACCGCCGCGATGATCACCAGCGCCACCGGCATTGCAAAATAATTCTGCACAAACGACAGCCCGCTCGCATACCCCTGCCCCGGCATCGACAAAAACGTGATCGCCGACGCCTGCGTCGCCATCACCGACAACCCGATCACCAGCCACGACTGCTTCCGCTTCCCGCGCAGAT
Source organism: Phycisphaerae bacterium (assembly GCA_051955985.1). Lineage (GTDB taxonomy): Bacteria > Planctomycetota > Phycisphaerae > WQYP01 > WQYP01 > DATKPA01. The sequence goes on along the minus strand of JBQCGD010000192.1, from coordinate 32,790 downwards.
AATCATGCAGATCCCGCTTCCCCCGCGTCCGCACCACCCCATAGAGCGCAATCGCCAGGATCGACCCGAACAGCACCACGTAATCGAGCCAGTTCACGAGTACGCCCTCGTGAGCCACACCAGCAGCACCACCATCACCGCAAACGAAATCAGCACAAACCCATACACCCGCCGCCAGGTGCTCAACAGCGGCAACCCCGTCCCCTCCTCACCGCCTGCGCTCTGTTCCGCGTCCTCGGCCACCGCTCATTTCCCCAAGGAGACGAGGTTCGCAAACAACCGATACGCCCCCGGCACCCCCGCCGGCAGCTGCCGGAAAAACGCCAGCCCCGTGTACACAAAATGCCCCTTCCCGTAATCGGCTACCAGCAGCCCGCCTTCCAGCGGCTTCTCCCCCGCATCGCTGCAGGCAATCAGCGGCGTGAAATGTTCCTTGTCCCAGTCGCTCGCAAAATCCAACCCGCGCTCCTGCACCCACCCCTCCCAATCGCTGGGCCCAATCTTGTTCGGCTTGTTAAACACCGGCGACTCCGGCGCCAGCAGCGTCACCGGCGCGTTCTCATCCGTCACCCGCCACTTCGGCAAATCCCCCGACAACCGCACCATGTACGGCGCCAACCGCGGCGTCACCAACCCCCCCGGCGTCTGATACTGCACCACCACCGTCCCACCGCCCTCCGCGTACTTCGCGAGATCCTCCACATGCTCCTTCAAATCCGCCCGCACGTTGAAGGCCCGAATCCCAATCACCACCGCATCAAACTGCTTCAACTTCTCCGCATCCAAATCCTCCCCCTTCAACCGCGTGACGCTGCACCCCATCTGCTCCAGGCACTCCGCGACGCTGTCCCCCGCACCGGGCAGATACCCAACCTTCTTCGCCAACACCTGCACATCCGCCGCCACCCCCTTCACCTGCGCCGTCGGCTGCAGCAGAATCGGCGGGATGTGCGGATACCGGATCTCCACCCGCGAATTGCTATACTCCGCCCCGTTCACCTCCGCCCGCGCCACCAGGTTCGCCGACCCCCCGCTCTCCGGCGCCGTCACATTGAACAGCTCCGTCACCGAATCCCCCACCTTCTTCAACGAAAACGCCTGCGACGCCGGCTCCACGGTCCACCCCGCCGGCGCATCCAGCCGCAGCAGCCCCTTCGTCCCCGTGCGCGACGCCGTCACTTCGACATCCACCGCCCGCCGCGTTCCCGGCGGAATCAGCCGCACCCCGAAATCAAATTTCAGCGTCACCGGCGGTACCACCTCCAGCCGCTCCGTCACCACCCGCCCGCCCTCCGCCTCCGTCCCGCGCGAAAGCACCTGCACCGGCTCATCCGGAATCACCACCCGCTGTCCCCCGATCTCAAACACCTCCTCCACCGAAAACGCCGGCGGGTCCTCCGGCCGCCCAATCAGCGACGCATCCGCCACGGTGTACATCCCCGCGCCCGCCTCCTCGCGCAACCAGTACGGCTGGCTCACCGGCGCATTCGCCGGCAACGCCACCTCGGACTCCCGCACCGTCTCCTCCCCCTTCTTCAATTCTTTCTCCTCCATCACCTCCTTCGAAACCGCCGGATAACGCACCCCCTCCCACTTCACCGGCACCTCCCCAGCCACCATCGCCTCATGCTTTAACTTCATCGTCTCCCCCGGCACCACCTCCGCATCGCGGATCGTCGTCCGCACCGTCAATCCCGCGCACCTTTCCAGGATCCGATCCAGCAGCCGCCGCTTCTCCTCAATAATCGGATCCCCCGCCGCCACCTTCGCCAGCTTCGCCCGCACCGCCAGCACCCCCGCCACGCTTGCCGCCGGATGGTTCACATCAAACCCCGAAATCACCTCCTCCGCCATCCGCCCGACGCCCTCCTCGCCCGGCACGCGGCCCCACGTCGTGTCGACCCCATCCATGATGTCCTTCGTCGCCGGCTCACCATCCAGCAGCACAAACGACTCCATGTGCGGCCCGCCGCCGCCGCCGCGAATCGGCCCGCGCCCAAACCCCTGCGTCTTGTGCATCGCCCGGCTCCGCCCCGCCAACTCCGCAAAACTCGCCCCCGTCACCGAATCCACCCCGTTGATCTCCATCTGTATCGCCTTCTCCGCCCCGCCTCCCCAGCGGTTCATAAAGATCCGCTTCGCCTGCCACGCCGGCAGATGCTGCTCCGGAAACCGCTTCGGATCCGCCGCCGCGGTGAACGCCTCCAGCGCCAGCACCGCCGACGCCGTGTGATGCCCGTGCGTGTTCCCTGGCTGCGTCGAAAACCGCGTCACAATCACGTCCGGCCGAAACTCCCGGATCACCCGCACCACATCCGATAGCACCTCTTCATGCCCCCACACCTTCAGCGTGTCCCGGTAATCCTTCGAGAACCCGAAATCGATCGCCCGCGTAAAAAACTGTTGCGCCCCATCCACCCGCCGCGCCGCCAGCAGCTCCTGCGTCCGAATCACCCCCAGCTCCTCCCCGAACTCCGGCCCCAGCAGGTTCTGCCCCCCATCCCCGCGCGTAATCGACAAATACCCCGTGCGATAATTCCTCCCCCGCGCCAGGTACGCCAGCAACTGCGTGTTCTCATCATCCGGGTGCGCCGCCACCATCAGCACGCTCCCCGTCTGCGCAAAACTCCGCAGCTGCTGCAGAATCGCCGCCCCCCCCGTGCCGTGCGGCGGATCCTCCGCGCGCACCCCCGCCGCCAGCAGCCCGATCGCCGCCAGCACCATCCCACTCATCAGCCGCCGCGCTCTCACTTCTTCACCGTGAACGGCACCGTGTAGCTCGTATCCGCCCACGTCACCCGCAGCACCCCGCCCCCGTTCTTCCCTTTCTCAATCGCCAGCGTCAATTGATCCGTCGGCTTCTCCGCCGATTCCTTCGTCATGTCCACGCGCCCCACGTCCTGGTCCTCGTGATACGTCAATCCCCACTGCCCCACCTGCTTGTTGATGATCAGCTTCGACGCCCCGTTTTCCTCCGGCAGCATGAACAGCGAATACGCCCCCGGCTGCACATCCACCCCGCCAATCTCCAGCGGCGCCTCCGTCAACAACGTCGTTGCCTCATCCGACCCAAGCCGCCACACCTTCCCGTACGGCACCAGCTTCCCCCAGATCTGCCGCGGCTCCCCGCTCTTCGGGTCCTTCGTGTACGGCCGCCCGTACACAATCGTCACCAGCTTCCGATCAATCCGCTGGCTGATCACCTCATGCGGACTCACCCGCTTCTGCTGCTGCGCCCACACCGGCAACGCCGCAAATACCACCGCCAACACCGCCACACCAACGCGCGAAGTCTTCATGACCGCTCCTTCAATAAAGTTCCATCGCTTCCAGGATCCCGACGCCCGCCGCCTCGGGGGGGCAGCGCGGGGCAGTTATCTGCATTCCACTATCAACGCCCATCAATAGAGCGCCATTGCATCACGCCTCCAACCGCACCGGCATCTGCCGCACCCGCTTCCCCGTCGCCGCAAACACCGCGTTCGCAATCGCCGGCGCCACCGCCACGATCGGCGTCTCGCCCGCTCCCGCCGACGGCAAATCCGGCCGATCCATCAGCTCGATCTCAAAAATCTTCGGCAAATCCCCAAACCGCGGCACCTCATAGTCCGCAAAGTTGCCGTTCACCACCGCCCCTTTCTCAAACTTCACCTCCTCCCGCAACGCCGCTCCGAGCCCCATCACAATCGCCCCCTGCACCTGCGACATCAACCCCGTCGGATTCACAATCTTCCCACACTCAAACGCCTGCACCACCCGCTCCACGGTGATCACGTGCTTCTCATCCACCGACACCTCCACGCACGCCGCCACATACGACCCCTTCTCCGTCCCGCACGCCAACCCCACACCCCGGTAGGGGGGTGCACTCGCTCGCTCGCGCTTCGATCCCCACCCAAACTTCTCCGCCGCCCGCTTCAGCACCGCAATCACCCGCTCATCCTTCAAATTCGCCAGCCGAAACGCCAGCGGATCCTTCCCCGCCGCCAGCGCCAATTCATCCACAAAGCACTCACGCGCAAAATGATTCGCCGTCGCCGCCAGCCCCCGATACGACCCCGCCCGCAACGGCCCATCCGCCCCCACCGCCTGCTCCTTCTTCTTCCCCACCTCATACGGCGTCGCCAACCCCGCCGGCCCCGAATTGATGTTCACAAAATACCACGATGCCAGCTTCCCCTCCCCATCCGCCGACCCCTCCGCCCGGATCACCCCCGCAGGCCGAAAATAGGCCCACATGAACTCCTCCTCCCGCGTCCACCGCACCTTCACCGGTTTCCCCGCCAGCTTGCTCAACCGCGCCGCCTCCACCGCCGCCTCCCCCGAGTGCTTCCCCCCAAACCCGCCCCCGAAGTCCGGCACAATCACCCGCACCTCCTCCGGTCGCAGCGAAAATGCTTTCATCAACTCCCCACGCACCCCCCACGGATTCTGCGTCCCCGTCCACACCGTCAGCTTCCCCCCGTTCCACTCCGCCACCCCCACCCGCGGCTCCATCGGCGCATGCTGCACATACGCCACGTGATACTCCGCCTTCACCCCATTCTTTCCGCCCGCCTCCTCCGCCCACGCATTCTCCGGCACATTCCGCGCCGTCTTCTTCAAATGCCCGTATAACTCCGCGCTCGAAACCGCATTCGCCCGCTCCACCCACGTCGCCGACTTCTCCAGCGCCTCAATCCCCTTCCGCGCCGCGTACGAAGACCTCGCCACCACCCCCACAAATTCCCCCTCCCGGTACGCCTTCACCCTATTCATCCCCTCCACCACCCCCATGTCGATCTTCTTCAACTTCGCCCCATACGAAGGCGGCCGCAGCATCGCACCATACCCCATCCCCTCCCGCACGATATCCGTCGGATACACATGCCCCCCCGTCACCAGTTCCCGCGCATCACTCCGCGCAAAAGGCTTCCCCATCACCTCCCAGTCACTCACCTTCGTCAGCCCCACCCCCTTCGGCATCTCCGCCCCGAAAAACTTCTCCGCATCCTCGCCCACCAAGTCCCCATACGTCACCTCCCGCCGCGACACCGGCTCCCGGATTGCCCCATCCCGCAACTCCACGCCCGCCCGATCCTCCACACCCCACTTCGCGCACGCCGCCGCGATCAACATCTCCCGCGCCGCCGCACACCCCTTCCGCACCGATGGCAACGTCGCCGGCGTCGTCCGGCTCCCATACGTCCCCCCATCATCCGGACACAACTCCGTATTCCCCATGATCAACTGAATCTTCCCCGGCGACACCGCCAGTTCCTCCGCCGCCGCCTGCGTAATCTCCGCCCGCGCCCCCTGCCCGCATTCCACCTTCCCCGTCATCACCGTAATCACCCCCGCCTTCGAAATATGCACCCGCGCCGCCACATCCGTCCGCCCCCCGCCGCGCGCCCTACGCTCCCCGCGTTCCCGCTCTTCCTGCCCCCTCACCGGCGCCGCCACCACAATCAAAATCCCCGCCCCCAGCCCCTGCAAAAACCCCCGCCGCGAAATCTCCACCATCCCGCTCATTTCCCACCTCCGTTTGCGCCCGCCGCACGCTGCACCGCCTTCACAATCTTCACATACCCACAACACCGGCAAAGATTCCCCTGCATCCCCGCCCGTATCTCCTCCTCCGTCGGCTTCGGCTTCTCATTCAAAAGCCCCACCGCCGCCACAATCATCCCCGACACGCAATACCCGCACTGATACGCCCCCTCCGCCAGAAACGCCTCCTGCACCCGATGCAGCTTCCCCCCTTCCGCCAACCCCTCAATCGTCGTCACGTCCTTCCCCGCCACATCCCCCACATCCGTTTGGCACGAAAACACCCGCTTCCCCCCAACCAGCACGCTGCACGCCCCGCAATCTCCTTCCCCGCACCCAAACCGCGTCCCCTGCAGCCCCAACTCCTCCCGCAACACCTCCAGCAGCGGCCGCTCCCCCTCCGTCTCCACCGCCGCCGGTTTCCCATTCACCGTGAACCGAATGTCCATAGTTCCCTCCTATGGCGTGCCGATAATGCAGGAGGATACCCCGTTGCGGGGTCCCCCCACAATCATCGCGTAATCAACGTGGGGCCAGCGCGCCCACCCCGAGAAGGAGTCCCCCATGCCCCGCACGTCCCGAGATTGAGCCGGCCCACCCACCCAGCGGCCGCACCTCTCTAAAAAAACTTTCGTGTCTTTCCTGTCTTTCGTGGCCAATTGACGTCCCACCCCCCACTCGCGGAGAAAACCATGCGAGACCTCACCGCCAAAAACCCCGTCCGCTTCCGCCTCACCCCCGTCGGCATCCTCGCCCTCCTCATCCTCCTCGGACTCCTCTTCTGGGGCGCCCTCTCCCTCTCCGGCTGGATCAGCGTCCCCCAGGGCCACTTCGTCGTCCTCATCCAGAAGACCGGCAAAGACCTCTCCAATGACGCCATCCTCGCCGCCTCCCCCGAATTCAAGGGCGTCCAGCTCGAAGTCCTCAAGGAAGGCTACCACTTCTACAACCCCTACTCCTACACCTGGACCAATCCCATCGCCGCCACCGTCATCCCCGAAATGCAGGTCGGCATCCTCACCCGCAAGTTCGGCAAACCGCTCGCCCCCGGCCAGGTCCTCGCCGAAACCAACGACCAGAAAGGCATCCTCGCCGATACCCTCTCCCCCGGCCGCCACTACCTCAACACCTACGCCTACGGCATCGAACTCGTCCCCATGGTCCGCATCGACCCCGGCTTCATGGGCATCGTCACCTGCCTCGTCGGCAAAGAACCCGCCAACCCCAATACCTTCGTCGTCAACGAAGGCGAACACGGCATCCAGCCCTTCCTCCTCCCCCCGGGCATCCACCCCAAGTACTCCAATAAGTGGATGTACAAGGTCACCCCTATCGACGTCCGCTCCCACAAGATCGAATTCGCCGGTGATACCGCCGTCAACTTTCCCTCCCAGGACGGCTTCCCCATCCGCACCGAAGGCACCATCGAATACGCCATCGACCTCAAACGCCTCCCCGAACTCTTCGTCACCTTCGTCGATGAAAAAGACATCGAAACCTCCGGCGGCCTCAACAACATCGAACAAAAACTCATCCTCCCCTTCGGCCGCTCCCTCTACCGCATCTACGGCGCCCAGCACAAAGCCGTCGATTACCTCATCGGGTCCACCCGCGTCGCCGTCCAGAACCAGATCGAACAGGAACTCCGCCAAACCTGCGCCGCACAGGGCGTGATCATCCGCTCCTTCGTCATCCGCTCCACCGACCCGCCCCAGCAGATCCGCGAACAATACGAACGCCGCGAGCTCGCCCGCCGACAAATGGACGAATTCCGAGCCGAAATCACCACCGAAATCGGCTACCCCGCCGTTGAAGGCGGCAAGCCGAAACTCGATGCCAACGGCCAGCCCATGTTCGACCACGGCATCCCGATCGTCGAGGGCGGCAAACCCAAGCTCGACGCCACCGGCCAGCCCGTCTTCATGGGCGGCCGCCTCACCAAGGAAATCCAGACCCGCCTCAAGGACCGCGCCCAGCGCCAGGGCCAGGTCGCCCTCGAAGTCGCCACCCTCACCCGCGAAGCCGAGCAGTACGGCCTTGTTGAAACCACCAAGGCCAACCAGCGCCTCGACGTCGCCAAGCTCCAGCTCGAAGCCGCCAACGACATGGCCGCCTCAAAACTCAGCGCCGGCAAGGCCGCCGCCGACGTCATCCGCATGAAAAACGAAGCCCAGGCCGCCGGCATCCAGGCCAACATCTCCGCCTTCGGCTCCGGCGACAAATACGCCCAGTACCTCCTCACCACCCGCTTCGCCCCCGCCATCCGCACCATCTGGTCCAACACCGACGGCCTCTTCGCCAACCTCTTCCAAAACCTCGCCTCCCAAAAAGACGCCCCCAAACCCACTACACAGCCATCCAAATAGCAACGCGCCTGGCCACATACCCCAGACCCCATTCCCCAGACCCTAAGGACTCGCCATGGGCAAAAAACTAATCCTCAACGTCATCATCATCGCCCTCATCCTCCTCTCCGTCGCCTACTTCGGCCTCTGGAAATGGGGCGTCGAACGCACCTGGGTCCCCCCGCACGAATCCCGCGAACTCATCCGTCTCACCGGCTCCCCGGCGCCCAAAGACTCCTACGCCGGCCCCGGACAGCAGGGCGTCATCGAACAGATGCTCGGCCCCGGCCGCCACTTCCTCATGCCCTGGGCCTACTCCACCAAGGTCGTCCCCGACTTCGAAGTCCCCCCCGGACACATCGCCCTCGTCCGCAACAACATCGGCAAAGACCTCCCCGAAGGCCGCTTCATCGCCAACCCCGATGAAAAAGGCACCCAGCTCCAGGTCCTCACCCCCGGCGTCTGGCGCCTCAACGAGTTCGGCCAGACCCACTACATCCAGCCCGACTACGCCGCCAAAGGCTTCACCGACACCCAGCCCATGACCTACATCCCCCCCGGCTACGTCGGCGTCCAAACCCTCACCGAAGGCCCCCACAAAGGCATCCTCCCCACCGTCCTCCAGCCCGGCTATTACGCCATCAATCCCGAGCAGATCAAGGTCACCATCGTCGGCGTCGGCTACGACGTCTTCGACATGCACGTCGATTACCAGCCCGGAGAAGTCCGCGACCGCAACGGCAACCCCCGCAAAATGCTCCTCCCCAAGGAAGGCACCGGCGTCTCCTTCCCCCTCGCCGACGGTAAACAAATGTACCTCGACATCACCGTCGTCTGGGGCGTCTTCCCCGCCGACGCGCCGCGCCTCGTCGCCGACTACGGCACACTCGACATGCTCCAGGAAAAGGTCATTCACCCGCAAATCATGTCCATCTGCAAAAACGCCGGCTCCGACATGACCACCGCCGACTTCATCGCCGGCAGCACCCGCGACCGCTTCCAGGAAACCGTCACCCGCGACCTCCAGAAAGTCGGTAAGGAAAAAGGCATCCACTTCCTCATGGCCCTCGTCCGCGGGTTCCACCCCGACCCCACCATCGTCGAAACGATCCAGGCCAAAATGCTCGCCGAGGAAGAACTCATCACTCTCGCCACCGAACAGGACCGCGACACCGTCGCCGGCCAGCTCGAAGCCGCCAAGCGCAAAGTCGCCACCGCCCTCCAGGACTTCGATTCCGAAACCGCCGCCATCGTCGCCGCCTCCAAGGAAGAAGGCCTCAAAACCGCCGCCACCATGAAAGCCGACGCCGACCGAAAAGTCGCCGCCATCGACCGCCAGGTCGCCGAACTCAACGCCCAGGGCGTCAAGATCGCCGGCAAAGCCGACGCCGACGTCCTCGAAACCACCTCCCGCGCCCAGGCCGAACTCATGCAGCTCCTCGTCAACGCCTACGGCGGCGCCGACAACTTCAATCTCGCCACCTTCGCCAAATCTCTCCCCGACGACCTGAAAATCGAATACCACTACGCCGGCCCCGGCACCCTCTGGACCGACATGCAGAACAACCTCCAGGACACCGCCGCCAAAAAGATCCTGTCCCAGTCCCCCGCGCCCGATCCCCAACACTAAATCCCTTTCGTGTCTTTAGCGTCTTTCGTGGCTAATTTATAGTCTTAACGGCATGATCAACATCTCCCAATTCTCCAAGCGCATCAAGCGCCGCACCTTCGCCGCCGCCTCCCTCTTCTTCGGCGGCGCTCTCATGCTCGTCGTCGACTTCACCACCAAAATCCCCACCGCCGAAAAAGGCGAATTCGCCTTCCTCTGGCTCTTCCTCATGGGCCTCGGTGCCTTCTTCTACTACCTCTCCATGGAACTCCCCACCCGGGAAATCCTCCAGGTCGCCAAGGACAACAACGGCCTCATCACCCTCGGCGAACTCTCCACCGCCCTCGACATCAAACCCGACCTCGCCCTCCACGCCCTCAAGCACCTCCAACGCCTCGGCCTCGCAGAACCCCGCTGGGAAGAACTCCAGAAAAACCTCTGGCAGTTCCCCGACTACACCCAGCTCCCCATCGCCGCCACCATCGAACTCGCCCGAAAAAACGGCGGCAACATCTCCCTCCACGACCTCGTCGCCCACGGCTACACCCTCGAAGTCGCCCAGCAAACCTTCGACACCCTCCACAAAAAAGGTCTCGCCCAAAACCAGCCCGCCGACCACCTCTCCATCCCCCTCGCCCAGAAGTAAACGGAGGAATTCGCGCGCCGGCAGATCGTTTCGCCACTTCGCTTCACGCTATTTTTGTTGTGCGTTCATATTCGCGGCCTTACTTTGCCTGGGATGGCTTTCCTCTCGGCCCGCTCATTGCCTGCGAAACAGAATTCAAATTGCCCAGCAATGAAGGTTCTTCGGATCAGTGTAAAATCGCGCATTAGTTCGTTTGGCTCGCCGCACTGACACGGAGGAGAGCCGCACAATCAAACGACGCCGCCCCAGCCCATTGAACGGCCAAACCATGAACCTCCTCTCCAAACTCCTCACCCTCTTCACCCCTCGCCGCACCCCCTCCGTCACCATCGACTGGTACCGCATCACCTTCGACGACGCCGCCATCCACCTCCGCGTCACCCCGCCCGGCCGCGACCCCTGGGCCGTCGACATCCCGTGGTCCACCATCACCCGCGTCTGCTTCGAAGCCGCCGACCTCCTCGAATCCGATTCCATCTACCTCTTCACCACTCTCCGCCCCGAAAGCTACGTCATCCCCACCGAAGGCATCGGCGGCAACCAACTCTGGTCCGCCATCATCGACCGCAAACTCTTCGACCCTGCCCTCGCCGTCGAAGCCCTCACCGCCCACACCGGCCTCTTCTGCTGGCCCCCTTTCGAGAAACCGTCATCCCCCCACAATGAAGCCCCTCAAAGTTAACCCACCCATAACCCCGCCTCTCGCCCCACCCCGATCCAGCCGATAACATCCCCAGCCATGCGCATCCTCATCATCAATCAGCCCTTCTACCCCGACCTCGTCGCCACCGCCCAGCACCTCGCCGACTGGACCGAACTTCTCACCTCCCGCGGCCACGAAGTCACCGTCATCGCCTCCCGCTCCGTCTACGGCAAACAAGGCGGCAACCTCCCCAAACGCGACACCTACAAAGGCGCAAAAATCTACCGCGTCGGCGCCAACCTCTTCAAAAAAGGCCGCATCCTCACCCGCCTCATCGACTTCGGCCTCTTCCACGCCCTCGCCCTCTACCGCGCCCTCACCCTCCCCAAACAGGACGTCGTCGTCTGCCTCACCACGCCCCCCTTCATCGGCCTCGTCGGCATGCTCAACAAATCCATCCGCGGCTCCAAATACGTCCAGTATGAAATGGACCTCTACCCCGATGTCCCCATCGCCCTCGGCGTCATGAAGAAATCCTCCCTCCCCGCCAGGATCTTCGAGGCCCTCCACCGCAAAATGCTCCGTTCCGCCGACCGCGTCATCGTCCTCGGCCGCTGCATGCAACGCGTCATCGAATCCAAAAACATCGACCCCAAAAAACTCGCCCTCATCACCCCCTGGGCCGACCCCAACGAAATCGCCCCCACCCCGCGCGACACCAACCCCTGCCGCCTCCACCACAATCTCCACAACAAATTCGTCGTCATGTACTCCGGCAACCTCGGCCTCGGCCACGACATCTCCACCATCACCGCCGCCATGCAGCAACTCGCCGCCTCCCCCGACCCGCAGGACAAAGCCATCCTCTTCGTCTTCATCGGTGGCGGAAAACGCATGCAGGAAATCCAGAAATTCATCGACGCCCACCACCTCCCCAACGCCCTCCTCCTCGACTACCAGCCCCGCGAAAAACTCCCCGAAACCCTCTCTGCCGCCGACGTCCACCTCATCACCCAGGCCCCCAACACCTCCGGCCTCATCGTCCCCTCCAAGTTCTACGGCATCCTCGCCGCCGGCCGCCCAAGCATCTATATCGGCCCCCCCGACACCGAAGTCGCCTGCGTCCTCACCGAATCCAACACCGGCAAAGTCCTGCAAATCGGCGACACCGGCGGCTTCCTCACCGCCCTGCGCGAACTTCAGAAAAACCAAACCGATCCGGCGTTCGAACAACGCACCCGCACCCTCCTCACCCAAAATTACAGCCGGCAGGTCAACACCGAAAAACTCACCGAAATGCTCGAATCCCTCCTCCTCACCCAAACCGCTCGCCGCAGCACCCGAACCCCGAACCCCGAACCCCGAGCCCCGAACAATTAGCCCGCGTCAGCGATCCTTCAACACTCGCCGCTTGATCACCTTCGCCGGATTGCCCCCCACAATCATCCACGCCTCCACATCCTTCACCGCCACCCCGCACGCCGCCACCACCGCCCCCTCCCCAACTTTCACCCCCGGCCCCACAAACGCCCGCGCACAAATCCACGCCTCCGCCCCAATCTCGATAGGGGGGGTCACCAGCGGCAACGTCACGTCCGCATAATCATGCGTCCCCGCGCACAAATACGCCTCCTGCGAAACCATCGCCCCCTCTCCAATCGTGATCGTCCCCAGACTATAAAGCTCCGCCTTGTCCCCCAGGATGCACATATCCCCGATCGCCACATTCCACGGATAATACGTCCGCACCGTCCGCCGAATAATGCACCGCTCCCCGACTTTCGCCCCAAACATCCGCAGCAAAAACGCCCGCCACCCATTCATCGTATGAAACGACCACCGAAACAACGTCCCCTCCACCCCCGCCCACAACAACCGCTTCACCTTCATCCCCCGCGTCGCCGACGACACCAGCCGCTTCTCCACGCCGCCCTCGATTCCCGGCGCGCCAGCCGCACCCCCCGTTCTCTCCGGCGAAACTGTCAACCGCCCATCTTCCATACGCGCTGCTTCCCGTAAGACGCACACACCCCGCCCAGCTCAACCCGAATCCTTCCCTATCCCCGCAAGCGTCGCCGCCAGATCCTCCGGCGTCCCAAAACAGTACAGCCGATCGATCGTGTAATTCTTCACCCGGCCGCCCGCGGCAATCAGATCATTATAAAGCGGACCCACGTAGTACTCCCCCTTCTCCACCGATTGCCGCGCAATCATCCGATCCGCCAGCTCCACATACTGCCGCCCGCACCGGAAATAATACGTCCCCGTGGACGCATGATTCGAAATCACCACCTTCTCGCGCACCTCCACCACCCACCCGTCCGCCCCCTCCCGCGAAAAGCTCCAGCGTTTCTCCTGCGAGTCGAACACCAGCAGCGCCCCATCCACCTGCGCGTCCCGCGCCGCCGCCACCCAGTCCTGTGCGATATCAAAAGCCGTGTCCGCGTTATGAATCAACAATTCCTCGCCATTGTCGATCAACGACCGCCCCGTCAACACCGTCACCGCCTGCCCCGCCGTCAGCGCCGGCACATCCAGCACCACCGGATGATGCTTCTCATAGCGCGAAAGAATGTCCGCTTTCAATTCCGGGAACTCCGGCTGCGACCTGAGCAGCACGAAAATCAGCCGCCCTGCATGCTTCAACGGCAATGAATCCGTCGCCCACGCATACATCGGCTTCCCCAGCACCGGAATCAGCGGCTTCGGTGTCGTGTACCCCGCCGATCGAAACCGGCTGCCAAGTCCCGCCATCGGTATCACTATGTTCATGCGCCCTTCCGTGCCTGTCACAGCCTCTCACACATGCTTCGCCGCCAGCTTCTCCTTGCTGATCGGCAGATTGCTCCCATCCCCCGCAATGCTCTCCCACGACGTGAACCGCAACCCGTTGTCATCAATGTACACATCCGCGTGCGGCTTCCCGAACCAGATCTCGTCGTACGGAATCCCGTGCTTCTCCAGCCACGCAAACAGCGTCGGCCCCTGCCGCGCCACCACCAGCCCCACGTTCCCCTCGCACGTCTTCATGTGCCGCGCCGTCAGCAGAATAATGTAATGCCCTGCCGCCTTCAGCCCCTGGATCTTCTCCGCCGCCCCCGGCAACGGCGCCACGTCCGAGTAACTCTGACCCGATTTCTTCAACTCGCAGATCGTCCCGTCGATGTCGATGGCGATTCTCACGATTCCAGCACCTCGTTCAAAATCTGCAGCCCGATCGTGAACATCGCCCGCTGACGCCGCGGATGATCCCGGTGCAGCGGACACATGCTCAAAAACAGCAGCCCTTCAATGAACCGCACGTCCCGCATGACGTACCGATCCGAAAACGTCTCATTCAACGCCGCGATCGCTTCATCCCGCGTCGGCGGGAAGAACCGCTCCAGCTCCACCGTGTTCCCGCTCCCGCTGATGTTGAACATCTCGTGAATCAGGAAGTCATACCCGCCATCCACCGAATGCATCAGCTTCGCCAGGTCATATCGCGGGTCCCCATAAATCCCCGCCGCCCCGAAACTCCCGCGCGGATCAATAAACTTAAACAGGTTCGTCAGCCGGTCATACAAAATGTTCGCGTAGCACAAATCCCCATGGATGATCTGCCCCGCCGCATTCGCCGCCAACTCGCGCGCTTTCTTCTCCACCTCTCCTGCCAGCTTCGGCCACCCCCGCAGCGTCTTCCCGTTCACCCGCACGTTCTCCGCCCGCACCAGCGCCGAATCCGCGTCCGACCCCTTCGCAAACTTCTCCACGCGCTCCACCGTCTTCGTCCAGTACACTTCCAGGCAATCCTTCTCCGACAACTGCGCCGAATACGCCGAGAAGCATCCCATGATCGCGTGCAGCCCCGCAAACACCCGCCGCCACACCGCCACCTCCACCTCCTCAAACACCCACAGTTCCGACAGCGTCGCGTACGTGTAGTACTCCAGCGTGATGTGCAGGTTCTCCGGCCGCAGCGAAAAACTCACCAGCCGGGGAAAGAAAATATTCAAATCGTTCGGCACCAGCCGGTAGTAATTGATCTCGTTGATGAACTTCGCAACGTCCCGGCTCCGCTTCGTCAGCGTCCCGCGCAGTTCATCGATCTCCAGCGAATTGAATTCCCGCTCCTGCAGAATCCGCCGCCGTGCCGCCTGCAGCTTGTCCAGGTTCCCGCAGTCCGACCACTGGTCCGCCCGCGTCGCCACCAGTTCCCCCGCCGCCACGTACGGCGCCAGCGCCACCGACAACTGAATCCCCCCGTTCCCGCTCTCCGCACGCTGCTTCAACGCCTTCCGTGCGGGCCGTGTGTCCTTGAAATAGTAAACCCCGATCAACGCCGGAAGATCCCCCGGATTCGTCGCTGGCTTGTCCAGCAGCTCGCTCACCACCCCATGCCCATCCGCCCGGCTCAAGCACCACCGCGCCGCATCATCCACCGGATGCGTCAGCACAAAGCTCCGCTCAAAGTTCGGACGCTCCAGCCGGAACAGCGTGTCCGCCAGCACCACCAGCGCCGGCTCATCCGACGGTACCGCGTCAAAACACTCGCTCAACGTGAACCCCGGCCCCCGATCCGCCCGCGGCGTGATAAAGCACACATCCAGCAGCGACGCGAACGACTGCGTCACAAACCGCCGCAGCCGCTCATCATCCGCCCGCACCCCCAGCACCACCCGCTTGATCCCCATCTGCATCAAATAATGCAGCGACCAGTGAATCGTCGGCCGCCCGTTCAACGGCAGCATCGCCGGCGACGTGTGCCCGAACAACGGCAACAGGGCGGCAGGGCCCGGCCCCGCGGCAAGTATGATCGCTGTGCGTGGTCCCAAGAAAACCTCTGCTCCTTACATGTGCCCTTTCCAGAGCACCCGGTTCGCCTTCTTCATCCGGTTCAACGCCACCCGCATCCGCCACGGCATGATCTCGCGAACCGCCTTGTTCATCGGAATCTCCGGCCGCGCCGACTTCTCCCAGATCTCCGTCAGCTTCTCCAGCGAGTGGATCGGCGTAGGCACCACGTCCTCCGTCGACTGCGGATCCTTGCGCAACCGGTCTCGCCGCGGCCGCAAAATCGCCACCGACGCCGGACCCATCGCGTGGATCTCGCTCGGCTTGTGATCCATGTGGTAGCTCAGCAGATCAAACATGCAGTACAAAATCCGCTGCTTCCCCGTCCGACGCAAATAGTGCATCACCCGGTCGTTGAACTCGTCATCTTCATGACAATAAATCTGCGGATCAAAACCCCCGATCTCCACCGCCGTCTCCCGCTTCACGCACCACGGCGACATCCCATACCCCCGCGGCAACTCGTTGAAAAACTCGTTCCCCAGCAGAAAGTCAAAATTCCGCTCCCGAGTCACCGTCTCCACCGCCGGCAACGCCCGCGTCCGCTCCGGCGTCAGGTTCCCCCGCGTCCCAATCACATAATGAAGATCCCGCCCTTCCATCTCCTCCGTCACCGTCCGCAGGTAACTGCTCGGATGAATGATGTCCGCGTTCCCGAACATCACATACTTCCCGCTCGCAAAATGCAGCCCCAAATTGTTCGCCGCCGAAATGTTGAACACCTCCGGCCGCTTGTACACCTTGATGAGCACGTTGCACATTGGATTCCGCCCCTCCATCAGCTTCTCAAATACCCCCCGCCGCTCATTAAAAACGTTCAGCACCACCTCGTACGGCCGCCCAATCTCCTGCAGCAGCCACGAGCGAAACCCGTACACCGACAGGTCCGTCCGGTCCTGGTCGTTAAGCACAATGGAAGCAATGGTGTCGCTCTGCGTAGGCATTTCCTTCCCTCTTGCGGAGTTTCATTCTTTAATCGGCGATGGATCAACCGCAGTATAGCAGATCATCCGCCCGCGCCGGTATGTCCCCGGTGCAGCCAACTCCAGCTTCACCGGTTCTTTACATCGCCAGACGCCCTGTGGCCCCGATAAAAAGCGTCGCCAGGCCACCCCCCTCACCCCACCAGCCGCCCCTCCACCATCCCCTTCACCTTCCCCGCATCCGCACTCGCCCCGCTCGCAGCCACCGCCTTCATCACCGCACCCATCGCCCGCCCCTGGTCCTTCTTCGTCAACGCTCCCAGCGGCGCCAACGCCTCATTCACAATCTTCTCCAGCGCCGCATCATCCAGCTGCTTGGGCAAAAACTCCTCCACGATCGCCAGCTCCGCCTTGATCGCCGCCACCCGCTCCCCCTGCCCGTACCCCTCCATCTCCGCCTGCGACTTCTTCAGCGACTTCGCATACGCATTCACCGCGCCCTGCGGATCCGCCTCCGGCTTGTCCGCCTCCACCCGCTTGATCTCCGACAACAGCATCCGCAGCACCTGCGTCCGCTCCTTGTTTCCCCCCTTCATCGCCGCCACCATTTCCGATTGCACCTTCGCCTTCAAGCCGGTATCCGCCATCGCCGATCTCCATTGAAACGAGCCGAAAGCCCCATTGTACCGCGCCGCCCGCCCGCTGCCCGCCCGCCCTGCGCTTGCCGCGCGTCACGCTAACTCCTGACTGTCCCAAAAATCCAACCCCGCCCGCCACGAATTTCAACACAGGTCAGCCATAACACGCACACCTTCCCCCATCAAACGCCTTCCCCGCCAACTCAACTCGTGTTTTATGGGACGTACGTCTATGCGAATTATTGAAATCTCAACACAGTTGACAGACCGCCCAAATCGCGTATCCTTGTCCCCCGTTCATCCGATAATGGTTCGCGGATTCTGCTCTCGCTGTACTGGATGAACCTCAGAATCCGGGGAGTCGGCCGCACCGGCCAAGAAAGTGGTACCTCCTGTTTCGGACGTAGGGCATCTTGAAAAAGATGGATCCGATAACGGGGTACCGCTGCTGTTTCTGCAGTACTGAGTGTTTTCGGACTTTGGCTCATGAAATCTACGCCATCGGTCCGATTTCTGCTCACGGGAATCGGTCCCTCCGGGGACCACGCTCGATTGAACCCATGAGTTCGCCTTGCCTCGGGGGCACGGCCAGATCGAGCGCTTCAATCGGAACTTGTCTGTCTACTTGAAGGAGTGATCATGTTGCTTCGGAAGGACGCTGTCTCCATCGCGGTCCTCGGCCTCTTGGCCACCTGTGGGTTCGCCGCTGCGGAATCCACCGCTGTCTCCGCCCCTGCCCTCTCGCTCGACCCCGTCGTCACCGCGCAGGACGCTGGCGCCCCGAGCACCCCCCTCATGATGGGCCTCGATAAGCTCGGCCTCGCCAAGCCCGTCCAGTCCGCTGGCCTCAATATCTACGGCTGGGTCGAAGCCGGCTACGATGTCAACCTCCGTAACAACGAAAGCGCTCACGGCTCCACCCACCCCGGGCCCTTCACCCGTGAGTTCGGCAACCACGTTATCTTCAACCAGCTCGCCCTCCGCGTCGAAAAGCTCGTTGACTCCAAGAAGTGGGATGTCGGTGGTCTCGTCGAAGTCAACTTCGGCACCGATGACAACTTCACCACCCCCGCCTCCGCCAAAGACGGCACCTTCTCCTCCGGCTGGGAACTCACCCACATCGGCGACAGCTTCGGCGAAAGCCCTGAGCTCGATATCCCCCAGGCCTACGTGGACGTCAACGTCCCCGTCGGTAACGGCCTCAAGGTCCGCGCCGGCCGCTTCTACACCATCACCGGCTACGAATCCTTCGACCCCCGCGGTAACCCCTTCTACACCCACAGCTTGATCTTCAGCAGCGAACCCGCTGAAAACACCGGCGTTATCGCCTTCTACCAGCTCAATGACCAGTGGTCGGTCGCCGGCGGCATCTCCCGCGGCATCAACCAGAACACCGAAGACAACAACGCCTGGGTCGATGGCCTCGCTCAGGTCATCTACACCCCCAACAAGCAGTGGACCATCACCCTCAACGCCGAAGTCGGCCCCCAGAACAACGCCGATAACAGCCACTGGCAGACCCTCATCAACCCCATCGCGGCTTGGCAGGTCACTGACAAGCTCAAGCTCGGCGGCGAAGGCATCTACGTCTATGACGGCGGCCTCAACGGCTCCAAGCCCTTCGGTGGCCCCACCCACGCCTACGGCGACTACTACGGCACCGCTGGCTATGTCCAGTACGCCATCAATGACTACCTCACCGCCAATGCCCGCGCGGAGTGGTTCCATTCCTACTTCGGTTCCAACGAGAACCAGTACGAGCTCACCCTCGGCGTCATCATCAAGCCCATGCCCAAGGACCCCATCGGCCAGAACCTCATGATCCGTCCTGAGATCCGCTACGACGTTGCCGAAGACCACCTCTACCCGGTCGGTTCCGGCAGCTCCGTCTTCCGCGATCAGTGGACCGCCGGTGCCGACGTGATCTTCACGTTCTAAGCACCCAGGGCAATTTTCGTATCGCCGGCCCGTCCCCGGGCTGTGTGTTCGCGAAGCCAACAGCGGCGTGACCCCAAAAAGGTCACGCCGCTTCTTTTTTTGCCCAGTCCGACGCAGTACCCCCAAACCGCCGCTTCCCCGACGCGCCGGCCACCGCCTCTCCCCCTCCTCACCCCTCCACCTTGACGCTCCGCAACTCCCCTGACCCGCCACTTCGCACCGCCAAAACCGTCTTGACGCCCCCCACGCTCCCCCCGAAAATCCCATTGGCCCGCTCATTGCAAAGCGACCCACGTCCACCGCCGCAACCGCGGCCCGCACGAAGGTCTGTTCACATCTTCAAGGAGATCCCATGACCCGCACCAACTACGCCCTCGTCGCCTCCCTCGCCCTCGCCGCACTCGCCTCCTCTTCTCCCGCCGCTTCCCCCGTCCTCACCCTCGACACCTCCTCCGTAACCACCCAGGAACCGCCTGCCCCCAGCTCTCCCCTCATGATCGGCCTCAACAAGCTCCATCTCGCCAAACCCCTCCAGGCCAACGGCATCAATATCTACGGCTGGGTCGAGGCCGGCTACGACGCCAACCTCCGCAACAACCACGGCAGCTCCCAGTCCCGCATCACCCGCCCCCTCGGCTTCACCCAGGAACTCGGCAACCACCTCGCCTTCAACCAACTCGTCGTCCGCGTCGAAAAACTCGTTGACCCGAAAAAGTGGGACGTCGGTGGCCTCATCGAAGCCGACTTCGGCGACGACACCTTCGCCACCACCCCCGCCCGCGACTCCCGCGGCACCAACACCTCCGGCTGGGAAATCCAAACCCCCGGCGATAACCCCGGCGAAGTCCCCCACCTCGATTTCGCCCAGGCCTACCTCGACCTCAACATCCCCGTCGGCAATGGCCTCAAACTCCGCGCCGGCCGCTTCTACACCATCACCGGCTACGAATCCTTCGACCCCCGCGGAAACCCCTTCTACTCCCACTCCTATATCTTCAACAACGAACCCGTCGAAAACACCGGCGTCCTCGCCTTCTACCAGCTCAACGACCACTGGTCCTTCGCCGGCGGCATCTCCCGCGGCATCAACCAGAACACCGAAGATGACAACGGCGCCATCGACGGCCTCGCACAGATCACCTACACCCTCTCCAAGCAATGGCAGTTCATCGCCAACTTTGAAGTCGGCCCCCAGAACTCCGCCGACAACTCCCACTACGACTTCCTCTTCAACCCCATCGTCGTCTTCCAGGCCACCGAAAAACTCAAACTCGGCGCCGAAGGCCTCTACGACTACGACGGCGGCTTCAACGGCTTCGCCCCCGCCGGCGTCTCCCACGCCTACGGCGACAACTATGGCATCTCCCTCTACGCCCAGTACGCCATCAACGAATACCTCACCGCCAACGCCCGCGCCGAATGGATGCACACCTACGCCGGCGTCCCCTTCCCCCTCGACACCCCCTCCAACGCCTCCTCCAACGCCTGGGAAATCACCGCTGGCCTCACCATCCACCCACTCCCCAAGGACCCCATCGGCCAGAACCTCATTATCCGCCCCGAACTCCGCTACGACTTCGCCGAAGACCACGACTACGCCACCGGCGCCACCCGCGACTTCAAAGACATGTGGTCCGCCGGCGCCGACGTCATCTTCACCTTCTAAACAAAATGGCCAAAAGTTGGCCAAAAGCCATTGAACACCTTCCCGTCGGCATGACCCCCGCCGCCTCGGGCGGCGCGGGGCATTGTGCCCGGCCAGCGAACCGCCCCCGCAACGGCCAGAACGCAAAACTTGACGTTCGTAAAATGTAAGGGTAAACTCTAAAAAGAAATCGAGGGCATAAACCGGGGAGGGACACCATGCAAAAACCCGCCATCGGTACCGCGACGGTGACCGAGCGCCCATCTCGCTCTCGAACACCCGGCACTCCCCCCGCGCAGGCGGTGCAACACCCCACCTCTCCCCTGAATACCTACAATTCCTATCGGATTTATAGAAGATGGCCAACCGCGTGCGCACGGCTTGGCACTCTTCTCCTTGGCAATCTTCCCCTCCCCCCCCGCGCCTCTCTCCCTCACAACTGGATCATCTTCGGCTGGCGCTATCAAAAACGCGGTTTTCAACACCCCGAACTTGATAATCTTCGCGTGGCGCTATCAAAAACGGGGGTGCCCCAAAAACAACTTGATCATCTTCAGCCGGCGCTATCAAAATCGCTGTTCTCCCCCCTCACCCTGAATTTACTGCCCCGCCAACTCCGAATCCCCCACCCCGTCCCCCCACCTCTGAATTCCGAATTCTGCATCCTGAATTCCCCGCCCCAATTGCCCCCCACCCCCCCATTCCTGTATACTTCCCGATCTTTGTCCCCCGGCTCGCAGCGTTTATCCACGGTGACGCCCGTCGCGTCGCTCGCTGCATCGGCCGATACCGGAGTGCCATCATGGCCGCACATACCCGTCAGTACGAAGCCCTCTTCCTCCTCAACGCCTCCTACGCCACCGGCTCCTGGGAAGCCGCCAAGGGCGAAGTCGAGCACATCCTCCACCGTGCCAACGCGGAAATCCTCCACGTCCGCAAGTGGGATGAACGCCGCCTCGCCTACGAAATCGAAGGCCAGAAACGCGGCGTCTACGTCCTCGCCTTCTTCAAGTGCGAAGGCCCCAAGGTCGTCGGCATCGAACGCGACGTCCAGCTCTCCGAAAACATCCTCCGCTGCCTCGTCCTCAAGGCCGACCACCTCGCCCTCAAGGACATCGAAGCCATGCAGCCCCAGCAGCCCACCGCCGAAGAACACGACACCCGTTCCTTCCGCCGCGCCGGCTTCGGCCCCGGTGGTGATCGTGGCCCTCGTGACGACCGTGGTCCCCGGGAAGACCGCCGCGGCCCCGCCCCCGATGTCGAAGAAATCCCCGAAGAAGCCGCCATCGACAAGGTCTAAAAATGAGTGGTCAGTGGTCAGGTGTCAGTGGTCAGAAAGATCACCGGCTCAAACTGACCACTGACCACTACCAATCGCGGGCACCCTCCGATTCATTGTGCCCGTTCAACTAAGAAAGGAGCCCCCATGGCGAATCTCAACAAAGTCCTCCTCATGGGCAACATCACCCGAGACCCCGAACTCAAATACATGCCCAACCAGACCGCCGTCTGCGACATCAGCCTCGCCGTCAACCGCACCTGGACCGGACAGGACGGCGTCAAAAAAGAGGAAGTCACCTTCGTCGACTGCTCCTGCTTCGGAAAAACCGCCGAAATCCTCTCCAAGTACAAAAAGAAGGGCGACCCCCTCTTCGTCGAAGGCCGCCTCAAACTCGACCAATGGGAAGCCCAGGACGGAAGCAAACGCTCCAAAATGCGCGTCATCATCGAAAACTTCCAATTCCTCAATCGCGGCCAGGGCGCACCCGGCGGCGGCGGAGGTGGAGGCGGGGGGGGGTACGGTGGTGAAGAAGGCGGCGGTGGTGGTGGGGGGGGGTACGGCGGCGAAGGCGGCGGCGGGGGGGGGCCGCGCCAACAAGCCCGCCCCGCCGGCAACCAACCCTATCGCCAGGGCGGCCGCCCCAACGCAGGCCCCGCACAGCGTCCCGCCCCCGCCCCCAACTACGACGCCGGCGACGCCATGCCCCCCGACGACGCCCCACCTCTCAGCGACGAAGACATCCCCTTCTGAACCCGAACCCCGAGACCCGAACCCCGAGCAACTCTGCTCTTTTCCTCAATCCGCCCTCGACCGTGCGAATGCACCGCCAGGCACGCGACTCAACAAAGCGCTGCAGGACACCTCGAAGGCAATCAAACCCCAGACGCGTGCCTGAAAGGCCATCATGAAAGTCCTCCTCACCCAGACCATCGAACGCACCGGCATCGTCGGCGAAGTGATCGATGTCTCCGACGGCTTCGCCCGCAACTTCCTCCTCCCCAAGGGCCTCGCCATCCAGCCCACCGAAGGCAACATCAAACGCCTCGAAGCCGCCAAGAAGGAATACGAAGCCAAGCTCCAGAAAATCCGCGCCGACAAGGAAGCCCTCCTCGCCAAGCTCGAAGGCGTCGAAATCACCATCATCCGCAACGCCAACGACGAAGGCCACCTCTTCGGCTCCGTCTCCCGCCGCGACATCTCCGAAGAACTCCAGAAGCAGGGCCACAACATCACCCCCGAAGAAGTCAAACTCGACGAACCCCTCCGCCGCGTCGACACCTTCCCCATCCACATCCAGCTCGCCCCCGACCTCAAGGCCGACATCAAGCTCTGGATCGTCCGCGAGAAAAAGGAAGGCGAACAAACCGAGGCCGGCAAGGAAAAGGCCGCCGAACCCGCCGCCGAAGAATCCAACGCCTGAGTACGGAGTTCCGCCTTCAGGCGGCCGTCTTCCGCCGATGCGGAGCGAGGCGGCCTGAACTCTGAAACCGCAATACCCACAGGACGCCGCTCCCCAGAAGAGCGGCGTCCTTTTTCATTGCCTCCCCAAAAAAATCCTGCGGCCCACTTGCCACCCCGTCGCGTAAAGTTACGTTACACCCAACAACACGTAACCACCGCAGGAGCCCCCCCCATGCCCGATCCCGCCGCCCTCAAGCAAATCGTCATCGACCTCTTCCTCGGCTCCAAACAGCCCGACCTCGCCAAAATGCAATCCGCCGAACTCAAAACCTACGATCCCGATTTCAAAATCCTCCAGTCCACCCTCACCTCCGACATCATCAACGCCGCCAAAGCCCGCCGCGCCCTCCTCGACATCAAACCCACCGATCTCAAAGCCTTCGGCGCTCTGCTCAACACCCACGGCCACGTCGCCACCCACACCGCCGACGTCGTCGAAGCCATGATCCAGCAGAAAGTAAAAGGCGCCGTCGTCCCCCCCAATTTCGTCACCCCCCTCATGGACGCCCGCAAAAAAGACCTCCTCAATATCGAAAAAAACACCCTCGCCCCCGCCGTCGATCGCTACCTCTCCAAGTGGAACAAAACCTACGAGATCACGAACGGCCAGCTCCACCCCAAAGCTGCCCCTGCCAAAGCCGATGCCGCCGAACCCGACGTCGATGACACCACCGTCCGCCGCCTCGGCACCGAAACCGATGAAATCACAACCGTCCTCGCCGCCGAAAAGACCCTCTTCAACGGCAAGTCCCCCCTCGACGCCGCCTCCGTCAGCACCTTCACCAAGGACAAGCTTTCCTTCCTCCCCAACGCCGTCCGCGGCGGCGATACCAAAAAACTCCTCGCCGAAGAAAAACTCGCCGTCGAAGCCATCAACGCCTTCACCACCGCCTGCAAGCGCGGCCCCCAGGTCCTCAACGCATCCCACGACACCTTCAAAGTCGCCGGCAAGGTCTACCGCGGCGCCGGCATCCCCCTGATGACCTGGACCAACCGCCAGGCCCTCGTCTCCTATCGCGACGAACTCGTCAAACTCCTCCGCAACATCCGCCAGCACCTCGACCAATGGATGGCCCAGCGCACCACCGCCCGCCTCGACCTCAAGTCGAAGAAAGTCATCGCCTGCACCCACCTCGCCGGCCAGGTCGACACCCTCATCGATGCCTACACCAAAATCCTCTGACCGTTCTCAATCAATCTTCCGCAGCTCCGCCAGCATCTCCCCCAGCACCACCCCCTCCTCCAGCATCGCCAGCTCCTTCTCATGCGGCGGCTCCGCCCGCAACACCTTCACCCCCGGGCCCACCGGCATCCACTGCCGATCGTTCGACGGCCCAAACAGCACGATCGTCGGCACCCCCATCGCCCCCGCCGCATGCGACACCCCCGAATCATTCCCCACGTACAACCGCGCCCGCCCCAGCCGCTCCGCCAGCTCGTACAACCCCATGTGCAGATACCACGGAAACTCCTCCTGCAACCCCTTCACCACCGCCTTCCCCCAGCGATCCTCCTCCGCCTCCCCCAGAATCAATGTCGGAATAATCCCATTCCGCTTCAACGCCCGCGCCAGCCCCAGGAACTTCTCCCGCGGCCAGCACTTTGCATCGCTCCCCGACCCCGGATGAATCACAATCGCCCCGTCCGGATTCACCCGCGGCAGCGGTAGGGGGGGCTCATACAAATCCAACGCCTCCAACTGCCGCCGATGCCACTCCGTCACATGCCCCACAAAATCCGCCGGCGGCTTTGGCTCCACAAAAAGCAACGGCGTCTCCACCTGCCAATACCCCGACGCCCCCGGCTGCACCGCAATCTTCGCATTCCGCGCCCACGCATCGTTGCCGTTGGAAACAAACGAAATCAGCAAATCGCAATGCGCCCACGCCGGCATCGAATTCGGATGCAATCCATCCGGCGCCGCAAACCACATCGTGTGCTCCCGGTCATCCGCCGACGCATGCGCATCGACAAACCCCAGCAGCATCAACATCTGCCCCAGGTTCGTCCGCGTCACCACCGTGATCTGCGAACCCCCCGCCGATGCAAACCGCTGCCGCAACGACCGAAACAGCGGAATCAGCAGAAACGTATCCCCCAGCGCCCCTTGATGAACAATCGTAATACGAACCACCGGGCTCGCCGCCTCCTGCCCTCACATGCGGATGCCACCAGCCGGCAACTCGCCGCTCACTCGCTCACGGTATCAATCCAGCCCCCGCCAAGGAGCCGCTCTGACTCCAGATCATAACAGACAACCGCCTGCCCCGGCGTAATCGCCAGCACCGGCTCATCAAACCGCACCGCCAGATGATCCGCCGCCGTCATCAACGCCGTCGCCGGCAGCGGCTCCGAGTTGTACCGCACCTTCGCCCGGCACCGCAGCGGCTCCACCGGCCCCTCCGCCCCGCCCACAATCCAATTCACCTCCCGCGCCACCAGCGACCGGTGCAGCAGATCCTCCTTTTTCCCCAGCGTCACCGTGTTCGCTTCCGGATCAATCCCCGTCACATAAATCGGATACCCAAACGCCAGCCCGATCCCCTTCCGCTGCCCGATCGTAAACCGCTGATGCCCCCCATGCTCCCCAATCGTCTTCCCTTCGGTGTCGACGAATGTGCCAGGCCGCACCGTCTCCGGCGACTTCCGCTGCACCAGCCCCGCATAATCATTGTCCGGCACAAAGCAGATCTCCTGCGAGTCCGGCTTGTTAAACACCGGCAATCCCAACTCCTCCGCCATCCGCCGCACGTCCGCCTTCTCCATCTCCCCAATCGGCAACAGCATGTGCCCCAACTCCCCCCGCGGCACCCCGAACAACACGTACGACTGATCCTTTTTCGTATCCAACCCCCGCATCAACCGCGGTTCCCGATCTTCCCCATGCACAATCCGCGCATAATGCCCCGTTGCCACATAATCCGCCCCGATCGCCTTCGCATACCGCGACAGCTTCCCAAACTTCAAATACTCATTGCACCGCACGCAAGGGTTCGGCGTTCGCCCCCGGTTGTACTCCCGCACAAAGTAATCAATGATCCCGCCAAAATCATGCTGGAAATTCAACGCATAAAACGGAATATCCAGCAGCCCCGCCACATACCGCGCATCCGCCGCATCGCTCGAAGAACAGCACCCCTGGTGATGCGCCTTCGCGGGCTTCTTCTGCGGATTCTTCATCTCCGCCTCATGCTGCGCCCGCTTCTCCGGCGAGCACGCAATCAGCTCCACATCCGCATCCGTCAAATCCGCCGGATCATTCCCCAGCCGCATGAACACGCCGACGCAGTCATACCCCTGCTTCTGCAAAAGCGCAGCAGCGACTGAAGAATCCACTCCTCCGGACATGGCGACAACAACTTTTTTCGAACGCCCCATTGCTTCTCATTTATGAAAAATTGTGAGCGATTCATTGTAGCAATTCCAGAGGCGAGGCGTCCCGGAAAGCAGCCAGAGAACGCGGAAATCACACAAATGCTGCTGCAAAACATTACACCGATCACTAATTGCGACCGCGAATAAATATCCCGTGAAACAGAAAGTTTCTTTTTGTTTTTCGCCATCCTCGGGTCATAGTTGGGGAAATCGGAGCCGAGATCGGACCCCGATTCAACAGCTCGCCACGTCGTCGACGGGGTAAAGCTGCATGTCTGATGGGGCAAATACACGTCTCACTGTTTTTTACGGGCGCGTTGGCCCGGGTTCTGTTTTGAAGGAGGATGCATGTCTTGTCATTGGAGAAATAGCCGGGCGATTTGCGCTGGTGCCGCATTGACCGCGGCAGCGTGCCTCGGAAATTCGGCACGTGCCGGCACGCTTGCTTACTGGTCGTTCAATAATCCGAACACGGATGGGTCCGGGAATGTGCTGTCATATGCTGACGACTCGGGCAACGGCTACACCGCAACAGTTGTGAACAACGGCACCGGAACCAGCATCACACAAGCCGCCACCGGCATGCCGACGTTCACCGGCTATACCGATACCGGCGCCGCGCAGTTCAACAACAACAACGAGACCAGCGGTACGACCAACGGCAGCTATCTCTCGATTCCGCTCGTGAGCGGCATGGAATCCACCAGCGGCGGTCCCGTGGCAACGAGTTTCACTGTTTCTGCCTGGATGAAACTCCCGGCCGACTGGGCGAGCAGCTCCACGCACAAGCTTTACGCCCCATTGCTCACCGATTGGGCCAGCCCCGCCACCCAGAACTCGTTCCTCATGTTTGTCGGTTACAACAACTCGACGAACGTTAACGACATGTATGCTGATCTTGTGAATACCGACGGCACAACGATCGTGAACCACTACGAGCCTTCGGCAAGCCT
The DNA here is from genome assembly GCA_051955985.1 of Phycisphaerae bacterium. Classification (GTDB taxonomy): domain Bacteria; phylum Planctomycetota; class Phycisphaerae; order WQYP01; family WQYP01; genus DATKPA01. Next base: position 4,970 of record JBQCGD010000192.1, on the reverse strand, counting down.
TTCGCCCGATACCTGGCACCAAATCGCCTGGGCGTGGAACGCCTCCGACACGACCTCGGGCACCTTCACGATGTACTTCGACGGCACGCAGGCGTACACGACAACCGTCACAGGAAACGCGGCCCTGCGATTCAGCACCGCGTCCACCATGGAGATCGGCTTCAAAACCAATGGCGGCCAGATCCTTTCCGGTCAGCTCGATGAGATGTACATCTTCGATCATGCCCTTTCGGCGAACGAAGAAAATTCGCTCTACGCGACCAACTCGCTTGCGGCGCCGGAGCCGGCATCCCTGGGCGTGCTCGCGGTCGGGGCCCTTGGCCTGATTCGCCGGCGTCGGCGCTAAAAAATCCTCTGCAAAAATGCAGAAGGCCCGCATCAATCCGTGAGGACGATGCGGGCCTTTTTTGTTGGCTGCCGGTTTAGAAGCGACGGCCGCCGCCGCGGTTCCCGCCACCGTAACCACCGCCGCCACCGCCGCCGAAGCTGCGGGGACGTTCTTCACGGGGCTTCGCTTCGTTGACGGTCAGCGGACGACCGCCATTGTCCTGGCCGTTCAGCGCCGCAATCGCAGCCTGCGCTTCAGCATCGGAGCTCATTTCGACAAAGCCAAAACCCTTCGAACGACCGCTGTCGCGATCGGTGATGATCTGCGCGCTCTCAACGGTGCCGTGGGGGGCAAACATCTGCTCCAACGCGGACTGGTCCACGCTGTAGGGAAGGTTGCCAACGTACAATTTCTTGCCCATTTGTTTCTCCAAAAGGGTGGGCAGCGATCTGCATTTTACTTTCAAGATCGAGGTGAAAGAGACCGACATTCCGGCCTAAAAGATAGATGGGCGATTGAGAAGAGGTGGGAAGACGTGAACGACCGTCGCAGACCTGGACTCGCACGAACACTAACACGATTATCTTAGCACCCCGCGCCCGACATGACAAACCCCCCTCATTCCCCATCCCGGGTTTCATGCCTGATTCGTCGCTGGCCAAAGCTAACCATTGCTGCGGAAAAACGTTCGGCCTCGCCGTTGCCTGGAGCTATCTTTCAACCCCCGGCTCTGCTACCCTCGGCATGCTGCGTTGATCCCGTGGGGACCGGACGCGATATCTGTATTTGCGTCAGGATTGCCGTGGCCAATCACCTCTTTTCCGAGCACCAGGAAATTCTCCGGAGCATGCAGCCCTTCGTCGGCGAGAACCTCAACTTCCTCGGCGACGTCGACAAAACCTGGCAGCCCACCGATTACCTCCCCGACCTCTCCGCCGAAAACTGGCACGAACAAATCGACGACTTCCGCCAACGCTCCCGCGAAATCCCCGACGAACTCCTCGTCGTCCTCGTCGGCGACATGGTCACCGAAGAGGCCCTCCCCAGCTATTCCGTCTCCCTCAACAACATCGCCCAGGATTACGAAGGCGACAACACCTCCCCCTGGGCCGTCTGGCTCCGCGGCTGGACCGCCGAGGAAAACCGCCACGGCGACCTCCTCAACGCCTACCTCCGCCTCACCGGCCGCGTCAACATGCGTGCCGTTGAAGTCACCGTCAACCACCTCATCGCCAACGGCTTCAACCCCAAGGCCTACCCCGACCCCTACAACGGCCTCATCTACACCTCCTTCCAGGAACGCGCCACCAAAATCTCCCACCGCAACGTCGGTAAATTGGTCGCCGCCCAGGGCGACACCTACCTCGCAAAAATCTGCCAGCGCATCGCCGGCGATGAATCCCGCCACGAAGCCTTCTACACCAAAATGATGCGCCGGGTCATGGAAATCGACCCCAGCGGCGGCATCCTCGCCTTCCGCAGCATGCTCCGCGGCATCATCGCCATGCCCGGCCGCCTCATGTACGACGGCAAAGACCCCGACCTCTTCGACCACTTCGCCGTCGTCGCCCAACGCAGCGGCGTCTATACCGTCCACGACTACGCCGCCATCATTGATCACCTCGTCCAGGTCTGGAACATCGCCGGTCGCATCGTCTCCGGCCCCGCCGCCAAGGCTCAGGAATACCTCTGCCGCCAGGCCGAACGCTATTCCGCCTATGCCGAAGAAATCCGCGCCAGCCTCGCCGCCCAGCCCCCGATCGCCTTCAGTTGGATTCACGACCGCCGCATCTGACGCTTCATCTGCTCGTCGATTTCCGCACGCGCCTTCCCAAAAACCGCCCGCAACATCGGCTGCGTCAGCTTCCCCGTAAACGTGTTTTGCTGCGACGGATGATACGTGCACAATAAAAACGGCGCGGCCTTGAACCGATACAACGCCCCGTGCGCAAACACCGGCTTCTCCTCCGCCCCCGCCGCCCACCCCCGCCGCTTGTAAAACGCCAGTGCCGCATCAAACGCAATCTTCCCCAGCACCAGCACCCCGCCCGTCCCCTCCCGCAACGCCGGCATCGCGTCAAACGTCGCGTCCAGAAACGACCGGCAATTCCCAATCTCCTCCGGCGTCGGCTTGTTCCCCGGCGGTGCACAATGCGCCGCCCCCGTGATCAAACAATCAATCAACTCCAGCCCATCCTCCCGATGCACCGACGTCGGCTGGTTGCAGAACCCCTCCGCATGCATCGCCTCAAATAAAAAATCCCCCGACTTGTCCCCCGTAAACAGCCGCCCCGTCCGATTCGCCCCATGCGCTCCCGGCGCCAGCCCAAGAATCAGTAACCGCGCCGAAGGATCCCCCAAATTCGGCACCGGCCGCGCCCAGTACGTCTCCCCCCGATACGCCGCCCGCTTCACCTCCCCAATCTGAATGCAATGCTCACGCAAACGCGGGCAGCGGTTGCAGGAAGCAATGGATTCCTGCAACCGCTGCCATTGCGTCAACGACCGTTTCAAAACTTTCAGCATCCGGCCATTGTGCAAAATCCCGCCGCGCACTTCCAGTCAGTGGAGCCGACGCCCTCGTCGGCTAATCCGATCAAGAACAGAGCAGCCCAACGCTAGGCACTCCCTCCCCGCAACCACCGCTGCGTCATCAGAATGTCCTGCGTCGTCAGCGAGTGCCCCGTCGGAAACGTCTCCGCCTCCACCGCCGCTCCGTAACTCTTGAACATCCGCGACAACTCCCGTCGCTGCTCCTCGCTCACCATCGTGTCGAACCCGCCATGCGTAAACAGCAATCGCTTCCCGCCGAGCTCCGGCGCTTTCTCCGGCACCAGCGGAACCATCGGCCGCCACAACGCCGCAGCGCTCAGCACCTCCGGCCGCAGCAGCATCAACGCACCACCAATGTTCGCACCATTCGAAAATCCCACGGCAACAATCTTCTCAGCATCGAAGCCGTATTTTTCTCGAGCCGCCTGCACAAAATCCGCCAGCTCATGCGTCCGCGCAATCAAATCCTTCTCATCAAACACACCCTCCGCCAACCGCCTGAAAAACCGCGGCATCCCGCGCTCCAGCACCTTCCCACGCGGACTCAGCAGATTCGCACCCGCATCCAGAGATCGCCCAACCTCCAGCAAATCCCGCTCATTCCCCCCCGTCCCATGCAGCAACAGCAACGTCCGCGAATCCCGCACCGCCCCCGCCTCATACACATGCTCAAACCCAAGCGTATTCATTTTATGTCTCCAGCACTCATTCTGAATTCTGAACTCTGAATTCCGAATCAAGCACCCGCCTCCTCCGCTGCCACGCCGTCATACCGCCGCGCCAGCTCAATCCTCGGCAACGCCGCTTCCACCTGCGCCCGGTGCGGCTCCAGCCACGCCGGCAACTGAATCTTCGTCGCCAATTCTTCAACGGACTCGTTCACCGTCATCCCCGGCGCATCCGTCGCAATCTCAAACAACACGCCGCCCGGTTCCCGGAAATAAATCGAGTGGAAATAATCCCGATCCATCACCGGCGACACATTCCGACCCGCCTTCCTGAGCTGCTCCAGCCACAACGCCTGCTGCTCATCGCTCGGCGTCCGAAACGCCACATGATGCACCTGCCCGCCGCCCATCGCCGGAGCCTGCCCGCGCGGCACAACCACCACATCCACGACCCGCGCAATCGCATCGCCAACAGCCTCATAGCGCACGCGCTTCCCTTCGCGCCCGGCCTCCTTGTAGCCAAACTGATCCACAAGTATCCCCGCCGGCGCCGCCTCGGATAGCTCCGTCAGCGTCACACCAAAGAACCCGCGAATCGCATGCTCCACCGGCACCTCGCCATGTCGCCACGCATACCGCTCATTCCCCGCATGCGCCGCCTCCACCAGCGCCAACGGCATCCCTTCCGGATCCGTAAACGTCACCACCGCCTGCCCAAACCGCTGCGAAACCTCCGCACCGCCGGCCACCGTGGCAAGCCGCTCCTTCCAGTACCCCGCCGACCCCACCGGAATCGCAAACGCCGTCTCACTCACCTGCCCAACGCCCGCCGTCCCACGGCGCGCACCGGGCCACGCAAAATAAGTCATGATGGTCCCCGGCCGCCCCAGCCCATCGCCATAATAAAAATGAAACGAACCCGGATCGTCGTAATTGATCGTCACCTTCACGAAGCGCAGCCCGAGCGTCTTCGTATAAAAATCAATATTCCCCTGCGCATCCCCCGTGATCGCCGTCACATGATGAATCCCCGCAATCGGCGCCGCCCCGCTGCTGTTCTGAACCGTCGTCTGAGTCGTAGTCGTGGTCATAAAAGACCTTTCTTTCCAGCTGAACGCCCGCCGCTTCTTCGGGAGCCGCGAGGCATCCAGTACGAACATCATAATACTTGTTTAAACGACTATTGTCAAGACCCCATTTTCCTTTTGCGGTAAACCCCTCCCCCCAAGCCGATCTAAACCTGCCCCGGGTTCCACGGGTGAAACGGCCGGGGTTGCCGTTTATTGATCTTCACCAAAATAATGTCCCCGTTTAGCCCCGGCCTTTGGGCCGGGCAGTCTAGGCCCGAATGGGCCGACTTTCAGTAGCCATGGCCGGAAGGCCATGGACCGACACCCAACGAAATCGGTCGAAGGCCCGAA
>JBQCGD010000191.1:0-19379 GCA_051955985.1 Phycisphaerae bacterium | reverse complement strand
CCCCCCCGCCCCCCCGCGCCCCCCGCGCGCCCCCGCGGCCCGCCCCCCCCCGCCCCACTGCGTCGCTGGTTCGCGGCTTTATTGTGCGGGTTGTCGGAGATGATACAACGGTGGGAGGGGGTGATTCTGGTTTGTATTTTTGGGTGGAATGATTTGAAAAATGGGATGGGAGGGGATTTGGGGTTGCGGGGGTGCAAGTTTGTGGGGTGGTGGGCGTTGAGGGAACGTCATGCCGCGTGATGAGAATGACGGATGCGTGCGTTCGGAATTTCGCGGGGTTGGGTGCGCGGCGAGAGTCCATCATCCCCACGGCGCGGAAGCCGTGGGCTTGGTGGGTTTTGTGCGATTGAGGAGAATGGTGTGGCGATTACGCGGCGTGAGGTGTTGGTGGGTGGGGCGGTGGCGGTTGGGGCGGCGGTGGTGGGGTGTTCGGAGCAGAAGGGGTCGGGTGGTGGTGGGCGTCGTGGTGGGGGGATTGATCGGAAGGGGGTGGTTTCGCGGCATGATCCGGTGGTAAGGCAGATTGAGCCGTACTCGGCGCTTTCGGTGGGGAATGGGCGGTTTTGTTTTACGGGGGATGTGACGGGGTTGCAGACGTTTCCGGAGCGGTATGAGACGGAGTTTCCGCTGTGCACGATGGCGACGTGGGCGTGGCATACGGTGCCGGCGGAGCAGGCGGGGGTGGATCCGGGGGCGTATCGGTTTAAGGAATATGATGTGTATGGGCGGCAGGTGGGGTATGCGACTTCTTCGACGGGGCAGGTGAAATTGTTCAATTGGTTGCGGGAGAATCCGCATCGGATGTTTCTGGGGCGGGTGGGGTTGGTGTTGACGAAGGCCGATGGGACGAAAGGGGGGAGTGGGGATGTTTCTTCGATTTTGCAGCGGTTGGATTTGTGGAGTGGGGTGAACGAGAGCAGGTTTGAGTTTGGGGGGGAGGTGGTAAGGGTGAGGACTTGCGTGAATCCGGAGGTGGATGCGCTGGGGGTGAAGATTGAGTCGCGGGGGGTGCGGAGTGGGGCGGTGAAGGTTTTGGTGGCGTTCGCTTATCCGACGACGAAAGTGAGCATGGCGGACTGGAATTCGCCGGGGAAGCATGAGACAGAGTGTGTCGTGAGGGGGAATGTGGCGCGGATTGAGCGGCGGGTGGATGCGGACACTTATGGGGTGACGGTGGGGTGGGATCGGGGGAAGTGGGAGCGGACGGGGAAGCATGAATTTGTGCTTTCGGGGGAGGGGGAGGAGTTGGGGTTTGTGGTGTGTTTTGCGGCGGAGCGGTCGGCGGATGGGGTGCCGGGGGTGGAGGAGTGTTTTGAAAAAAGTGCGGGGCATTGGGAGCGGTTTTGGAATTCAGGGGGTGCGGTGGATTTGTCGGCGTCGACGGAGGGTGGGGCGGGGGAGTTGGAGCGGCGGGTGGTGTTGTCGCAGTACAACACGGCGTTGCATTGTGCGGGGGACATGCCGCCGTCGGAGACGGGGTTGTTGTTTAACAGCTGGTAGGGGAAGTCGCAGTTGGAGATGCAGTGGTGGCATGGGGCGCATGTTGCGGGGTGGGGGCGGATGGAGTTGCTGGAGAGGAGCCTGGGGTTTTATGAGCGGACGATGCCGATTGCGCGGGCGACGGCGGAGCGGCAGGGGTACAAGGGGGTGCGATGGCAGAAGATGGTGGGGGTTGATGGGAAGGATTCGCCTTCGCCGGTGGGATGTTTGTTGATCTGGCAGCAGCCGCACCCGATTTATTACGCGGAGTTGTGTTATCGGGAGAGGCCGGAGCGGGGGACGCTGGAGCGGTGGCGGGAGATCGTGTTTGAGACGGCGGAGTTCATGGCGAGTTATGCGGCGGAGGTGGGGGGGCGGTATGTGCTGGGGCCGCCGATGAAGACGGTGTCGGAGAATACGGATCCGCTGACGACGAAGAATCCGACGTTTGAGCTGGCGTATTGGCGATTTGGGTTGAAGACGGCGCTGGAGTGGAGGAAGCGGTTGGGGATGGGGGTGGAGGCGAAGTGGGCGGATGTGTTGGCGCGGCTTTCGGCGTTGCCGGTGTTGGAGGGGCGGTATTTGATGCAGGAGGGGATGACGGATACGTATACGAAGTGGAATTGGGAGCATCCGGCGCTTGTGGGGGCGTTGGGGATGCAGCCGGGGGTTGGGGTGGATGTGGGGGTGATGCGGGAGACGCTGAAGGGGGTAATGGGGGTGTGGCAGTGGGACCGGGCGTGGGGGTGGGAGTTTGGGATGGCGTCGATGGCGGGGTCGCGGACGGGGGAGATGGGGGCGGCGTTTGGGGCGCTGTTGATTGATTCGAAGAAGAATCATTATCACGTGAATGGGCATGTGTATCAGCGGCCGAACTTGACGGCGTATCTGCCGGGGAATGGGTCGCTGTTATCGGCGATTGCGGTGATGGCGAAGAACGCGCGTGGGGGAGGGGGGGAGGCAGGGTGGGTGCGCGCGGGGGGATGGGCCATGCGGCATGAGGGGATGCGGGGGTTGTTGTGAGGAGTGGGGGTGGAAAGTTTTAAGCGGGGATATTGCAGAGATGTCGAAAATTAGGAAAAAATGGGGGTGAAGAAAAGTATAGAAAGAAGCCGGGAATGGGGAGGAGGGAGCGGGGGGAGGAAGTGCGCGTGGAGGGTGTGTATGCAAAGGGAAGGGCGGGGAATTTCGTTACGAGAAAGTTGGACAATCTGCAAAAATAATGGCGCGAAAAAGCGGGCATGTCTCAGCAAGTGAGAAATGATACCGCGGGGTGAGGGGCGGGTGAGGCGACGCGATTTTTTTGAGAGGAGAATTGTCGCAAGTTGTTGGTAAAGTGGTTGTTGGGAAGCTGGCGGGGAGTGGAGGGGGGAGGAGGCCGGGAGGGAGTGACGGAGGGGGCGGTGCAAGAAAAGTGCATTTTTGGTTGTTTCCTTAGCACTTTCTGTCGTAAAGGGTGGTGGAAGATGGACTTGCCTGAGGGGATTTGTACGTTATGTTAAAGAATATCAATCGGATCTCGCCGGGCGGCGCTTGATCGGAACCAGTCGTAATTTTTGGTTTTTTGGACCGCTCGTGGGACCCGCGTCGGGTCCGAATCGAATGGGAACAACGAGGTGTGCGTTCAACGGGTGAGCAGTGCAATCTGCGACACGCGGCGGGCGTTGATCGGCGGAGTTCTTGAAGTTTGTTAGGAATTGTGCCTGTTGGACGTGTGGTGAGACCGGCGAACTAGGGAGGCTCTGAGGTGAGCAAGACGAAGGAACGTGGGTTTACGCTGATTGAGTTGCTGGTGGTGGTGGCGATTATTGCGGTGTTGATTGCGATATTGCTGCCGTCGCTGGGGCGTGCAAAGGAGCGTGCGAAGCTGACGCGTTGCGCGGCGAATCTGCATGCGATTGGGGGCGGGTGTGCGGCGTATGCAGCGGAGTGGCAGACATGGCTGCCGCCGATGAAGGGTGGGTTGCCGGTGTATCCGGCGGGTGGCGGGGTTCCGACGGGTAGCTATCAGCCTGTGGCGACGTATCAATATCACAACGGGGGGGTATGGGGATTTGGGTTGTTGTACCAGTTTGGAGCGATCACGGATCCGCGGACGTATTATTGCCCGTCGCAGGTGAACAATGCGTTTGCGTACCAGGAACAGTTGACGCGTTCGACGCAGAATTCGTCGATCAACGGGTGGGATTCGCCTGGGGCGTGGCTGAACCTGAGCAACAATGATTCACGTGCGGGGTATCAGTTCCAGATTCACGCGATGCCGGTGGTGCCGAACTCATCATCGTACGTTGAGCAGTATTTGAAGACGGGTGAATATCCGCCGGAGGACGTGATGGCGACGGACATCATCTGGGGTCCGACGTACATTGCGCATGGCGATGTGAAGAAGCCGGACAGCACGGTATTTAACTGCGTGTTCATCGACGGCCACGCGGAAGGCGTGCGTGGCGGGATCAAGAGGCCGGTGCAGAAGAATCCGGACGGTTCGTTCCACACGACGTCGGGCTCGGTGGTGAGCGAGATGTCGGATGCGCCGTCGAGTTTCAGCACGTTCAAGAACACGGTGTGGGATCTGGACTACGCCGCGCAGCACAAATGATTTTGCGAGACAGGGGCGCGTCGGCGAAGGCCGGCGCGTTTTCTGTCTGAAGATACAACTCACAAGGGCCACTTGCGGGCAAGGGCGGTCGTGGAAGCGGCGGTTCGGGCGGAGCGAGGCGGCGATCTCCCGGCGGCGCATGCGGTGTGTTCAGCGCGGGAAACATATTCAGGGTTCGGCGCGCGGTGCAACCGTTACGCGTCCAGTTCAATCAATTCGAGGAGGAGAAAACCATGCGTATTGATTCCATGATGAAGAAGGTTGCTCCGGCGGTTCGCAGCAAGCGTGGGTGCATGCTGGCGGCGGTGGCGGGGGCGGCGATGATGGCGGGGCTCGGTTCGAGCCAGGGCGCCACGACGACGTATAACTGGTCGGCCCTGACGGGGAACACGACGGCGGATTGGGCGGTGAATACGAACTGGGCGATCGGGTCGGGGCCGGGGAACACGGCGGGATATCCGGGCGGGGATGCGACGATCCTGGACGACGCGGCGAACATCGCGGTGGTGAACGGGACGACGGGGGGCGTGATCACGATCAATTTGAATGCGCCGCTGCCGGCGGCGACGATCGAGTCGTTGACGGTAAACATGCAGTCGACGACCAGCGGGAACACGGACGGGTTCACGGTGAACGTGAATTCGAACCTGACGACGACGGGGGCGGTGAATTTGATCGGCGGGGCGTCGAGCGGGGGGAAGTATGGGCGGACGATCCTGAATGTGGCGAGCGGGGCGAATTTGACGGCGGGTGGGACAGTGACGCTTTCAGGTTCGGATGGGAACGGCAGCGCGACGCTGAACATCAATGGAGACGCGAGCTTCGGCGGTCTGACGATGAAGAACGACGGAGACAATGTCTTCGTCAATGCCGGAGCGGGGAACGTGTCGCTGGGCAATGTGAATATCCAGCGGTCGCAGAACAGCACGGACCCGACAAAACCGGGGCTGCATTTGCTGGGCGGGAACATCACCGCGAACAATTTTCTGGTGGGCTCGGGGAACTCTTCGGGGATCGTGCAGATGGCGGCGCCAAACCTGACGGTCACGGGGAATTTTATTGTCGGTGACAATGGGAGCGCCTCGACGCGTGTGACGACGTTTGCGCAACAGTCGGGTAACGTAACGGCAGCGAATTCGGTGCTGCAGATCGGGTCGAGCACGGTGGGGACCTCGGGGTCGTACATTTTGTCGGGGGGCGTGCTGACGGTGCAGGGGATCCAGATGACGAACGCCGGCGGGCCGGCGGCGAACGTTGCGAACTTTACGATGAGCAACGGCGCGTCGTTGAATGTGGGAGCGGCGGGCATCCAGGTGGGATCGGGGACGAACATCAAGTTTACGTCGACGGGAGGGACGATTGCGGCGACGGGGTCGTGGACTTCGCCGGTGAACATGGCGCTGACGAGCGGGACGACGACGTTCCAGTCGGCGGATGGTGCGGCGAATCCGTTTGATATCACGCTGAGTGGGGCCCTGAGCGGGGGCGGGTCGGTGGTGAAGACGGGCGGGGGGAACCTGACGCTTGCGGGGAACAACACGTATACGGGCGGGACGACGGTGAACGCGGGGACGCTGTTTGTGAACAACACGTCGGGGTCGGGGACGGGGACGGGTCCGGTGGTGGTGACGGCGGGCGGACTGGGCGGGAGCGGTACGGTGGCGGGGGACGTGACGATCAACAGCGGCGCGCACCTGGCGCCGGGGAACGACAATGTCGGGACGCTGCACCTTGGGAACCTGACGCTGTCGAGCGGTTCGATCCTGGATTTTGATTTCAACACGGCGGCGAACTCGATGGTGAACCTGACGGGTTCGCTGACCATCAACGGGGGCGGGATCAACCTGTACCAGGAAGGGACGACGAACCCGTTCACGACGAACGGGACTTATGATTTGTTTGCGCTGGCGGGAAGCGTGCCGGGGAATTTCAACGCGCTGCAGATCCTGAACGGCGCTCCGGGGGTGACGTACACGCTGGGGTCGACGGCGCACGACATCACGCTGACGATCACGGGCGGGACGGGAGCGATCGGCTGGGCGAAAGATGCGAACGGGAGCTGGGGGACGGCTTCGAACTGGAACGGCGGGATTCCGTCGGGGACGGATGCGATTTTCCCGGCGGTGCTGACGGCGCCGCGGACGGTGACGCTGGACGGGGACCGGACGGTGACGGGTGTGAGCCTGAACAGCACGTCGGGCTATACCCTTGCCCAGGGCTCGGGCGGGTCGCTGATCCTGAACAACGGGTCGAACACGGCGACGGTGCAGGATTTTGCGGGTCCGCAGACGATCAGCGCGCCGATCGTGATGAATTCGCCGGTGGAATTTGCGACGACGAACCCGACGGACACGCTGACGCTTTCGGGCGTGTTGAGCGGGTCGACGGACGTGAGCGTGGCGGGATCGGGGACGGTGGTGATCACCGGGAGCGCGAACACGATTTCGGGGAACGTGACGAACAACGGGAACCTGCAGATCGGGAGCGGGGCGCAGACCGGGTCTCTGGGGACGGCGGCGGTGGTGAACAACGGGATCCTGTCGTTCAACTCGTCGGCGACGCAGACGGTTGCGAACAATATTGCGGGGACGGGCGGGGTGACGCAGAACGGGACGGGGGTGCTGGTGCTGTCGGGCGCGAACACGTATACGGGGACGACGAACATCAATTCGGGGATCGTGCGGTATGGATCGACGACGGGCCTTGCGGCGGGGAACGTGAACATTGCGGCGGGCGGGAAATTGGACTTGAACGGCCTGAACGTGTCGGTGTTTGACGCGACGGGGGCCGGTTCGATTGACAACATGCTGGCGGGGAGCAACGCGACGCTGACATTCAACGGGGCGAACCCGAGCTTCAGCGGGACGATCCAGAACACGGGCGGAAACCTGTCGGTGGTGTCGTCGGTGTCCGGGCGGTTGTCGCTGAGCGGCAACAACACGTACAGCGGCGGGACGAGCGTGACCAGCGGGACGGTGCTGGTGGGTTCGAACAACGCGTTCGGCACGGGGACGGTGACGCTGACCTCGACGGCGGGGAGCACATTGGTCCTGGCAAGCGGGGTAGTGGTACCGAACTCCATCGTGCTGAACGACGGGAGCATTGAGTTTGCGAACCTGCAGACCGCGGGGACTTCGGCGACCTTTGCAGGGCCGATCTCCACGGTGGGGAGCACGCAGTATCGCCTGGGCAACTCGGATGCGACGTCGACGCTGATCATGACGGGCCCGAGCACGGTGGGGAGCGGGATCACGCTGCTGACGCGCGGCACGATCGTGTTCAACGGGAACGGCTCGCTGATCGCGACGGGGAATGCGGTGACGGTGGGGCGGAACAGCAGCAGCTCGGTGGTGAACCTGACGGCGACGGACAACGCGGTGATTCGCGGGAAGGGGATCAACCTTGGCGGGTTGAACAGCTCGTCGGACGACGGGACTGTGAACGTGACGCTGGACGGGAACGCGGTGATGGATGCGGGTGCGAACCGGTTCAGCCTGAACAACAGCGCGGTTGCGAATTCTCTGGTGCTGACGCAGCAGGGGAATTCGACGGTGAGCGGTTCCTCGTTCGAGATGACGGGGAGCAAGACGGGCGGGGGCTCGCCGACGGCGACGACGCTGTGGCTGATCAACAGCGGCAACATCGTGGCGACGGCGAACAATGCGAACTTCATGCCGGCGTCTGCGGCGTTGACGGTGGCCCTTGCGGGGAACGTGACGATCAACGACGGCGGGTTCAACGTGACGATCGCGCAGCCGTTCGTGGATTTCGGCGGCGGCGGGATCAACAAGACGGGGACGGGGACGCTGGCCCTTGCGGCGGCGAACAACGGGTACTCCGGGCAGACGAACGTGACGCAGGGGACGCTGTTTGCGAACGCGACCGGCGCGACGGGTTCGGGCGCGGTGAACGTGTCGTCGGGGGCGACGCTGGGCGGGACGGGCTCGATCACGGGCGCGGTGACGGTGAACGGTCACCTGGCGCCGGGAGCGGGGGCGACGATCGGGACGCTGACGCTGGGCGGCGGCGTGACGCTGGCGAGCGGATCGACGCTGGACATGAACATTGCCGTGGACGGGTCGGGCGCATCGCTGCTGGACATCAGCGGCGGCTCGCTGACGAACAGCGGTGCGGCGTTGGACCTGTACCAGGCAGGGACGACGAGCGCGTTCAATGTGAACGGGACTTACAAGCTGGTGAACTTCGACGGCGGGTTTGTGGATCCGGGTTTCAGCTCGGTGGCAAACGCGGCGGCGGGCGTGAACTATGTGTTCTCGCATGATGCGAACGCGTTGTATGTGACGGTGAGCGGCGGGCTGACGGCGGGGGCGTGGGCGGTGGATGCGGACGGGGCGTGGGAGACGGCCGGCAACTGGACGGGCGGCGTGCCGAACGGGACGGGCGCGATCGCGAGCTTCGGCAGCGTGATCACGGCGCCGCGGACGGTGACGAACACGGGCACGAAGACGGTCGGGCAGATTTACCTGAACAATGCCAATGCGTACACGCTGACGGGCGGGACGATCGTGCTGGACAACGGCGCGGGCGGCGGTGCGCAGGTGACGAACACGCTGGGGAACCACACGATTGCCTCGGCGGTGACGCTGGCGTCGAACACGACAGTGAGCGTGGCGAATGCGGCAGATTCGCTGACGCTTTCGGGCGCGGTGGGCGGGAGCGGGGCGTTGACGAAGAGCGGTCCGGGCGCCCTTGTGGTGTCGGGGCAGATGACGAGCTCTGCACCGGTGGCGCTGGCGGCGGGGAGCCTCACGTTCAGCGGGTCGGGGAGCACGACGGGGCTGATTTCGGGCGCCGGGAACCTGACGGTTTCGGGCGGGACGAAGGCGGCGCCGGGGCTGACGGCCGCGGGCGTGCAGACGAACGCGCTGACGATCACGGGGGCGTTGAAGCTGGCGTCGGGGAGCCCGACGAGCAAGGTGAACAGCTACTCGCTGGCGGGCGCGACGGGCGCGTGGACGGCGAACTGGGACCTGAACGGGAACAAGGCGGTCATCGAAGATTCGGTGACGAAGGCGACGACGATTGCGACGCTGCGGGACCAGATTGCGTTCGGCAAGGCGAACGCGTTTGGTATCAGCAGCACGGGGCTGGCGTCGAATTACGGGATCGCGGTGCTGGACAACGCGGTGCTGCAGAAGACGACGTTCGGGACGGCGACGGTGGATGCGAACTCGGTGCTGGTGGCGCCGGAGATCCTTGGCGACTCGAACGCCGATGGGAAGGTGGATCTGACGGACCTGTCGACGGTGCTGAACAACTTCGGGGTGACGACGAGCGAGTGGACGTCGGGCAACTTCGACGGGGCGGCAACGATCAACCTGACGGACCTGTCGGACGTGTTGAACAACTTCGGGGTGACGAATCCGAACGCGGCGCTGGACACGGTGGCAGCGGTGAGCGGCGGGAAGATCGCGGCGACGCCGGAGCCGGGGACTCTGATGGCGCTGGGGATCGGTGCTGCGGCGCTGCTGACGAAGCGTCGTCGTGCGTCGCGGTGAGATGAGCAGTGAAGTGCCCGGGGTTGTGGCAGCGGCCCCGGGGTAGAAAATAGAGACCGCGCTTCGGAGAGATTCGGGGCGCGGTTTTCTTTTTGGTTTTGTGGGCAGGGAAGCCGGGGCGGGAGGCGGGGAGGGATGCAATGTGTTGGTGCACGGTTCGCGACGACGCAAGCGTTGGGGTGCGCACAAGTGTTGTGCGGGGCGCTGGGCCGGTGGCGATCAATAGCCGACGGGGGCGGCGGTTCCACTTAGGGCGTGGGGATGATCTGGATGGGGCCGAGGAGGCCGGAGGGGAGGGGTTGGGCGTAGAGTTGGGTGCCCTGGGGGTCGAAGCGGTTGCCGAATTGGGCGCGGATGGCTTTGAGGTTGTAGTTGGGGAAGCCGGCCTTGTTGATGTAGTTGACAGCGGTGTTGGCGACTTCGATCTGGAGGGTGTTTTGGCCGGGCTTGAGGTTGCCGGTGAGGTCGATCTGGTAGGGGGGGCACCAGACGGCGCCGATGTTTTTGCCGTTGAGAGTGATGGAGGCGGCGTCGAGGACGGGTGGGGAGATGGCGGCGGCGAAGCCGTTGCCGCCGTGGTAGGGTGGTGCGGATTTGGTGGGGCCGAGGGAGAGGGTGAGGGAGGTGTTGGCGAGGTTGTCGGGGAGGGTGAAGGTTTTTTCGTAGGTGGCGGTGCCGGAGAAATTTTTGAGGCCGTCGAGTTTGGTCCAGTCGGTGAGCGAGGGCATGGAGATCGTTTTGGCGTCGCCGTTGGGGAGTGGGTGGAAGGTGACGGACCAGTTGGAGGAGAGGTCGATGCTGGTGTTGGCGGGGGCGGCGGTTTGGGTGGTGGCGGGGAGGGTGCGGTGGGTCCAGGCGATGATGGTGGAGCCGTAGGGGGGGAGGGTGAGGTCGAGGGAGTTGTCGTTGGATTTGAGGGCGGAGATGTGGGAGGTGGTGGGGTTCCAGTCTTCGGGGTGGAGATTGTTGTCGACGCGGAAGGTGGCGTGGCATTTCTGGGGTTCGTTGGAGTTGTTGGCGAGGAAGTAGAGTTCGGCGTCGTCGGTGTGGCGGTGGACGGCGGCGATTTCGTGGTTGTTGGTTTGGCAGTCGGGGGGGAGGGCTTTGTGGAGGGCGGCGGGGAGGTCGGATTCGTTTTGGAGGACGGTGGATTTGGCGTTGGGGGCGAAGATGTGGGACATGAGGGTGGCGAGTTGTTTTTGATCGGCGTCGGTGGCGTTGAGTCCGGGGACGACGGTGGGGATTTTGAGGGCGATGACGGTGCCGCCGGATTGGGCGAAGGCTTCGAGTTTTCGGGCGGTGTCGAGGGGCATGTGGGTGATGGCGGGGAGGAGGACGATTTTGTAGTGCATGTCGCCGAAGTTGAGGGAGGCATTGTCGGCGGTGGGATTTTTGGCGGCGAGCATGCCGTCGTCGAAGCCGTCGGCGTTGTAGCCGGCGTCCATGAGGGTGGCGAGGAGTTTGGATTGTTCGGTGAAGGCGGAGTTGAGGGAGCTGAAGGAGGTGGTGGCTTTGGCCCAGACGTCGGCGTCGGGGAGGTAGAGGGCGATGTCGTTGGCGGGGGCGCCTTCGCGGAGGATGGCGCTGGTGCGTTGGATGTAGCCGGTGACGGCGGGCATGCCGGTTGTGAACCAGGGGTTTTTGTCGTCGACGACGCTGGCGGCGTAGAAGCTGGCGCCGGGGTAGGGGAGGGTGTCGGGGGTGTAGGGCCAGCCGTGGCAGATGATCTGGTTGATGCCGTCGATGAAGTGGATGTTGACTTCGCCTTTGAAGTCGACGGGGATGGCGCGGAAGGGTGCGGTGTGGAGCCAGGTGAAGGTTTCGGCGGAGGTAACGGGGACGTTCATGAGGTGGGAGGCGGAGGCGGCGTAGCGGGTGGCGCGGAAGTCGTGGAAGTCGAATTTGGATTGGAGCTCGCCTTCGGGGAGGTCGGTGTGGGCGTAGGAGAGGAGGCCGGCGGGGGGGCAGCCGTAGTCCTGGATGCGGAAGCGGGAGTGGTATTTGTGGGCGAGCGCGGTGAAGTGGTCGTTGAAGTTTTGGTTGTAGAGTTCGGTGACGGTGCGGCCGAAGTCGTAGCGGATGGCGTCGGTGTTGTCGCCGACGGTGCCGATGAGGGCGGGGAGGTGTGGGGTGAGGTCGTAGCCGCGGCGTTTCTTGAATTCGTCGAGGAAGTTGCTGGTCCAATTTTCGCCGCCGACTTCGAGGGAGTCGCAGAAGACGGCGTAGGGGGGATTGTCGCCGCAGGCTTTGATTTCGGGTTCGGCGATGTCGTGGATGAACTTGTCGACGACCTGGGAGGAGAGGTGGTCGATGACGAGGCCTTCGGCGCCGTCGGCGGGGCGTTTGACTTTCATTCCGGTGCGGCCGGCGATGAAGAAGGTGACGGCTTTGGCGGTGGTGTTGGGGGGGAGTGTGGCGGCGTCTTGGGTGAGTTGGAGGGGTTTGAGGGAGGAGACGTCAGCCTTAGGGTCGGGGCCCCGGCGACGGCCGGTGGATTCTTCGGGAGCGTTGCCGGCGAAGGCGGCGATGACGGAGTAGCCGGGGCGGAGCTTGGGGAAGGGGATGGAGGATTCGCCGGGTTTGATTTCGACGGTTTGGGATTCGATGCGGCCTGCGCCTTCGTCGGGGGAGAACATGGGGCCGCCGTAGGGCCAGCCGGAGCCGAGGGTGAGGTCCATGCGGAGTCCGAGGGCTTTGGCTTTGGCAGAGGCGTAACCGAGCATGTGGAGGAATTCGGGGGACATGAATTTGAGGATTTTGGGGTTGTCGCCGGTGGTGAGGGGGTATGTGGGTTGGACTTCGACGCCGCCGAAGCCGCCGGCTTTCATGGCGGCGAGTTCGCGGTCGATGCCTTGTTCGGTGACGGCGGGGCCGAACCACCACCAGCGGACCATGGGACGGGCGTTGTCGGGCGGGGAGAGGAAGTCGTGCTGGAGTTGGTTGATGTCGGCGAGGGCGGAGGTGGAGAGGCAGGCGAGGGTGAGGGCGGCGGTGAGGAGGGTGTTTTTAAGGGTCATTGGTTTCCTCGTTTGTTTTTGGAGGGATCGGGGCGGTTGTGGGTGGATGAACGAGATTAGCCGACGAGGGCGTCGGCTCCACTTAGTTGCCGAGGGGTTTGGTGTTGTCGATGGCGGGGCTGGGGGGGACGTCGAAGGTGGCGATGGGGTCGGGTTTGGCGGGGTCGAAGTGCTGCCAGTCGTCGGAGATGTGCCTGGCGAGATCGAGTTTGTTTTGTTCGATGCCGTGGACGATGCATTTGGCGATTTCGTAGGCGCCGTAGTTGCCGTGATGGGTGCGTTCTCGCTGGTTGGCGAA
The DNA here is from genome assembly GCA_051955985.1 of Phycisphaerae bacterium. Classification (GTDB taxonomy): domain Bacteria; phylum Planctomycetota; class Phycisphaerae; order WQYP01; family WQYP01; genus DATKPA01. Next base: position 6,467 of record JBQCGD010000191.1, on the reverse strand, counting down.
GAGTTCCTGGGAGTGTTCGGGGCCGATGGCTTCGTAGAGGGTTTTGGAGTAGTCGTTGAGGTCGATCATGGGGACGTTTTCGTCCTTGGCGACGTCTTTGGCGGCCTGGATGTAGTTGCCGTTGTCATTGATAAAGGAGTTTTCGATGTGGGTGGGGTCGGTTCTGCCCCAGGATTCGCGGCTGACGGCGGTGATGACGACGGGGGAGGCGCCTTTGGCCTTGGCGTCTTCGATGAGTTTTTTGTAGATGTCGATGTAGCCTTCGTCCATGGCTTTTTTGCCGCCCTTTTCCTTCATGTCGTTGTGGCCGTACTGGATGAGGAGGAAGTCGCCGGGTTTGATGGTGGAGAGGACCTTGTCGAAGCGGTGGGCGCCTTTGGAACTGCGGAGGGATTCGCCGGACTCGGCCTGGTTGGAGACGGCGATGTCGGGTTTGAAAAAGCGGGTGATCATCTGGCCCCAGGAGGCGTAGGGTTCGGTGGGCTGGTCGCAGACGGTGGAGTCGCCGAGGATGTAGACGGTGGGGACGTCGGTTTTTTCGATCTGGATGGAGGAGACGCCGGGGTTTTTGCCGTCGAATTCGAGGGTGAGCTTGTCGTCCCAGTCGTGGACTTCGGAGGTTTTTTCGCGGGGTTTGAGGTGGACTTGGCCGCCGGTGGAGATTTGGGGGGTGCGGATGTTGACGATGAAGGAGCGGGTGACGGGCTTGCCGGGATCGGTGTGGACGGCTTCGAGCATGAGGCGGCGGAGTTCGGCTTTGACGGTGATGTCGGCGGGGGCGTCGGGGTTGCCGAGGGTGAGGGTGACTTTGTAGTTGCCTTCGGGGACTTGAGCGGAGAAGTAGAAGGGTTTGTCGGAGATGGCGAAGTTGTCTTTGGCGTTCACAGTGGCGCCGGGTTCGAAGCCGAAGCCGCGGGCATTTTCGTAGGTGGTTTCGGGGGTGACCTGGAGGGCGCCGTTGGCGGAGGGCTGGTTGCCGAAGAGGAAGTTCCAGGAGGAGTGGTCGTCGGCGGCGCGGGCGCGGGGGGAGAGAGTGGCGAGGAGGAGGGCGGAGGCGATGAGAAGGGAGGATTTTCGCATGGTAGTACCTCGTTTCGAAGATGGGGGGCGGTTTTTGGGATCGGAGGTCCGGCTTCCGCCAGGGAGGGACCACTTTGTCCCGATCGTAAGAATAAGTGGGGATTGGGCAAGTTATTGCGGGGCGAATTTTTTAATTTTGTCAAAAAAGGGAGAAAGCGGGGAGGTAGAGGAATTGAGTCATCGGGTCATTGTGAGAGAGGGGCGTGACAATGAATCAACGACCCGATGGCTGAATGATTCAATGGTGTTCAGTCGGTGCGTTTGCTGAGGGAGATGAGTTTTTGGAGGAGGATGAAGGCGAGGAGGAGTGCACCGATGGCGATGCGGGTCCAAGCGGCGTTGAAGTTGTGGAAGGAGACGAGGGTTTGAATGATGGCGAAGATGAGGAGGCCGATGAGGGTGCCGACGACGCCGCCGACGCCGCCGGAGAGGAGAGTGCCGCCGACGACGGCGACGGCGATGGCATCGAGTTCGAGGCCGTTGGCGGCGAGGGCGTCACCGGCGGCAGCGCGGGTGGTGGCGACGATGCCGGCGAGTCCTGCGAAGAAGCCGGAGATGGCGTAGACGAGGATTTTGTTTCGGGCGACGGGGAGGCCCATGAGGAGGGCGGAATTTTCGGAGCCGCCGATGGCGTAGAGGGAGCGGCCGTAGGCGGTAAAGCGGGAGACGAAGGCGGCGACGGCGACGCAGGCGAGGAGGACGAAGATGCCGAGGTGGAGGGGGATGTGTCCGGGGAGATAGAAGAAGGTGTCGGAGAGTTTGTTGAAGGCGGGGTTGTCGATGGGGATGGTGCCGGTGTCGGATTCCATGCTGACGAGGAGTGCCCAGCCGCGGTAGAGGAAGAGAGCACCGAGGGTGAGGAGGAAGGGAGGGATCTCGAAGCAGTGGATGAGAGCGCCGAGGATGCCGCCGTTGATGGTGGTGACGGCGAGGACGAGGAGCATGGCGGTCCAGGGATTCCAGTGGTGGGTGGTGATGAGGGAGGCAACGGTGATGGTGGTCCAGCCGATGACGGCGCCGACGGAGAGGTCAATGCCGCCGGTGAGGATGACGAAGGTGACACCGACGGCGACGATGCCGAGATAGGCGTTGTCCTGGAGGAGGTTGACGGCGACGCGGGTGGAGAAGAAGTGTTCGCTGGTGAAGCCGGCGATGAGGTAAAGGAGGAGGCAGACGACGGCGGTGGAGAAGACGGGGTTGCGGGCGATGTTGAGGACGCGGGTTTGCATGTGTGTTGCGGGCCTCGAGGGGGTCTGGGGACTGGGGTCTGGGGTATGTGCTTTTGCGACTCTTTTATGCGGTTGAGCGTTTTTTGAGGAGGCGTTTCAGGGTGCTGCGGGTTTTGGGGGATTGGAGGAGGCAGATGAGGACGACGACGGCGGCTTCGATGACGAGGTTGTAGTAGGGGGAGACGTTGCTGGCGATGATGGTGGTTTTGAGGAGCTGCATGGTGATGGCGCCGAGGATGGAGCCGGTGATGGAGAAGCGACCGCCGATGAGGGAGGTTCCGCCGATGGCGACGGCGACGATGGCGTCGAGTTCGATGTTGATGCCGGTCTTCATGACGTCGCCGGCGCGGATGTCGGAGGCGGCGAGGACGCCGGCGATACCGGCGCAGAGGCCGGTGAAGGCGTAGGCCATGAGGGTGACGAAGCGGGTGGGGATGCCGGCGATGTCGGCGGCTTTTGCGTTGTTGCCGATGGATTCGAGGAAGAGGCCGAGGGCGGTGCGTCGGGTGAAGAGTGCGGCGATGGCGGTCATGGCGACGGCGATGGTGATGGTAAAGGGAAGCCAGAGGAAGGTGCCGTTGGAGAGGAATTCGAAGGGGCGGGAGTGGAAGGTGGGGATCTGGCCGTGGGTAATGAGCTGTGCGATGCCGCGGCCGGCGATCATGAGGATGAGGGTGGCGATGATGGGTTGAACGCGGAGGAAGGAGACGAGAGCGCCGTTCCAGATGCCCGCGAGGAGTCCAATGGCGAGGCCGGAGAGAGTGGCGAGGAATGCGGAGTGGGGGGTGATGGGGTTGCCGGTGACGACGTCGTTGGCGGTGAGGAGGAGGGCGGAGAGACCCGCGGACATGGCCATGATGGAGCCGACGGAGAGGTCGATGCCGCCGGTGGCGATGACGAAGGTCATGCCGAGGGAGAGGAGGACGACGGGTGTGGCGCGGTGGAGGACGTCGATCATGGAGCCGTAGAGGCGGCCGTCGGTGATGTGGATTTTGAACATGGAGGGGGTGAAGAGGGCGTTGTAGGCGAGGAGGAGTGCGAGGGCGACGAGGGCCCAGAAGAAGATGGGGAGCTGGCGGCGCGCGGGAGGAGCGGGGGTGGTGTAGGAGAGGGTTGGAGATGGCGGAGGTGCGGCGGTGGTCATGGCGATTGCAGGGGCTCCTGGGAGAAAGTGGGAGTTCTAATTTACCGTGAGGACGCGGTGGGATGCAATTTGTTAACAAAATTTATTTATTCTTCTTGCAGTAGAAGATATACTGCGGGCGTTTCTCATTTCGGGCCCGGCAACGGGTGAATTTTTTGTTTAGTCGGTGGAAGCAGACGTGGCAGATTCGCCTCTTTTGACAATTCGCGGATTTACGAAACAGTTCAAGGGAGTGAATGCGCTGGATGGGGTGTATTTTGAATTGCGCGCGGGGGAGATTCATGCGCTGATGGGGGAGAACGGGGCGGGGAAATCGACGCTGATCAAGGTGCTGACGGGGGTGTATGCACGGGATGCGGGGACGGTGCATTTGAACGGGGAGGCGTTCAAGGCCTCTTCGCCGATGGATGCGCAGCGGAAGGGGATTTCGACGGTTTACCAGGAGGTGAACCTGATTCCGGAACTGTCGGTGGCGGAGAATTTGTTCCTGGGGCGGGAGCCGAAGATTGCGGGGATGATCAACTGGCGTGCAATGAGGGCGGGGGCGAAGCGGGCGCTGGAGCGGCTGGGTCTCTCGTTTGATGTGACGCGGCCGATACGGACGTACTCGATTGCGATCCAGCAGATGATTGCCATTGCGCGGGCGGTGGATGTGAAGGCGAAGGTGCTGATCCTGGATGAACCGACTTCGTCGCTGGACGACAACGAGGTGAAGCAGCTTTTTGCGATCATGAAGCGGCTGGCGGGAGAGGGGATGGGGATCGTGTTTGTGACGCACTTCATGGAGCAGGTGTATGCGGTGACGGATCGCATCACGGTGCTGCGGAATGGGAAGTGGGTGGGGAGTTATGACACTGCGGCGTTGCCACGGCTTGAGTTGATCGGGCGGATGATGGGGAAGGATGTGGAGCAGGTGCGGGCGATCAATGCGGGGCACCGGGCGCAGACGGGGAGCGGGAGCGAGGAGTTCCTGGTGGCGAAGGGGCTGGGGCGGCGCGGGTCGCTGCAGCCGACGGATATGACTGTGAGGAGCGGGGAGGTGCTGGGGTTGGCGGGGCTTTTGGGGTCGGGGAGGACGGAGCTGGTGCGACTGCTGTTCGGGGTGGATCGGGCGGATTCGGGGACGTTGGAGATTGGGGGGCGGGAGGTGAAGGGGAACGGGCCGCGGAAGGCGATTGAGATGGGGCTGGGTTTTTGTCCGGAGGATCGGAAGGTGTCGGGAATTGTGCCGGACCTTTCGGTGCGTGAGAACATCATGCTGGTGCTGCAGACGCGGCGCGGGTGGTGGCGGAAGATTTCGGCGGCGGAGCAGCGGAAGATCACGGACGAATTCATCCGGGCACTGCAGATCAAGACGGCGGATGCGGAGACGCCGATCAAATTTTTGTCGGGGGGAAACCAGCAGAAGGCGATCCTGGCGCGGTGGCTGGCGGCGAATCCGCGGCTGCTGATATTGGACGAGCCGACGCGCGGGATTGATGTGGGGGCGAAATTCGAGATTGCCAAGGCGATCGAGGAGTTGCGGCAGAAGGGGATGTCGATCATTCTTATCTCGTCAGAGCTTGAGGAAGTGGCGCGCAGCAGCCAGCGGGTGGTGGTGCTGCGGGATCGGCAGAAGGTTGGGGAGCTGACGGGGGAGCAGATTTCGGAGGCGGGGATTATGGAGAAGATTGCGCATGGGTCGGCGGCTTGAGCGACGGAAACACGAAGAGACGAAGAGACGAAGAGACGAAGGACCACGAAGGCATATCACGATAGAGGACACAGAGAGCACAGAGGGCACAGAGACAACGATTTTTTGTTGAGTTGATGGGAATTTTAGGAGAGGTACATGAGACGATCGATTGTTGCGCGGATTGCGGTTGCGGTGTTGATGCCGGCGATGCTGTGGGCGTGTGGAAATAATGATTCGACGAGTTCGTCATCGGGCGGCGGGGCGACGACAAAAGCGAGCTCGAAGCCGCTGGTGGTGGGGTTTGCGCAGACCGGTGCGGAATCGGGATGGCGCACGGCGAACACGCAGTCGATCCAGGAGACGGCGAAGCAGCGTGGGATTGATCTGCGGTTTGTGGATTCGCAGGGGCAGCCGGACAATCAGAAGAAGGCGATTTCTTCGTTCATCGCGCAGCACGTGGATGTGATCATGTTTTCGCCGATCGTGACGGACGGGTGGACGCCGATCCTGAACGATGCAAAGGATGCGGGGATTCCGGTGATCATTTCGGACCGGCGGGTGTCGTCGCCGGATGATCTGTATACGTGCTTTATCGGGTCGAACTTTGAAGAGGAAGGGGAGAAGGCGGGGAAGTGGCTGGCGGAGAAGACGGGTGGGAAGGCGGTGATTGCGGAATTGGACGGGACGATCGGGTCGGCGCCGATGATCGACCGGAAGAAAGGTTTTGAGAAGGTGATTGCGGATCATCCGGGGATGAAGGTGGTGCTGGAGCAGTCGGGGGACTTCACGCGGGCGAAGGGGAAGGAAGTGATGGAAACGATGTTGAAGCAGCCGGAGGGGAAGAACATCACGGCGGTGTTCTCGCACAATGACGACATGGCGCTGGGGGCGATCCAGGCGATCAAGGATGCGGGGAAGCAGCCGGGGAAGGACATCATTATTGTGTCGATCGACGGGATCAAGGATGCGTTCAATGCGATGCAGAAGGGGGATTTGAACTGCACGGTGGAATGCAACCCGCTGCTGGGGCCGGCGCTGTTTGATGCGGCGGAGAAGGTGGCGAAGGGGGAGACGGTGCCGAAGGTGATTTATTCGAAGGAGGGGGTATTTGACCAGGCGCAGGTGACGCCGGAGTTGATTGCTTCGCGGAAGTATTGATCGGTGTGATTGGAATGAGAGGGCGGTGCGAGTTTGTGCCGCCCTTTTTTATGCGCGGCCGGGGGGGGCTGGGGAATGGGGTCTGGGGTATGTGTCAGCGCGGGTACGCGCTGAGACGGCGGGTTGTTGGTGGGAGGGGGGGATTGGTTAGAAGTCGATTTCGAATTTGGCGAGGAAGCGT
>JBQCGD010000190.1:0-15141 GCA_051955985.1 Phycisphaerae bacterium | reverse complement strand
ACTTCAACAGCCTCCCCCCCAAACTCCACCCCTTGAGCTTCTACGCCACCCACTTCGCCGACCCCGCCTTCTCCCTCCACGAAACCGCCACCCCCTACATCCTCTTCGACAACAACGCCAACACCGCCGTCCTCTCCCCCGCCTCCAACTTCCTCATCGCCCGCATGCACGGCACCCTCGAAATGGGCGGCTCCCTCGCCAGCGACCTCAACCTCAACCTCCACAACCTCCCCGCCAACTTCTCCCACCAAACCCTCCTCACCCTCGGCTCCGGCATCCAGAACACCCTCCTCGCCTGGGGCAACGCCCTCTCCGCACACCTCCACGCCCCACGCCCCACCAACGAAGCCGACCCCCTCCTCCGCTACCTCGGCTACTGGACCGACAACGGCGCTTTCTACTACTACAACTACGACCTGCAAAAAGGCTACACCCCCACCCTCGAAGCCCTCGCCGACCACTACCGCGACAAGCACATCCCCCTCCATTACCTCCAGCTCGACAGTTGGTGGTACCCCAAATCCCTCACCGACTTCAAAGGCAAACGCGGCCAAACCAAGAACCCCAGGCTCCCCGAATCCTCCTGGAACCGCTACGGCGGAACCCTCGAATACACCGCCCACCCCGACCTCTTCCCCCACGGCCTCGCCGCCTGGCAAAAACAACTCGACCTCCCCCTCGTCGTCCACGCCCGCTGGATCGACCTCGACAGCCCCTACCACGCCAAGTACAAAATCTCCGGCGTCGCCCCCACCGACCCCAAATTCTGGAACGACATCGCCACCTACCTCCAATCCGCCGGCGTCATCTGCTACGAACAGGACTGGCTCAACTTCATCTACGACTACTCCCCCGAACTCCAGTCCACCCCCGACGCCGCCAACCAGTTCGCCGACAACATGGCCAAAGCCTGCCAATCCCACGGCCTCTCCATCCAGTACTGCATGGCCCCCGCACGCTTCTTCCTCCAATCCGCCAAGTACCCCAACGTCACCACCCTCCGCGTCTCCGACGACCGCTTCGAACCCAAAAAATACAACAACTTCCTCTACACCTCCCTCCTCGCCCATGCCGTCGGCAAATGGCCCTGGGTCGATGTCTTCCGCAGCACCGAACCCGACAACCTCCTCCTCGCCACCCTCTCCGCCGGACCCGTCGGCATTGGCGATGAAATCGGCAAGGAAAACCGCGACAACCTCCTCCACGCCGTCCGCCCCGACGGCGTCATCGTCAAACCCGACGCCCCCATCCTCCCCACCGACGCCTCCATCCTCGCCGACGCTTCCAACAAGCACCAACCCCTCCTCGCCACCACCTATACCGCCCACGACGCCGGCAAAACCCTCTACGCCTTCGCCTACCCCCGCGAATCCGATGCGCACACCGTCTCCTTCACCCCCAAGTCCCTCGGCGCCACCACCCCCGTTTACCTCTACGAACCCGCCACCCACACCGCCACGCTCCTCCAACCCGCCGACACTTTCACCGCCTCCCTCCCCGAAAAATCCGCCGCCTTCTACCAGCTCTTCCCCGTTCAGAAAAACGGCATCGCCTTCGCCGGCGACGAAAACCTCTTCGTCTCCACCGGCCAGCAACGCCTCTCCGAACTCAAGGCCGACGACCACCTCCTCCTCGCCTCCCTCGTCGCCGCCCCCGGCGAATCAGCCATCACCCTCCACGGCTTCGCCGACAACCCCCCGCAAATCGCCCTCACCGGCGCCACCGCCGACCCTATCGCCTTCGATCCCAAAAACCATCACTTCCAATTCACCATCCACCCCAACGAATCCGCACCCCTCGACCGCTTCTCCGCCGACCCCGTCCACCGCATCGAACTCCGCCTCACCGCCAAATAAAAAAGCCCGCTTCACGCGGGCTTCTTGTCCTCTTTGAAAATCGATTGCCCCTCACCCCTGTACGCTGATGCTCCCCGCCGGCACCGCCACCGGCCGCACCGCAAACGCCGGATACCCCCGCCGCGCCGGCGCACCCGCCGCCGCTGCAGGCGCCGGAACCTTCGGCAGATTCGTCGGCATCGCGCTCGTCGCCGCCGGAACCTCCTCCGCGCTCGCCACCGCGTCCGCATTCGCCGCCACGATCGGCTGCGCTTCCCCCGCCTTCTCCTTCGCCAGCTTGTCCATCAGCATCACCCACGTCTCCCGTTGGTGCCGCATGATCTCCAGGGCGTCGTCCACCAGTTTCTCATCTTTGGTAATGTTCGCTTCCACCAGCCGGCGATAAATGAAGTTGTAAAGCGCCGCCAGCTTCCCGCACAAATCCGGATTCACGCTCCGGTTCAATGCCGTGCTCAGCTCCGTGATGATCTTCTGCGAACGCACCAGCGCCTTGAAGCTCCCCTCAATCTCCTTCTTCCGGATCGCTTCCTTCGCCTGCTCGGCAAACCGAATCGCACCGTCCCACAACATCAGCGTCAACATCTCCGGCGACGCCGTCATCACCTTGGTCTTCAGGTATTCCTGACTCGGTACTGCCATGTGCCTTCCCTGAACCGACGAACTGCTGACACTTCATCTATCGGGAATCAACCCGCCGCGGGTTTACTCCCATTCGCGTGAATTTTATTCCTACTTCTTCGAACCCGACGATGTGCTCGTCGAGTTCGCAAGGCTCGAAATCGCCGTCCCCTGCGCCTGCAGCCCCGCAATCGTGCTCTCTAAATTCGCGAACTGCGTCAGCAAAAGCTGCTTCTTCGACGCCAGCAGCGTCGACAACGCGTCCTGCTGCTTCGTCAACTGCAGTTCCTGCGCCTGCAATGCCGACGACGCATCGAACAAAATGCCCGTGTGCGCATCGCTGAACCGCGTCACCAGGTCGCTCAAGGTCGCCCCGATCCCCTTCACCGCCGATGTCGGCAGCGTCGGCGGAAACTCCCCGTCCAGCGTCCCGTTCGAAAAATTCCCCTTCAAATGCAGGAACGACGCCGTCGTCCCCGTCCCCACGTCGCTGATGCTCGGCGTCAGCGTCCCGTTGCTTGTGTCCGTCAGCACGATCCCCCCCAGCGTCGTCCCGTTGATCGACGCCGTGATCCCCGTGCTGTTGCTCAAATTGTTGATCGCCGACAGCACATCCCCGATCGTCGTCGCGCTCGACAGGTCAATGTTGTGCGCCACCCCCTTGTCGTCCGTCAGCGTGATGTTGCCCGCCGGGAACGAACTCCCCCCGCCCAGCGTCGAAAGCGCCGTCGCCGACGTGATCGATGTCGCCCCACCCGCCGTCGCCGCCACGTTCGTCGTGAACAGCTTCTGAATATCCGTCGGATTCGTCGCCAGCACCGTGCTCAGTTTGTCCGTGTCCAGCGACAGCGTCCCGTCCTGCCCCACCGTGATCCCCACGTCCGCCAGGCTCGTGATCGATCCATACCCGGAATACGACTGGTTCACGAACGCCCCCAGCGCCTCCTGCACCTGCTGCACCGTCGAATTCCCGAACAGCACCCCGTTGTTCGCCGGGTTGTTCTGGTCGAACTTCGTCGCGTCCGCGATGTTCTGCACCACCTTGTTGTAGCTGTCCACAAACCCCTGCACCGCCGTCGTGATCTTGCTCGTGTCGTTCGTCACCGACACCGTCGTCGTCCCCACCCCCGTCAGGTTCAGCGTCAGGCTCGGAATCAGCCCCGAAATCGAGTTCTTCGAACTCGTCGTCAGCAGACCGCCCGTCCCGTTCGAGCTCCCGCCGTACAACACCACCGCGTCCTGACCCTTCACCAGCGACGTCGTCTCCAGCCCCGCCCCCGACCCGTCAAACACGATCCGCCCCGCCTGCCCTGAATTCTTGCTCGAAATCGACAGCCGGTACGGCGTCCCCGCCGACCCGTCGTTGATCACCGACGCCGCCGCCCCGATCCCCAGGTCATTGATCTTCGTCGCAATGTCGCTCAACGTGTCCGTCGTCGAAACCGTCACCGTCTTCTGAAACGTCCCGTCCAGCTTCCCGCTCTTGAACGTCCCCAGGATCCCCAGTTGCGACGCCGTGTTCCCCCCGTTCACCTCCGAGACGCTCGCCGTCCCCGTCCCGCCCGTCTGCGTCAGCAGGATCCCGTCCCCCGTCGAATTGATCGACGCCTTCACCTGCAGCCCCGACTTGTTGATCTGGTCGATCACATCCCCGATCGACGTGATGTTCTTCCCCGTCAGGTCCACCGTCTGCGAGTTCGTCCCGTCGCTCACCAGGATCTTCCCCGCCGTCACGCCCGCCCCCGCGTTCAGCGAAGACAGCAGCGTGTTGTTCGAAATGTACCGCAAGCGCAGGTTCCCCGACGTGATCTGCGACCCCGTCGCCGTCGTCGAGCTCGTCCCCGCAATGTGCAGGAAACTCGCCAGGTTCCCCGTCCCGTCCGCCACGCTGAAGGTCCCGCTTCCGCTGCTCGAAAGCGTGATTCCCGTCCCGTAGCTGTTCACCGCCGCCGTCACCCCCGTGTTCGCACCGTTGATCCCGTTGATCACGTCCTGCAGGCTGCGCGCGTTCGTCAAATCCACCGTCGTCCCCGCCACCGTGATCGTCCCGAACGTCGGCAACGTCGAACCCGCCCCCTGGTTCCCGCCGTTCAAATCCTTCAGCAGCGGCCCGCTCAACTGCGACGTGATCCGGTCCCCCGTCAGCGTCCCGCCCGCACTGCTCCCCAGCAGCCCCAAGTCATAAGCCGCTAGCGACGACCCGCTCGCCGTCACCGAGATCGGCCCGCCCCCCGAATCCGTCAGCGTGATCCCGTTCCCGTCCGCCGATACCGCCGCCGTCACCCCGGCCGGCGATCCCGCCGTATTGATGTCCTTGATCACATCCCCGATCGTCTTCGCCCCATTCAGCGACACGCTGAACGGCCCGCCCGCCCCGGTCACCGTAAAGTCCACGCCCCCGATCGCCCGCACCCCGTTCCCGTCATTCAGCGAGTTCAAACTCGTCGACGCATTGATCTTCGTCAGCGATGTCCCCGTCAGCACCCCGCCCGATGAGGTGCCGGTGAGCCCCAGGTCCGCCGCCGTCGTCGAACCCCCCGTGTTCGCCACCTTCAGCGCCCCCGCGCCGCCCGAGGTGTCCGTGAGCGCCAGGTGATCCCCGTCGATCTTCGCCGTCACGCTCACGCCCGAAGCCGAGTTGATCGCCGAAACCACGTCATTCACATCCACCGCGCTCGACAGGTCCACCAGCGTCGAAGCCCCCGACCCGTCCGTGATCCGGATCGACCCGCGCGCCACCCCGTTCCCCCCGTTCAATTTCGTCAGGCTCAGGGCATCATCCAGCAGCCCGCCCCCCGATTGCACCGTGAACGTCCCCGACAGGTTCAACGCCGTCGTCGAGTCCGCAAACCCCTGCGTCACCTGCTGGCTCGCCGACGCCAGCCGCTGCACCGAAAACGAATAATTCCCCGTCGGCGACCCGATGCCCCCCGTCGCCGTCAGCACCCCCGGATTCGCGCTGTTCGTCTGCGTCGCCCGGAAAATCGCCGACGACAAAAAGCTTGCCGACGAAATCTTCAACCCCGTCACCAGCGTGTTCAGCGTCGTCAGCGCCGTGTCCTGCGTGTTCAACTTCGACAGCCGGTTGGTGATCGCCGTGATCCCCACCTGGTCCACGGCCGTCAACCCCGTGATCAATGCCGCGTAGTCGATGCCCGAAACCGGTCCAACTGTTGTCGTTGCGCTCATGACGCCATCCCGCACAGAGATACAGCCACATGGAATATCGACGGTTTATCGGCATCCCCTTGAGGCAGACCGCTCGCGAAATCCCCCTCAATTCGCAATCGTGGATCTCTCTGCCCCCCAGCGCCACACATCAAATTTATTCAATAACTCTTAAACCCCTGCAAGCGCAACGCTTAACCCCTGTTTGCGAAGCAAAATCGCCGCGCATTTTCCCAAACTTCTCCTTGCTACACGCCAAATCGGTGGTACGTTTCATGACCGTGCGAGGCGAAGTGAAACGTGCTCCAGGGAACGGTTCCCAGCCAGATCCATGCCAGTCAACGGCAACCACTCGCAAGGAACTGGCATTGTCTCTCCCCTGATCCGGGCATGCCTTCCTATAGGTGATTTGTGACCCAGCCTGACGCCTTCCTCAACACCCCCAACACCCCTCCCCATCCCGCAAAAGCCGGCAACCTCTGGATTGCCGGTGCCATCGTCCTCGGCGTCGTCTTCCTTCCCGCCCTCCTCGCCGGCATCGTCACCCTCCTCATGCACTGACGCCGCCCCCCATCACCCGACCCAAAAAAGCAGGACGCACCCGGAGGGGTACGTCCTGTTCACGCTTTTGCACCAAATCTCCCGCCCACCCAGAACCCCTCCAAACCCGTAAAAGCCACTTTCGTGTCTTTCGCGTCTTTCGTGGCCATTTACCGGCGGGGGGAGGGGGGCCAAATGAGGGACCGCCAAGGTGGGTACGGCATTGGCGGTCTCCCTAGCTCCCCCAATCTGCTATTGGAACAGCAGGGATTCTGCCGGACTGCAGCACACCGTGCGACGGTCCAGCCGGCCGAGGAAGATGACGAAGAAAGCGGAGGCCAGGAACAATATCTGGCTCCATTTCCTCGCGCGTGGCAAGGGAAACGCCGTTAACCCGAAGGCCCCTCCCCCGTCGCCGCAATTGTCACGATAAGAACCGACCCCATAAGAAGCTGCAAGACAGCCAGCCCCACCACCGCCTGCGGACCGACCACGCCACCGTGCAACCGCGCCACTCGCCCCAGCGACACCCATTCCCCTCCGACTCCGCCCGCATACCCCTTCACCATCGTGTACAACGTCCCATGCCACTCCTGCCACACACACGCCCCCATCACCACCGCCATCACCACCTTCCCCCATATCCGCGGCAAACACCGCAGCCCCAATGCCACCAGGAACAACTCCATCGGCCAAGCCGCCACCGCATACCATGGTGTCGTCATCACCGTCCCCTTATAAACCTTCGTTTGCACCGCGTGCACAGCCAGTGCTAACGTGAAGCACCCGCAAACCCCCACCGCCAGCCATACATTTCGTCGGACTTCCACTCGCCGGACCGCGCACCACATCGCCCCTGCCAATCCCACCAGCATCCCGGGCTCAAACAGCAAAGGCTGCAACCACGGCATCGCCAGGAAGTAGCTCCATCCACCCACCCAGATCGAATCCCCGAGCCACCACCGCCAGAGTTCCCGCCACCACGTAATACCTATCACCGCTGCCACGTAACTGCTTATGCCCGGGCGCGGACCTGCAAAATGCGCGGCTTCATAAAGAGGCACCAACGCATGGTACTGCTGCACGTTCCATCCCAGCACCACCCCGCCAGTCACGAGAAACAAGCCGGCGATCAGCCCCATCACCCCCAATCGCCGCCGCAACGCCGTTTTCCCCCACCCGCTGACGCACGCCACAATAGCCACCACTGGCAACAACGCCAGCACCGTCTGCTTCGTCCACATCGCCAGGCCCAGCGATGCCCCCAATCCCGCCGGCACCCACCACCTCCAAGCCGCCGCCCCGCGCATCTGCTGCATCAGGAACACCGTCAGCAACAACGCCACCGCCGCCATCAGCATGGACGCCGCGTCATTCGCCACCCGCACCCCCGTCAGCAGGAAGAGCGGATGCACCGCCAACAGGGCCGCCCCCCACCTCCAGGCACTCTTCCCCTCAAACAACCAATAAATCACCGCACAAAACACCGCCGCTGCCGCCACGGTCACCAGCAGATTGATCCCATCCAGGACGTACGCAATCGCCACGAGATTCCGCCGCCCTCCCATCGCGCGATAAATCGGGATCATGCACCAGTAGTAGCCCGGTGGATGCTGGGCTTCATACAACGCCACCCGTGCCCCCGGCGTGCGTTCTGGCGTTGCGCCATGCCAGAACTGCGTGTAATCCACCCCTCCCGACGCCCGTAGCGCCGCACCGCCCAACGGTGGTTCCGGATACTTCACAACCGCCGCCACGAAGCTTGCATCAACAGAATCTCCAATGCGCGGCATGTGCCCGTGTGCATCCAGAAAATCAATATAAGCCAGATGCTGGTACTCATCCCACCCCTCGAACGCCGGTTTCACGCTCAGCACAAACAGCCCCCGGACCATCACTAGCAGCAGCAAAAACACCACCCACCGTACCGGATGAACGTTCGCATCCAGTTGTTCTCGCAGCGCCTGACGATTCATAGTGTCATCCCAGGTATGTGCAACACGAAGAATCACTCGGACGCTGGCCTGCGTCAGGGCTTGCGAAACTGCGTAATACAATCCAATTTCTTGTTCGGACCCCAGTCCAATATCCTCTGCTTGTCGCAGACTAAGCCAACGCTTTCGCACGCCTGCTTGAAACTCTCGGCGCTCACCCCGCTCCGCCCGTGTACATTGGTCCCATACGTCCCGCTGCCCACGTTGGAATGATGAATAAAGGCGGTCGCCCCCGGCCGCATCACTCGCTTGAACTCCACCATATACGTCCGGACCAGATCGATCTCGAAGTGCACAACAGAGTCAAAGGAATAGATGAACGTTACCGCACCATCATCAATCGCCGACAATGTGGCCCCGTCATTGAGAATGCAGTTCACCCCCGGCTTACCTGCGAAGCGCTCCTTGCATTTGCGGATTGCTTCGGGATTCACATCGACACAGAGCAATTGTTTAGCGTGCTCAACGAGCTTTGCAGAATTGCGACCATGGCCGCAGGCAAAGTCCATGGTGACAGAGAAATCAGCGTTTTGAATCATTGGCCAGATCAGTGCCTGCCACAGCCCCTCCATCTTCGACTCGGCCTGCGCGTAATAAGGAGCCCACGCGTTACGCTTTTTGCTTGCAGTCGTGACATCCACGTTGTTCGCCGACCGGTTTGCCATTCCCTCTCCAAGATTGTTTACGTGATTCCCGCGCCGCTTCCGATTTGGGGGCGGCGGGGAGAAGGTTACCATAAAATGATTCGCACGCAAAAATCCGCTGGAGGTCTGCAAACTGATGTCACTTGGAGCGAAATAGCTGCAATTCATCTTTCATACGTACGCGTGGTACCCCGCCCGCCTTCAAATCAGCCGCGACAACAGAGGTAATCCGGCCATACGCGCCGCCATCGATTGAGTTAAGATTCCTGGTGCTACGGTACTCTTCCAATTCGTGGAGACCGAGCGTGTAAAAGATGGTGCGATGCCCGGGAGGGGCTTTCGAGGATCAGCGAACTCACAAGTCGAGGTTTCTGAGCCGTTTGACTGAACAAGGAATTTTTATGGAAATGCGGAGAGATCAACGGGTCAAGCCGGACTCGCATCCGCCGGCATCTCCGCCTGGATGTCCTCCAGGTCCTGCTCATCCGCCATCTGGTCGATCTCCCGCAACTGCCTTGCGACATAGTGCCGGAACACGATCACCAGCAGCAGGCTCACAAACAGCACCACCGCCACTACGCTCAAACTCAGCGTCATCCGGTTGTCTTCCGCCGGGAACGCCGGTGTCGTCGCCGGCGCCGCCAGCGATGCCCCGACGCCCAGCTCCTTCGTCTCCGGACGGGCGCCTTCCCGTGTCGCCGGATTGATGTACGCCGTCGCCAGCGCGTTGCAGACCTGGCTCACGCCCTCGGCGCTCGGACCCGAGTACCGCAACGTCAGCGTCTTGGTCGTCGGATCGATCTGCATCACCAGGTTCTTCATCAGCGAATTGAGCCACTCCTCGCGCACATCGTGCATCGCGTAGTGCTCCTCCGGCGAACGCAGAACCTTCCACGCCGCAAACGTCACATCCTCTGACCGCATGAACTCCATCTGCCGCGCCATCCAGGACTGCAACGGGGCGCCCGACATGCCTTGTGCCGGCGCCAACTGGATGACCGCCTCCGACCGGTACGTCGGATTCGCAAATTTGTACACACCGATAAACGTGCTGCCCAGGACCATGATCACGAAGATGCCGACCGCTGCCACTGTCTTCAGGGCATTGTGGTCGGCGAGTTTCCGCGCCATGACCATCTCCTGCTTCTCCAGAAGCCGTTTCACTTGTTCCAGGTTCTCTTTCCGCGAACGCAACTGCTCCCGTTGCTGCGCGATCTCCTGACGATTCTGCTCCAGCGACGCCGCGCTCTCACGCGACTGCCGCTTCTGCGCGCGGAGGGCCCGCGCCTGCTGCAGCAGCTTCTCCCGCGACGCCAGAATCATCTGCTCCGCGCGCTCCGCCTCCTCCGGCGTCAGCCCGCTCTGCGACTCCGCCGTCCGCGGATGGGAAATGGGTGCTTGAGACTGCCATGCGTTCCTTTCGGCCTCCAGCGCCGCATGCCGGCGGCGCAGTTCGATCAACTCGCTCTCCATCACATTCCTGGCGAGCATCGCGTCTTCCGATTGACGCCGCATTGCATCCTGGACCGTGAAAATCTGCCCCGCCAGGTCCAGACGCTGCTTCTCCAGCATCTCAACCTGCCCCTTCAACTCCGCCACCTCCGCCCCGCTCGCCCCCGCACTCCCCGCCTTCTCTTCCCACGCCCGCTTCTGCGCTTCCGCTTCCGAAAGCCGCGCCCGCGCCTGCTCCAGCTCCGACCGCGCTTCCGCCAGCGCCTGCTTCATCGCCCCCACTTCCTCCGACGCCGCGCCCGCCGCCTGGCTCCCCTGCGCTGCCGCCGCTTCAATCTTCTTCTGCCACTCCGCCAGGTCCATCTCGTAACGCCGCACCTGCTCCTTCAAAAGCTGCCCCTGCGCCGCACGGTCCCGGTTCACCACCTCCAGCTCCGCCGACAACCGCTGCAGTTCCTTCTGCCCCGCCGCAATCTTCTCCGCCGCCGCATCCAGCTGCCCGCGGAATGCCGCTTCCCGCCCCTGCACGTCCTTCGCCCCCGCCTGGCTCTCTTCCATCTGCTGCTGCAGGAACTCGATCTTCTTCTCGTACGCCTTTTCCTTCGCCGCCAGCTCCTCCCGCAGCGCATTGGTCTCCCGCTCCAGCCGCTGCGCGTATTCCTTCTCCAGCTCCTCCGTCCGCTGGTCCAGGTCCGCCCGCCGCTCCGTCATCCGCTTCGTCTGCTTCGCCAGCGCCTCCAGCTGCCCGCTCAGCTCCTGCTCCATCTCGTCGAGCTTCTTCTCCAGCTCTTTCCGCTGTTTAATCAGCGTCCCCCGCTCCTCCTCCATCTGTTTCTTCGATTTCTCCGCCGCCTCCAGCCGCGCCTGCAGCTCCTCCTCCACCCCGATCTTCTTCTGCACCAGCTCCCGCTGCTGCTGAACCACCTGCTCCTGCTGCGCCGCAAGCTGCGCCTGCTGCTGCTCAATCGCTTCCTTCGCCCCGCGCAACTGCTCCTCGCGCGCTGCCAGCTCCGCAGCCGCCTGCCCCGCCGCCTGTTCCCGCGCTGCCAGCTCCCGCTCCCGCGCTTCCAGTTCCGCCGCCCGCGCCGCCTGCTGCTGCCCCAATCCCTCCCGCTCATGCAGAACCGCCCGCTGCGCCTCCGCCAGTTCCCGCCGCTGCCCCTCCATCTGCTCCAGCGAGCTCCGCAACTGCACATCCTGCTCCAGCAGCCGCGCTTCCTGCGCCGCCAGCGACTTCTCCTTCGCCTGCAGCTCCGCCTGCGCCAGCGACAACTCATGCAGTTTCCCTTCCGCCGCACCGCGCTCCTGCTCGATCCCCGCCAGCGCCTCCCGCGCCGCGTTCACCTGCCCCTGCAACTCGTCCCGCTGCCCCAGCAACCCCTGCACTTCCTGCAGCCGCGCCTCCGCCGCCGCAATCGCCCCCGCAATCTCCCCCTTCTTCTGTTCCAGTTCCTGCGCCGTCCCCTGTGCCCGCCGCATCTCCTCCTCCCACCGTGCCCGCTCCCCCTCCAGCTTCTGCAATTCCGCCCGCGCACCCGCCAGCTCCTCCTCCTTCGCCCGCAGCGACTTCATCCCCTCCGCCAATTCCCGCTGCAACCCCTCCACATGCTGCCGTTCCTTCGTCAACCCCTCCCGCTCCTCCCCCAACTTCTTCTTTTCCAACGCCAGCGATTTCTGCCGCTCCAGCAGCTTGATCCCGTCCCGCCGCATCACCTCCATCTGCTGCGCCAACTGGTGCTTCCACGCCGACATCTGCTCCAGCTGCGCCTCAAATTCATGCGCTGCATTCAATATCGAATCCTGCGGCGTCGCCGGACCCGCGGCCTCCTGCCCAAGCTCTTCCAGCGAAACCAGATCTCCCGGTGTACCGGCATTCTTGTTCGTGGGGGGGGTGTTGATGTCTGTCATAACTGCCGACTTTCCGCATCGTGCCACGCCGGTCTGCCTCCAGCTCAGCACAACACTACCGCTCTTCTGCCCTGGATCCTTGCCAAAAGACGAGCCCCGCTCTGCTACAACGCCTT
The DNA here is from genome assembly GCA_051955985.1 of Phycisphaerae bacterium. Lineage (GTDB taxonomy): Bacteria > Planctomycetota > Phycisphaerae > WQYP01 > WQYP01 > DATKPA01. Next base: position 2,845 of record JBQCGD010000190.1, on the reverse strand, counting down.
GCCTCAACGCCGCGTTCCCGCAGACAAAACTCGCCCTACTCCCTCTCCTTCGGCATTTCCGCCCCATGAGTTCAGATGGGAAATCTGGAGAATCTCCTCCTTCGCCCTCGCGTATCAACACCACCCTGCCCCCTATTCCCGGACCCCAAACCCCCCATCCCCTCCAAACCCGCACCCCGCCCCGCGATTTCTCCCGACAGTGACAACATCTACCGGAGCCCCCACCAACACAGACCCCAGTCCCCAGTCCCCAGACCCCGTCCCACAGCCCCGCCGCGCCCAGCCCATTCCTCCCCTCCCCCCACCCTCACCCCCTCTTACACCCCCCAAACGCCGCAAACGGCCCATTCTTATGCAACACATCCACCCCCTCAAACCCCGCCTCCCGCATCCGCTCCATCTGGTACGGCAACGACCGCGGCGTATCCTCCTCCTCAATGTACGCAAACACCCCCTCCCGATACTTCGCCCCCGCCTCACCGCCCCCCTTCAACCCCGACAAATACGCCCCATACCGCGCCCACATCATCCCAGGCACCGCCCCATCCACCTGCTCCACCATGTCAAACACCCAGAACGACCCCCCCGGCCGCAACGCCGCAAAAATCGCCCCCACCACCCCCCGCCACTCCGCATCCGTCCGCAAATGATGCAACGTCGCCGCCGCCAGCACGATGTCATAACACCCCTTCCCCATATCAATCTCCCGCATATCCCCCTGCATCGCCCGCACATTCCGCCCGCCCGCCGCCGCCACCCGCTCCACCGCCCGATCCAGCATCGGCTTCGACAAATCCACCAGCGTGCAGTTCATCCCCGGCACCCGCTGCAGCATCTTCAACGTGTAATTCCCCGCCCCGCACCCAATATCCAGCAAATCCCTCGCCCCCGGCGTCACCGCCGCCGCCGCCGCCGTCACCAGCTCCAGGCACAGCGCCGCATCCATCGTCGCCGTCTGCCCCGTCTCCAAATTGCTGAACCGCTCCACATCCCCGTCAAACCGCGCCCGAATTTTCTCCACCGACGACTTCATAAACCGCTCCATACCGTGCCGACGTAAAAAGCCTCATCCTAGGCCAAACGCACCCCAAAAGCGCCCCGCAAGCAAAATACCGACCCCAGCCCCCAACCCCCAGCCCCCAGCCCCCAGCCCCCAGCCCCCAGACCCCAGACCCCAGACCCCAGACCCCAGACCCCAGAAAACCCCCCCGCGCAAAAGAAAAAAATATTTCAAAATAAAAACGATCGGTCCCCCACCTATCCGTCCACAACTCCCTGAGTGAGCAGTAATTCATTTCTTGCCTGTTTGAGGAAAAAGCCATGTTTACCCTCAAATCCGACCCCGTTCGGAACCAGCTCTACGTCGATTCCCTCCACCACATGTCCTTCCAGCAAGCCTTCGCACACACCCGCGACCAGATCATGGCCCACCGCTTCGGCGACCGCGCCTACGCCACCTTCCTCTCCGGCCTCTCCTTCTGGTTCCACACCGGACTCCGCCCCGCCGCCATCGCCGCCGAAGACTTCCTCCTCCTTAAACCCCTCGCCGAACACTGGATCCACACCGGCGAACTCCGCCCCTCCGTCCTCCACGAATTCAACCTCCCCGAACCCGAACTCTCCCACGCCGTCTAATCCGGATTTCAACCATTCTCCTCCCCCGAATGTTTAGCCGTCGATCGAAGATCGACGCGCTTTCGGCGCGAGTTTCACCTGAAATCCGCATAACCCCAACCCCGCATCCCGTCAGCCCGCAGGGGCGCAAAGCCCCCCACAGCCCGCAAGCCATCCGCCTACCCCAGGCGCCTCGCCTGCGCCCGCGCATCGCGCCAACTTTCCTCTACATCCCCACCCTCCTCACTCTCGCTTCGGCTACAACAACACCGGCTACATCGAAATGAAATCCACCATCCGCTCCCTCCTCAACCAAACCCGGTAACGGCCACCCCCACAGCACGCAGATCGTCCGGCGGGGGGGGGCCGGGGAGTGGGGAGGCGGGGGGGGGGGGGACCGCCACTTCCCAAAAACGTCTTGACGAGCAGGCACTCCCGCAAACCAACTCGTAATGCCCAAAAATCTGTGTACTCTGTGAACAATCCCTGTCCCCTTTCCAAACCACCGCACACCTCCTTCCCGCCATGACCACCGACAAAGACCTCCTCACCACCTACCTCACCCCCGGCCCAAATAGCGCCGAAGCCTTCCGCCAACTCGCCGACCGCTACACCCCCCTCATCTACTCAACTGCCAAACGCCAGGCCCCCGCCCACCTCGCCGAAGACATCACCCAGGCCGTCTTCCTCCTCCTCGCCCGCCACGCCCACAAAATCCGCTCCCCCGAACTCCTCCCCGCCTGGCTCCTCCAAACCACCCGCTTCTGCGCTGCCAACGCCCGCCGCGCCGACCAGCGCCGCCGCCACCACGAACAAAAGGCCGCCGCCATGTCCCCCTCCCCCGGGCCGGCCCCCCGCGGGGCCCCCCCCCCCGGGCGCCCCCCGCGCCCCGGCGTCTGCCGCCCGCCGGGGGCCCCGCCGGGGGCCGGCGAGGGTGAGGTGGTTTTTGGCGAAACGTTTGCGGAGTTTTTCGAGGGCGCGGGAGACGCGTTTTTTGGCGGCGTCTTCGGTGGTGTTCAATGCTTGCGCGATGTCGGGGAAGGAATTGTTGTTGTAGAAGCGGAGGAGGAGGGCGGTGCGGTCGGCGGGGGCGAGGGAGAGGAGGGCGGTGTCGAGGTGGGGTTCGAGGGCGGCGGGTTCGGAGGGGGGAGGGGCGGTGGATGGGGACATGGCGGCGGCCTTTTGTTCGTGGTGGCGGCGGCGCTGGTCGGCGCGGCGGGCGTTGGCAGCG
>JBQCGD010000189.1:0-52691 GCA_051955985.1 Phycisphaerae bacterium | reverse complement strand
ACCGATTTCGTGTCTTTAGTGTCTTTCGTGGCTCATTTAACCCGCCCCGCCACCACGCCACCACGCCACCACGCCCCCTGCCTCATCCGCCGCTCCCCGCGCCCCCTTCCGAATTCTTCCGCGCAATAATCTGAAACCGGTGCGAAATCGCCTGGAACCCCATCTTCTTGGCAATCTGCTCCCGCAGCTTGATCACCAGCTCCGACGAAAACGGAATGATCTTCCCCGTATCCAGATCCAACAAATGATCGTGCGCATCCGCCGGCGACACAAAATCGTAATGCGCCTGCTTCCCCGAGCCTCCCACCCCGAAATGCACCTGCTTGAGCAACCCCGCATCCAGCAGATGCTTGATCGTGCGATAAATTGTCGCCTTCGACGTGCGCGAATCGGCTTCGCGCAACGTCAGCAGCAACTCCTCCGCTTCGAACGGCCGGTTGAATTTCTGGATGGCCGTGAGGATCGCGAGCCGCTCATTCGTGAATTTCAGATGCCGCTGCCGCAGAAAATTGCGGAAGACTTGTTCGGGTGTTTCCATGCCGAGATGATGGACCCGCGCCGCGGAGGAGTCAATCGGAATCGGCACAGCGACCTGCGGGCATCCGACGTTGGGCGCTTCGCGGCGGCGCCGGTAGAATCCACACGGTTTTGAATCGAGGACGAGAACCATGATGAAGTGCTTCGCAGGTGTGTTGGCCGTCTGCGTGACCGGCGTTTCTCTTCACGCGGCCGTGATTGTGCCCGTCAAGTATTACGCCAAGCCCGACGAGCCCATCCTCGTCAAGTTCGAGCAGCCCCGCGGCGAGGAAGGCAAGCAGGCGCTCGAGAAGCTCGGCCTCCGCGCGACCAAGGTGGAGCAGTGGTTTTCCTCCGTCGCCCCCTCCGAGGTCATCGACGACCACGGCGCCCCCAGGTTCACCCTCTACACCTTCAGCGGCGAAAAGCTCGACGCAACCGCCGCGCCCCTCCCGGTCAAAATGGGCGAAGACAACTCCGTCAACCTCGCCGCCTTTTATCCCCAGATCAAACAGGGCGGCACCTATATCCTGGCGTGGAAAGACGCCCAGCCGCTCGTCATCGAAGAACTGTACAACCCCGGCCGCGGCAAAAAGGACCTCGCCGCCGCACAGGACCAGCTCAATTCCATGTCCGAAACCGACCGCAAGCGCGTCCTCGCCGAATTCACTCCCACCGTCGCGCATATCGTCCCCCTCGAATACGCCGCCATCGAAACGGAGAAAGGCGTCATCAAGGCCAAATTCGCTTACGACGTCGCTCCCCACACCGACGACAATTTCATCACCCTCTCCAAGCAGGGCTTTTACGACGGCACCGTCTTCCACCGCATCATCGCCGGCTTCATGATCCAGGGCGGCGATTCCACCGGAAACATCCCCGACCGCGCCGGCAGCGGCGGCCCCGGCTACCAGATCATGCCCGAGTTCTCCGAAAAGAAACACGAACGCGGCGTCCTCTCCATGGCCCGCGCCTCCGACCCCAACTCCGCCGGATCCCAGTTCTTCATCATGCACGCCGCCAGCCCCTCCCTCGACGGCAGCTACACCGCCTTCGGCGACGTCATCGACGGCATGGAAGTCGTCGACGAAATCGCCAAAACCCCGACCTCCGACAACAACGGCACCGTCTCCGGCCCCAAACCCAAAATTGAATCCATCAAAATCCTCCCCGCCACCCTCGAACAATACGGCATCAAACCGTAACGCGGGCATCCTGCCAGCAAATGCCCGTAGGGCATTCCGAACGATGACGCTCGCCCGGCGCCAACGCTCCGGGTTTTTCATTGGCACTCACAATGGACCAACCAATCGCAATCACCGGCATGGGCACCGTCACCGCCCAGGGCATCGGCCTCCCCGCCACCTGGTCCGGCATCCTCGCCGCGCGCGAGGCCCTCGCCCCCTGGCCCAACATCGACCCCGCCCACCCCCTCGCCAGGCTCAAAGTCGCCGCCTGCGGAACGCTCCCGCGCCCGCGCGACCTCCCTCCGCGCCTCTGGAACGCCCTCTCCCGCACCCAGCAACTCGCGTGCGTCGCCACCGACGAAGCCCTCGCCCACGCACAACTCCCGCACGACCTCCACGCCCTCGGTCCCGTCGGCCTCTTCCTCGCCACCACCGTCTGCGGCATGGACATCAACGAACAATACTACGCCCAGTACCGCCAGAACCCCGACACCGCCGACGTCAACCTCATCCGCCGCCTCCAACCCCATGAAGTCGCCACCCTCCTCCGTCGCCGTCACAACATCCACTGCAAAGGCATCAACGCCGTCTGCCTCACCACCTGCGTCGGCAGCGCCATGGCCATCGGCGCCGCCTGCGATGCCATCGCCCTCGGCGAATGTGACCTCGCCATCGCCGGCGGTTCCGAAGCACTCTGCCGCGTCGTCCTCTCCGGCTTCAATTCCCTCAAGGTCGTCTCCCCCGACGGCTGCCGCCCCTTCGACCTCAACCGCCCCGGCATCACCGTCGGCGAAGGCGCCGGCATCCTCATCCTCGAATCAATCGAACACGCAAAACGCCACAACGTGACCCCTCTCGCCTACATCCGCGGCTTCGGCCTCTCCTGCGACGCCCACCACATCACCGCGCCCGACCCCGAAGCCAGGCAAGCCACCCGCGCCATCCAGGACGCCCTCCAGCGCGCCAACCTCACCCCCAACCAAATCGACTACCTCAACGCCCACGGCACCGGCACTCGCGACAACGACGCCATGGAAACCCGCGCCATCCGCGCCGTCTTCGGCAACACCCCGCCCCTCGTCAGCTCCACCAAGCGCTGCACCGGCCACACCTTCGGCGCCGCCGGCGCCATCGAAGCCATCCTCTGCGCCAAGGCCCTCCGCGAACAAATCGCCCCGCCCAACGCCGGCAGCATTGAACCCGACCCCGCCCTCGACCTCCCCATCATCCGCGGCGCCCCCATCCACAAACCCCTCCGCAACGCCCTCTCCACCAACTTCGCCTTCGGCGGCAACAACACCGCCCTCCTCCTCTCCACCTCTCCCGGAGATGAACCATGATCTCCGTCACCCACCGCCTCAACATCGCCGGCCTCGGCCTTGTCACCGATCGCTACAACTCCATCCACGACCTCGCACCCCACCTCCCGCCATTCGACCTTCTCGACCCCGCCACCATTTCCGCCCACGACACCATCACCCAACTCGCCCTCCGCGCCATCCATCAAGCCCACCGCATGGCCGCCCTCGAAAAAATCTCCTCCGACCAGATCGCCCTCCTCTTCCAAACCTCCTGGGGCATGATCGACGCCACCGTCGCCTACCTCGAATCCATGCTCGCCGACAACGGCAAGTATGCCTCCCCACGTCACTTTTCGCGAAGCGTCTACTCCTCCGCCGCCAGCCTCGCCGCCATCCACTTCCAAATCCACGGCCCGTGCGAAACCCTCGCGTTCGAACGCGACACCGTCACCGGCCCCCTCCAATACGCCCACCGCCTCCTCGCCGCCAAACGCTGCCGCCGCGTCATTGTCGTTTGGGCCGAACAAACCAACGACCAGGCCGCCGATCTCTGCACCCGTGCCGCCCGCGATCTCCATCGCCGCGATTATCAGAAATACATCGACCGCGGCATCGGTTACGGCGCCGCCGCCCTCGTCGCCTCCATCGACCCCTCGCCCTGGCAAATCAACCTCGCCACCCTCCGCGACGATCTCCCCGACCCCGCCGAAAAACCCTTCCCCATGACCCCCGCCATCTCCCTCCTCAGCCAACTCCTCCCCAAATAAAAAAACCGGCGACCATTTCGCCGGCTCTTCTCACGTCCAAAAATAATTTCCATCCCCCCACCTGGTCGCCGAGTTCTCACTCGTCGTCGTCATCAACCATCGCCACCGTCGCCGGCGCCGAAAATTCATCATCCCCCTCATCCTCCGCCGTCCCCAGGTGCTGCAGCATCGGCAATTTGTCCGAGGACAAATACGCATTCAACTTCCGCAGCGCTTCATTCTCAATCTGCCGCACCCGCTCCCGCGTCAATCCCACCTTCTCCCCGATTTCCTTCAGCGTCAGCGGCTGCCCGTCATCGAGCCCGAACCGCAGTTTCAAAATCTCCGCCTCCCGCCGATCAATCTTCCCCAGCAGCATGTAAATCGTGCGGACTTCATCCTTCCCCAGCACAATGTCGTCCGGCGTCGCCGTCTTCTCATCGTGCAGCATCTCGTGCAGCGCCAGCCCGTCCTCTTCCCGCACATGCGCCTGCGTCGGCGAATGGAACGCACGCACCGCCCGGTGGATGATGCGCACCTTCTTCATCGACATCTTCATGTGCCGGGCCAGTTCCTCCATGTTCGGAACCCGCCCCAATTTATCTTCCAGCTCGGCGATCGCCTGCTTCCACTTCGCGATCATCTCCACCATGTACGCCGGAATGTGGATCGGCTGCACCGAGTTGATCAACGCCCGCTTGATCGCCTGCTTGATCCACCACGAGGCATACGTGGAAAACCGGATGTTCATCTCTGGATTGAACCCCTCCACCGCCTTCAGCAGCCCGATGTTCCCCTCTTCGATCAGGTCCTGCAGCGAGAGCCCGCGATTCGTATAGTTCTTCGAGATATTAACAACCAGCCGAAGGTTCGACCGCACCATCTCGTCGCGCGCCGCCGGATCGTTCTCCCGGATGATCCGCCGGGCCAGATCCTTCTCGCGCTCCGCCGTCAGCAGCGGCGCGTGATTGATCTGATTCAGATAAAGTTGCAGGCCTGATTCAACCGGCATAGGCACGGGATCCGTTTCGGGTGAACGGTCGAACGCACGTTTCAGTCAAAGTCTATTGCACTGCGAAAAGAGGGGAAAGTTCCTATTTTCTCCAACTGTTTCGCAGTGTAACAATCCCTTGTGAGCACATCAAGAAAATCCGCGCACACGCACGGACAAATAACGCTCTCTTAATTCGTCGGTCGGGTGTAGTCCGCACTTAAGGACAAAGACGTTTGCAACGCCTGTAGCGGCGCCATCGTCACCCGCCGTGTGACATGCGATCCCTCGGATTCATCGGGCGACCGATGCATCCGTGCACGCGGCGTTTCCTGCGAACTTTTCTGGGTGGCACGTGGGAAGGTTCTGCTCGCCCTGCGAGCTCTATTTTCTCTGTCCCGTACAGCCATCCGTTATTCGGACCCGAGTGGGTACAACTCTACCCAACACCCTGTCGCAAAGGAATACGCAACTCAACATTTTCGCAACTGCAGCGGTCCGTTGAGCGGCGCCTTCCCCCTTATAACGGTTTGTATCCCCCAACGTTGCATCCCACCAGGGGGATTTCGGGGAATATCCCCTCTTCTCCCCTTACTCCGCCCCCGTCGTCGCGAGTTCTGGCAAAGTAGGTAAATTGGGCGAAACAAGGTCCGCAAATATTGTCATCCCATGCGCCTCCCGCACTCGCACCGACAAGATCCTCCCCGTCACCGACTGCGGCCCGTCAAACACCACGATCTGATCGTGCTGCGTCCGACCCGTCATCTGCACCCACTCCGCCGGGACCTCCCGCGCCGCGACCCCCGGCTTCACGTACGGATTCCCGTGCCGATCCAGCCGCGCCCCATTCTCCCCGTTCCCTTCCCCCACCTTCATCGCCTTCGCCAGCCCCGGCCCCAACTCGATCTTCCCAGCCCCCCCGCCATGTGTCGAACACTCATGCGACTGTCCCCCGGGCATCCCCGCCACCACCGATTCCCCATCCCCGCGCTCGCCCCACCCGCTCGCCCCCTCGACCAGCACCTCCACCTCCTGCCCGATCAACTGCTGGTTCAACTCCATCGACACCCTGTTCTGCAGCCGCAGCAGATCGTTGTTCCGCCACCGCTTGATCTCCTCCGGCACATCATCCTCAAACCGTTTGATCGCAATCGTCCCCGGCCGCGGCGAGTATTTGAAAATAAAACAGTTCTTATACCTGGCCTTCTCCACCAGCTCCCGCGTCGCCTGGTAATCCTCATCGTTCTCCGTCGGGAACCCCACAATGATGTCCCCCGCCAACTGCACGTTCGGCACAATCCGCCGCGTCCGCTCCAGCAGCTCCAGGTAACTTTCCACCGTGTACCCCCGGTTCATCATCTTCAGCAGCCGGTTCGACCCCGACTGCGCCGGAATATGCAGATACCTGCAAATCCGCGGCGACTCCGCCATCACATGCAGAATGTCATCCCCAAAGTCCGCCGGAAAACTCGTGATAAACCGCAACCGCGGTAACCCCGGCACCCCGTCATGCACCAGCTTCAGCAACTCCGCAAACGTCGTCCGCTTCTTCCCCGGCCCCGTCGAAGTCGAAACACTCAGCCCCTCCTCCTCATACACATAATGATTCACCGTCTGCCCCAGCAGCGTGATCTCCAGGCACCCCGCACCGGCGAGCTTCTTCGCCTCCTCCAAAATTGCCTGCGGAGACCGCGAAACCTCCGGCCCCCGCGTGTACGGCACCACGCAATACGTGCAAAACTTGTTACATCCCCGCACAATCCGAATATACGCCTGAAACTTCTGCTCCGTCGGCGAAAAGCTCCGCGACAAATCCAGAAGTTCGAGCCCATCCTCCTCCGCCTGCTCCAACGTCTTCGTCCGCCGTGCCGTATTCCCCGCCAGCGCATGCTGCTGCTTCCCCGTCTTCACCACATTTTCCAAAAGCGCCGGCAACTGATCCAATTCCGACGGCCCGCACATCAAATCCACCTGCGGCATCCGCTTCATCAACCCCACCCCATCCCGCTCCGCCATGCACCCGATCACCCCAATCACAAACGAAGGATCCAGCGCCTTCCGATCCTTCAACCGCCCCAGCCGCGACCACACCTTCTGCTCCGACCGCTCCCGCACCGAGCACGTGTTGTACAACACCACATCCGCATCATCGACAGCAGGCGTAAACGAATACCCCAGCATCCGCAGCTGATTCTCCACCAGCTCCGAATCCAGCACATTCATCTGACAGCCAAACGTCTCAAGATAAATCTTCTTCATAGACCCGCCACTCTACCATGTCCCCCCCACCTGCGGGAAACCCAACCACGGGTGCCATGCTTCTGACGACAATCTCGGTCGTCAGAAGCATGCCTTATGGACGCTCGTCACAGTTCCATTTGTCAAGCAGCGCCGGCACCATGGTTGCAAGAAAGCCCTGTCGATATGAACCGTCCAACAACCCAAGGCGAGCCGCCTCATCGGCATCAAGCTGTCGCAGGTCATTGTTTGCTCGCTCGCCAGCGCCGAACTCCCCGATAGCGTCATTGTCCTTGTGGTGCCGTTTCGCATGGTAAATCTCGGGATCTAGATCAAAGTCCTTCAGACAATCCGGACTATGTCCGACCAGTTGCCATGTGCCATCCCACAAAGCGTGCAGCCCCGTGTAAATCGGATGCCCGCACGGCCGCATATTCTTGGTTTTCTTGAAGTCTCTCAGTGACCACACTCCGCGGTAGAAACCGAACGCATGACCAAATCGATTCTTCGTAATAAACACCCCAAAATAGTACTTTCCGTTCGGCGCCGGCACCGCCACGATGTCGCCCGGGTTAACGCGCTGAATTCTTGCCGGCCGAAGCCGGTAGCTTATTTCTTTGATCCTGCCGGGATCGACATCGGAGAGCAAATCACTTCCGCTCTCTCGCAATCCCCACAGCAGGAGCTCAAACAGCTCGTCCAGTGTAGGACGCCTCCCCAAATCTTCCTCGAGCAGCGTGCACAACTCCCTGAAGTTGTGAGCCGCATTGGCGATAGCGTTGTCACTGATGTCGAACCCTGGATCCATTTCCGTTCTCCAATCCTCTTGGCAATCAAGATGATACTTCTCTCCGTTTACCACGCCACGCCGTTCTTCTCTTCCGCGCGCCCCGCCAATTCCACCACCCGATCCTCCCCCACCTTCACTCCCCCAAGCCCCGGCAAAAACTGCCACCCCCCCGGCATCCCCTTCCCGCGCCACCGCACCAACACCCTCTCCGTATTCTTATCCTTCGCCCACCCCCCAAACAGATTCTCAAAATACCAAAGCTCCACCCGGTAAATCACCTCTCCCCCCTTGTCCGAATGAAAATCCCGCGTCCGCATCAACTCCACCAGCAGCGTCGCATGCCCATGATCCGCCGCCATGTGCACCACCCGCGCCTTGTCATAAAACGCCGGCATTTGAGTGACAAAATCCTCAAGCCACTTCCGATCCGCATCCGTCAGCGCGGTGCTCGGCCGAATGTCGCGGTGATAATCCATATCCGCCCCCTCCCACCGCGTCCGCACCCCTTTCTCATCCTCCGTCCACACAATCAAATCATACCGCTGCCCCCCCACCACCCCCGGCACCGTAAACCGCCCAGTCCCCGCATCAAAACGCCCCTCATAAACGAACGCGCCCTTCGGGTCCTCCTGCGAGACCTTGAGCACATCCACCTTCCCCCGATCCACCCCCACCACCCGCACCACCCTCTGCCCCGACTTGATCGTCCCGGTCAACTCCGCCCCCCGCACATGCCCCCCCAGCAAAACAACCACCCCCATCCACCAGAAACCGCGCATCCGCATACAAAACCCCGTTCAGCCGCGAGCCAATGGCGAGCGCTCCCGCTCTCGACCACGCAGGCTCCCACATTCCCCCTCAATTCACAAGAATCTTTTTGAAGTTCGCATCCTGTTTGGGTACACTGAAAACAGTCCAAGGGGAGGGATCGGATGCCTCGCACCACCCAAAAGCGGAGCCGACGCTCCTGTCGGCTATTCTGCGCCCCAAACCTGCGCAATAACCCGCGAATCCCTACAATTCCTATCGGAATAGGGGGAAGATTGCCAACTGCGCGCACACATTCTGGCATTGTACCTCTTGGCAACCTGCCCCTCCCGCCACGCACCGCTGTCCCGGGGAACTTGATCATCTTCGGCTGGCGCTATCAAAAACGCGGTTCCCAGACAACCGAACTTGATCATCTTCGTGCGGCGCTACCAAAAAGGCCGTTCCATGCCCCCCCAACCCCGAAACCCGACGCCCGAACCCCGACACCCGAGCCATTCGCCCCGATTCCAACTTCCCCCTCCGCCCACATGACTTCCTCCCCGCCTTCCGTTACAATACTGGGCTTCCCAAAGTTGCCCAATTTCACTCTTTGGAACGTATTCAGGCCCCGTAAAGAGACCGTTATGCCAAACCAGAAACGCCGCGACGAACTCCGCAACATCGCCATCATTGCCCACGTCGACCACGGCAAAACCACCCTCGTCGATGCCATGCTCCGCCAGTCCGGCATGTTCCGCTCCCAGCAGCTCGGCAACGACCTCATCCTCGACAACAACGCCCTCGAACGCGAACGCGGCATCACCATCCTCGCCAAAAACGTCGCCATGACTTACCAGGACGCCGCCGGCGTCACCCGCAAAATCAACATCATCGACACCCCCGGCCACGCCGACTTCGGCGGCGAAGTCGAACGCGTCCTCAAAATGGCCGACGGCGTCCTCCTCCTCGTCGACGCCTTCGAAGGCCCCATGCCCCAGACCCGCTTCGTCCTCAAGAAGGCCTTCCACTACCACCTCAAGCCCATCGTCGTCATCAACAAGATCGACCGCCCCGACGCCCGCTCCAACGAAGTCCTCAACGAAATCTTCGACCTCTTCGTCGAGCTCGAAGCCAACGACGACCAGCTCGACTTTCCCGTCATCTACGCCTCCGGACGCGCCGGCTTTGCCCGTCTCGATCCCAACGACGGCAACACCGACATGCGCCCCCTCCTCGAAACCATCGTCAACAAAATCCGCGGCCCCGTTGCCGACCTCGATAAACCCCTCCAGCTCCAGATCACCAACATCGACTATTCCGAGTACGTCGGCCGTATCGGCATCGGCCGCGTCTTCAACGGCACCATCAACAAGGACCAGCAGGTCGCCCTCCTCAAGCGCAACGGCAAAACCGAAAAACACAAGATCGTCGACCTCTACCTCTTCGAAGGCCTCGGCCGCGCCAAGACCGAGCACTCCGAAGCCGGCGACATCTGTGCCGTCGTCGGCATCGATGACGTCGACATCGGCGACACCATCGCCGACATCAACCAGCCCGAAGCGCTCCCGTTGATCGACGTCGACGAACCCACCCTGAACATGATCTTCAGCGTCAACGACTCCCCGTTCGCCGGCCGCGAAGGCAAGTTCGTCACCAGCCGCAACGTCCGCGAACGCCTCTACAAGGAACTCCAGTCCAACGTCGCCCTCCGCGTTGAAGACACTTCCTCCGCCGACTCCCTCCGCGTCAGCGGTCGCGGCCTGCTCCACCTCGGCGTGCTTATCGAAAACATGCGCCGCGAAGGCTACGAGCTCCAGGTCTCCAAGCCCAAGGTCATCTTCAAGGAACTCAACGGCCACAAGTGCGAGCCCATCGAAAACCTCGTCATCGACGTCCCGAAACAGTTCGAAGGCGCCGTCATGCAGGCCATCGGCAACCGCCGCGGTGAACTCGTCAAGATGGACACCAAGGGCAACTTCACCCACATGGAATTCTCCATCCCCGCCCGCGGTCTCATCGGTCTCCGCACGCGTCTGCTGAATGCCACCCAGGGCGAAGCCATCATGCACCACACCTTCAAGGACTATGAGCTCCTCCGCGGCGGCCTCCCCGGCCGGCAGAACGGCGTGCTCATCTCCATGGAAAACGGCAACGCCAACGCTTACGCCCTCGACAAGCTCAACGACCGCGGCATGATGTTCGTCAAGCCCGGCGACGAGGTCTACGAAGGCATGATCGTCGGCGAAAACAACAAGGACACCGACATGGTCGTCAACGTCTGCCGCGAGAAGAAACTCTCCAACATGCGCACCACCGGCTCGGATGAAAACATCATCCTCAAGCCGCCCCGCGACATGTCCCTCGAAATCGCCCTCGAATACATCGAGGACGATGAACTCGTCGAGATCACCCCCAAGACGATTCGCCTGCGCAAGCGCCACCTCAAGGAAAATGAACGGAAGCGTTACGAACGCGCCGCCGAATCCGCCGAAGTGTGATCGACAATCCAGGGGCGGGAAATGAAAGAAGATGAAACCGTGATGAGCGGCCCCCGCAAAGGGCCGCTCTTTTTTTCACGATTCCCCGAAAAAACGCAAAAGCGGGCGTGTCCTTTGCATGGAAGAATCACAACGACTGATTTCTTCTCACATAAGGAGGACGCAATGAAATTGAATACCTATTCCCATGTGCTCGCAGCTGCATGTCTCTGCACAAGCGCCGCACTCACCGTCTCCCCCGCCCTCGCCGACAACAAGGAGGCCCCCGCAGGCCAGCCCGGCTGGAGCATGCCCCAGCAAAATCCCACCGGTATCATGAACAGCCAGGCGCAGTTTCCCGCGGGCATCAATCCCAAGCAGATGGATGAGAAGAATTCGATTGAAAACGCCTTCGAATCCGTTACCGAATCCGCCTTCTCCAAAAACGGCTTCGGCGATGTCATCGACAATCTGACCGACCAGGACCGGACCCGCCTGCAGAAAGACAAGCAATCCAGCGAATCCAGCGACGCCCTCTCCCAGAAGATGGATCAGCTCAAGGATGCCTGGAAAAACAAGTACAACAAGAGCTTCAACATTAAGAACGACAAAGCCTACGACGGTTTCCTTCACATCCAGACCGGTGAAATCGCCGATCCCAACCAGCTCGTCGGCAAGTGGCCGGTCCAGGCAGCCAACATCGCCAATGACAACGCCTCCAACACCGGTGGCGAAGCTTCCGCCCAGGACGTGAAGGACGCCAAGAACCATTACTTCGGTGGTGACGTGAACCTCGACAAAGGCCGCGATGTCGCCCTTGTCGAAGCTCCCGGCGTCAGCGGCGCCCCCTCCCTCACGTCCTCCATGATCCACGAAGCCGGCGGCTGGAAATTCGACATCCCCAACAACATCAGCCGCCAACAGCTTCACCAAACCCTGCTCAACAACCTCTCGTACCTCTATGACCACCAGAACCAATGGCCGTCCGACGCACAGCAGGCCTACCGTGAAGCCACGCAATATGTCGTCGCATCCCTCTACAACATCGACCTGAGCCATGCCAGCCGCCAGGCCCTCAACAATGTGACCAACTCAGTGAAAAACGGCACCGCCAACAACCGCTGATGCGCGGATCGCAACACCCTTAAATCCAGGTCAACAGAGGCCGGAACCAGCTGTTCCGGCCTCTTCTTCAAACCTCATGGCTTTCCCCGCGGTTCTCGCATAAGCTTCAGTGCTCGACAGCAACGGAGCGTGTGCCCACCGCATGAATCGAATCGACGTTCACAACCATTTCCTCCCCGGCCTCGACGACGGCTGCAAAGATCTCGGCGAAAGTCTCGAGTGCCTCCGCCTCATGGCCGCCCACGGCTACACCCGCATCTTCTGCACCCCCCACGCCGGCTCCTCCGACTTTTCCGAACTCACCTGCGACGCCGTCGCTGAACATGTCCGCGAACTCCAGGGCCACCTCGTCGCTGCCAGGATCCCCATCGAGCTGCGCCCCGGCGGCGAACTGCGCCTCAGCCCTCACCTCGCCGAAGACCTGCCGCGAATGGGCGTTCCCACCTTCGGCCACAACAGCAAATACATCCTCACCGACCTCTGGGAAGCCGACTGGCCCTCCTGGGCCACCCGTGCCGTCGAATGGCTTCAGAAACGCGGCCTCACGGTGATCATCGCGCACCCCGAACGCATGCCCGTCCTCAAAACCAACCCCGCCTTTATCCAGGAACTCGCCAAGCTCGGCGTCCTCTTCCAGGGCAACCTCGGGCCGATTGCCGGCGCCGATTCTCCCCCCATCGTCGCCCTCGCCCAGCGCTTCCTGCAGGAGGGCCGCTACTTCATGGTCGGCACCGACGGCCATCGCCCCAACCACATGCTGGCGCGTCTCGACGGCCTGCGGCGCGTCGAAGAGCTGGTGGGCAGGGACAAGCTCGAAGAACTCACGGTTCGAAACCCCTCCCGCCTGTGGACCGAGACCCCCGCCACGATTTGATCCTTTCTCATTCGTCGTTGACCTTGCCCCGGGCATAAGGCGATTCCGGGTACTTGCTCGTCAGCAGATCCATGGCCGCCTTCGCCTGCGTCTCTTCATGCGCTTCTTTGAAATGTTGAGAAGCACGATAAAGAAGTTCCGCCGCGTAAAACCCGCCGGGATTGGCCTTTGCGTAGGCGAGTGCGATCCGAGCCGCACGATCCGGGTGCGATTCCGCCGCCAGCAGTTTCACCCGCAGCGTCCGCGTGAAACCATCCCAGATCGCGGTGGGATAGTCGAGCTCCCACTGATTGAGCAGTTGCGTCGCAGTGGTGAAGTCGCGCGTGCGGATGTACGCCTCAATATTCCGTGCCAGCACCCCCTGTTTGATCTGCGCATCGTTGTAGGCATTTCCCTTCAGCGGAGGAATTTGCGCAGCCGCTGCCTCTGCAAGCTTGTGATCCCCCTTGGCTATTGCGGCGATCAGCGCGCAGGCGGCGAGACGCCGCGACTGCTCGGGACTGCCCGAACTGATCACCGGCTGGAACTGCTTGACGGCCGCAAGGGCCGCATCCGCATCGTCAAGATCGTCACAAAGCACCTCAACGTACTGGTGCAGAAGATCAATCCGGGCCAGAACGCCTGCCCATTTTGCGTCGGAAGCGAGGCGGAGCACCTCGGCTGCCCCGCGATCATCCTTGCGCGATTTCAGAAGCCGCGACAGGTCCGATGTTTCTTCAAGCAGCGTTTGATCGGAGGCGCCGCCCTTGGTGGATTGCAGCCACGCGCGACCCCATTCGATCTGTTCTTCCGTATTTCCCTGGCCCTTGAAATAGAGCATGCCCCCAAGCGCTGCATCGCCAGCAAGTTTCTTAACATCATAGGTGGTGAGCACCGACTGAACGATTCGCCCGGTATCCTGCGGCGGCTGCGGAAAGCGCGAATACATACGATCGGGGACTTCGATGCGCCGCGTGGCAGCCAGCGTTGAGGAAGCCCCGATTCTGACAGACATCGTGACGGTGTACGTGCCGGGCTTCAGAAAATAATGCGAAATCTTCTTCTTTCCCGCCAACACCTGCCCATCCCCAAAGTCCCAGGTAAGCCCGGGGTTGGGCAGATTTTCAGGAAGCTCCCCCTCGAAGGAATAGCGCGGCACGAAATTGTCCGGCGGCACAAAAGCCTCTGCCTCCGGGATGACGTTGAAATCAGGCACGTAGGCGTGGGGCTCGGCGCCGACCTTTTCGATTGGACCGGCGGTGGCGGGCGCAATCGGCGCAAAAACAGCCGGTGGAAAGGGGGTATATCCTTTTTCGTTGGGGCGCCGCCAATCAAGGACAACCACCATGTTGCTGTTGGGGCCGTTGGCCTGAAGGACGTCAATGGAATGCCAGCCCGGCGCGAGTTCGACGGTTTGCGGGTCCCGTGCGCGCCCCCGCACGCCGCCGCGGAACTGCGCCGCGACTTCCTTCCCGTCGATTTTCAGGAGACCGACATCGGAGACAGTGAAAGCGAACTCCGGCTTGATGGCCGTGTCGATTTTGAACTGGCCCGTGTAATGAATGAGGGCATTTCGTTCGGGACCGAGCGGGTTGTATCCAAGAAAGAGCGATGGCACGAATGTGGCGCCGACCGGCTCGGCATTTTCCAACGCGCGGTCGAGCACAGCCGCATTACGCGGGACGCCGCCGCGATGGGTAAACACTTCCGCCAGAACGCCGCGGCGGATATCGAGTTCCCTGGAGGGCCGCTGCGCATTCGGATTTCCCCACCACACGTGGTACGGGTTCTCCGGCGTACGGATCTGGAAAGCGATCCGGACGAAGTCATTGATCGGGGATGATTGCAGGACGCGGCTCGGAACGGTGATGCCGGTTGATGTGGTGACGCGGAAATCGGCGCCGTCCTTTTGTTGCGCCCCGTTTGCATAAAACTCGGCAACACCGATGTTGTCTCCCGGCGCATCCGTGACTACCGGCTTAAAAGAGAGCGGGCGGCGAAAGGTCCATCCATTCGGGAAGTTATCGGCACCGCGGGCCCATGGAGAGACCACGCAAATGGCGATCGCGAGTAAGAACGGCTTCACACGCATGGTGTATAGCATAACGCCAGATGATCCCGGGAGTTTCGCCGGTTCACAACCTTCATGCTGCGATCTTGCTGCGAGCCTAGTTTTCGCTGATGGTGGGCGGCCACATCGCAGGTGCAGTTGGTTTCGATTGGGAATCAAGCGTCTGGGCCACCTGCACGAGTTGCCGCAGGAGATGCTCGCCGCGCTTGAAAGGATCGAGTTCCTCGAGCAGGAGTTGCTTGGTTGGAAGATCCTGCACGAGCGTGAACGCCAGCACATCGATGAGGCGGGTGGTGGCGATCGAATCGTCGAAAAGCGGGAGGAGCGACTGGGTGACCGTCAGATCGCGCAGCGCCGTCTTGTCGAAAAGTTCGCGGAGCACGCGGCGATGCATGGCCATCCCGGGGGGCTCGTGGAGCGGTTCCGGAATGGGTTCGAGTGTTGCGAGGCGATAGAGGCCGTGCTTTCGCTCGGAGACGAACTTCGAACGGCTCATGCCGTGGAGGAGAAGGTTGTACTTGCCGTCGTCGAGCAGTTCGTGGGCAACGATTTTTCCGACGCAGAGCATTTTGTGAATAGCGGGACTGGAGTAATAGTTTTTTTCCCACCCTGGCTTGAGAAGGGCGAGGCCGACGGCAGACTGGTCTTCGAGCGCATCGGCCACCATTTCCTTGTATCGAGGCTCGAAAATGTGCAGGGGTTGAACGACACCGGGGAAAAGCACGCAATTGGGGAGCGGGAAAAGCGGGATGGGGCGGGAGAAGTCGATGCAGTTCGGGTCCATGTCAACATTATAGGCGGGACGGGGACTGCGCCGGATGATCAGCGATGGAGCGAGGGGTGCGCGGGCCGGCGTCCGGGCGATAGGAGAGGCGTGGTTGGCCCGCGGCGCGGGAGAGATAGCGAATACCAAAGAATGAGCCGATTGCACAAATCAGCAGCAACGTAATGGCGAGCCCGGCGAGATACTGGTGGTTGGCGACGAGAATGCTGGCATCGTAGACAAAGAGCCAGAAGAGCCCCATGAGGACGATGAGATCGCCCCTTTTGCGCGGCGAGAGAGACTTGGATCGCAGGACGACGATCGCCCAGGCGAGATAAACGCCTGCGGCGACAGCCGGACCAATGAGCATCATCAACGTGTCGACGGTGAAGACGTTGACCCTGCGGGTCGCCATGTACCAGAGGGCGAGACCATTGCCTACAAGAAGACCGAACAGAATAAACGCAAAGTCGCCCCGGCGGAGGCGTGGCCGCTTCCCTTCCAGGACGTATCCGAAAGTGGACACGATGATGACGTGAGTGAGGAGGATCATGGAGAGAAACATCAGAGGCGTCTTCGGATTGCCGATGAGGCAATGGAGGGCGCGGATAGCGCCAAGCGTGACGAGCCCCACGCCGCCGAGGTATTTGGCGGTGGCGTCGTAGAACACGATGAGGGCGGCGGTACAGGCGGCAAAGAGGAGGGAGTAGGGAACAAAGTCTCGCGGGTGGAGTTGAGCCTGGCCGATGATATGGAGCGGGGTGAGAAGCGCAGCGGCAATCAGCGCAGCGATCAGCAGAGATAAACAGACGACGATGGCCGAGCGCGGCTGGATCCGGCCGGAGGGAATAGGTCGGCGGGGCGCGAAGACGCGATCGCGCCGGGCATCGAGAAGATCATTCAGGGCCATCCCGAAGCCGTAAAGACCAAAAGATACGATGCAGGTGACGATCATGCGGAGGATGATGACCGACATGGCCTGCTGAGGCATGTCCGGGGTATGGAGGAGCAGTACCGTCCAGGCGTCGGCAATCGCCGTAAACGCCAGGGCCGCACGGGTGAGCTGAAGCAGAACAAGCAGGCGGAACATGCCTCAATTGTACCGGCACCGACTCCGCCGGACGACTGGGGCCAGCCAATTCGAAGTGGTGCAGAGTTTGCGGGATGCATCCGCGTCAAGAAAGAGAGGAACCCGATGAGCGACAACCATTCCGGCGGCAATCCCCATGCGAGTTCGGCGGGCCACCAGGGGCAGGACCGTCAACCCGTGCGAAACGGAACCCGATCCACCACGGAGAACCCCGATCCGCAAGAGGCCGCAAATGCATCTGAGGTGAAAGACCGGTCCCGGGAGGCGAAAGAGCTGACGCAGAAGCCGGACAAGGAGGGCGTGGATTACAACCACCCGGGCCCGGACCGCATGGAGGCGGAAAAGTCGAAGGGTAACGTGCATCACAACCAGCATGAGCATGAAACGGATATGCAGAAAAAGATCGAGGGCCTTTAATCCGGAAGCATTCGGCGCAGGAGAATTGTTTTGCACTTGAGGGGCGGGGGCGGTAATTTCTGACAGGATAACCTCGTCATTTGAACCGAAGGAGTGACCGTGCCAAAGTCGGACGCGGACTGGATGCGGCTGGCCATTGAAACGACGCGCGCGGGGCTGGCGAAGGGGCAGACGCCGTTTGGAGCCGTCATTACGCGAAACAATGAGCTGGTGGTCGCCGCGCACAACGTGGTGTGGGAAACGACGGACATCACGGCGCACGCGGAAGTAAATGCGCTGCGGCTGGCATGCAGGAAGTTGGGGATCGTGGACCTGAAAGGATGCACAATCTATTCGACGACGGAGCCATGCCCGATGTGCTTTTCAGCAATTCACTGGGGGAATCTCGACCGCATCGTTTTCGGCACCTCGATCGCCGATGCGGCAGAGGCAGGGTTTAACGAGTTGCCGATTTCGAATTTCGAAATGAAAGAAAGAGGCAAGAGCCGCGTGGAAATCGTGCCGGGCTTTCTGGCGGAGGAGGCGAAGGAACTCTTTCGGATATTCAAGGAGCGGGGCACGCAGGCGTATTGAAGCGGAATTCATGGGAGATTCGAAGCGAGCGCATCGCGCTGCTGAAGCAGTTGGGCGGCGATAGACACCGCGATTTCGGCAGGGTCGTTCGAGCCAACGTCCAGGCCGACAGGGCAGAAGAAGTTCCGGGCGGTTTCTTCGGAGAGGCCGGCGGCAATGATCCCGCGGCGGAGGGCGGCGGCCTTGGCGTCCGAACCAATTGCGCCGAGGAATGGAAATCGGCGCGTCTTGAGAATCTCCACCAGCACCGGCAGATCGGCGGAATGGCCCATGGTCATGCAGAGGACGAACGCGCTGGAGGGGAGGTCCGCGACGTAGGAGGGCATGGGCCGATCCGCTTTGGTGATCGTGAGTTTCGGGTCGTGCGGCAGTTTCTGAAGCCACTCTTCCCGCGTATCGATGACGGTGATGTGGCACTGTAACGTGAGGAGAAGCCGCACGAGCGCCTGTGCGCAATGGCCGGCACCGAAGATGACAATGGGCCACGTCGCGACGTTGTAGGTTTCAAAGAAAAGCTTCACAACGCCGCCGCAGGTCATGCCGATATCCCGTTGGAGGTTCCATTCGACAAAGCGGTTCGGGGCATGATGGACGAGGAGATTTTGGGCTTCGGCAATGGCGCGGGCTTCGATTTTTCCACCGCCGACGGTTCCGGAAAGCAGGCCATCGGAGGTGACGAGCATCTTGGCCCCGATGTTCTGCGGAGCGGAGGCGACGATGTCGACGAGGGTGACGGAGACAAAAGGCCGCCCGTCGGCGAGGAGTTGCTGGAGGTTTTCCCAGTAGGTGCTCATGTTGTGGATTGTAACGTGGAGGCCGCCGTGCGCGCGGGGGGCTTCAATTGCGTGAGGCGCATCAGGATTTGCTCGTTGGTTGCGGGGAGCGAAAGCGACGCGATGCGTCCCGGTCCGGCAACATACGACAAAGCGTCTTTTACGGCGGCCCAGACCGACAGGCCAAGAAGCAGCGGCGGCTCGCCGAGTGCTTTGGATCGCTTGATCGAGACATCATTCTGATCGTTTTCAAAGAAACGCACGTTGAAGACCGGCGGAATATCCGAGACGTTTGGAATTTTGTAAGTGGTCGGCGAGTGGGAGAGCAGGGCGCCGGTTTCCGAGTATTTGAGTTCTTCCGTCGTGCACCACCCCATTCCCTGAACGAACCCGCCGATGATCTGCCCGCGGTCGATACCGGGGTTGATGGGAACGCCGGCATCCATCAGGAGATCCACGCGCTGCACTTTCATATCGCCGGTGAAACGGTCGATGAGGACTTCGGCACATGCGGCGCCGTTGGTGTAGTAGAGGAAGGGGGAGCCCTTGAAGCGCTCGCGATCGAAGTGGATGCCGGGAGTTGCGTAAAAGCCGCGCTCGCCGAGGTTGATGCGTTGGGCATGGGCCTGGCAGACGACATCGCGGAAATGGAGCCGCTTCCCCGAAGCAGCACGCTCGTCGAAGACCATGCCATCTACGAAGCGGACATGATCGGCTGATGGCGGCGTGCCGGGAGATGCGAGCATTGGCGCCGCAACTGCCGCCAGTCGCATTCGGAGCCGCGAGGTGGCATCCAGCGCGGCCATCCCATTGAGGTCCGTAGTCGCGCTGGCTGCCGAAGGAGAGGTATTGTTGTTCTTGTCTGTGGCCGTGGTGGCGACGAGAACCGATTCAAAGGCGATGCCAAGGTCATCCGCGACGAGTTGCCGGAGGCGGGTGTGAACGCCCTGGCCCATTTCGGTAGCGCCGGTCGAAACGATCACCGTGCCGTCCTGGTAAAGGTTCACGAGCGCATTGGCCTGATTCATCATCGTGTTGGTGAAGGAGATGCCAAACTTCACCGGCGTGAGTGCGAGCCCCTTCAAATGGGTGCGGGACGTGGCGTTGAAGGAAGACAATTCTTCGCGGCGTTGCTGGTACTGCGATTCCGCGGAGAGCTGATCGAGCAACCGGGGAAGCACGTTGTTCTGGACCCTCTGGCCGTACGGCGTGTCGAGGTTGTGCGGCGAAAATGGGGAGTTGGCGGAGCCGTAGCAATTCGCACGGCGAATAACCGCGGCATCCTTCTGCAGGTACTGTGCAACTTCCTGGATAATGTTTTCGATCGTCGCGACGCCTTGAGGACCGCCGAATCCCCGGAAGGCGGTATTGGATGGGAGATTCGTCCTGCACACACGGCCGACAACCCGCACGTGCGGGAGGTAATAGGCGTTATCGATGTGGAAAAGGGCACGTTCAAGCACCGGCGAGGAGAGGTCCAGCGTGCAGCCGCCATTCGAGAACAGGCGGACATCCAGGGCATGAAGACAACCGCTTTCGTCGAACGCGACTTTGTAAAATGCTTTGAAGGGGTGCCGCTTCCCCGTGAATTGCATGTCATCATCTTTTGTATAGATAATGCGGGATGGACGGCGAGTCAGATGTGCAACGACGGCAGCCATCGCAGCAGGTTGCGCCGCCTGCGTCTCCTTGCCCCCGAAGCCGCCTCCCATCCGCTTGCACGAGCAGACGACGTGATTGAACGGGACGCCGAGCACTTCGGCGACAATCATCTGGACTTCCGATGGATGCTGCGTCGAGGAGTGGACATGCATCGTACCACCCTCACCGGGTACGGCGAGAGCGGCCTGCGACTCGAGATAAAAATGGTCTTGTCCCCCGATATCCAATGTTCCTTCTAAAGTTCCAAGACGGCGTTCGGGGGCCGTTTGGAATACCGCCTCCACCTCTCCCCGTTGCACAGTACGCTCCTCCGTCAAGAACAATCCGGCGGCGATCGCCTCGTCAATGGAAAAGAGAGGCGGCAGGGGGTCAATGGTGATCTTGATGGCACGCTTCGCCGCCTTCATTGCCTCGCGAGATTCGGCGGCAATGAGAACCACGGGATCGCCCAGAAACGTCACTTCGTCTGCAGCGAGCAGGTGTTCATCCTTGGCGACCGGGCCAAACGTATTGTGCCCGGGAATATCCTTCGCAGTGAGAATGCGGACGACGCCCGGAATTTTCGCCGCTCGCGATGTTTCAACGCCGCGCAGTCGCCCATGGGCAACTGGAGAGCCCACAGCTTCCACGATCAGCTCGCCATGCAGGGGCGGCATGTCATCAATAAATTTCGACCCGCCGGTGACGTGGCCCACCGCGGATTCGTGAGGGATGCTTTTGCCAACTGCAGCCATGTTTCCGCAGCTCCTTATTCACGCGCTGCAGCGCGACTTGTAAGTTCGTGGAAGAGCTTCAGCGGAATGTTTTCCGCGAGTTGAAGTCGATATTCTGCAGATGAACGAACATCTGAAATAGGCATAATCTCGGTACGGGCGAGCGCTCCGGCTTGTTCCATTGTGGCCTCCGTCAGCGGCTGGCCACGCAGGAAGGCTTCCGTCTCAGGGAGTCGGAGAATGACGGCCGCGACACCACCATACGCAACACGGGCTTCCGATATCACTGGCGGAGTAGAATGGCCGTGACCATTCCCGTTTGAGCGGACAGGCGAATCCAACTTCAGAAAGAAAGCCGCTGTGAAAGTGGAAATGTCGAGATCCCAGCGTTTTGAGACCTTGAACAGATGAAGAACTTCATGTGAAGCCGGCTTTGGGATGAGAACCCGTGTGAGAAGTTCATCGGGCCCGAGAACGGTCTTGCGGTAGCCGGTATAAAACGCATTCATACTGACAAGGCGCGATCCCGCGACACCCGTGATCTCCACCTGGGCATCAAGAACCATGAGCGCCGGCATGGTGTCGCCGATGGGAGAACCGTTGACAATATTTCCGCTTAACGTGCCTGCATTTCTTATCAATGGCGAACCGTGGCGGCGCATGATGCGGTGAAGCTCCGGGAGTGCCGATTCGGTCACACGTTCGAGATCTGTGAGCGTCGCCCGCATTCCGACGGCAAGATGCGTTTCCGTTTCTTCTATATTTGAGGCATCATGTATCCCCCCCACCGACAGCAGGACCTTCGGTTCGATTTTTCCCTTGTTAATCAGAACGCCGATGTCCGTTCCGCCGGAAATGAGAATGCAGCCGGGATTTTCCATCTTGAAGCGGCACGCATTGGAGATCGTGATCGGCTTGTAGAAGACCTTGTCCCCTGCCTGTATCCGCACCTCGGTAGCGGCCGCGCTCCGCATGGCGACGATCAACTCCAACGAAGGATACGCCTCATTCAGTGGAACGACATCGCCCGCGTCGATGGCCCTCGCAGCAGATAAAATCTGCTCGTAGCCGGTACAGCGGCAAAGATTCCCGGTAAGTGCCAATCGCAGTTGATCGTCGGTGGCCTTGCCGCAATTTGCGGTTTTTTCGCAAATCGCTGCCATCGAAACGACGAAGCCCGGAGTGCAGAATCCGCACTGGGCGCCGTTACAGGACACCATCGCCCGCTGGGCAGGGTGAAGTTGATGGACACCTCGGGTGGCCTTCGCCAGGCCTTCCACGGTGACAACGTGGCCCCCGTCGAGTTGGAAGACCATCGCGATGCAGGAAGTGATCGGGCGATAATCTATCCGCTTTTCTTCGGCGTTGGGGCTACCGACGAGAACCGCGCAGGCGCCGCAATCGCCCTCAGAACAGACGATCTTTGTGCCAGTCAGACGACGGTGGTATCGAAGATAATCAGAAAGGGAAAGAAAGGCGGCATCACCGCGGATTTCGTGGCGAACGCCATTGATGAAGAGGAGGACGTAGTCCCGCATGCAAGAATGCCTGTACGACGGATACCCTCAACATATTGATCGCGCCGCCCACTTCTCCGTATACTGCAGCGCAAGCAAACTGAGTCAGTATACAATATCGACCGTTGCGGGTTCAATCGCCAGTTTTCAGGTGTTCGTGAGCAAGCCGGAGAAGACAATCGCGCCCGATTCGCTACGCGCCCCTGCGATTGATTCCACCATTGCCAGCGCCGCGCGGACCGTGATGCAGCGTTGCAGTGTGCTCGGGACAATCTCCGATGAGGAAGGGCGGCTCACTCGGACATTCCTTTCGCCGGCCGCAAAGCGGGGTCATGAGGTGGTTTCGGAGTGGATGCGCGAGGCGGGGATGTCGGTCCGCGTCGATGGCGCGGGGAACCTGATCGGCCGTCGAAACGCGAATACCGAACGTGCTCCAATACTCGCAATTGGCTCCCACCTGGATACCGTGCCCAACGCCGGAAAGTACGACGGCATTCTGGGCGTGCTCTCGGGGATCGCCCTTGTCGAATTGACCAACGATTCCAACCTGCCGTACGCCATTGAGGTCGTGGGATTCTCGGAAGAAGAGGGCGTGCGGTTTGGGCGGCCTTACCTTGGCAGCCACGCGTACGCAGGAACGCTGGACCCTTCCTGGATGGCATTGCGAGACCGCAACGGGGTCAGCGTGGACGAAGCCATACGCGCGTTCGGGCTGGACCCGGCACCGCTCTCCTCCATGCGTCCCCGCGCGGACCTTGCCGCGTACCTGGAATTGCACATTGAACAGGGACCGGTGCTCGAACAGCAGGATCAGCCGATCGGGGTTGTGTACGGAATTGCTGCCCAAACGCGGGCTGTTCTTGAGCTGCGCGGTAATGCTGCCCACGCAGGCACCACGCCCATGGCGGGCCGCCGGGACGCCCTCGCCGGGGCAGCCGAAATCATTGTCGCCGTTGAAACGATCGCGCTGAAGCATCAACTCGTCGCCACGGTCGGGCGTATCAACGTTCACCCGAACGGCTCCAATGTCATTGCCGAGCGTGCAGAGTTCACAATTGACGTGCGAAGCAACAGCGAGCGCTGCCGCGACCAGGCGATGGAAGAAATCCTCGAGCATGCCGCAGCGATTGCCCAAAAACGAAGCCTGCAGTTTATCAGCAGGAACCGGGCGAATTTCCCAGCCATCGCCATGAACCAATGCCTTTTTACTGAACTGATGGGCCTTGCCCAGAAGTGCAGTCCGAACGTTCCCGGTCTGTGGAGCGGCGCCGGCCACGACGCCGCTGTCCTGGCCCAAGTGACGCCCGCTGCAATGATTTTCCTTCGCAACCCCGGCGGCATCAGTCATAGCCCGCTGGAAAGCGTCGCCGAGAAAGATGTCGCGGTCGCGCTGTTCGTGGCCCGCGACTTTCTCAAAAGAATGATCCCCATGGCAAATGCGCGCGAACTGGAGTCTCAATGACCTTGGATTTGAACAAGCTTCCGCGAATTCTTCCGCAGGGCGTGACACGCAGCAAAGTGACCAACCGATGGGCACTTATCACGCCCGATACGTTTGTGCCATCAACGCTGCCGCTGCCGGATTGGAAAGAAACGCGCGGCGTTGTGCAGATAGCGCCGGCGATCGGCGCAAGCTTCCTGCAGTATGAAGCGCACCTGACCAAAGAGAGTATCGGGCGCGCTGGCCACGCAAACGTCGAGAGATTCGTCTATGTGCTCGCCGGCAGGCTCGGCATCGAAGTCTCAGGGGCCGGTAAGGGAAAATATTCGCTGGCAGAGGGCGGTTTCGCGTACTTGCCGCCCGGCCTGGAATACACCCTCCAGACAAAAACCGCAGCGCGGCTCGTGGTGATTGAGAAGAACTACACCCGTATGCCTGGCACCAACACGCCCGAGTTGGTCATCGCCCACGAATCTGAACGCAAGCCGGCGGCATTCCTGGGGGATGAGGCGCTCCAGCTCAAGCTCCTGTTGCCCGACGTGCCCGCGATGGACATGGCGGTGAATATTTTTGAATACGCGCCCGGCGGAACGCTTCCGCAGGTGGAAATTCACGTGATGGAGCACGGCCTGATGATGCTCGACGGCGCTGGCGTTTACCGTCTTGGGAGTGAATGGTTCCCCGTGCAGGCGGGGGATGTAATCTGGATGTCGGCCTATTGCGAACAGTGGTTCGTGGCCATGGGGAAGAGGCCGGCTCGCTACATCTATTATAAAGACGTGAATCGGCACGCAGGCGTCTGAACACGCATGAATGAGGACGTATCCGCTGGTTCGGGAGTTCGCATGAAATTACAGGTAGATACGCAGCGCTTGATCGCCGAGCTGCAGACACTGGCCTCCTTCTCGGATACAGAGCCCCCGGCGATCACGCGCGTGGTCTTTTCCAAGAAGGATCAGGAGGCACGCAAGTGGCTGACAAAAGTGTGTGAGGACGCCGGCCTGCAGACGCGGACCGACGCCATCGGCAACTTCTTCGCCCGCTGGCCCGGCACGAATCCGGGTGCACCTGCGGTCGGGACCGGCTCGCACACGGATGCCATTCCGCACTCCGGGATGTACGACGGCACTGTCGGCGTCCTGGGCGGCATGGAAGCGATCCGGGCACTGAAACGTGCAGGATTTCATCCGCAGCGCCCGCTGGAAATGCTGATGTTCACGTCCGAGGAGCCCACGCGGTTCGGCATTGGCTGCCTGGGATCCCGGCTTCTTTCCGGCGCTGCGCCGCTGGAGAAGATTGAAAGTCTTCGTGACAAGGAAGGCCGATCGGTTGACGAGTTGCGCCACGCTGCTGGCATTTCCGGTGATCTCGCGAGCGTCCAACTCCCGCCCGGTTACTACGAGGCCTTCATTGAACTGCACATCGAACAGGGGCCGCTGCTCGAACGGGAGAGCATTCCGGTGGGGATTGTCACCGCGATCGCCGCGCCGGCGGCTCTCCGCATCACCATCGAAGGCGAGGGCGGACACGCGGGCGCTGTCCTGATGCCGGATCGAAAAGACGCTCTCTGCGCAGCGGCCGAAATGGCCCTCTTCATCGAAGCCGCCGCAAACCAGTCGGGAAGCCCGGACTCTGTCGCGACGACGGGCATTCTGAAGGTGCATCCCGGCGCGATCAATTCGGTCCCGAGCAAATGCGAGATGGAAATCGACATCCGCGACACCAAGCTCGACGTGCGGGATGCCATGGTGGACGCGATCCATCACGGCGCCAACGCCATCGCCTCCCGCCGCGGTGTAAAGGTGCGGATCGACATGATCAACGCCGATCCCCCGGCGACATGCGATGCGCGAGTTATCGGCGCGGCCAAAGAAGCGGCCGCCGCCATGGGCATCACGCCGAAGATGATGGTGAGCCGCGCCTACCACGATTCACTCTTCATGGCGCGCATCTGTCCCACCGCCATGCTCTTTATCCCCTGCCGGAATGGCGTGAGCCACCGCCCGGACGAGTTCGCGAAGCCAGAGGACATTGCACGCGGCGTCGAATTGCTCGCACGCACCATGGCAACCCTGGCTTCATAGCATTCCTTGCGGACGTGCATTCGAGGATTTCGATGAACGCTGCCCCCCTCCCAATTCCGCGGGAACGCTTCGCTCTCCGATCGCGCCGCGTGGTAACGCGTGCCGGGTGCGATCCGCGCACGATCATCGTCGGCGGCGAGCATATCGAAGCCCTCCTTCCGGGTGACGCCCCTACCGACTGTCCACTTACCGACCTGGGCAACTTGGTTATCCTTCCCGGGCTCGTCGACACGCATGTGCACATTAACGATCCGCACGCCCCCCCGCGGGTCGGGTGGGAAGGCTTCGATTCAGCCACGCGTGCCGCGGCCGCCGGCGGCATCACCACGCTCGTGGACATGCCGCTGAATTCCGTCCCGGTCACCACCACCCTCGCCGCGCTCGAACAAAAGCGAACCTCGGCCAAGGGCAACATTCACGTGGACGTGGGCTTCCACGGCGGCTTGATCCATGACAACACAAGCGAGATTGCCGCGCTGATCGATGCCGGCGTCCTCGGCATCAAGGCGTTTCTTGTCCATTCCGGGATCGACGATTTTCCCGCAGCGCAGGAAAGCGATCTCCGCCGCGCGGCCCCACTTCTCACCGATAGAGGAATCCCGCTGCTCGCTCATGCGGAGCTGGAGGATGTTCCCCCTGAACACCTTTCCGATGGCGATGGGCGCAGTTACGCCCGCTACCTGGCGTCGCGGCCACCGGACTGGGAGACACGGGCCATTCGACTGCTGCTGAAGATCTCCACGGAAACACGCGTTCACGTGCACATCGTGCATCTGGCAACGGAAGAACCGTTGTCCGAACTCGCCGCCGCGCGAGCCTCCCACGTGCCGGTCAGCGTCGAAACCTGCCCGCACTACCTTTACTTCGCTGCGGAGGAGATTCGGGACGGAGCGACGCACTTCAAATGCGCGCCGCCCATCCGCAGCAGCACGACGCGCTCTGCGCTGTGGCGGGCGCTGCAAAGCGGCACCATCGACATGATCGCCTCCGACCACTCCCCGTGCCCGCCCGCACTGAAGCAACAAGATTCAGGAGATTTCAACAAGGCCTGGGGCGGCATCTCTTCCCTCCAGCTTGGCTTGCCGATCACCTGGACCGCCGCCAGGCGATGGAACCCCGACGCCGATTTCAGCCGTCTCGCTGAGTGGCTTTCGACATATCCTGCAAAGCTCGTGAAACTCTCGAGCAAGGGAGAGATTGCCGTCGGCAAAGATGCGGATTTTTGTGTGTTTGATCCCGATGCGGCGTTCACGGTCGATCCTCACGTTCTGCACCATCGCCACAAGCTCACGCCCTATGCTGGCCAGACGCTCACCGGGGCAATTCTGCAGACATATCTTCGCGGACAGCTTATTTTCGACCGCGGCCTCTTTCCCATCGAACGTGCCGGCCGCTTGCTGGCTCGACCATCCGATATCCAAACGGGAGCCCATTGATGTCCTCCGCACTTGAACGTCTGAACTCGCTCCCGCCGGAACTCGCAAAGCTGGACCTCGAAAGATGCTGCGGATCCTCCCGGTGGGTCGCGCGCATGCTGGCGAACCGCCCCTTCCACACCATGGAAGACCTGCTCACGACCGCCGAACGCGAGTGGTCCGCCATGCAAGAACCCGACTGGCTGGAGGCGTTTTCCCATCACCCCAAGATCGGCGACGTGGAGTCGCTTCGCAGAAAATTCGCTTCCACTGCGAGGTGGGCCGCGGGAGAACAGGCATCGGTTCAGAATGCCGATGAAGAGACGCTGCAGCAGTTGTCGGCGGGGAACGCGGCGTACGAGGACAAATTCGGATTTATCTTCATTGTCTGCGCGACCGGAAAATCCACGACGGAAATGCTCGCGTCGTTGCAGCGCCGCTTCCAGAACGACCGCCAGACAGAGTTGGCAATCGCTGCGGGGGAACAGTCCAAAATAACGGCTCTCCGCCTCAAAAAGCTCTCCAGCGGTTAACATTGGCGTTAATTCGTTTACAGGAAAGAGCCATGCACATCACCACCCACGTCCTGGATACATCCCGCGGCATCCCCGCCGCCAATGTGGAGATTACGCTGGACGTCCTCGTTGCCCCCGATGCGTGGGAGTCCGTCGCGACGGCGAGCACCAACAACGACGGCCGCGCGCCCAACCTCGTGCCGAAACATCACGCGCTGACCGCCGGCACCTACCGGCTTACTTTCGACACCGCCCCATACTTCGCCGCGCAACACGTGGAAGCGTTCTACCCGCAGGTGCAAATACAGTTTCTCGTAACAGACCCTGCCCAACACTATCACGTCCCGCTGCTGCTTTCTCCGTTCGGCTACAGCACCTATCGCGGCAGTTAATCACAGCACACGTCGACAAAGCCGAAACGCTCGCCGTCGAACAGCCCCTGGTCTGAAATCTTGAGGCTCGGAATCACCAGCAATGCCATGAACGACAAGGTCATGAACGGAGCTGTAAGACCCTGGTCATCGGCCAGGTTGCGGGCGAGGCGATCGAGACGGCCATAAGCCTCCGCGACTTGCAGCCCGTCCCCATCACTCATGATCCCTCCAACCGGCAGCGGAAGCACCTCTTCGTGCCGCCCATCCACGAGCGAAAGGCCCCCACCCTGGTGAATGACGAGATTTGCCGCACGCGAAATCGCCACGTCATCCACGCCCACCACCACCAGGTTATGCGAGTCATGCGCCACCGAAGATCCGATGGCCCCGCGCTTCATCTTGAAACCGCGTATGAAACCGACCGCCGGCCGGACATCCGGTGCATACCTGTTGATCACCGCAATTTTTAAAACGTCGCTGGAACAGTCGGGCACTACTTCGCCGTTTCTGATGGAAAGCGTCTCCATCACGCGAGCTGTGACCAGTTGCCCGTTTTCCGCCTCAATCACGTTGATCCGGGCCGTCGCTCCGCTTCCCCGTACCGCGAATTGGGCTGCGTTCTTTTCGGTCGCTACAAAGCAATTTGGGGCCGGCGCTGTTCCCATTTCTCGACCGAGGCAGCACTCTCCATCCTCGGCGACGACAAGGCCGTCGATCCATGTTCGCAGTACTTCGAACTGCTGCAGGTCGGCGATTTCAATGAAGTCTGCCGAATCTCCAACCCGCAGTTGACCAACCGGCAATCCGTAATGCTGCACCGGGTTCACACACGCGGCCCGCAGCACGTCGAAGAGGTCGTAACCCAATGCCACCGCCCGGCGCACCAACTCATTGATGTGGCCAGCGACAAGGTCGTTCGGATGCTTGTCGTCTGAACAAAACATCACCCTCGCCGGATGCGTGCGCAACAACGAATGCAATGCGTCAAAATTCCTGGCAGCGGATCCTTCGCGGATCAGGATCTTCAACTCCGGCGCGGCGTCAAGTTTTTCCAGCGCCTCTTCAAGCGTGAAACATTCGTGATCCGTGGTGATTCCGCGCGAAAAATATGCCCCAACCCCCTGTCCCCGCAATGCCGGCGCGTGGCCATCGACCGGTTTGCCTACCTGCTGTGCCGCTTCGATTTTCGCCAGAATCGCGTGATCGCCCGAGATCACGCCCGGGTAGTTCATCACCTCCGCCAGGTATCCGATCCGCGGGTTCGCCAGAAGCTTTTCGATCTCTGTCACCCCGAGCGCCGCACCGGCCGTCTCAAAAGGAGTCGCCGGTACGCACGGCGGCGCCCCGAACATCACCTTCAGCGGCGTCCGGGCGGCGTCCGCCAGCATGAACGCAATACCCTCCATGCCGAGCACGTTGGCGATCTCGTGCGGATCGGACACCGTGCCCACCGTTCCATGCCGCAGCGCCAGCCTCGCAAATTCCCGCGGCACCAGCATCGACGATTCGATGTGAATATGTGCATCCACAAACCCCGGCAAAATGAACGGCGCCCCCTCGGAAACCGCCTCTTCTTCAATCGCCGCAATCTTGCCCCCCTCCATCACCACCCGCCCTGAAATGATCCGTCGGCCGGCCACATCGACAATCTTCCCCGTTACCTCTCGCCGCGCCCGATCACCCGATGACTCCCGCATGCACACAACCCTTATTAAACGCAAACCGCATCAGCATAACAGATGCGCCCGCGATCGTTGGATTCTTTTTTCGCCTTCCGCTATGAAATGTGAACCAATCAAGGAGCATGCATGTCAGTTTCCCATGGATCGCGAGAGAAAATCCCCGTCCAGGTCTTCGCCGAGGCTCAGGACGCCTCCGTCGCCGTCGCCGCCCAGATTGCCGATCTGATCCGCACGAAAGCGACAGCCGGCAAGCACGCGGTCCTCGGCCTCGCCACCGGTTCGACGCCGGTCGGCGTTTACAACGAGCTCGTCCGCCTGCACAAGAGCGGCCAACTCTCCTTCAAAAACGTCATCACCTTCAACCTCGATGAATACTTCCCCATGCAGCGCGCAGAACTCCAGTCCTACTGGCGCTTCATGCACGAACACCTCTTTGATCACATCGATATTGACCCCAAAAACATCCATATTCCCGACGGCACGATCCCGCTCGGCTCCGTTGCTGCCTTCTGCCAGCACTACGAGCAGCAAATCGCCGACGCGGGCGGACTCGATCTCCAGATCCTCGGCATCGGCCGGACCGGTCACATCGGCTTCAACGAGCCCGGCTCCGCACGCGACTCCCGCACCCGCCTCATCACCCTCGACCGCGTCACCCGCCTGGATGCCGCTTCCGATTTCTTCGGCGAAGAGCATGTCCCCCGCCGGGCGATCACCATGGGCGTCGGCACAATCCTGGCGGCCAAACAGGTCGTGCTGATCGCGTTCGGCGAACACAAAGCCCCGGTCATCGCCGAGGCGGTCGAAGGCCCGATCACAAGTTCAGTCGCCGCCAGCTTCCTCCAGGAACACAACAACGCGCAGATCATCCTCGACCAGGCCGCCGCCGCCGAACTTACCCGCTTTAAAACCCCCTGGCTCGTCGCCGAATCCACCGGAGCCCAAGCGCTCACCTGGGACCCCTTCATGACCCGCAAGGCGGTAATCTGGCTTGCCGGCAGAGTCAAAAAGCCTGTGCTCAAACTCACGAACGAAGACTACAACGAGCATGGCCTTCAGGATCTCATCGCCGCGCGTGACTCCGCCTACGAAATCAACATCGATGTCTTTCGCGAGCTCCAGGAAACCATCACCGGCTGGCCCGGCGGAAAGCCGGCTTCCGAAAAGCGCCCCACCGACATCTCCCGCCCCACCGACGCCATCTTTCCCAAGCGCGTCATTGTCTTCTCCCCGCACCCCGACGACGACGTCATTTCCATGGGCGGCACCCTCATCCGCCTCGCTGACCAGGGGCATGAAGTCCACGTCGCCTACCAGACCTCCGGCAACATCGCCGTCTTCGACGCCGACGCCATCCGCTTCGCAGACTTCGCGGCCGACTACAACCGCCTCTTCGGCATCGGTTCCGATCAAGCAGCCAAAGTCGAAAAGCACATCGAAGATTTCCTCCGAAACAAGAAGCCGGGACAGGTCGATTCCGCCGAAGTCCAGCAGATCAAAGGCATCATCCGCCGCGGCGAAGCCCGTGCCGCTGGCCGCTCCTGCGGAATCCCCGTCGAACGCCTCCACTTCATGGACCTCCCCTTCTACGAAACCGGCCGGGTCAAAAAGAAGCCGCTCGGCGAAGAGGACGTCCGCATCACCATGGCCCTTCTCGAAAAACTCAAGCCGCATCAGATCTACGCCGCGGGCGATCTGTCCGATCCCCACGGCACCCACCGCGTCTGCCTTGCCGCCGTCCTCACCGCCCTCCGTCGTCTCAAAGCTGCCGGAGCGCAGTGGCTCAAAGATTGCGAAATCTGGCTATATCGCGGCGCCTGGCAGGAATGGGAACCCGAAAAGATCGAGATGGCGGTCCCCCTCTCCCCCGATGAACTTCTTCGCAAAAGGATGGCAATCTTCAAGCATCAATCGCAGAAGGACCGCGCCATGTTCCCCGGCCTTGACCAACGTGAATTCTGGCAGCGGGCCGAAGACCGCAACCGGGCCACGGCCCGAATCTACGACCGTCTCGGCCTCGCCGAATACGAGGCCATCGAAGGCTTCGTCAAATGGGACCCCACGGAGTAAACCGCGCAGAAGATCCAAGGCGCAGCCTCCCTCCCCGTTTGCCCCGCTTTTTCCCGGGGAGTACCATGCCCTTTGGCCGATAAATAAATTTTATGAAACCGCGACGCCCGTGATGCGTCCTTATCACAGGCTGGGTTCTGCGAGGAGGTTCCGTGGCTGAGAATCAGGCGTCGAAAGCGTTTCTCGTCGGGGCCGTTGTCCTCGGCGTGCTCGCAACCATCATGGCTTTCCTGTTCATCCAAAACACCGCGGCCCAGGATCGCGGGCCGCACGTCCAGATCCTCATCGCCGCCCGGGATCTCCGCCCCAATGCCATCATCGATCCCAACCGCGACCTGAAAGTCGAAGAGATCCCCCTCAAATTTCGCGACCTCGCCGGCAAATGTCTTGAGCCGGATGCCAAGGCCACCTACAAAGGCCAGCGCGTTAACCGCCGCATCCTTGCCGGGCAGCCCGTCTTCCTTGCCGACCTCGCCGCCGGCGGAACACTCGATCTCAAAGAGCCCTACCGTGCCCTCACCATTCCAGCCGATGCCGGCCTCGTCATCCCCGGCGATCATGTTCAGGTTCTCGTCTCGCAGCCGGAAGCCGGAATCGGCATGCCCGCGACCGGCCGCCAGCCGGCTCAGACCAACAATGCCCTCCTCGTCGCCAACGGCAAGGCGTTTCGCGTCCTCGCCGTCGGCGGAGAACTCAGCAAGACCCGCTCGCAGGCAACCAATGCCGATCAAACCGCCTACAACGCCTCCGCCAAAATGGTCACTCTCGAAGTCACTCCCGAGGAAGCCGCGCAGCTCGTCGGCGTCATTAGTACCAACCCGGCGCGCAACATGCTTCTGATATGCCCCCCCACCGCTCCCGCGCTGCCCGCCGCAGCTCCTGCCGAAGCCGCGACCAATCCCTGATGCATAAACCACAGGTATTCCCATGCGTGTTGTTGTTCAAAACACCTTAACCAATCGCCAGTGGGTCGCCTTTGATGGACCCGCCGGCTTCGTCGTCGGCCGCGACCCCGCCAGCACCGTCGCCCTCGAATCCCGCTTTGTGTCCAGCACCCACCTCCGCGTTGAACGCTCCGAGCTCGGCTGGGAAATCGAGGTAATGCCCAACGTCAGCGCCATTGAAGTCAATGGCAAAGAAATCGCCCCCGGCGAGAAGGTCCAGTTCCGGGATCGCGCCCTCATCAAGCTGATGGAATTCGTTCTCACCCTCGAGGATGCCCAGCAGGCCGGCCCCGGCGGCGAAGCCGAAGAACAACTCACCGAGCTCCTCAATGTCCTCCATGCCAACGTCCTCCGCCGCCTCGATCTCCGGCTGGGGGTGATCACTTCCACCGAAATTTCGCAGCACCGCACCGATCAACTGAACAAGATCATCGACGACCTGCTCCTCAACGATTTCCGCCACGAGGTCTTCGAATCCGAGCTCACTCCCCTGCTTCTCCGCACCGCCATGCGCGCCCGTGTGAACGACTGGCTTATCAAGAAGATGATCCAGGAAAAGCGCGTCGCCGCCGAGTGGCATGGCCTGGGTGAAAACCGGGAGCTCGAAGGGCCGGTGGAACAAATCGTCATCAAACTCGTCAACAAGGCCGGCATCTACACCGGCAAACCCATCCCCGCCAATGCCGAAGAAATGGTGGATCGCAGTTTCTGGTCCAGCGTCGATCCCATCCTCGCTGAGGGCGGGGGCGTCCTCGAAAACGTCCGCAAATACATCATCATTTCCTACATCAAGAAGACGCTCTACGACATCATCTTCGGCCTCGGCCCGCTGGAAGACCTCCTCCGCTCGCCATCGATTACCGAAATCATGGTCGTCACGCCGCGCAACATCTACATCGAACGCACGGGCCGCGTGGTCAAAGTGCCGCAAGGCTTCCCCTCCGAAGAAGCCTGCCTTTCTGTCATCGAGCGCATCGTCGCCCCGCTCGGCCGGCGCATCGACCGTTCCCAGCCGCTCGTCGACGCCCGCCTTCGGGACGGCTCCCGCGTCAACGCCATCATCGATCCGCTCGCCATCAAGGGCCCGTGCATCACCATCCGCAAATTCCCCATGTACCGCGTGACGGTCGATGACCTCATGAAATGGGGCTCCATCACCACCCCTGCCGTCGCCCTCCTCACCGGTTGCGTCCGATACCGCGCCAACATCCTGGTCTCCGGCGGCACCGGCTCCGGCAAAACCACGCTCCTCAACGTCCTCTCCGGGTTCATCCCCCCCGCCGAGCGCCTCGTCACCATCGAGGACTCCGCCGAACTCAAGCTCCAGCAGGAACACGTCGTCTCGCTCGAGACCAAGCCCCCCAACGCCGAAGGTGCCGGCCAGTACACCACGCGCGACCTCGTCAAAAACGCGCTTCGCATGCGGCCCGACCGGATCATCGTCGGCGAATGCCGCGGCGACGAAGCCGTCGATATGCTCCAGGCCCTGAACACCGGCCACGCCGGCTCGATGACCACCATCCACGCCAACTCCACCTTCGACGCCATCGCCCGACTCGAAACCATGGTCCTCATGGGCTCCGACATTCCGCTCCCCGCTGTCCGCCGGCAGATCGCCTCCGCCATCCACCTTATCATCCAGCAGGAACGCCTTCCTTCCGGCCAGCGAGTGATCTCCCAGATCTCCGAAGTCATCGGCCTTCACCCGCTCTCCGGCGAAGTGGAAACCCGTGACATCATGCGGCTCACCTACCTTCCGGACGGCCGCCGCGTGCTCAAAGCGACCGGCTACATGCCGCGATTCCTGGGCGAGATGGTGGAAAAAGGCATGCTCAAGCTCGGCACCTGGTTCGAGCAGGTGAAGGCGCAATGATCTTCCTCCTGCCGATTTCCGCGCTGTTCGTCGGCCTTGCCGTTGCCCTCTGGGTCTGGGCCGCCCGCGACTGGATCGCCCGCAAATTCGAACGCGACGTCGAGTGGATGCGCGACACCCACCTCCGCTTCGATCCGAACCCGATCAATGCGAGGGCCTACACTCTCGGCTACTACGGTGCCTTCGCCGGTCTTCTCGTCCTTCTCATCGTGATCATCCCCAACATCTTCGTTGCCTTTGGCTTTTGGCTTCTCGCCATGGTCATTCCCTCCATCGTCATCGAATGGGCGTGGCGCGCCCGCATCGCCAAGATCGACCTGCAGATCCCGCAGGCGGTTGCCACCCTCTCCAACTCCATGCGTTCCGGCCTCACCCTGGTCCAGGGAATCACCCGCCTCTCCGAACAGGCGCCTGAACCGATTCGCTCCGAATTCAAAATCATGGCGAATCAGTACGGCTACGGGGCCGACATGGAAACCGTCATCCGCAACGCGAAAACACGCCTCAACCTGCAGAACTTCAACCTCTTCGCCTCCGCCCTGATTCTCAACCGCGAGATGGGCGGCGACGTCTCGGAAACTCTCACCCGCATCTCCAAGAGTCTGGACAAGCTTCGCGAGATGCGAAAAACGGTCGAAGCCCACACCTCCGAAGGGCGCACCAACATCAAAGTCCTGCTCATCGCGCCGATCTTCATGCTCTTGCTGATGTGCGTCGTGGACTCCAGGGGGGTGATCATGATTTTCACCACCACGCAGGGTGTTGCGGTGCTGACGATCGCTGCGATCCTCGCAGGGTGCGGTATCTACCTGGCCCGACGCATCACGAGGACCGACATCTGACGCCATGCTCAGCCTGATCCTCCAAATCTTCGCTGCCACGCTCTTCGGCATCGCTGTCGTCCTTCTCCTGATGGCTGCGTTCCGCCTCGTCGTCAGGACCACGGGCGATGTCGTCGGGGCCTCCCTCACCTCCATGCGGCGTGCGGAAATGCGTCAACGCGCCCTCGCCTCCAGTCCGGTCTTCCGCATCACACTTCCCCTCATCGCGGCGGTTGCCGGCACTTTTAACCGCCTCGGCCTGGAACCGCTCCGGCAGTACATGCATGAACCCTACGTCCGGGCCGGCTATCCCGGCGGCCTTGATGACGACGAACTCATCTCCACCGGTGCACTGCTCTCGGTGCTCTTCACCCTCGGCATCGGCTTTCTCAGCGTCGCCTTCTTCGGCCCGCTGATGGCCTGGCTCGCCCTTGTGGGTATCCCCCTCGGCTTCATGGCGGTCGTCGCGCACCTGAAGTCGCTCGCCAAGGAACGCCAGGTCGAAATCATGCGCGCCATGCCTTACGCCCTCGACCTCCTCGTCCTCATGCTCCGCTCCGGCACTTCGCTCCGCATCGCTATCGGCCGCGTGATCGAAGATTACCAGGCTCACTCTCTCGGCATCGAGCTCGGCCAGGTAATCGCCGAGATCGATGTCGGCTCGCCGCGAACGGAGGCGTTCAAGAAAATGGCCGACCGACTGAAGATCCCGGACATTACATCCCTGGTGGATGCCATCGTGCAGAGTGAAGAACTCGGCTGGCCTCTCTCCGACACGCTCGAACGTCTCGCTGACCGGATCAACGCCGAGCGCATCTTGAACGCCCAGGCCACCGCCGGCGCCGCAGGCGTCTACGTGATGCTGCCATCCACGCTGGTTCTCATGTCGGCCGTGCTTCTTCTGTTTGCGCCGTTCCTCGTTCGCTACCTCGTCACGGGCACGCTCGTCCAGTAGGCCACCTTCAACGGAAAGTGTGAATGGATTGCGTCATCAAAATCATCCAGGGTCCGGAAACCGGCCAGGAATTCCGCTGCGCCGGCACGGAGACGATTCTCGGCCGCGGACCCCGGTCACACGTGCGCCTGGCCAGTCCGTCGGTCTCGTACGAGCACGCCGTTCTCGTTCGGAACGGCAACGAGTTCTTCCTGGAAAACCTCTCTGCCGGCGGCACATTCGTCAATGACGAAAAGGTCTCCGGGCGGGTCAAGCTTCGCCTGCGGGACATGGTGCGTCTGGGCCAGGAAACGATCGCCCGGGTCGAATCGCTGCCACAAGCGGGCGTGGAAATGGGGCGCCGGCGACTGCTCATCCTCGCCGTCGCCGCCATGCTGGTGCTGCTCGTGGTCGTGCTGGTGACCGATCCCCTGAGTCCAACGCGGGGCAGCATTAATTGGCAGCCGGTTTATGCGAAGCTCGACGAATTCGTTCGCCAGGAAAGCGCAGCCGGAAAACTTCCGCCGGAGGTGGTGTTGCACCTGGAGCAGGCGTGGCGGCTGCGCGAAGCGGGGGATTCGACCAATGCGAACAAGGAATGGATCCGCCTGCGCGTGCTCCTTGCCGGCCTCGAAGACAAGATCGGTTACCAGGCGGATGCGGACATGTACCGGCGGGCGCTGGGGAACCTGCTCAGCCCGCCGAAGAATGCGCCGTCGCCCGACCAGGACCAGATGGCTGCGGCGCTGATACAATTCGTTGCAAGAATGGCGCGCGGGAAATAACCGCGGTCCGGCAGGTGCCGGCGTGATGTGGACACTGGAGGTGGCTGGTGGCGGCGAAATCGCTTGATCGTTTCGTGCTCAAGGAAATTCTCTCCGATGGCGGCGCCGGCACGGTCTACAGGGCCGACGAAATGCTCCCCGGCGAGGCGGTGCGCCCTGTGGCGCTCAAGGTTCTTCCGCAGATCGATCCGAACGATGCGGGCACGGCGGCGCGCTTCTACAACGAAGTTCGCGTGCTGGCGCAGCTTGCCGTGCATCCCAATGTCGTCACCATTTATTCGATGGGCCTTACGCAGAATTACCCGTGGCTGGCGATGGAATTCGCGCCGACTACGTTCGCTTCGCGCATCGGAGAGGCGCCGGGAGAAATCGCCGACGTCATCAAGCTTCTCGAGCAGGTGGGGCGGGGGCTGGACGCGATGCACAAGCTGAATCCGCCGCTGGTGCACCAGGACCTGAAGCCGGCGAACATCCTGGTTGATCCGCTCGGGAATTTGAAGATCACGGACTTTTCCCTCGCGACGGTGGTGGCGGCGAATCGCACGCACAATCTTGCGACGGTGCGCTATGCGGCGCCGGAAATTCTCTCGGCGGAGTTCGGGCGCGTGGGGCCCGCGACGGATTTGTATGCGCTCGGGCACATTGCGTATGAGCTGGCGCTGGGAGCGCGGCTGCATGTGCGGCAGTTTCCGGCGGTGTTTGAGGGAAACACGAACAAGGAGCCGGCGCCGAACAAGTGGATGATGTGGCATGCGTCCTCGCACACGAAGCCGCCCGCGGTGGTGGAGGTGCGGAAGGATTTTCCGGCGGGGCTTTCGGGGATCATTGCGAAGCTGATGGCGAAGCCGCTGACGGAGCGGTATGCGTCGGCGGGGGATCTGCTGCGGGATGTGGCGCGTGAGGCGCTCGCGCCGGCGGCGGCAACCGTGGCGGCGCCCGTTGCGGAACATTCTTCGGCCGGTGCGGCGTCGCCTGCGCCGCCTCCACCTCCGCCGCCACCGCAGGCCGGAGCAAACGCGCCGAGGGCGCCCGTCGTTTCACCGACAGCGCCGGCGGCTTCGACGTCGAAGTACTGGGTGCGGCTGCGCGGGCGGGTGACGGGGCCGTACGACCTTGCAACGTTGCAGCGGCAGGTGAAGCAGGGGGCGCTGTCGCGGTTGCACCAGTTGAGCACCGACCAGCGGGTGTGGAAAGGTGCCGCGGAGATTGAGGGGTTGTACGGGCCGACGGTCGTGTGAGTGCTCCTTTTACTGCGGGTGGAAGATGTACGTCGTGCCGGCGGTGGTGCTGTTGCCGGCGGCGGGAGTGAGGGTGCCGGGGGTGGTGATGTGGAGGGGGTTGCCGGCGGTGGAGAGGATTTTGGCTTCCTCGAGTTTGCCGTCTTTCCAGGACATGTCGATGGTGAAGCCGCCGCGGGCGCGGAGGCCGCTGACGTGGCCGGTGGGCCATGCCTTGGGCAGGGCGGGGAGGAACTGGATCTGGTTGTTCTGGGATTGGAGGAGCATTTCGGCGAGGGCGGCGGTGGCGCCGAAGTTGCCATCAATCTGGAAGATCTGGCCATTGCCATAGCGGTTGAAGAGGTTGGGGAAGAGGTCGTTGTCGAGGAGTTGCGAGAGCATGTGGTAGGCGTGGTCGCCATCGTGGAAGCGGGCCCAGAGGGCGGTGCGCCAGGCGAGAGACCATTCGGTGGCGCCCTTGTCGCCGCGGACTTCGAGGGATTTTTCGGCGGCTTTGGCGAGGTCGGGGGTGCCGGCAAGGGTGATTTCTTCGCCCGGGTAAACGCCGAAAAGATGGCTGGTGTGGCGGTGGTGAATGTCCTGTTCCTTGAAGGGAAGGACCCATTCCTGGAGGCGTCCATCGGGACCGATCTGGAGCGGCGCGAGGTTTTCGAGGGCAGCCTGGCACTTGGCGCGGAACTCGGGGTCGGTGTTGAGAATCCTGGTGGCGTCGATGGTGTGGGTGAGGAGGTCGTGGATGATTTCGAGGTCCATGGTGGAGGCGTAGCTGAAGAAACCTTGAGAGCCATCGGGGAGGAGGTATTTGTTTTCAGGGGAGAAGGAGGGGTTGGTGACGAGCTTGCCGGGGCAAGCGGAGCCTTCGGGCGCGGGGATGAGGAAATCAAGGATGAACTGGGTGGCGCCTTTCATGAGGGGGTAGGCGCGGTCGGCGAGGAATTTTTTGTCGCCGGTAAAGGCGTAGTGTTCCCAGGGGTGGAGCGCCATCCACGCGGAGCCCATTGGCCAGAGACCCTGGGGGCCGTCGCAGGGGGTGGTGGTGAGGAAGTCGTCGGAGACGTGGTGGACGGTCCAGCCGCCGGCGCCGTATTCCTCTTTGGCAGTTTTGGCGCCGGGGACGGCGAGGCGGTCCATGAAGTCGAAGAGGGGCAAGTGGCACTCGGAGAGGTTGGTGACCTCGGCGGGCCAGTAGTTCATTTCGATGTTGATGTTGTTGGTGTAGTTGGAGTTCCAGGGAGCATCGAATTCCTTGCACCAGAGGCCCTGGAGGTTGGCGGGGAGGCTGCCGGGAAGACCGAGGCGGGAGGAGGAGATGAGGAAGTACCGGCCGAGCTGGAAGTAGGTGGCGAGGAGGTCGGGGTCCGATTTTTCGGCGGGGGCTTCGGGGTCAGCGTGCTTGAGGCGGGCGAGGCGCTGATCGGTGGGGAGGTGGGCAACCTCCGGCGGGGTCTCGCCGAGGTTGAGGGAGACACGGGCCATGAGGGGTTTAAAGTCGGCGAGGTGGTCGGCCTTGAGCTGGTCGTAGGATTTTTTGGAGGCCTTGGCGAGAGCAGCGTGGACGGCGGGGTCGGGGTCCTGGCCGGAGAGGGTGCCGTCGGGCTGGTAGTCGGTGGCGGCGGCTATGAGGAGGGTGAGGGAGTCGGCGTGGGAGATGGTGATGGTGTTGTCGGCGGTGGAGATCTGGCCGCCGGTGGGAAGGACGAGGGTTTGTCCCTCGAACTTCATGCCGGGTTTGACCGGGCCCCAGGGTTTTTTGTCGGCGGAGACGTACTGGGCCATGATCTGGCCTTTGAGGGTGAGGGTGTTGTTCTCGGCGGAGGACTGGGCGTCTTTCTGGCGGGACATGGAGAGGGAGAGGTTGATCTGGCCGGGCTTGTCGGCGGCGAGATGGAGGACGATGACGTCGTCGGGGTGCGAGGCGAAGACTTCGCGAGTGAAGTTGGTTCCGTCAATGGTGTATTGGGTGGTGGCGAGGCCGGTGGAGAGGTCGAGGGAGCGGCGGTAGTTGGCGGCGGCCTTGATGTCGGGGGCATTGAGGAGGAGGTCGCCGAGGGTCTGGTAGGAGCGGATGCGCGCCGGGACGCCCATCATGTTCTGGGCGATGAGCTTGGTGGCTTCGGCGGATTTGCCCTCGAAGATGGCTTTGCGGACTTCGGGGAGGGCGGCGAGGGCCTTGGGGTTGTTGCGGTCGATGGGGTAGCCGTCCCAGAGGG
Organism: Phycisphaerae bacterium; assembly: GCA_051955985.1. GTDB lineage: Bacteria > Planctomycetota > Phycisphaerae > WQYP01 > WQYP01 > DATKPA01. The sequence continues at coordinate 11,752 of JBQCGD010000189.1, read as the reverse complement.
TGTGTTCGTTGAGCTGGAGGCGTTCGGTGGCGAGGCCGCCGAAGACCATGGCGCCGAGGTGGGCATTGCCGACGGGGAGGGCTTCGGACCACAGTCTGGCGGGGCGTTGGTACCAGAGTGTCAGGGGAGTGGTGGGGGCTGGTGCGGGGGAAGAGAGGGTGGTGGGGTCGTTGAGGTCGGGGGTGGGCGCCGCCTGGGCGACGGCGGTGGCGAGGAGGAGGGCGGCAGTGAGGGACGAAATTCGAATGGCGAAAGACGAAACGGGCATTGACGCTCCTTTGACAAGACAGGATAAGAGAAAACGTGTGGGAGTGGGGTTGATTGCAGGAGGAGGTGGTGGAAACCGCGCTTTTGAAGGTGACACTGTGGGTGGAGCTGCAGTAGCAGCGGTAGCAGTGATATCGGGAGGGAAGGTTGCCAAGGAGAAGATTGCCAATGTGGGCGCGGGGTTGGCAATCTACTACAACTCCGATAGGGAGAGTAGGGATTCGGATTGGGATACCCAGGGGGGAGTAGCCGACGGGGGCGTCGGCTCCACCTTTCGCCTGTGATGGCATGGGCTGTCGAGGGAATAAAAAGGGCGTGAGTTGGTGTGGCAACTCACGCCCATGCGTCGTCTAGGATGAGTCCGGGGTCAGGCTTCGCGGCCGCAGCATTGCTTGAATTTTTTGCCGCTGCCGCAGGGGCAGGCGTCGTTGCGGCCGACCTTGGGCTGGTCGTTGATGATGGTGGCGACACGGGGTTCTTCGGTTTTGCTTTCGACGGGGGGAGCGCCTTCGGTGGCGGCGGAGCGTTCGGCGCGGACTTCCTGGGCGGCGGGGCTGGCGCCGACGCCGTAGCTGTTCTGGCGCTGGTAGCTTTCGACGGGGTTGGTGTAGACGTTTTTCATGACGAAGGACTGCTGGAGACGGACCTTGAAGATGATGTCGGTGACCTTGTCGCGGATCCCCTTCATGAAGAGCTGGAAGAGGTCGGAACCCTGCTTTTTGTATTCGATGCGGGGGTCTTTTTCGGCGTAGCCGAGGAGGCCGATGGATTCGCGGAGCTGGTCCATGGCGTAGAGGTGGTCCTTCCAGGTGGAGTCGTAGATCTGGAGGAGGACGGTGCGTTCGAGTTCGGTGAGCTCGTTGCGGAGGAAGGCGTGGCCCCATTCGTAGAGGCGTTTGCGGCGTTCGTCGAGGGGTTCGTCTTCGAATTCATCGGGGGAGAGGGGGATGTGGAAGCGGGCGCTGACCCAGGCGGAGAGCATGTCGCTGGCCGGGATTTTTTCGAGGGCCTGGTCGATTTCCTTTTCGATGTTCTGGTTGGCTTCCTCGCTGATTTTGACGAGGCGTTTGTGAAGCTCGGGCACGGGGAGGGAGCGAATTTCGTCGCCGGAGAGGGTGCGGCCGTACTTGCCCTGGACCCAGGAGGCGAGCTGCTCGGAGACGTAGATATTTTCGAGTCCGCCGCCGCCGAGGGTGACTTCGAGCGCGTATTCGACGGGGTATTCGACTTCGCGGCGTGCGTAGCTGCGGTGGGCTTCATTGAGGATGAAGTCGGCGGCTTCGGCGGGCGCCTTGCCGATGAGGGACTCGGGGGCGAGCTGAAGGTCGAACTTGTTGTTGGCCCATTCGGCGAGTTTTTTCTGGGCGTAATTTTTCTCCAGGAAGGGGGCGACGGGGCGGCAGTCCTTGCGTTCGATCTGCTCGAGGGCGGCTTCGATGAGGGATTCCTGGATCTGGTTGCGATCCATTTTTTTGAGCTGTGCGCCGGTCACCTGGACGTCGAACTGCTTTTGCGCCCATTCGGCGAGCTTGGGGTAATCCCAGTCTTCGGGATCGGCGTCGGGGTCGAGCCATTCGCTGAGGGACATGGTGATGGAGGTGCGGGCCTCGTCGCGGGCTTTTTCCTTCATGGTGGTTTCGAGGACCGTGATGTCGGTGTCGCGGAGGTCGCCGGGCTCCATGGCGCAGTTGAAGGCGTCGCGGGCCCACTCGGCGAGGACGGTGGGGACGTACTCGGGATCGAGGTACTGGGTGACGGCATCATCGACGGACTCGGTGATGACTTCGAAGATCATTTCGCGGAGGTTGAGGCCTTCAAGGATCTGCTGGCGGCGCTTGTAGAAGTAGTTGCGCTGGACGTCGCGGACTTCGTCGTACTCGAGGAGGTTTTTGCGGATGCCGAAGTTGCGTTCCTCGACTTTTTTCTGGGCTTTTTCGACGGAGCGGGAGACCCAGGAGTGCTCGATGGCTTCGTCTTCCTTCATGCCGAGGCGCTGGAGGGCCTTGAGGACGAAGTCACCGGCGAAGAGTTTCATGAGGTCGTCTTCGAGGGAGAGGTAGAAGCGGGATTCGCCGGGATCGCCCTGCCGGCCGGAGCGGCCGCGGAGCTGGTTGTCGATGCGCCGTGCTTCGTGGCGTTCGGTGCCCAGGACGTAGAGGCCGCCGGCTTCGGTGACGCCGGGGGCGAGTTTGATGTCGGTGCCGCGGCCGGCCATGTTGGTGGCGATGGTGACGCGGCCGACGGTCTGTCCGGCGCGGTTGACGTACTGGCCGCCGGCCATGGCGACGATGTCGGCTTCGCGCTCGTGGTTTTTGGCGTTGAGGACTTCGTGTTCGATGCCGTGGCGCCGCATGAGCATCTGGGAGAGGCGTTCAGATTTTTCGACGGAGGTGGTGCCGACGAGGACGGGCTGGCCGCGGTCCGAGCAGGCTTTGATCTGTTCGACGATGGCGTTCCACTTGGCTTTTTCGGACATGAAGATGAGGTCTTCCTGGTCCATGCGCTGGATGGGGCGGTTGGTGGGGATTTTGACGACGTCGAGCTTGTAGAACTTGGAGAATTCGGACGCCTCGGTCATGGCGGTGCCGGTCATGCCGGCGATGCGGCGGTAGAGTTTGAAAAAATTCTGGAGCGTGACCGTGGCCATGGTCTGGGTTTCGGGCTTGATGCGGAGCTTTTCCTTGGCTTCGACGGCCTGGTGGAGGCCATCGGACCACTGGCGTCCGACCATCTTTCGGCCGGTGAATTCATCGACGATGATGACGCCGATTTCGCCATCGAGGTCTCGTTCGACGACGTATTCGCGGTCACGTTCGTAGACGACGTGGGCGCGGAGGGACTGCTCGAGGAGGTGGGGCCAGTCCATGTTGGAGCCGATGTAGAAGCTGCCGACGCCGGCGAATTCCTGGGCTTTCTGAATGCCTTCGTGGGTCAGGTGGACGGCCTTGCGGTCGAGTTCGACCTCGTACATCTGGACCTGGGTTTTGAGGAATTCCTCGGCCTTGGGGAGTTCTTCCTCGGCGGTTTTGAGCTGGGCTTCCAGTTTTTTCTGCTTTTCGGGATCCTCCTTCGCGTTCTTGATGTCGCCCTGGAGGCCCTTGACCCGGCGCTTGAGTTCTTCGACGGCGTCGTTGGCGCGCTGCCAGGGTTTGTTGGCGTCAAGGAGCTTGCGGACGACTTCATCGGCGGCCTTGTAGCGCGGGGCGTCGTCGTGGGCGGGGCCGGAGATGATCAGCGGGGTGCGGGCTTCGTCGATGAGGATGGAATCGACTTCGTCGACGATGGCGTAATCAAGGGGGCCCTGGACCTGGTCGGCGACGGAGTTTTTCATGTTGTCGCGGAGGTAGTCGAAGCCGAACTCGGAATTCGTCCCGTAGGTGACGTTGCACTTGTACATTTTCTGGCGGGTCTGGTTGTCCATGAAGGCCTGGATGTAACCGACGTGCATGCCGAAGGCGTAGAAGGCGGGGGCGACCCAGGAGGCATCGCGGCGGACGAGGTAGTCGTTGACGGTGACGACGTGGCAGTGCTTGCCGGTGAGGGTCATCATGAAGCAGGCCAGGGGTGCGACGAAGGTTTTCCCTTCGCCGGTGGCCATTTCGGCGATTTTGCCTTCAAAGAGGACCATGCCGCCGATGAGCTGGACGTCGAAGGGGCGGGCGCGGAAGGGGGGGCGGTCTGCGGGGACGACGGCGCGGATGGCGTCGTACATTTCGACGGGGATTTCGGCGAAGCGCCAGTCGTGCTCGCCGGGGGATTTGAACTTGATGTCGGTGTAGAGGTCCTTGAGCTGCTGGGTGGGGAGGGTTTCGCGGTCGAAGTTCATGGCCGGGTTGAAGGCGTTGCGGAGGCCGATGTTGCGGTCCATGGATTCGCGCATGAGCGCGAAGGCTTCGGGGAGGGCGGCGGCTTCGGAGACTTCGCCCTTGCGGAGGCGCGCGGAGAGTTCCTGGGCGCGGGATTTCATCTGGGCGTCGGTGAGTTTGCGGATTTCGGGTTCGAAGGCGTTGATCTGTTCAACGCGGCGGCGGTAGGACTTGATGAGGCGTTCATTGCGGGAGCCGAAGATGGCGGTGGCGATTTTGCCGATGGATGCGGTGACCATGTGAGGGTCCTTTAAGAATGGCTGAGAGCGGACGCGGGGCGTCGCGCAGGGATGTCAGGGACGAAACGAGGGCGTGTGATTAAAGGACCGGCGGGGCGAGCAGGCAGTGCTCGATGGCGAAGGCGCGGTCGCGCGGGAGGCCGCCGGGGGGGGCGGCGGCGCGATGGCCGAGGGTCCGGAGGGGTTGTTCGAGAGAGAGGAGGGTCTGGGGTTCGAACAGGCAGGCGGAGACGAGGTGGCGTTCGGCGGGGCGGAGTTCGGCAAGGAGAAGGCGGTGGAGGATTTCGACGGTGGCGAGAATGTGGAGGCGGTGAGCGGAGGAGAAGAGGGTGGATTGGGCGGAGGGGCGGGATTTTTTGGTGGAGCGGGATTCGGATTGAAGGGTGGCGGGAGCGGGGAGGGCGCGGACGGTTTCGGCGAGTTCGATGGTGGGGGTGTGGGCGGAGCGCGGGGAGGCGGCGAGGATGGGTTGGGCGGCGAGGAGGGCGAGGGCGCAGGAGAGAACGGCCAGGGCGCGGGGGCCGAGGAGGCGCGAGGGGGAGAATTGTCGGGGGGCCTGCTTCATTACGTCCTTCCGCCGAATCTCATCAGCATCGGTTTGTTGGGGGGTAAAGTCAAGGTGCGGCGGGTGCGGCGGGAGATTCGGTGAGATTTGTCGGGTGATTATAGGACACGATTTTTGAGGGGTGTGGAGGAAGTGTGGGGAGTCGAGAGGGGGTGGGGCTAGCGCCGACGGGACAGTTTGGGGCGGCGGCGTAAGAGGCGATTGATGAGCCAGCCGAGGGCAAACGCGAGGGCTCGGATGGGGGCGAAGATTGCTTCGGTGAGGAAGGAATTGGGAGCGGGCGGCGGGCTGGGTTGGGTTCGCATCGATGAGGGCGTGGATGGTTTGATGGTGCGGGTGGTGAGGGCGCGTTCGGTGTCGTAGGCGCGGCGGGCTTCGGGGTCGCCGAGGATGGACCAGGCTTCGTTGAGTTCGCGCATGCGGGAAGGGGCGCCGCCGCGGTCGGGGTGGCAGAGGAAGGCTTGCTTGCGGTAGGCGGCTTTGATCTGGTCGTGGGTGGCGGTGGCTGGGAGGTGAAGGAGGGCGTAGTGGTCTTTGAGGGTGGTGGGCATGGGGGGATTATACAGGATGGTGATCAGGCGTTGAGGAGGCGGTCATATTCCGCGTGGGTGCCAATCCAGAACCACACAAGGTGATCACCGGTGCGACGCGCAAGGGCGCGGTAGTTGATGTTGATGCGGGCGGACCAGAGGCCGGGGTGAATCTGTTTGAAGTGAAGCGAGGGATGGAACGGATCGGATTGCCAGAGGTCGAATATTTCTTTTGCCAAACGCTGAATGTCGGTGGGAAGTTGGTTGTAACAATTCCAGAAGTGCGGGTCAGCGTTGGCGATCACGGGAACTTCCGAAGGTTGCCGGACTGGATGTTCGCATCGACTTTTTTGAGAAGATCGTCCAGCTTTCCGGCTCTGGCGTCCTGGGCCATCTGGCGGTCCCAGTCGTCGTCGGTCCAGCCGTGGAGGTAGCGGGCGACTTCGGCGCGCTCTTCGAAGGAGAGCTTGTCGATGGCGGCTTTGATTTCGTCGACGGTGGTCATGTACGGGATTATAACATGCTCGCGCCGAGTGGGTGCAATCGGTTGAGGAACGCACATGAGGCGTGCCTCTGGCCCGGAGGTTGGGCCAGAAGCATGGACTCCTTATAAAAAAAAAGCCCGAACCTTCCGGTTCGGGCTCTTCTTACTGACAGATACTTCGGACCAGCGACGACCGATTAATAGTCGCCATGGTCATGGTCGTGGCCGCCGGCTGCAGCCTTCTCTTTCTTCGGCAGCTCGCTGATGACCGCGTCGGTGGTCAGGAGGAGGCTGGCGATGGAGGCGGCGTTGCTGAGGGCGGTGCGTTCGACCTTGGTCGGGACGATGACGCCCATCTTGATCATGTCGCCGTATTCATGGGTCAGCGCGTTGTAGCCGAAGTTTTGTTCCTTCGACTCAATGACGCGCTGGGCGACGATGGAGCCGTCGACGCCGGCGTTTTCGCTGATCTGCTTGATCGGGGCGTACAACGCACGCTTCACGATGTCGGCGCCGATCTTTTCATCGCCATCCAGCGTCAGCTTGTCGATCGCGGGAATGCCGCGGAGGATGCTGACGCCGCCGCCGGGGAGGATGCCTTCTTCGACAGCCGCACGGCAGGCGTGCAGGGCGTCTTCAACGCGGGCCTTCTTTTCCTTCATCGCGGCTTCGGTCGGAGCACCGACCTTGATCACCGCAACACCGCCGGCAAGCTTCGCCAGGCGTTCCTGCAGCTTCTCGCGGTCATAGTCGGACGTGGTGCGATCGATTTCGCCTTTGAGCTGCTCAATGCGACCCTTGATGTCGTTGGTCTTGCCGGCGCCTTCGATGATGGTGGTGGCTTCCTTCTCGACGCGGACTTTCTTCGCACGGCCAAGGTCCTTGATGTCGAGGGTTTCGAGCGAGATGCCGAGCTCTTTGAAGACGGCCTTGCCACCCGTGACGATGGCGATGTCTTCGAGCATGGCCTTGCGGCGGTCGCCGAAGCCGGGGGCCTTGACGGCGACGACCTTGAGGGTGCCGCGGAGCTTGTTCACGACAAGCGTCGCGAGGGCTTCGCCTTCGATGTCTTCGGCGATGATCAGGAGGGCCTTGCCGGCCTCAGCGACTTTGCCGAGGATCGGGAGGAGGTCCTTGATGGAGCTGATCTTTTCCTCGTGGATGAGGATGTAGGCGTCTTCGTAGGTGACATCCATCGTCTGGGGGTCGGCGAAGTGCGGGCTGATGTAGCCCTTGTCGAACTGGAGACCTTCGACGAGGTCGACGACGGTGTCGAGGCCCTTGCCTTCTTCGATGGTGATGACGCCGTCCTTGCCGACTTTGTCCATGGCGTCGGCGATCATCTGGCCGATCTGCTGGTCCTGGTTGGCGGAAGAGGCGCCGACTTGGGCGATCTGCTTGGTGTCTTTGACGGGCGTGGAGATGGAAGAGAGGTGGTTGAGGACGGCGGCGACAGCCTTGTCGATGCCGCGCTTGAGCATGGTGGGATTCGCGCCGGCCGTCACGTTGCGGAGGCCTTCATCGAAGATGGCTTCGGCGTAGACGGTGGCGGTGGTGGTGCCGTCGCCGGCGACGGTGGAGGTCTTGGAGGCGACTTCCTTCACGAGCTGCGCGCCGAGGTTTTCGTTGGCGTCTTCGAGCTCGATTTCCTTGGCGACCGTCACGCCGTCCTTGGTGACGGTCGGGCTGCCGAAGGATTTTTCGATCACGACGTTGCGGCCGGAGGGGCCGAGGGTGACCTTCACGGCTTGGGCGAGGGTCTTGACGCCGCGACGCATGGCTTCGCGGGCGTCGGTGTCGAATACGATGGATTTGGCGGCCATTAGGTGGTCTCCGTGTTTTATGGTTTGAAAGTATTGTTTCAGCAGACGCAGTCGACGGCCTGCGGGCCGTACGCGGGCGAGACGCCCGTGCCACGTTAGTCGATCACGGCGAGGACTTCGTCTTCGCCGAGGACGAGGTATTCGTCGTTGTCGATTTTGATTTCGGTGCCGGCGTAGGAAGCGAAGATGACTTCGTCCCCTTTTTTGACCTGGAACTTGGCGCGTTCGCCCGAGTCGAGCAGCTTGCCGTCGCCGACCGCGATGACGGTGCCGCGCTTGGGTTTTTCCTTGGCCGTTTCCGGGAGGACGATTCCGGACTTGGTTTTGGATTCGGCCTCAACGCGCTTGAGGAGAATCTTGTCGCCGAGGGGACGGACTTTGGGGGATGCCATGTTCTTCACTCCTTTGGTTCGAGAAGTCAGAAGTCGGTAGTCAGAAGTGAGAAGTTCCGGCTTCTGTCTGCTGACTCCTGACTTCTGACTTCCTCTTCACACGGGCCATTGGTTCTGGTGGAAGCGCCGCAACGCGCGGGCCATCACTTCGAGCATCAGGTTGACGTCCACCGGCTCACTGAGCACGGTGAACGCGTTGAACTGCAGGGCTTCCTGCAGCAGTTGTTTGTCCTGTTGTGCCGGATGCGGGGCGATGAGGATCACCGCGGGATCCGGTTTGGCCTGGGCCGGGCGTGCGTCGAAGCGGACTTCGATGCGGCGCTGGGTCTGGCCGCTGGTTGTGCGTTCCTGCACGTTCATCTGCAGGTGGAACGACGCGCCCGCGTCTGCCGCCGGCAGGGGTCCCTGGTCGCGAAGTTTGTGGATCAACTGCAGCACGTTGATTCCGCTGATCGCCGGGAGCCGGGTATCGACGACGGCCAGGTGAATGGGGTGGTGCTCGATCAGATCGACCGCCTGCTGCCCGCTGGTGGCTTCAAAGGTGCGAACACCCATCGGGGCCAACAGCTGCGTGAGCGTCTGATACCAAGGCTGACCGGCGAAGGGTTTTGGCGCTTCGTGGGTCAGAAGGAGATTGAGCCGAGCATCGCCTCCCATAAGTGTCACCGCCCCGGCGAATGCAAAAAATGTGCCCGGCGGAATTACGCCCACACCAAACGTTATAAGTTACTAAAATTGCATCACTTACATTGAAGATGTCGGATCGGAGAGGTTGCAGGAATCGCCTGCCAAACCATGAGTTTGCAAAAAGAAAACTGCCGCGGTGGCAGCTTCGGCCCAGTCCGCGGCAGTGAATTCCTACTATTCCTATCGGAGATGGGGGGAGACCGCCAATGACGTACACACACTTGGCGGTCTGGTCTTCCCGGCACCGATGGCCGTCATTCGTTGACGGTGATCTTCACGATCTTGGGGGGATTTTTCGGGCGATCATTCGCCCCCGTCGGGCTATTGGCGATCTTGTCGACGTTTTCGATGCCCGAGGTCACCTTGCCGAAGGCCGAGTACTGCCCGTCGAGGTGGGGGGAATCCTGGTGCATGATAAAGAACTGGCAGGAGGCGGAGTTGGGGTCCGAGGAGCGGGCCATGGAGAGCACGCCGCGGGTGTGTTTACGGTCGGGCCGGCGGTTGAATTCGGCCTTGAGGCGTTTGTTGCCGTTGGAGCCGGTGCCGGTGCCCGTGGGATCGCCGCCCTGGATCATGAAGCCGGGAATCACGCGGTGGAAGATGACGCCGTTGTAGAAATTGGAGCGGGCGAGTTCGAGGAAGTTGTTGACGTGTTCGGGGGCGACATCGGGCCAGAATTCGACGGTGATGGGGCCTTCGGTCGTTTCGATGGTGGCGGTGGGGGTTTTGGTGGTTGCTTCAGACATGATTCTCTCCAGAATAGCACGCGAGATTGCGTGGGAGGGGCGAGTATACGGCGGGTGCGGGGACGGGGAAAGGCGATGCGGAGAAGTCTGTCGGAGGTGCGACGGGGCGTGTCAGAGTGTCGCCGTGGATGAGGTGCGAGGGTGGAAAACTCAGCAATGGGAGGGGGTTGCCTTGCTTTGGCAAACCTTTTGCTTTCCGGCATTGCGAACGCCCGCCGCGCGGCGGGACGCGTCAAAAAGTTTTGGGACAGGAGCTTCCGTATGAAGACGATTGTGGCCCTTGCGGTTCTGTTTGGGATGGGGCTGTTCATCACCGGGTGCAACACGGTGGAAGGCGCCGGCAAGGACACCAAGAACGCCGGGCAGTCGATTGAGAACGCCGCGGATCGGAACAAGTAACCGCCGATTTCGCCAGGACCAAGCGTGTACCCCACGAACGTGTGAGCGGGCGTTCGTGGGTTCTTTTTTTGCGCGCGGCAGGCGGTGGAAATGGGCCCGGCCTTTTTCGGGCAGCGGGTTCATGATTGGCGCGGGGGCGCGGTATACTCCGAGGATCGTCACGGAGGATGCCGGCGCATGTCGAAATCAGATACGTTCGTTCACTTGCATGGTCACTCGCACTATTCGCTGCTGGATGGCGGGGCGACAATTGATGGGCTGATCAAGAAGACCAAAGAGCTGGGAATGCCGGCGATCGCGCTGACGGATCACGGCAATTTGTTCGGGGCGGTGGAGTGGTACAACACGGCGAAGAAATTCGAGATCAAGGGGATTGTGGGGTGCGAGTTTTACGTGGCGCCGAATTCGCGTTTCGACAAGGAAGCGCACGGAATTTCCGAGGCGGCGTATCACCTGCCGGTGGTGGTGAAGAACGAGACGGGGTGGAAGAACATTCTGAAGCTGGCGTCGCTGGCGTACACGGAGGGGTTTTACTACCGGCCGCGGGTGGATAAGGAGACGCTGAACCAGTACCGGGAGGGGCTGGTGGTGATGAACGGGCATTTCGGGACGGAGATTTCCGCGTGCCTCGAGCGGGGGGACATCGAAGCTGCAGTCGCATGCGCGAAGCAGTACAAGGAAATCTTCGGCGACGACTTCTACGTCGAACTGCAGAATCACTTCGACCCGGCGCAGGTCGCGATGATTCCGAAGCTGATCGAAGTCGCCAAGCGCGCCGAATGCCCGCTGGTTGCCACGAACGATCACCACTATTTGCTCAAAGACGACTACGACGCCCACGATGCGCTCTGCTGCATCAGCATGGGGCGGACAATCGCGGATGAAACGCGCCTGAAATATTCGCGGGAGCTCTACCTGAAAAGCCCCGCGGAGATGCGCCAGATCTTCAAGGAAGTGCCGGAGGCGTGCGACAACACGGTGGCGATTGCGGAGAAATGCGAGCTGAAGCTCGACTTCAACGCGCGGCATGCGCCGGTGTACCACCCCCCTATCGATGTTTCGACTGGCAAAGCGCCTACGCCGGATGAGTATCTGCGGCAGCTTTGCCTCGAAGGCATCAAGGAAAAATACGGGGAAAACCTCTCGCCGGAGCAGTCGAAGCAGATCATGGATCGCCTCGATTTCGAACTCCAAGTGATCTGCTCCAAAGGCTTCGCCTCCTACTTCCTCATCGTCTGGGACTTCTGCAACTACGCGAAGAACAACGGCATTCCGGTGGGGGCGAGAGGTTCGGGCGTCGGCACCGTCGTCGGCTACGTGCTGTCGCTGTGCAACGTCGATCCGATCAAATATGACTTGCTGTTCGAGCGGTTCATGGATCCGGCGCGCTCGGCGATGCCCGATATCGATATCGACATTTGCCAGGAGGGACGCGGGAGGGTCATTGAATACGTGCGCAACAAGTACGGCAACGTCTGCCAGATCATCACCTTCAACACCCTGGGCGCAAAAGCCGCGATCAAGGATGTCGGCCGCGTCCTCGGCATGACAATCCAGGACACCGACAAAATCACCAAGCTCATCCCCGGCGGACCCAACGTCACGCTTGAAGATGTCGTCAAAATCCCCGACATCAAAAAGATGATCGATGAAAACCCCCAGGTGAACAAACTCTTCGCCGTCGCCCGCCGCCTCGAAGGCCTCTGCCGAAACGCCGGCATGCACGCCGCCGGCGTCATCGTCTGCGACAAACC
>JBQCGD010000188.1:0-3747 GCA_051955985.1 Phycisphaerae bacterium | reverse complement strand
CGATGTCTCCGTCCCCGTCAGCACCCGCAGCCGCACCTTCCCCGCCCCCCCCTTCTTCTCCACAAACTTGCTCGCTGCCCCCAGGAAACCGCCCCAATCCTTCACTTGGTCCACGAACCCCAGCTCGCGCATCCGGTCCGGATCGTACAACTCCAGCACCGATGCCTGCATGAACACGTTCGTCCCCCCCAGCGACGACGGATGATCCGGATTCCCCTCAATCGTCGTCGGCCGCCCCTCGTGCTGCTCCACCACCACCCCATACCCCCACCCGTTCAATGGCAGCGTGCTCGCATAAAAAAGCTTCTTCCCCGGAACCAGCCCCTCCGGCTGATTCACGTACGGCACGATCTTCTCCTGCGGCTGCGGCCGTGCACACCCCTCCAGCACCCCCGCCATCGCCAATCCCGCCCCCATCAACTTCAAAAAACTTCTTCTATCAAATGCGCGCAACGCCTCGTCCAATTCCCCCGGTTCAAACTCGCGCGTAATTTTGTCCGGATTTCGTGACATCCCGCGTTCACCTGTGACAGACCGAACAGTTCGTCAATTGATGTTGTTGTATGTGGTATTGCGCCATCAGCAGCGCACCTTTCTCTCGCTGGTCCGCCGGTTCCTTCCACGTTGTGTTGTAAATCTGATCCAACGGCCGCAAATGTTTCGCCGGATCCCGATGACAATCAATGCACCACCGCATCTGCAAATTCACCACCCGCTGCATCAACGGCATCGACGCCACATCCCCATGGCACGTCGAACACCCGATCCCCTTGTTCACATGAATCGAATGATCAAAATAAACATAGTCCGGCAAGTCGTTTACGCGGTTCCACCGAATCGGCACCCCCGTCGTCCAACTCTTTCTCACCGGGTCCAGCATCGGTGCATGCAGCCAGATCTGCGAGTGACACGTCATGCACGTCTTCGTCGGTGGAATCCCCGCATACGAAGACTCCTCCACCGACGTGTGACAATACCTGCAGTCGATTCCCAGCCCCTTCACGTGATGCTCATGACTGAATGGAACCGGCTGCGTGAAGGCATGTTGCCGGTACGTCGCCCAGTCCGACCACGACCCCGCATACGCCATCGCCACCCCCAGCACGATCGAAATCACCGGTCCTCCAATAAGGATGAGCCGGGATACCGTGTTCATCGCTGGATGAAACAACTGCGCCATGAAGGTCCCACTTCGACAGAGAGCGCGACACAATGCAGCAACTTCACCTGCTCATGCCCACGGCGATCCCGCTCGCGCTTCCTCACAAAAACGAAAGCAAACCCCATTCCGCTCACCCCAACTTTCCCCTCCGCATCAATACGGCTTTTTCAACCACTCGTTAGGTCCCTTATTTGCAGCATCCCTCCTCAAAAAGGAGCCCCGACATGTCCACCACCGTCTCCGACGTCCTCATCAAACGCCTCCAGGAGTGGGGCATCACCCGCATCTACGGTTACCCCGGCGACGGCATCAACGGCATCCTCGCCGCTCTCCGAAAAGCCGAAGACAAACCCCGCTTCATCCAGGCCCGCCACGAAGAACTCGCCGCCTTCATGGCCTGCGCTCACGCCAAGTTCACCGGCGACGTCTCCATCTGCATGGCCACCTCCGGCCCTGGCGCCATCCACCTCCTCAACGGCCTCTACGATGCCAAGATGGACCACCAGCCTGTCGTCGCCATCGTCGGACAGTCCGCCACCTCCGTCCTCGGCGGCTCCTACCAGCAGGAAGTCGACCTCCTCAACCTCTTCAAGGATGTCGCCGCCGAATACATCACCCAGATCAACTCCCCCCTCGCCGCCAGGCACGCCATTGATCGCGCCATCCGCACCGCCATCGACCAGCGCACCGTCACCTGCGTCATCGTCCCCAAAGACATCCAGGAGGAAAAAGGCGTCGAACAGCCCCCGCAGGTCCACGACTCCATCCACACCTCCGTCGGCTACTCCCACCCGCGCATCATCCCCCACGAATCCGATCTCAAACGCGCCGCCCGCATCCTCAACGAAGGCAAAAAAGTCGCCATGCTCGTCGGCGCAGGCGCTCTCCGCGCTCAAAAAGAAGTCCGCGAAATCGCCGAAATCCTCGGCGCTGGCGTCGCCAAGGCCTGGCTCGGAAAAGCCGTCCTCCCCGACGACCTCCCCTACGTCACCGGCTGCATCGGCCTCCTCGGCACCAAGCCCTCCTACGACCTCATGCAGGACTGCGACACGCTCCTCGTCGTCGGTTCCTCCTTCCCCTACCCCGAGTTCTACCCCAAGATCGGCAAGGCCCGCGGCATCCAGATCGACGTCGACGGCCGCATGCTCTCCCTCCGCTACCCCATGGAAGTCAACCTCAAAGGCGATTCCGCCGAAACCCTCGCCGCTCTCAAACCCTTCCTCGAAGTAAAGAAGGACCGCTCCTGGCGACAGACCATCGAGCGCGGCAACGAAAAATGGTGGAAGACCGTCGAAGCCGAATCCATGAACTCCGCCAACCCCCTCAACCCCGAACGCCTCTTCTGGGAACTCTCCCCGCGACTCCCCGACAAATGCATCCTCTCCGCCGACTCCGGCACCGCCGCCAACTGGTACGCCCGCGATATCAAGATCCGCGAAGGCATGATGGCCTCCGGCTCCGGTAACCTCGCCACCATGGGCCCCGCAGTCCCCTACGCCGTCGCCGCCAAAATCTGCTTCCCCGACCGCGTCTCCATCGCACTCACCGGCGACGGCGCCATGCAGATGAACGGCCTCAACGCCATGATCACCGCCGCCAAGTATTGGAAAGAGTGGTCCGACCCCCGCCTCATCGTCCTCGTCCTCAACAACCGCGACCTCAACCAGGTCACCTGGGAGCAACGCATCATGACCGGCGACATCCGCTTCAACGCCTCCCAGCAGCTCCCCGATTTCCCCTACGCCCGCTTCGCCGAAGACTGCGGCCTCAAGGGCATCCGCGTCGACAACCCCGACAACGTCGCCAAGGCCTGGGAAGAAGCACTCGCCGCCGACCGCCCCGTCATCCTCGAAGCCATCACCGACCCCGACGCCTTCATCCTCCCCCCCCACATCACCCTCAAGGAAGCCAAAAACTTCACCAAAACCATCCTCAAAGGAGATCCCGAAGAAGCCGGCATCATCAAGCAAACCGCCAAAGCCATGGCCGACGCCATCCTCCCCCACCATTAAAGTGGAGCCGACGCCCCCGTCGGCTAAATTCCCTTTGGCAATGCTTTAACGAACCTGGCGATCTTTCTGCGCCCCGTCCCCTAATTTCGTTCACGAAATCCCGGCGCCCCACTATAATCCTCTCATGGTCTACCATATTGACGCCATCTTCACACAGGGCGCACTCCGTCCGCTCGAACCGCTCTCGCTTCCCGAGGGAACGCGCGTCCACCTGAGCGTCCAGGAGGACACAACCACCGGCACCCTGCCGCCCCCGGCGCGCATTCGCACCCCTCGACTGGCCCATCCCGAAGATGCCGCAGATTTCGTCATGGAAGTTCGGGAGTCCCGCGATTCATGCGTATGAGTCCGCGCGATCTTCACTGGCGAAGGGCACTATGCTTCTGACCATGGTCTCGAGAGTCGGATGAATCCCCCATTCGTCATCCCCCGTGCGCCCCCTTACAATCCCAACATCACCCACACACGCACGGAGCCCCCTAATGCGCAAACTCCGGCCCCGCCTGCTGCGCACCGCGCGCGGCCGGAGCGCCGCCGCGGGCCGGCGGCCGGCCCCGCCCCCCCGGGCCCCGC
>JBQCGD010000187.1:0-11786 GCA_051955985.1 Phycisphaerae bacterium | reverse complement strand
CATCGCTGCTGCGGCTGGTCTCCGCGGTCCTCGTGGAAATCGACGAAGAATGGACCACTGGAAAAGTTTACTTGAACCTGGAAAACCCCTGACCCGCCTACGACAAACGATCGCTTTTACAGAAAGAAGGTTGCTTTATCGTATTGCTCCCAAGTTGAACGGTTCCTGCATTGATAGAGGTAGCGCCGCCGTAGCTATTGTTGCCGCTCAGCAGTAGAGACCCCGTTCCACTCTTCCCCAGCCCGGCACCCGAACTCGTAATGTTGCCGGAAATCGTAGTCGGCACGGTAACAGTAATGGTTCGCGTCGCAGACCCCAGACCGACATTTCCGCTCAAAATAATGCCGCCGCCAACCGAACTGCCCGTCGTAAAGTCGCCGATTATAGTAACGCAGTTCTGAATGCTGTGGCTGGAACCGTCCGCACTACCAATCAATCCGCCGGCGATAGTAACATTTCCAAGACCAAGCGCTCCGTGACGGAGCGAAGGGTTAGAATTGTAAATATCTGTATCCTGACCGATCGACACCGTTCCGGCATCCAATCGAAAATCACCCGCAAACGTGTTATATATACTTGGTTGTCCTGTCGTGGCTGTCGGCTTTTCAAGAATTAGCGCTCCATTTCCGTTCTTCTCGATGCCTCCCGATCCCGCAATTGATGAAGTTATATCGAGAAAGTTATTGAATGAACTGCTTTGGTACACCGTAACGTACCGGAGGCCCGTGTAAGACAAACTTATATTCGCGACCGCTCCCGACGTTTGATTGCCATTCGCCAGATAGTAGCCGAGATAAAACACCCGACCGCCAAAGGTCGAGTTATTGGGCGCGTTGCTCAGCGTAGTGCTGTCGCTAGCGCTCAGCCCGAGATTTATGGCCACGCTGCTGTTTCCATCCAGCGTGAGAGTGTGCGACGAGCCAGAGGCTCCTTGGGAAGAAGCGCCAAGCACGTACATCCGGCTGCTATATAGCTGTAGCTCTGCCTCCGTAAAATTGTTGTCGAGCGCCTGAACATAGCTAAGCGTGGTCGCAAAAGATGAATGCGCGTCATCTAAATAGATGTAATCATCCGTTGGCAGAAACCCGATGCTCCAACTCGAGGCGTTATTCCAACTCGCGATACTCACGCTGGGAGCCATTTCCAGACCAGTAGACAAATGTTGGACTAGCCGCAGCAATTTGGCCTGCCGCCATCACAGCACTGGCCACTACAACGCCAACCCTAAATTTGCTCAGAAAAGCCAGTTTATCGGACGGCGTGAAACCCGGTGTATCTCGCATTTTTGTTGTACTCCAAGAGCCTATCTTGCCGACTATTATCAGACCGACGCCAAATTTGTCGAGCTATACTTGCAACTTCTCTCGTATGGCAGAGGCAAATACGTGGCCCCCAAACACTTAGCTACACTTTTTAGGGAACACCATGAAGTATTCTCACGCTAAGATTTTTGCCCTAGGCTTTTTGCCAGTGCTCACCGCCAACGGCGCGTCATATTCCGTAACAGCTATTGCCGGCCCGGATGGAACGCCCCTTCGCCACGCGATGACAACGAACACCGGTGAGATTCTCGCCACAACCGCTGACGGTGTGGCGGTAATCTGGCAGAACGGCAACACCCAAGTGATCGGCTCGCCAGAAAATGCTGTTTTCGCGCCCCTAGGTATAAATTCGTCGTCGTTGGTCGTGGGCCGTCTGTATTCAAACAACGCAAACAACAATGCGGCAGAAACCTGGACAAGCGGGCAGTTCTCTTCTCTGCCGCCTTTACCAGGCGATGATGACGCCACCCCATACGGCATTAACGATTCCGGCATGATCGTCGGCGCGAGCCAAAGCAACACCGCGACATCTACTGCAGTCGCGTGGCAGAACGGTCTGCCCTCCAATGTCGGCGCGTTCTTGAATGGGACCCCTAACTTCGCCGCAGCCATCAACAATGCAGGGCAGATCGTGGTGCGCTCAGTGAACAGTTCCTACCTGGTCCAGGGCGCTTCCGTCACACCAATCACCGGTCCATCTGCGGCGACCGTATATGCCAATGCAATCAACAACAGCGGCCAAGTAGCCGGCACAATCTACACCACTGGCGGCCAAGGCTCTCCCTTCATATGGTCTGATGGCCTGATGTCAATTGGCTCCCCGTTGTCGCAAAATGCACCTTACGACACGGAACCAACTTCCATCAACAATAACGGCGAACTCGTCGGCTTTTCCGTGGCTGGAGATGGCACACAAAACGCATTCCTTTGGAATGGTTCTGGCACTCCTGTGGATCTAAACTCCCTTATCGATCCGAGTTCCGGCTGGCATCTTGTGACCGCCAACAGTATCAATGACGCGGGCGATATCGCTGGCCAAGGCTATTTCAATGGGCAGCTAATCGCGTTCCTCCTCACCCCCACCGCCTCCCCCACCATCTTCACCCCCGAACCCGCCACCCTCCTCCTCACCACCCTCTCCCTCCCCCTCCTCCTCAAACGCCGCCGCTAAACCGCTCCTCCACCGTCATCCAAACAAACGCCAAACTTTTTCCTTGCCAACTTACCACCCGCGCGCCATAATCGCCAGCGGCAGTGGAGGGGGCACATGCAGTCCCGAGCATCTCAAAAGTGGAGCCGACGCCCTCGTCGGCTATTCACCCGCGCATACTCCCACCCCATCCGAACCCCTACATTTTCTATCGGCGTTGTAGAAGATGGCCAACCGCGCGCGCACACACTGGCCCATCTTCTTCTTGGCCAACTTCCAAACCCGCGTTTTTGCTCAAAAAACCCAGAATGCCAACCGCGCGCACACACATTGGCAATCTACTCTTTGGCACTCTTCCCCCACCTCCAAGCCTTCAGGCCTGCCCGCCAGGGCACAAGCCTCCAAGCCGCGCCCCCTCACCCCACCAACCCCCGCATCGCATACACCCGCGCCTCAATCGCCTGCCGCTTCTCCATCGACGCCAGGTCCGTCCCTTCCACCGCGCCCAGCTTCGCCTCCTCCGCCGCCAGCATCTGCGAAGTCACCTGCGCCGCCGGAATCGCCTCCGTCGTCAAAACCCTCAGCTCCTCCCCCTTCATCTGCGCATACCCCCCCGTCACCAGGAACCGCTGCGACCCGCCCGTCGTGTCCAGCGTCAACACCCCCGTCCCCAGCTTCGCCAACAGCGGAGCACGTTGCGACAGGATCCCCACCAGCCCGTCAAACGCCGGAATCTTCGCCCCCGTGATATTCGTCTCCAGGACAATCGCTTCCGGAGTGATCAAACTGGCCTTGAACGGCGTCGCCATCGCATTTCTCCAACAGTTTCGAGTCCCGCCAGTTTACCCCATCCGCCGGCTTCCTTCAAAGCCCGCCAGAATCGTGCCACCACCAGTCTTCGCGCATTCTTCACACGAAATAAACCCCGCCCCAACCTCCACTTCCGATGATTCATGCAGGACGATTCCCAAGGGCAGGATGCCCGGAGGTACCCGTGCTCACGATTGAACCCCCGCTGCTGCTCCTCGACCACATCCCCTCCGACGTCCTTGCGCCTCCGCCGCTCCCCGAAAACGCCGAACCCGCTCCCGCGCCCCTCGACGCCGTCATCATCTCCGACCTCCACCTCGGCTCCGAAAACTGCCAGGCCAAATCCATCACCGCATTCCTCCAGCAAATTCTCGACGCCCAAATCCGCACCCGCCGCCTCATCATCAACGGCGACGTCTTCGACTCCATCGACTTCCGCCGCCTCAAAAAAACCCACTGGAAAGTCCTCTCCCAGATCCGCCACCTCTCCGACAAAATCGACGTCGTCTGGATCGTCGGCAACCACGACGGCCCCGCCGAAATCGTCTCCCACCTCCTCGGCGTCTCCGTCGTCGAAGAATTCACCCTCGCCTCCGGCAACCGCGACATCCTCATCATCCACGGCCACATCTTCGACGACTTCATCGAAGACCACCCGATCCTCACCTGGTGCGCCGACTGCATCTACTTTCTGATGCAGAAAATCGACCGTACCCACTACGTCGCCCGCCTCGCCAAACGCAAAAGCAAAATCTTCATCCGCTGCACCGACAAAATCCGCCGCCGCGCCCGCGAACTCGCCGCCAAGAAAAACTGCGACGCCGTCATCTGCGGCCACACCCACCACGCCGAAGCCCTCGAACCCACCCCCGACAACCCCATCGCCTACTACAACTCCGGCTGCTGGACCGAATCCCCCTCCTCCTACATCCAGATCGCCAACGGCGCCGTCGCCCTCCATCGCTACGCCGCCGAAGTCGCGGCGAACACCTGACGCCCGCAAAAACAAAAGAACCCGCGATTTCCGTATCGCGGGGTCCTCCTACGCTTGAAAAGAAAACATCAGACCTTGGCGATCAGCAGGCTCGTGTTGTGCCCGCCGAAACCGAACGAATTCGACATCGCATACTGCACCGTCGCGCGGCGGGCGATGTTCGGCACGTAATCCAGGTCGCATTCCGGGTCCGGCTCATCGTAATTGATTGTCGGCGGCAGGTGCGACCGCGTCAGCGCCAGCGCCGTGATCACCAGTTCAATCCCGCCCGACGCACCGAGCGAATGCCCGAGCGCCGACTTCGTCGAACTGATCGCCACCTTCTTCGCCGACGCGCCGAAGATGGTCTTCACCGCCTTGGTTTCAGCGAGATCGCCCAGCTCGGTCGATGTGCCATGGGCGTTGATGTAGCCGATCTGGTCGGCGTTGATCTTCGCTTCGCGAATCGCCTTCTCCATGGCCGCTGCGGCACCTGCCCCGTTTTCATCCGGCGCCGTGATGTGGCAGCCGTCACCCGTGGCGCCCACGCCGACGAGCTCGGCATAGATCCGCGCCCCGCGAGCCTTGGCATGTTCGTATTCTTCCAGCACCACCACGCCCGCCCCTTCCGACATGACGAACCCGTTGCGGTTCTTCTCGAAAGGCCGCGACGCCTTGGTCGGTTCGTCATTCCGCGTGGAGAGCGCCCGCAGCGCACAGAACGCGCCGAGGCCGAGCTTCGTCATCGCCGCTTCGGATCCGCCGGCGATCATGATGTCGGCATCTTCGTACTGGATCGTCTTGTAGGCATCGATGATGGCATTGCCGGCCGTCGCACAGGCGGTCGCCGTCGCGCTCACCGGGCCTTTCAGGCCGTATTGAATCGAGATGTTCCCCGCCGCCGCATTCACCATCAGTTTCGGCACGGTGAACGGCGAGACGCGCCGCACGCCCTTGGCCAGCAGCACGTCGTATTCTTCTTCCATCGTCGTGATGCCGCCGATGCCGGAACCGACGATCACTCCGCAGCGGTGCGGGTTTTCCTTGGAGAAATCGAGGCCGGAATCCTTCACCGCATGGATGCCCGCGCACAGGCCGTACACGGAGAACGGATCAATGCGTTTGGCCGTCTTGTGGTCGATCGTCTTGGCCGGATCAAAATCGGCGGGCGTGATCTCGCCGCCAAAGCGGACGGGGTACTGTTCAATGTTGGCGATGCGGCTCAGGGGCTTGATGCCGGAGTGCCCTTCGAGAAGGCGATTCCAGAACGCATCGAGTTCCTCCCCCAGGGGAGTGACGACACCGAGGCCGGTAATGACGACACGACGTTTGGGCATGAGAACAACAGAAGCAAGAAGCAAGAATCAGGAGGCCTCGACTACCGGCATCCCTCTTCTTGCTTCTTGCGTCTCCCTTTACTCCTGGGGTTTTTGTTTGGCAGCGACAGACTTGATGTAATCAATCGCCTGACCGACCGTTTGGATCTTCTCGGCCTCTTCGTCCGGAATGGACATTTCGAACTCGTCTTCGAATTCCATCACCAGCTCGACCGTGTCCAGGCTGTCGGCGTTCAGGTCGTTGATGAAGCTCGTGTCGCGGGTGATTTCGGCCTTGTCGACCCCCATCTGCTCCGCCACGATGTCAATGACCTTCTGTTCAATTTCGTCGATTTCAGCCACGTTATGGCCTCCTGAGACCAAGGAATCCTATTGGGAACACATGTCCACAACAAACTGGTGACATTTCCGCCCGGTAACTCCGCCAAATGCCAGATTACTCGAGCGATAGACACGGTAGCCTAACGAAACCGCATCCAATTGGCAATCGTTTCAGGACCTTGGCGGCCCGGCGGAACAACCGCCGGTTCTTTGATAAATCCACAGCACAACCGCTCCCTGGAGCGGGATTTCCTCACATCGTCATGCCGCCGTCCACCGCGACAACTTGCCCCGTGATGTAGCCGGACTCTTCGCTGGCGAGGAAGGAAACCGTTGCGGCAATGTCGTTGACGTTGCCGAAGCGGCGGAGGGGGATCAGTTCGACGACCTTGTCTTTGATCTGCTGGGGGAGAACGTCGGTCATGTCGGTGGTGATGAAGCCGGGGGCGACGCAGTTGGCGGTGACCTGTTTGCCGGCGAGTTCGCGGGCGATCGATTTGGTCATGCCGATGACGCCGGCCTTGGAGGCGGCGTAGTTGACCTGGCCGGCGTTGCCGATGATGCCCGAGACGCTGGAGATGTTGATGATGCGGCCCCATTTGGCGCGGATCATGGTGCGGGCGGCGGCGCGGCAGGCGACGAAGGCGGATTTCAGATTCGTATTGATGACGTCGTCGAAGTCCTTGTCGTCCATGCGCATAAAGAGGCCGTCGCGGGTGATGCCGGCGTTGTTGACGAGGATGTCGAGGCGGCCGTGCTTTTCGATGGCCTGCTCGATGGAGGCGGTGAGGGCGGCGGAGTCGGCGATGTCGACGGAGAGAGCCTCGGCGGACAAGCCTTTGTCGGCCAAGGATTTGATGACGGTATCGAGCTTTTCCTTGTTGCGGGCGACGGCGATCACGTGGTGACCGTCGGCGGCGAGGCGGGTGACGATGGCTTCGCCGATGCCGCGGGAACCGCCGGTGACATACGCAACACGTTTTTCAGTGGGCATGGAAATTCCTGTGAATAAAGGGTTTAAGCAGTGGGAGCGGCGAGACCTTCGGTGGTTGAGAAGTTTTGAATCGGGGCCTTGCGGTCGATCTTTTTCATCATGCCGGTGAGGGTGCGGCCGGGGCCGACTTCGAGCCAGCTATCGACGCCCTTACTGCGGAGCGTTTCGATGCTCTGATACCAGCGGACGGGTGCAACCACTTGCTGGACAAGGAGTTTCTTGGTGGATTCGGCGTCGGTGTGGGGTTGGGCGGTGACGTTGCTGATGACCGGGAATTTGGGCGGGTTGAAGGGGACCGGTTCAAGGACGCGGGCCATGGCGTCGGCGGCGGATTGCATGAAGGGGGAGTGGAAGGCGCCGGCGACCTTGAGGGGGATCGCTTTGCAACCTTTCGTCTCGGCGACCTTTGCGGCACGTTCGCAAGCGGGGATGGAGCCGGAGAGGACTATCTGGCCGGGGGTGTTGAAGTTGGCGGGGACGAGGGTTTCGCCCCCCCCCGGTCCCTGACTCGCTTCCTGGCAGATGGCATTTGCGGTGGCTTCGTCGCCGCCGAGGAGAGCAAGCATTGTGCTTGGGGCGGCTTCGGCGGCTTGCTGCATGAGGGTGCCACGGGCTTTAACGATTGTCAGGGCATCGAGATAGGAGATGACCCCGGCGATGTGGAGGGCGGTGTATTCGCCGAGGGAGAGGCCGGCGGCGTAGTCGGGGGCGGTCGTCTTGCCGAGTTCGAGGAGGGTTTCGAAGATGGCGACGGAGGTGACGAAGATGGCGAGCTGGGCGATGTTGGTTTTGTTGAGTTCTTCCTCGGGGCCTTCAAAGCAGAGGCGTGAGAGGGGGAAGCCTAAGTGCTTGTCGGCCTGATCGTAAACGCGGCGGGCAACGCCGAAGCTGTTGAAGAAATCCTTGCCCATGCCGACGGCCTGGGCGCCCTGTCCGGGACATAAGAGTGCGAGTGGCATTCGTTTCCGATCCAGAATGAAGGCAAATCACATCGGCGGGACGCCGATGCCACGGGTTACAGTTTGATGGTGGCGGCGGCCCAGGTGAGGCCTGCGCCGAAGGCGACCATGATGATCCAATCGCCGGGGCCGCAACGGTTTGCGTGGCGTGCTTCGTCGAGGGCGATGGGGACGCTGGCGGCGGAGGTGTTGCCGTATTTGTCGATGTTGAGGAACACTTTGTCCTTGGGGAAGCCCATTTTTTCGGTGGCGGAGTCGATGATGCGCTGGTTGACCTGGTGGGGGACGACGAGTTTGACTGTGTCGGCGTTTAGGTTGCAGGATTCCATGGCGGTGCGGAGGGATTCGGTCATCTGGTGGACGGCGAATTTGTAGACTTCGCGGCCGTTCATTTTGAGGTAATGCATTTTCTCAGCGAGGGTTGTGGCAGAGGCGGGGTGGAGGGATCCGCCCGCGGGGATGCTGATGAAGGGGGCGCCGTCACCGTTGGCGCCGAGGTGGAAGGATTGGAGGCCGAGGGTGGGGTCGTCGGAGCGGGTGAGGACGGCGGCGCCGGCGCCATCGCCGAAGAGGATGCAGGTGTTGCGGTCGGTGTAATCGACGACGCGGGAGAGGGTTTCGGCGCCGATGACGAGGATGTTCTTGTAGTTGCCGTTCTGGATGAACTGGGTGGCGGTGGAGAGGGCGTAGACGAAGCCGGAGCAGGCGGCGTTGAGGTCGAAGGCGCCTATGTGCTTTTTAATGCCGAGGTTATGTTGGACGAGGCAGGCGGTGGCGGGGCTGAGCATGTCGGGGGTGAGGGTGGCGACGATGATGAGGTCGAGGTCCTGGGGGGAGAGTTGGGCGTCGTCGAGGGCTTTCTTAGCTGCGGCGGTAGCGAGGGTAGCGGTGGAGTCCTGGGGTCCGGCGATGCGGCGTTCGCGCATGCCGGTGCGTTGGACGATCCAGTCGTTGGAGGTTTCGACCATGCGTTCGAGGTCGGTGTTGGTGAGGCGGCGTTCGGGGAGGACGGAGCCGGTGCCTGCGATTTTTGCCCCAAAGGAAGGCATGGAAGATTCTCACAAAGACGGCGGAAAACAGAATGAAAGAGTATGCGGGGAGGCGGGGGAAGATGCAACGGTGGGGGGGGTTTTGGGGAGGAAAGGGGAGGGGGTGGCGGGCGGGTGACGGGAGGGGGAGGGGTGACAAGCGCGCGGGGGAGGGTCTGGTTTTGGGGTGTTTTGGGTGCACTGGGGGGCGACAAAGGGATGGAAAGGGAACGGTTTTGGCTGGAAAGTGCGCGCTTTTTGCGAGGTGGGAGGGGTGGTTGGGCGGGTCGGTGAAGGTGGAGGGGTTCAGAGTTGTATTGCGAATTTTGGTGGAGGAGACGGATGAAGGGAGGGGCGGGGAGGATTCGTCGGATGAGATGGAGGAGAAGGGGATTGGCAGAAGAGGTGGGGGGATGTGGTAGTGGGGGTGATTGCGGTGGTTGTGGTGATTGGGGTGGGGCGGTTGGTGTTGTGTTTATGCGGTAGATGCAATTTACGTGTGCCAGGAGTGTGGCGCAGAAGTGCGAGTGCGACATTGGATGGATTCGAAGGATGGACCTCTCGGTGGGAGAAGGGGAAAGGGGTGAGCGAAGTGCTGGCAGCGCACGGCGTGGGCATTGGGCATGCACATCGGTGGAAGTTTTATCATGGGCACTGGATGAGTCTCGTGGGCGCGGGTCATTGAGAGTGTGTCGCCAGTCCGAAGATGAGCGGGGTTTTGTCGAATGCTCAATGTGGTGGGGGATTTCTGGATAATTTGTATACGTACGGAGATGTGAAGACGGCGGAATTGTGGCGAGGACGGATGTTGGACTTGTCGACGGCGCGGCAGGTGGAGGAGGCGTACTACCGGTTGGATTCGGCTTCGCAGGATGAGTGGTTTATCAAGTGGGCGACGAAGGAGGAGTTTGATTTGTGGTGGGGGAAGGCGGGGGCGGAGATGGAGAGGGCGTTCGGGGGTGGTGGGAAATAGGTTGAGAGCGGGTGTCCAGGTTTTGTCGGATTGGCCGACGGGGGCGTCAGCCCCACTGGGGGTGGGGCAGGGCGAGGTGTGGAAACGATGTTTGACCCCTTTTGCGGAAGGCTTGTCGCGCGCGACATCGCCGGGGGCGGGCGGGCCGGGTGGGCGGGGGCTGAGGGCGGGGGATCGGTGTCAGCGATTGTAGAACCAGCGGGCGATTGGGGGTGAGTGGGTGCGGTCGATGAAGACGAAGGCGGTGCCGTCGAAGGCGAAGTTGGTGTAGGCGAAGTAGTGTCGTGAGGTACCGCGCTCGTGGAGGATGTACCAGGGGGCGTTGGGGAGTTCTTTGTGTGGCTGGGTATTGATGCGTTCATCGGAGGGACCGGAGGAGTAGATTTCGACCTGACAGCCGACGTTGTTTGGGTCGGGGGGCGGACCATCGACGAAGAGGTAAGATCCGAGTTGCAGAAGGAATTCAAAGGGTGATGGCGGGAAACTCATGGGGCCGTTGCCGGTCCATCGCGGAGTGCCGCCGAATTTCGTTTCCTCTGCGGAATCGAACCATTGGATCTGTGGGAACTCGCGATGCAGTTCCCAGAGCTTCTTTTCGTCGAAAAACTCGGAGAGGCGCGAGGCGGGGATACCGTCATCGTGTTCGATCCAACCTGTGATCCAGGCTTCGCCGGTGAGAGGGGTGTAGTCTTCGGGTTTGTGGTCACAACCATCGATAGTGGCGACGGCGTTGTGGAGTTCGGAGCGATTGAGGATGAAGGCGTCGAGGCCGGTGTCTTCCTGGTTGATGCCGCCGCACTCGCCACACATGAAGAGATGGAGGACGGCGTTTTCGTCGCCGAGGTCGAGCATGGGAGGTTCGTGACAGAGTTGGGCGATGAGTTTTTGCGGGTGGCCGCAGTGGTGGGGCCAGCGGTGGGCGGGGAGCCCCCAGGGAAGGCCGCCGATTTTGCTGAGGAGGCGCGTTTGGGGTGGGGCGAGAGTGGCGATTTGGAATTTGGGTTTGAAGTAACGCATGAGGGGCCTCGTGTGGAGTGGTGGTGATTGTCGCGTGTTGAAGACGCGAGGGGAAGTTTTTTTTTTAACGGGGGAGGGGGATGTTGGGGCGGAGGGAGGTTTTTTGGGGGGTGGGGAAGTCGGGGGGGAGGGGGAGGGTGATGGGGCGGTGGGCGAGCCATTGGAGGGCGCGCTCAAGGAGGAGTTGTTCGTCGGCGGCGCGGAGGTCGATGGGTTGGTTCGTTGCGGATTCGTCTTTCCAGACGTGGCCGAAGGAGGAGCAGTAGACGCGGCCTTTGCCGTAGGAGACGGTCCATTCGAGGGGCCAGTATTGGTGGCCGCGGGGATCCTGGCCGTAGGAGAGGACCTGGAGGTTTTGGGCGGGGCCGCGGGCGTCGTAGTAGACTTCGAGGGCGGGGGATTTCCAGGTTGGGGGGAGGTTTTGGTGGATGGGGTGATGGCCGAGGGTGTGGACGAGGACGTCGGCGCGTGGGGCGTGGCCGGTGTTGGCGCCTTGGCCTGGAGGGAGGCGGGTGATGTTTCCGTTGGCGTCCATTTGGAGGGCGGTGCCGAAGGATTTGGGTCGCCAGCCGAGGCCGATGATGTCGTTGTATTCGGGCCAGTGGGGGAAGGCGTTGTTGGCGGAGTGGTAGATGAGGGCGCCGCCGCCGTTTTGGATGAAGCGGACGAAGTTGGTTTTGACGTGGTCGGGCCATTGGGGGGCAGGGTGCTGGTTGATGTCGTTGCAGGTTTGGAGGAGGACGTCGGCGTGGGTGAAGTCGGGGTTCCAGTTTTGCCAGTGGGGGTCGGACATTGGGGGGCAGGTGGAGACGGTGACGTCGCAGAGGTTGGGGGGTGGGAGGCGTGCGACGAGGAGGCGGGGGTTGCGTTGCCAGTTGTGGTTGGAGAAGCCGTCGAGGAGG
>JBQCGD010000186.1:0-4872 GCA_051955985.1 Phycisphaerae bacterium | reverse complement strand
CGCATCGTTCCTCACCCTCGCCCTCCTCACCCCCGCCTTCGCCGCAGGCGATCCCATCACTCCCTTCTCCCCCGACGCAAAATGGATCGCCTTCCCCAACGACGACGCCGACAAAACCCCCGAACCCGCCCCACAATTCCGCAAACAATTCTCCCTCCCCTCCACCCACGGCCAACTCACCAAGGCCACCCTCCTCATCACCGGACTCGGCGCCTACGACGCCCACATCAACGGAAAACCCGTCTCCGACCACGTCCTCGACCCCGGCTGGACCACCTACTCCGTCCGCGTTCTCTACAACTCCTTCGACGTCACCAACCTCCTCCGCCCCGGCGACAACGCCATCGGCGTCACCCTCGGCAACGGCCCCTACAACTGCCTCCGCATCAAGGGCCGCTACTCCAAATTCAACGGCACCTTCGGCGTCCCCAAACTCTGCGCACAACTCACCCTCGACTTCTCCGACGGCTCCCACCAAACCCTCTCCACCGACAACTCCTGGAAAACCACCCGCGGCCCCATCATCTACAACCACCAGTTCGGCGGCGAAGACTACGACGCCCGCCGCGAAACCCCCGGCTGGACCGAACCCGACTTCAACGACAAATCCTGGAAACCCGCCGCCCTCATCGATCCCCCCGGCAACGCCGACGGCCCCGCCAAAATCACCCCCGCCCTACAACCCCCCGACAAAATCTGCCAAACCTTCACCCCGCAAAAAGTCACCCAGCCCCAACCCGGCGTCTTCGTCGTCGACCTCGGCCAGAACGCCGCCGCCTGGCCCGACCTCTCCGTCTCCGGACCCGCCGGCGCCACCATCAAACTCATCCCCGGCGAACTCCTCGACAACAACGGCCTCGTCACCCAACGCACCTTCCATGGCCCCGTCTGGTACGCCTACACCCTCGCCGGCCACGGCACCGAATCCTGGCACCCCCTCTTCTCCGCCACCGGCTTCCGCTACGTCCAGGTCGAAGGCGCCGACACCGTCCTCAACCAGAACTCCTCCGCCCCGCGCGACATCAATGGCCGCCAGGTCACCGTCGAATCCCTCTCCTCCCAATTCATCCACGCCGACCTCCCCGAAGGCGGCACCTTCTCCTCCTCCGACCAAACCCTCAACCAGATCCACAAACTCATCAACATGGCCATCCTCTCCAATTCCCAATCCGTCCTCACCGACTGCCCCCACCGCGAAAAACTCGGCTGGCTCGAACAAGCCCACCTCATGGCGCACGCCATCATGATGAACTGGGATGTCCGCACCCTCTACGACAAAATCGCCGACGACATCTCCGACGCCCAGCACCCCGACGGCCTCGTCCCCGAAATCGCCCCCGAGTTCTCCCACTTCAAGGGCGGCTTCCTCGACTCCCCCGAATGGGCCTCCGCCTCCATCATCGCCCCCTGGTACACCTACCTCTTCTACGGCGACAAACAAATCCTCGCCGACCATTACGACACCATGAAACGCTACGAAAAATATCTCGCCGGCACCGCACACGACAACATCATCGACCACGGCCTCGGCGACTGGTACGACATCGGACCCAAGTCCCCCGGCGTCGCACAACTCACCTCCAAGGCCCTCACCGGCACCGCCGTCTGGTACCAGGACCTCACCACCCTCGAAAAAATCGCCACCCTCCTCAATAAACCTGAAGACGCCCAGGACTTCGCCACCCGCGCCGAAGCCGTGAAGAAAACCTTCAACGAAAAATTCTTCCACCCCGACACCCACCAGTACGAAAACGCCAGCCAGACCGCCAACGCCATGCCCCTCGCCCTCAACCTCGTCCCCGACAACGAGCGCAGCGCCGTCCTCCACAACCTCGTCCAAATCATCGCCGACAACAAATACCACGTCACCGCCGGCGACGTCGGCTTCTCCTACGTCGTCCGCGCACTCACCGACGCCGGCCAAGGCGAAACCCTCTACCACATGGCCACCCAATCCGACGGCCCCGGCTACGTCATGCAGCTCCGCAAAGGCGCCACCGCCCTCACCGAAGCCTGGGACGCCAGCCCCCACTCCAACAACCACCTCATGCTCGGCCACATCGAATCCTGGTTCTTCGAAGGCCTCGGCGGCATCCAACCCGACCCCGACCACCCCGGCTTCTCCCACTTCTTCCTCCGCCCCCAATTCCCCACCGAAGTCCCCTCCATTAACACCACGCATAACACCCCCCATGGCCAAATCACCTCAAACTGGAAACGCAACGCCAATAAAATCACCTGCACCTTCACCATCCCCCAAAACACCACCGCCACCGTGAATGTCGGCGATAAATCCGAAGACCTCTCCCCCGGCACCTACACCCGCGAATACACCGCCTCGCCAAACCAATGATCGCAACAACGCCCGAAGAGACACAACCAATGCAGACAAAGAACCTGCTCAACAAAACCGACCATCGCATCTCTGGAATCCGCTTCAACACAAAAAATCATTTGTGTTCTTTGTGTTCATTTGTGGGCCCTTTACGTCTCCTCCCCCTGCTCTTTCTCGCCTCCACCGCGTTGGCCGCCGCCCCCACCCCCGACCCCGCCCTCACCCTCTGGTACGACAAACCCGCCGCCAAACCCGACATGGCCAGCCCCCTCCCCATCGGCAACGGCCGCCTCGGCGCCATGATCTGCGGCGACCCCGACGACGAACACCTCCTCCTCAACGAATCCTCCCTCTGGACCGGCGACCTCAACCCCTCCGGCGACGACAAAAAACTCGGCTCCTACCAGCAGCTCGCCAACCTCCACATCCTCCTCCCAGACCACAAAACATTCACCGATTACCGCCGCGACCTCGACATCCACGACGCCCTCGCTCACGTCACCTACACCGCAAATGGCATCCACTACACCCGCGAGATCTTCGCCAGCCACCCCGCCAACCTCATCATCCTCCGCCTCACCGCCGACAAACCCGCCGCCTACACCGGCACCATCGACCTTGCCGACGCCCACAAAGCTCCAACCACTGCGACCAACGATCAACTCACCATCGCCGCCGCCCTCCCCAACAACCTTCATTACCAAACCACCCTCCTCGCCACAAACGACGGCGGCTCCCTCCAATCCGATGCCACCCACCTCACCTTCGCCAACTGCAACAGCCTCACCCTCTTCATCGCTGCCCGCACCGACTACGCCGAGAATTATGCCGACCACTATCGCGGCCCCAACCCCGCCGGCCCCGTCGCCGCCGATCTCGCCAATGCCGAAAAATCCTACAACACCCTCCTCACCGACCACCTCCTCGACTACCACTCCCTCTTCGACCGCCTCTCCCTCACCCTCGGCACCGCCTCCCCCGCCCAACGCGCCCTCCCCACCGCCCCGCGCCGCAGAGAATCCGCCACGACCCCCGACCCCGAACTCGAAGCCCTCTTCTTCCAGTTCGGCCGCTACCTCCTCATCTCCAGCTCCCGCCAGCTCCCCGCCAACCTCCAAGGCCTCTGGTCCACCACCAATTCCCCGCCCTGGCACTCCGACTACCACACCAACATCAACATCGAAATGAACTACTGGCCCGCCGGCGTCACCAACCTCTCCGACCTCCAGCTCCCCCTCTTCACCCTCATCGAATCCCAGCTCCCCGCCTGGCGCCAGCTCACGCACGATTCCCCCGAAATGAACACCATCGACAACCAACCCACCACCCGCGGCTTCGCCCTCCGCACCTCCCACAACATCTTCGGCGGCATGTCCTGGAAATGGGACAAAACCGCCAACGCCTGGTACTGCCACCATTTCTTCGACCACTACCTCTTCACCCAGGACAAATCCTTCCTCGAAAAATCCGCCTACCCAATCATGAAAGAAACCTGCCAGTTCTGGATCGACCACCTCAATAAGCTCCCCGATGGCACCCTCGTCGTCCCCGACGCCTGGTCCCCCGAGCACGGCCCCGTCGAAGACGGCGTCTCCTACTCCCAGGAAATCGTCTGGGACCTCTTCGACAATTTCGTCCACGCCGCCGACATCCTCCAAACCGACAAACAATTCCGCGACACAATCGCCGACATGCGCGACCACCTCGCCACCCCCGGCATCGGCTCTTGGGGCCAGCTCCTCGAATGGATGCACGAAGGGCACAACCCCAAATACCCCGAGCTCGACACCCCCAACGACCACCACCGCCACACCTCCCACCTCTTCGCCGTCTACCCCGGCCACCAGATCACGCTCGAAAAAACGCCCAAGCTCGCCGAAGCCGCCAAGGTCTCCCTCGCCGCCCGCGCCAACGCCGGCGACGTCCGCGAATGGTCCTTCGCCTGGCGCTCCATCCTCTGGGCCCACCTCGGCGACCCCGAAATGGCCCACGCCCAGTTCCTCGAAGTCCTCGCCAAACACACCTGCCCCAACCTCTTCGGCCAATACCCGCCCATGCAAATCGACGGCAACTTCGGCTGCACCGCCGCCGTCGCCGAAATGCTCCTCCAATCCGACGCCGACTCCATCTCCCTCCTCCCCGCCCTCCCCAAAGTCTGGCCCGCCGGCACCGTCCGCGGTCTCCGCGCTCGCGGCAACTTCACCGTTGACATGACATGGTCGGACAACGAACTCGATTCCACCACAATCCACGGCGCATCAGGGGCGAAGTTCACCGTCCGATTTCACAACGTCCCGGCGGAATATGAAATTGGACCTGACGGAACATGTAGCATCTTTGATGTGCACGAGAAGCAAGCAGTCACCACCACCCACCCTCAGTAACATCTCCGCCACCTGATTCATCCCCACCTGACTGTACGGTTTAGCTGAAATTGCAAAGTGCGCATAAAGACGGCTACCTCTGGAAGTTGCAAAGCAGCCAGGAGGCAGCCGTCATGAAACTGCAGGAAGCAGTCGAGCCGTTTATCCGCACCA
>JBQCGD010000185.1:0-47664 GCA_051955985.1 Phycisphaerae bacterium | reverse complement strand
CTTTTGCCCTTTCTGCGCCGCCCCCGTTGCCCCCCCCGCCCCCCCCCCCCCCCCCCCCCCCCCCCCCCCCCAACGCCCCCCCCCCCAAAGCCCCCCCCCCCCAAAGCGCCCCGCGGGTGGGGGTGGTGGGGGGGGGGGCGTTTGGGGGGGGGGGGTATGTCCGGGGGGGGGGGGGGGGGGGGGGGGGGGGGCGGGGGGGGCAACGGGGGCGGCGCAGAAAGGGCAAAAGGATTGGTCAATTGGATAAAAGAATTAGAGGGTGCGGGGAGAAGCAAATCGGTGCAATGTCGTTAACAATGTGCGGGGCGGCGAAGTGCCGTCCTGAGTTTGCAGTTCTGTTTCCGGCGGAAGGTTTTTATGCGCGTACGAGTACAGGCGATCGCGGTGTTGATGGGGATGTGCGTGGCGGGATCGGTGGTAGGGGCGGAGCCGAGGGTGGTGTCGATTTCGAGCCTGGGGGCGGTGGGGGATGGGAAGACGCCGTGCACGGAAGCGATTGCGAAGGCGATGGATCAACTGGGGGAAGCGGGCGGGGTGGTGGAGGTGCCGGCGGGGAAGTATCTGACGGGGGCGATCCGGTTGAAGAGCAATATCACGTTGCAGGTGGATGAGGGGGCGACGCTGCTGTTTTCGACGGATCCGAAGGATTATCCGTTGACGAAGACGCGGTATGAGGGGGTGGAGGTGATGAACTATTCGCCGCTGATTTCGGCGGTGGGGGCGCATGATGTGAAGATCACGGGGAAGGGGACGCTGGACGGGCAGGGGGAGGTGTGGTGGAAGTGGGCGCGGTCGTTTGGGAGGAAGGCGGCGGCGGAGGCAGGGGCGGACGAGAATGCGCCGAAGGGGGCGAATTCGGGGCAGGGGGTTGGGGGGAGTGCGGGGTCGCGGGCGTTGATGCTGCAGTACACGGCGGACCGGGAGGGGAAGTTTCCGGTGGAGCAGCGGGTGTTTGGGGAGGAGCATCCGGGGTTTCGGCCGTGCTTTATTGAGCCGTGGGAATGCAAGAATGTGACGATCGAGGGGGTGACGGTGCGGCAGAGTCCGTTCTGGAATCTGCATCCGGTGTATTGCGACGGGGTGGTGGTGAAGGACGTGACGGTGTATGGGAATGGGCCGAACACGGACGGGTGCGATCCGGATTCATGCAAGAACGTGACGATCGAGGGGTGCCGGTTTGAGACGGGGGATGACTGCATTGCGATCAAGTCGGGGCGGGATGGGGATGGGTTGCGCGTGAACCGGCCGACGGAGAATATCGTGGTGCGGAATTGCGAGATGACGTCGGGGCATGGGGGGATTGCGATCGGGTCGGAGACGTCGGGCGGGGTGAAGCATGTGGTGGGGGAGAATTGTCGGATGGAGGGGGTGGACTGGGGGATTCGGATCAAGTCGGCGCGTGGGCGTGGGGGCGTGGATGAGGATTTTGTGTTTCGGAAGATTGATATTCGGCGGGCGAAGAAGGGGGGCGTGACGGTGAATTTGATGTATGGGTCGGGGAAGAACACGGTGCCGGTGGAGGCGGCGAAGGATGAGACAACGCCGACGGTGAAAGATGTGCATCTGGAGGATGTGACGTGCGCGGAGGTGCCGGAGGCGATGCTGGTGGTGGGGTTGCCAGAGTCGCACATTGAGGGGTTGACGTTGAAGAACGTGAGGATGGAGGGGAAGAAGGGGGCGTCGGTGTCGTATGTGGATGGTTTTTCGCGGGAGAATGTGGAGGTGAAGGCGAAGGGGTTGCCGTGGGTGATGAAGGAGGTGGAGGAGAAGTGAGGGCGCGGTTAAGTGGTTAAATAGTTAAGGGGTTAAGTGGGTTGGGCGGGGTTGCAAAATGTGTCTATTGCGCGTCCATGTGGCAGGCTTATGGCCCAACTTGGGGGGGGCGGGGCCATAAGCATGCCACCCGTTTTTGCGGGGGGGGATTGTTTCAGGCGATGTAGGTCTTCTTTTTTTTGCCGCTTAAGTAGCTTTCCATGACGCAGCTGGCGAGGTCGCCGGAGGCGCAGTAGAAGGCGACGCCTTTGGTGAGGCGGGTCATTTGGTCGACGAATTCGACCCAGTCCATGCCGAAGTAGTCTTCGATGAGGGCGAAGGAGGCGATGCGGATGCCGGCGCGGGTGCAGAGGAGGGATTCCTTGAGGGTGGCCAGGGCGGTGGTGCGGGTGGGGGGGTACTGGAGGAAGAGGGTTGAGCCGTCGACGTGGGCGGTGGGTTGGCCGTCGGTGATGATGAACATGAGTTTTTGTTCGGCCTGTCGGGCGCCGAGGATTTTTCTTCCCATCTGCATGCCGAGCTGAAGGTTGGTGAAGTGCTGGTGGGTTTTGTCGGCGAGTTCGAGGGGGATTTTGACGTCGATCATGTATTCGTGGGTGGAGACGCGTTTGGGCATGAGGAGGGGGAGCTGTTCTTCGCGGACGCGCTTGGCGGCGGAGTAGAAGCCGACGATGTCGACGGTGTCCTGGGGGAAGCGCTGGCGGACGAGGGCGGAGAGGGCCATGGCGACTTTTTTGGCGGCGAGGAAGCGGTTGTAGCGCATCATGGAGCCGGACTGGTCGATGAGGATGCAGAGGGCGACGTTGGTGGAGCCTTCGACCTGGTGGAGTTCGAGGTCGGATTCGTTGAGTTGGATGGGGAGTGCGATGGCGGGGGGATTTTCGATTTTCGATTTTCGATTTTCGATTTGCTGGCGGGCGACGGCGTTGCGCATGGTTTGGTTGAGGTCGAGTTCGGAGATGGGGTCGCCGAACTGGTATTTTTTGGTGCCTTCCAATCTGTCGGCACCGGCGCCGGGGTTGGTGGTGGGGTGTCCTTCGCGGGAGCCGCGGGGGAGTTGGGAGAAGATTTCCATGAGGGCGCGGCGTTGCATGGCGTTGATGGCGCGGGGGGTGAGGCGGTATTTGCCTGCGACTTTGTCGAGCATTCCGTCTTTGAGGAGCTGGTCGAGGATGTCGGCGTCAGCGGGGTCCATTTTGTCCATGGCGTCGAGGGCTTTTTCGCCGTACTCGAGGATGAAGTCCATGATCTGGTCGTAGCCGAAGAGGGAATCGGGGGTGGGGAAGTCTTCGCCGTCGTATTCGCCGTAGGCGTAGCGCATGCCGGTGCTCCGAAAGGTGAATGCTGATTATAGGCAAGCGGCCTGGGGGAACGCGAAGTGATGATGGGTTGGAGGGGGAATGACGAATGACGAATGACGAATCAAATCCGAATGACGAATGATTGAATGACGAAACGGGGGGGGTGGGTATGCAATGTGTTTTTTGCGGATCCATTTGGCATGGCCGACGGGGGCGTCGGCCCCACAAAAAAAGGGGCCGCGGAGCGGGGAGCTCGGCGGCCCTGTGCGGTGGGAATAGGAAGGATTGGGTTAGACGGACTTGGGTCCGGTGTTGATGTTGGGTTGTGAGGGGGTGTTTTTGCCGTCGCCGGCGGTTACCTGGATTTTGCGGGGTTTGACTTCTTCGCGCTTGTCGAGGGTGATGGTGAGCATGCCGCCGTCGAGGTTGGCTTTGACGGAGTTTTCGTTGACGGCGGTGGGGAGGGTGAAGCTGCGTTCGAAGCGGACCCAGCGGCGTTCGATGTGGAGGGGTTGCTTGTTCTGCTTGTTGGGGTCCTGCTTGTTTTCCTGGTTGCGTTCGGCGCGGATGGTGAGGACGCCGTCTTCGAGGGTGATGTCGACGTCATCTTTGGTGAAGCCGGGGAGTTCGGCTTCGACGTAGAAGTGGTCGTTGTCTTCGTGGACATCGACGGCATAGGGGGCGAGGGTGGAGGGGACTTCGGCGTTACCGCCCATGAAGCGGTTCAGCATGCGACCGAATTCACGGTCGAGCGCTTCGATGGGGTGCGAGTACTCAGAGCGACGGGCCAACATGATTGTTCTCCTTTCCGTTGAATTTGTTTGAAGATTTCGATGATTGTGCATCTGCCAGTATATTTACAAAGGGCGTGCCAGTGGGGTGAAAGTGCCGTATCTATCGGGGAAACAAGGGGTTTTGCATTGTCGCGGGTGCGAAGGGGCGGCTGTCGGATTGACAGTTTCTGCCAGAACAACAGGTGAGGGGAACGGATAAATAAGCTACGAAAAACACGAAGGACACGAAAGGGATGCGGCGGTTTTTTGGGGCGGGGATTTCGGATATTTGGCGGGAAGGACGCGTAGAATTGAGTGTTGGTTCGCGTGCGTCCTTTGGGGCGATGCGGGGCGACGCGGCGATTCAAATCGCCGGCTAAACTGCGCGATTGAGAATGTGTTTTTTCTCGGAAGTTGGAAAGAGTCATGAATACGACGATGGTGAATGGGTTTAAGACGGCCCTGCTTTTGGGGTTGATGATGGGGTTGTGCCTGGCGGTGGGGTATGTGTTTGGGCGCGAGCAGGGGATGTTGATCGGGTTGATTTTTGGCGGGGGGATGTCGGTGGTGAGTTATTTTTACAGCGATAAGCTGGCGCTGGCGGGGGCAGGTGCGCGGCCGGTGGCGCGGGAGGAGGCGCCGGAGTTGTATGGGATAGTGGAGCGGTTGTCGCAGCGGGCGGGGTTGCCGATGCCGCGGGTTTATTATTCGCCGGAGCAGGCGCCGAATGCGTTTGCGACGGGGCGTAATCCGGCGCATGGGGTGGTGTGCGTGACGGCGGGATTGATGCAGATGATGACGCCGGCGGAGTTGGAGGGGGTGATCGGACATGAGCTTTCGCACATTCGGCATCGGGACATTCTGATTTCGACGATTGCGGCGGTGATGGCGGGGGCGATCACGTATGCGGCGCACATCATGATGTGGTTCGGGGGCGGCGGGCGGGATCGGGACAATCCGCTGGGGATCGTGGGGGTGTTGCTGAGCATTATTCTGGCGCCGATTGCGGCGGGGTTGATCCAGATGGCGATCAGCCGGTCGCGGGAGTATGCGGCGGATGCGAGCGGGGCGGAGCTGGCGGGCGGGCCGGAGGGGCTGATCAGTGCGCTCAAGAAGCTGGCGGTGGCGAATGAGCGGATTCCGATGAACGTGAATCCAGCGACGAGTCCGCTGTACATTGTGATGCCGCTGGCGGGGGAGTCGCGGGGGTTGATGGATTTGTTTCGGACGCATCCGCCGACGGAGAAGCGCATTGCGAAGTTGATTGAGATGATTGGGCGGCCGGTGCGGTATGCGGCGTGAGGACGGATAAATTGGCCACGAAAACCCCGAAGGACACGAAAGGGATTTTTCTGCCGGGGGTCAGGAAGCGGCCACTATAGGGGTTGAGAGCGCCTCGGGATTGAGGGGCTCTTTTTGTTTTTGCGAGCGATTGGGAGAGGGGATGAGGCGGTCGCGGAGGTGGAGAGCGGGTTGTTCGATGAGGGTGTACATGGCGGTGCCGAGGAGGAGGGCGGCGGCGATGGTGACGGCGGCGTTGAGGAAGAAGATTTTGCCGACGTTGGGGGCGTAGTTGATGAAGAGGTGGCGGATGAGGAGGAAGGTGAGGAGATGCCAGAGGTAGATGGAATAGGAGCGGAGTGCGAGAAATGTGGCGATTCGTGCGAGGGGTTTTTGGGGGCTGAGGGGCGTGACGGCGGCCACGGAGACGAGGGCGCCGGTGGAGAGGTAGTAGAGGGTGAAGCCGGCGGTGTAGGAGAAGGGGTGTTCGGGGCCGATG
Organism: Phycisphaerae bacterium; assembly: GCA_051955985.1. Lineage (GTDB taxonomy): Bacteria > Planctomycetota > Phycisphaerae > WQYP01 > WQYP01 > DATKPA01. The sequence continues at coordinate 42,037 of JBQCGD010000185.1, read as the reverse complement.
CAGAAGGCGGGGAGGAGCCCGAGGAGTCCGGCGGCGAGGAGGGGTCGTTTGAATTTTTTGGCGCGGGCGGTGAAGTCCTGGTGGTGGAAGTGGAAGTAGTAGGAGAGGAAGACGCCGAAGAGGAGTGAGTCGAGGCGGAGGTGGGTGGGGAGGTAGTTGCGGTAGAAATCGAAGGGGTGGTGTATTGCGAGGAGGATTCGCGCGGCGAGGCAGGCGACGGCGGCGAGGGCAAAGGCGAGGGGAATCCAGCGGAAGGGGTTTTGGGGACTGCGAGAGAGTTTTGGGGCGAGGAACATGGCGATGGCGACGGCGGCGTAGAAGTGTTCTTCGACGCCGAGGGACCAGAGGTGTGCGCAGATTTCGAGGTAGTGGGGGTAGTAGTTCTGGACGAGAATGGAATGGACGGCGAGTTGGGTGGTGGTGGGGGTGTCCTGGCCGAGGAGGAAGGCGGCGGGGATGGAGGCGGCGAGGTAGAAGAAGTAGGCGGGGTAGATTTTGAAGGCGCGGCGGACGAGGAAGCGGCGGGTGTTGAGGGCGTGGTGGCGCTGGTATTCGCGGAAGATGAGGCCGGAGACGAGGAAGCCGGAGAGGACGAAGAAGATATCGGTGCCGATGGCGGCGCGGCGCCAGGTTTGGGCGAAGCGGATGATGAGGTGGGGGCCATCGTTGGTGAGGGGCATGAGGTGCCGGCCGAAGACGAGGAGGACGGCGGCGGCGCGGAGGATGTCGAGCGCGGGGGACCTGGGGGAAGGGATGAAGACGTGTGCTTTTGTCGCCACGTATTAAGAGGCTACGGATGGGTCGGGACGGTCGCAAGGAAAAAGTGAGCGGGTAGGAATATCCGTTGTTGCGAGTACAATTCGCCTCATGACGAATGTGCTGCGACGGATGAGTGAAGAAGAGTTGCCGACGGTGCTGTCGGTGCTGGCGGCGGCGGGGGGGACATCGCGGAGCGTGGAGAGCTGGCGGGCGGATCGGATGACGGGGCTGGTGCTGGGGGAAAAGGGGAGCGTTTCGGCGGTGATGCCGATGGCGCGGCGGACGGTGCAGGTGGCGCCGGGTCGGACGATGGAGGCGGGGTGGTTGTCGTCGAACCAGTTTGCGTCGCGGATGGGGCTGCGGCGGCAGACGCGGGAGACGAGCGGGCAATGGGGGGAGCTTTTGCCGGAGCTGGATGCGCTCTTGGTGGTGCGGCGAGATGAGGGGAGTTTGGCGGGGCGGTGGTATGGGCAGACGGGGTTTCATGAGGTGCTGTCGATCCGGTGTTTGTATCTGGACATGGAGGCGGCGCCGGACGCGGGGGCGGGGCAGGGGCGGTATCGGGTGGAGGTGGTGAATGCGGGCAAGGGGGCGGAGTGGGATGCGGGGACGTGGCAGGGGGAGATGCTGGGAGTGTATCGGGAGGTGTATGCGGCATGCGGGGGGATGCCGGTGCGCGGGGAGAATTATTGGCGTGGGGCGCTGGCGCATCATTATTACGGGCAGCATTATCAGTTTCAGATTGTGGGATTGTGGGGCGGCGGGAACGGGGAGGAGGAGCGGACGTTGATGGGATATGCGGTGATCGGGTGGAGCGGGTGGCATTCGAAGCGGCCGCGGATGGATATCCTGGAGATTGCGACGCGGCAGTGGGACACGCCGGCGGCGAGCGAGCTGTTGCGGACGACGGCGCAACTGGCGTGGAGCAAGGGGGTGCGTCAGGTGCGGGCGGTGATCAGTGCGCATGATCCGTATCGGAGTCATTTGACGCGGTCGGGGTTTATGGATCGGTGGGGGTATGTGATGCTGGCGAAGTGGCTGCAGGCGCAGCGGTATGTGGATCGGGTGGGGAAGATGCTGGAGGGGGAGAAGAGCGTGGGCGGGTTGACGTTGCGGGTGAGTTCGCCGGGGGAGATGCCGTTGCGGATGGAGGTGCGCGGGGCGGGTGGAGGGGGGCAGGCGGTGTTTAACTTGCAGGGGGATGGTCGGACGGTGACGCGGATGTTGTTGGATCGGCTGGATGTGGCGGGGGCGTTGCAGGGGGGGGATGGGACGTTGTTTGCGGCGGAGAGTGGGGCGGTGTTGCCGGATGGGGCGCGGCTGGCGATGGCGTTTCCGTGGACGCCGTGGGTGTTTCATATGATTGATTACATTTGAGAGTTTTTTACGCCTCGCTCCGCATCGGCGGTCGACGCCGCCTGAAAGGCGGAACTCCGAACTTGCGCTGAGGCTGATCTTCACTTGTTTGATGTTGAAGTGGCAAGGGGCTTTGGGGCGGCTACAATCCGGGCATGAAGACAGTTCATGTGAACATACCGGCGGCGAAGGAAACGAAATACGATATTCGGATTGGGGCGGGGCTGCTGGGGCAGTTGGGCGAGTTGGTGAGGCCGCTGGCGCTGGCGCCGACGTGTGGGGTGATTACGGATTCGAATGTGGGGCCGAAGTATCTGGCGGCGGTGCGGGAGTCGCTGAGTGCGGCGGGGTACCGGGTGATTGAGCATGTGATACCGGCGGGGGAGCAGCACAAGAATATTCAGACGGCGGTGGGGGCGTTGGACAAGATGCTGAATGCACGGGTGGAGCGGGCGACGCCGATTGTGGCACTGGGCGGGGGAGTGGTGGGGGACCTGGCGGGGTTTGTGGCGGCGACGTTGCTGCGCGGGGTGCCGTTTGTGCAGGTGCCGACGACATTGCTTTCGGCGGTGGATGCTTCGGTGGGGGGGAAGGTGGGGATCGATCATGCGGCGGGGAAGAATTTGATCGGGGCGTTTCATCAGCCGCGGCTGGTGGTGACGGATATTGCAACGTTTGGGACGCTGCCGGTGGAGGAGATTCGCGGGGGGCTGGCGGAGTGCATCAAGCATGGGGTGATCCGGGATGCGGAGCTGTTTGCGTTCATCGCGGGGAATGTGGCGAAGATTGTGAACGCGGATCTGGAGACGATGGAGGAGCTGGTCGCGTGGAATGTGAAGATCAAGGCGCGGATCGTGGAGGAGGATCCGTTTGAGCATGGGGTGCGGGCGCTGCTGAATTTCGGGCATACGTTTGGGCATGCGATTGAGACGGTGCTGAATTATTCGGGGATTTCGCATGGGCAGGCGGTGGCGGCGGGGATGACGGCGGCGTCGCGGTTGGCGCACAAGCTGGGGATGCTTCCGCATGAGGATGTGAAGCGGCTGCTGACGCTGCTGGATTACGTCGAGCTGCCGACGTGCTGTTTGAATGTGGACGTGGAGAAGGTGCTGGCGGCGATGTGGACGGACAAGAAGGTGAAGTCGGGGCAGATCCGGCTGATTTTGCCGCGGCAGATCGGGCATGCGGAGGTGGTGACGGGGGTATCGGAGGGGGATCTGCGGTGGGCGATCGAGTCGCTGAAGCAGCCGATTGTCGCGGAGAAGCGGCAGGAGTAGGGGATCAGCGGGCGGGGCGGTCGAGGGCGAGCTGGAGCCGCGCCCAGTGGGATTCTGCGAGCTGGCGATCGTGTTCATCGGGGATGGCTTCGCGGGCGGAGCGGGCGACGAGTTCGCCTTGGCGGCGGAGGGCGGCGCGGTCCTCCTCGCGGGCGGCTCTCTCTGCGATTGATGCAAGGCCGTGGAGGAGGCGGAGGGTGACGGTGTGGTTTCCGCGTGCGGCCTGGCGGATGGGGGTGAAGGCTTCATCGAGAAAATCGGCGAAATGATCGCGCGGGGCGACGATGCGGAGGTGGCCTTCGGCGTCGTGGCGGAAGCCGGAGGGCATTTTGCGCGTGGCGAGGCGGCAGAGGGCGGCGGCGAGATGATCGACGCTGGTGGCGGCGGTGAAGGGGTCATTGATGCCGGGGGAGAGGGCGCGGATGGCGACTTCGACGAGTTGGAGGATGGAGAAGCTGACATCCTGTGCGGGGGTGCGCTGGTGGCCCAGGGTGAAGAGGGCGCGGAGGCGGTTGCGGGTGGGTTCATCGAGCTTGCCGGGGGGCCAGAGGCGAGCGAGGGGCTGGCCGGCGATGACAAAATCGCCGGGGCGACGTTCGATGCGGAGGAGGAGGTCGCCGCCGGCGGCGAGGGACATGAGGCCGTCGGGATCGATGAACTGGAGGTAACCGTCGCAGTCAGCGCAGAGGGTGGCGGCGTCGGTTTCGAAAGTGGCGGGGAGGCCGGAGGGTTGTTCGGGGTTGCCGCGGCCGATCTGCTGGGGGAAGAGGCGGTCGATGCCGTGGAGGAGTTCGCCGCTGACACGTGCGAGGATTTCGTCGGCCTGGATGGAGACGGCGACGTGGTGGATGAAGTAGATGAGGACGCCGAGGCTTGCGAGGGCGAGGAGGACGCCGAGCGTGACGGAGAGGTGGGGGACGTAGGCGTTTTCATCGGGGCGGCGGATGGTGCGGAGGACGAGGAGGCAGTAGAGGAAGGTGGCGATAAAGGTGCCGAGGACGACCTGGTTGGCGGTATCGCGCATGAAATTGCGGAGGAGGCGCGGGCCGAACTGCTGGGAGGCGAGGGAGAGGGTGACGAGGGTCATGGAGAAGACGACGCCGGTGATGGTCATCATGGAGCTGACAATGGTGGTCATGACGGCGCTGGCGCCGGCGGGTCCGCCGCTGTAGACGAGGATGAAGTTTTTGACGTGGTGCTGGGAGATGTTGCCGTCGATCCAGAGCATGCCGAGGGCGAGGGCGATGGAGGCGAGGGCCATGAGGGCGGGGAGGAACCAGAAGCTGGAGCGGAGGCGTTCCCAGTATTTCAAGATCCAGACGGGCAAGGGCGGGTGCTCCGGCGGCAAGGACAGCGAGAGATGACGTGGGACCCCACAACGACAGGAGATGATAGGCAGGGTTTCCGGGTGGTGGGCGGTTCAGCAGGGGCTATTGCGAAGAAGCGGGGTGGGATATGATCGGCGGCGCATGTCGTGATTGTCGGGAGAAGGGCTTGTCGGAACATTTGATTGCATGGTTGCGGTTGTCGCGGTTGCCGGGCGTGGGGCCGGTGTTGATCAAGCGGCTGCTGGAGGCGCTGGGGTCGCCGGAGGGGATTCTGGAGGCGCATCCGGCGGGGCTGGCGTCGGTGGAGGGGATCGGGACTTTTCGGGCGAATCAGATCATGGCGGGAAGAGGGGCTTCGGAAAAGTGGGCGCGGGAGGAGTTGCAGCGGGCGCAGGAGCACGGGGTGACGGTGGTGGCGGGGGATGATCCGCGGTATCCGCCGGCGCTCAAGACGATTCCGGATCCGCCGGTGGTGTTGTACGTGCGTGGGGAACTGGTGGAGCGGGATGCGGTGGCGGTGGGAATCGTGGGGGCGCGGCAGTGCACGCTGTATGGGCGGGAGCAGGCGGGGCGCTTCGGGCATGACCTGGCGGCGGCGGGGTTGACGGTGATTTCTGGCGGGGCGCGGGGGATTGATACAGGGGCGCATCTGGGGGCGCTGAAGGCGAGGGGGCGGACGGTGGTGGTGCAGGGGTGTGGGCTTTTGCACACGTATCCGCCGGAGAATAAGGAGTTGTATGAGCGGATTGTGCGGGAGGGGGCGGGGGCGGTGATTTCGGAGTTGCCTTTGGATGCGCCGCCGACGAAGGAGAATTTTCCGCCGCGGAACCGGATCATTGCGGGGATGTCGCTGGGGGTACTGGTGGTGGAGGCGAATCTGCGGAGCGGGAGTCTGATCACAGCGCGGCTGGCGGCGGCGGACTATGGGCGGGAGGTTTTTGCGTTGCCGGGGCGGGTGGATTCGGCGGCGTCAGCGGGAACGCATCACTTGATCAAGACGGGGTCAGCGCATCTGGTGGAATCGGTGGCGGATATCCTGGAGCATCTTGGCGATGTGGGGGAGGCGCTGAAGGAGGAGCGGGCGGCGCGGGAGGAGGCGCCGGCGGCGGAGCGGTCGCCGTTTGAGGCAGCGGCGCCGGTCGAAGCTGAAGCATTGGCGGAAAAGAAGGGGGTGGCGGTGGCGAATACGGCGGTGCAGACGCAGATTCTCGAGGCGATTCCGGCGGCCGGGGCGACAATTGATGAGCTTCTGGAACAGACGGGATTGGGAGCGCCGGTGCTGATGGCGGAGCTGACGATGCTGCAGATCGGGGGCGCGTTGAAGCGGGAGGCGGGGAATCGGTTCGTAAAAATATAAAAGCTCACGGGGTGAAAAATCGCGCCTGGCACGGGATACGTAACAGCAGAAGTGGCATTTGGGGCAGGTGCACTTTGGCTGAAGACAGACATCTCGTTTCGCCGTTGGAGAACCGCAAGATGCCGCGGGTGGCGGCGGCATTGCGGGCGAAGAAGCAGCGGATCCTGAAGCGGTGGGACGAGATGGTGCGGGAATCGCTGCCGTCGGCGGACAAGATGACGACGGAAGAGGTGCGGGACAGCATTCCGGCGGTGCTGGAGCAGATTGCGCGGTCTTTGGCATTGGCCACGGATGAGCAGGCGGAGATTCTCTGTGATGTGACGCGCAATCACGGGATCACGCGGTTCCACGAACATTTCAGCATGCACGATGTGATGGTGGAGTATCGGTTTCTGCGGACGATCATTGCCGAGGAACTGTGGGCGGCGCTATGGAAGCGGAGTTCCCGGACGCGTGCGGATGAGATGCTGACAGTGCATGCGGCGGTGGATATCTCGCTGCAGCAGGCGGTGGTGACGTACACGGAGCATCAGCAGCGGCACATCCGGCAGGCGACGGAGGCGGAGTCGCGCTACCTGTCATTTTTGTCGCATGACCTGCGAAGCAATCTCAACTCGATACTGCTGACGGTGGAGGCGATTGCGCTGCACCTGGAGCGAAAACCGGAGTTGAAGGAGGAGTATGAGGAACTGAAGGGCGCGCGCGGGGCGATCTGGGAGACAATGGAGGGGATGGAGCGGCTGATGCAGTCGGAGCGGCTGCATCGGAAGGCGGTGGAGGCGAAGCCGGTGCTGCTGCGGCTGCATGATGTGGGGAACCGGGTGATTTCCCTGCTGGTGCCGCGGGCGAAGGCGAAGGGGCTGCGGGTGGTCAATGAGATACCGACGGATGTGGTGGTGAAGACGGATGAGCAGTTGCTGATGCTGATTCTGCAGAACCTGGTGGGCAATGCGATCAAGTACACGGAGGCGGGGGTTGTGCGGATCCTGTGCGTGAAGGGGAAGGTGGAGAAGCAGTGCGGGATCGGGGTGGAGGACACGGGGCGGGGAATTTCGGAGGAGGAGCGGGTGCGGATTTTCGATATGTTCCGGCGCGGGGAGGCGCATGGGCAGGAGGGGGCGGGGCTGGGGCTGGCGATCGTGTCGGCGGCGGCGGCGTTGCTGGATGCGACGATTGCGGTGGATTCGACGGTGGGGAAGGGGTCGCGCTTCACGGTGTGGTTGCCGGAGGGGGCGGAGAGGGTGGATTAGAAGTCGGATGAACCGTTGCAGTGTTGCCCCTGGCGTAGCCGCAAGCAGGGTCTAGGGACTGGGGACTGGGGTCTGTGGCTTGGTGGCACCGTTGAAATGTTCACCCCGTAAGGAATGGCGAAGCAGCGAGATGGCGATAACGTTCTCGTCTGCGCACTGTGCCTAAATTCGCATACCGAACAAAGGCAAAACTTTCCTTGACCGATCTCCCGGATTTGCTATCCTAACTTTGTGCGAACCTCAACCGGGAGGCGACCGCCATGAACGGTGCGGTTCCATCCTTGCTCGCGGGTCTGCACCTGACGACGGCTGATGCACTGGACCTTCCGCAGGCAGCGGGTCCGGAGAAATTGCCGCAGCTGGCGTTGGGGCAGACCCACGAGTGGTTTCTTTCTGAAGCGTGGGGGATGCCGCGCGCGGAGAAGGGGAGTGGGTGGCGGGGGAAAGCGCCGTGGCATCCGCCGCTCACGGTGCTGGCGCATTTTGCGGGGGAGGCGGCGCGTGCGGGGCAGGGGCAGCAGCGTGGGGGGCGGATTGTGTGGGTAGGGCGGAATTGCTGGCCGACGTTGCAGCTTTTGTGCGCGGTGAGCAATGCGCCGGTGGTGGAGGCGTTGCGGCGGTCGCTGTTTCTGGATCCGCTGACGGATGCGGAGCGGTTCTGGGCGATTGGGCAGGCGCTCAGGTGTCCGGGGGTGGCGGCGGTGGTGGCGGATGGGAGCGGGATGAATGAGACGGTGAGCCGGCGGTTGCAACTGGCGGCGGAATCCAGTCGGGCTGGGGAAGAGGGCGCGGGGGCGGGAGGGATGGGGGGGGGATTGGGATTGCTTGCACGACCGATGCGGGAGCGGGAGGGGGCGACGTGGGCGGCGACGCGGTGGGAAGTGCGGCCGCGGGGGGGGCGAGTCGCGGACGGTTTGGCGGGGGCGGGGCCAATGGGGCCGGGGTGGGAGATTGAGCTTATTGGCTGCCGTGGGCAGCATCGGGAGCAGGATGCCCCGCAGACATGGTTAGCGGCATGGTCGTATCAGGTGTTCCGTGGGACAGGTGCTCTCCATCTTTCTGCCGGCGTGGGACATCGAACTGCTGCAACGGAGCGCGCCCCGGCGTTCGGGCGCTCCGGTTAGGCGGCACAAGCCTTTGATGTTGATGGCGACGACGGCGCGGCAGGAGGTCGTGGCGCGGTGCTGCGCGCAGTGCGCGGGGAGCGGGATTCGGCCGGGGATGACCGTGGCGGAGGCGAAGGCGCTCTGTCCGGCGGCGCGGGTGGTGGCGTTTGATCACGCGCGGAGCCGGTCGGCGATGGAACTTTTGGCGAAGTGGTCGCTGCGTTTTTCGCCGGTGGTGATGGTGGATCGGGCGGCGTCGGGGCGGTTTCCGGAAGTGGGGGAGGAAGTAATTCCGGAGGGGCTGCTCCTGGATGTGACGGGGGAGGCGCATCTGTTTGGGAGCGAGCATTTATTGTTGACGGAGATTGCGGCGCGGTTGCAGCGGATCGGTTTTTCGGCGCGGCTGGCGATTGCGCCGACGGTGGGGGGGGCGTGGGCGCTGGCGCGGTTTGGGCCGCACGCGCTGGCGGTGGTGGGGGAGGAACAGTTGCAGAAGGCGCTGGAGCCGTTGCCGATCGGGGCGTTGCGGATTTCTTCGGAGGTAGCGGCGGGATTGAAGCAGGTGGGGATTGAGCGGATCGGGCATTTGCTGAAGATTCCGCGGGAAAGTCTGCTGACGCGGTTCGGGGAGGAACTGCTGATGCGGCTGGATCAGGCGATGGGGCGGATGGGGGAGATGATCGAGCCGCTGCGGGTGGCGGATCCGGTGTCGGTGGAGCGGGTGTTTGAGGGAGCGACGACGCAGTTGGAGGCGGTGATGGTGACGGTGCGGGAGTTGTTGGAGGCGTTGCAGCGGGAATTGCTGGAGCGGGAGAGCGGGATTCGCGGCGTGCGGGTGGAGTTGAAGCGGATCAATTTGCCGCCGGCATCGCGGGAACTGGTGGTGGGGCGGGCGACGCGGGATGCGAAGCATGTGTGGAACCTGCTGCGGCCGAAGGTGGAGCAGATGCACCTGGGCCATGGGGTGGAGGCGGTGGTGTTGACGGCGTACTGGGTGGAGCGGATTCGACATCGGCAGACGGGGGCGTGGGAGACGGGGGAATCGTCGGACACGCATGATGAGGAGTATGAGGCGCTGCTGGACACGCTGGTGAACCGGTGGGGGGAGAAGCGGGTGCTGGCGGCGCGGACGGTGGCGTCGCACATGCCGGAGGTGGCGCGGCAGTTTCGGCCGGTGCGGGAAAAGGTGGCGTTGAATGAGAAGGTGGGACCGACGGATGTGCTGTTTGTGGATCGGCCGTCGGTGTTGCTGGAGCATCCGGAGAAGGCGGAGGTGCTGTTTCTGCAGCCGGACCATCCGCCGACGCAGATGAACTGGCGGGGGCGGGTGCATGGGTTGATGAACGGGTCGGGGCCGGAGCGGATTGTGACGGCGTGGTGGGGCGCGCGGCTGTCGAGCACGCGGGATTATTTCAAGACGCAGACGGAGGAGGGGCTGTGGGTGTGGATTTTCCGGGAGCTGGAGACGGAGCGGTGGTTTGTGCATGGGTTGTGGGCGTGAGAGGTTGAGGCATGCCCGAGTCGGAGCATTTAAAAATTCGGAAGGAGCTGGAGCTGCAGGGGGAGCGTGCGCCGGAGGGGCCGTACGTGGAGCTGCAGGTGACGAGCAATTTTTCTTTTTTGCGCGGGGGGAGCCATCCGCAGGAGCTGGTGAAACAGGCGCAGCACATGGGTTGCCGTGGGGTGGCGATCACGGACATCAACACGATGGCGGGGATTGTGCGGGGGTATGCGGAGGCGGAGGAGATCGGGATGCGGTACATCGTGGGGTGTCATGTGCAAGCGAAGCATGCGGGGGAAATTATTTCGGTGTTGGTGTATCCCGCGGACAAGGCGGGGTATGGGCGGTTGTGCCGGATGCTGACGCAAGGGAAGCGGCGGGCGGAGAAAGGTGAATGTGAGCTGACGTTGGAGGAAGTGCTGGAGCATGCGGAGGGGAATGTGGCGATTGCCGTGCCGCCGGTGGTGGTGGAGGAGAAGTATGTGGAGGTGCTGCGGCGTTTGCGCGAGGCGTTTGATCGGGACCGGCTCTCCCTGGCGGCCAGCTGTGTGTACGACGGGCAGGACAGGGCGCGGCTGGCGGAGCTGGCGAAGCTGTCGCGCTCGCTGCGGATTCCACTGGTGGCGACGAACGATGTGCATTACCACGATGCGGGTCGGCGCGAGCTGCAGGATGTGGTGACGTGCATCCGGAAGGGGTGCACGATCGAGCAGGCGGGGTTCGATCTTTTTGCCAACGCGGAGCGGCACATCAAGGGGCCGGCGGAAATGATGCGGCTGTTCCGGGAGCATCCGCGGGCGATTGAGCGGACGGTGGAGATTGCGGAGCGGGTGTCGGGATTTTCGCTCGAGCAGTTGAAGTACAACTATCCGTCGGAGATCTGCCCGGCGGGGAAGACGATGATGCAGCACCTGGTGGATCGGACGTGGGAGGGGGCGCGGGAGCGCTATCCGAACGGGGTGCCGGCGGATGTGGAGCGGCGGCTGCGAGAGGAGTTTAAGCTGATCGAGGAGTTGAATTATCCGGCGTATTTTCTGACGGTGGATGACATTGTCGGCTTTGCGCGGTCGAAAAATATCTTGTGCCAGGGACGCGGGGCGGCGGCGAATTCGGCGGTGTGCTATTGCCTGGGAGTGACGGCGGTGGATCCGGCGGCGATTGATCTGCTGGTGGAGCGGTTCATGAGCAAGGAACGCGATGAGCCGCCGGATATCGATATCGATTTTGAGCATGAGCGGCGCGAGGAGGTGATCCAGTACCTGTATGGAAAGTACGGGCGGGAGCGGGCGGCGCTGACGGCGGAGGTGATCTGCTACCGGCGGCGGAGCGCGATTCGCGAGGTGGGCAAGGCGCTGGGGTTGTCGCTGGATTGCGTGGACCGGCTGGCGAAGGATGGCGACTGGTGGGATTCGGGGATTATCGATGAAGCGCGGCTGCGATCGCATGGGCTCGATCCGCACGACCCGACGATTTACAAGGCGATCGCGCTGGCGGGGGAGTTGATGGGGTTTCCGCGGCACTTGTCGCAGCATGTGGGGGGCTTTGTGCTGAGCGAATGTCCGTTGTGCGAGATCGTGCCGATCGAAAATGCGTCCATGCCCGATCGCACCGTGATCGAGTGGGACAAGGATGACATCGACGAGATGGGGATGATGAAGGTGGATGTTTTGGGCCTGGGGATGCTGACGGCGGTGCGGAAGGCGATTGATCTGGTGAACGAATGGGATAGACGGAACGGCGGTGGGGGGGAGGTGCAGTTTCATACGATTCCGGATGATGATCCGGCGGTGTACGACATGCTGTGCAGGGCGGATTCGGTGGGGGTGTTCCAGGTGGAATCGCGGGCGCAGATGAGCATGCTGCCGCGGTTGCGGCCGCGGTGTTATTACGACCTGGTGGTGGAGGTGGCGATCGTGCGTCCGGGGCCGATCCAGGGCGGCATGGTGCATCCGTATCTAAGGCGGCGGAACAGCGAGGAGGCGATTGAGTATCCGGACGACAAGATCAAGGCGGTGCTGGAGCGGACGCTGGGGGTGCCGATCTTCCAGGAGCAGGCGATGCGGCTGGTGATGGTGGCGGCGGGGTTCACGGCGGGGGAGGCGGACAAGCTGCGGCGGGCGATGGCCTCCTGGAAGAAGAAGGGGGATGCGCTGGCGAAGTTTGGGGAGAAGATCGTCGCGGGGATGCTGAAGAACGGTTACACGCCGGCGTATGCGGAGCGGGTGGTGGGGCAGATCCGCGGCTTCGGCGAGTACGGATTTCCAGAATCCCATTCGGCGAGTTTTGCGTTGATCGTGTGCGTGTCGGCGTGGTTGAAATGCCATCATCCGGCGGCGTTCACGGCGGCGCTGATCAACAGCCAGCCGATGGGGTTTTATGCGCCGGCGCAACTGGTGCGCGATGCGCGGGAGCACGGGGTGCAGGTGCAGGCGATTGATGTGAACCATTCCCAGTGGGATTGCACGCTGGAGCGCGGCGGGGGGGTGACGATGGGGCCGGCGCTGCGGCTGGGGATGCGGCTGGTGGGAGGGCTGCGCGAGGTGGAGGCGCAGCAGATTGCGGCGGCAGTGCGGGAGCGGGGGAAGTTCCGCTCGGTGATTTCATTGTGGCGGGCGAGCGGCGTGCGCGTGGCGACGCTGCGCACGCTGGCGCATGCGGATGCGTTCCGCTCGATGGGGCTCGATCGGCAGGCGGCGTTGTGGGAAATCCGGCAATTGCGCGACCAGGCGATGCCGATGTTTGAGGCGGTGGAGGAGCCGGCGGTGGCGGAGGGGCTGCCGGCGATTGCGCCGTACCAGATGGTGGTGCATGATTACGCGGCGACGGGGCTTTCGCTCAAGGCGCATCCGATTTCGTTTGTGAGGAAGACGCTTGATTCGCTCGGCGTGGCGCGCTGCAGCGAATTGAATGACGAGCGGGTGTGGAAGAACGGCATGAAGATCGGCGTGAGCGGGCTGGTGCTCGTGCGGCAGAAGCCGGGGACGTCGAAGGTGATTTTCGTGACGATTGAGGATGAGAGCGGCGTGGCGAACCTCATCGTGCGGCCGGAGGTGTACCAGCAGTTCCGCCGCGAGCTTCGCCACAGCGTTTCGGTGATTATCTGGGGCAAGGTGGAGCGGCTGGGGCAGGTGGTGCATGTGATGGTGGAGAAGGCGGAGAGCCTGGCCGATCGCATGCGTTCCACGAGGCAGGTGGCGACGCGTCCGCGGAATTTTCATTGAGCATCAGTGGGCAGGGGCGGAGGCGGCGGGAGCAGAAGCCGGAGGAGCAGGGGCCGCCGGTTTGCTGGCCGGAGCAGCCTGTGGTTCCTCGCGGACCCACACGCGCGTCCGCCAGGTGTGGAAGATGTAAAAGCGCCACTCGTAATGCCACTCGCATTTTTCTTCGTGCACCAGCTTCCATTTCGTGCCGAGGCGGCGGGCGAGGGAGGCATCCGAGAGCATGTCCTGCGGGTCGGTGATGTCGCCGTAGCGATCGGTCAGCACGATCGTGTGGATGTACGGCAAGTTGTGCATCTGTATGACAAACGTCGCCGATTCCGCGGGGGAATAGAGCCCCATCCGCAGATCCTCATTCGGCATGAAAAATTCATCGCTAAACGGGCGTTTTCCCGCGGCGATTTCGTACGTCATCGGCTCGACCATCTGCGGATAGGCGATCGACGGCTCGCCCACGGCCAGCGCCCGCTTCTGCTTCGGGTTGAAGTACTGCATCGCGATTTCCGCCGTCCGGTTGAACGGCGCGTTGCGGATCAGCAGGTGATTGCTCAACGAGGAGATCGTGCAGACGGCCACCACGAAAGAGATCGCCAGCAGCCGCACGGGCCATCCCGGCAGGCGGCGCAGCGACGCGGCCAGCCAGAGCAGCCACGCGGGGACCAGCACGCCGAGATAGCGCGGTTCCCAGAACGGCCGCGGGTCAATCTTTCCCCACACCAAATGGTGCCAGGGGGAGTTGTCGGGAATCCACGTGAGGGCGAAGGCGATTTGAGGGAGAATGAGCCAGAGGGCAACCCACCACCAGCGGTTCTGCGTGACGGAGGCGGCGCGTTCCGGGCTGCGTCGGATGCCGCGCCAGGGGAAGAGGCCGAGGATCATGATCGCCGCGACCACCGCCATGGCTGCGAATTCCCACTGGACGAGCCACGGCCAACTGCGCGTCGCGAGGTGCCGGTCGAAATCCGCCCCGCCCAGCTCGAACCAGTCCTTGATGCGGAAATCCGGCGGATACGTGGGCCAGAGATACCCGAGCAGGTGCACCGTCGGGAGGCTGGCGATCGTCTTCCACGACATGTCGGTGTAGCGGGTGATCCAGTCGAGCCCGCTCGAGTTGCCCGAATCGACCACGCGGTCCACCCACGTCGTGCGGTGGAGATACCAGTAGAGCGGCAGTGCGCTCATCGCGCCGACGGCAATCACCCACAGCGGCCCGTCGAATCCTTTCAACCGCGGGCGGGTAAGCAGAAAGAGGAGCTGCAGCGCGACGACGATCCAGGCCAGCGACTGCATCGACGTCATCACCACCCCGGTGAGCACGAACAGCGGGAACCAGAGCCAGTGCCGGTGCGTCGTCTGCCAGCGGAAGAAGATCGCCATGTTCCAGACGACGAGGCACCAGAGCGGGGCGTACATTTTGATGTCGCGCGCGTAGTAGATGAGAAACGGGTTCACCGCCGCGAGGAGGGCGACGAGGAGAGAGCCCCTGCGATCGGTGAACTGCCGGCCGAGGAAGTACATGCCGGGAATCGTCAGCGTGCCGAAGATGGCCGCGAGGGTGCGCGTGGCGGCGGGTGAAAACGCGACAGCCCCGGAACCGGTGTAGTGTTCCACGGCCGCGCACCACCCGCGCAGCAGCACGTACCACCCGGGCGGGAATCCCTGGCTGGCCAGGCTGGAGAGCATGAATTCGAAGGTGCCGTGGATTTTGAAGATGGTGGCGGATTCATCGGTCCAGTAGGCCTGGAGCCCGATGCGCCAGAAGCGCAGAAAGGCGCCGATCGCGGTGATCACGAGGAGGCAGAGGAGCATGGAGCCGGCGGAAGGGAACCGCCGCCAACGGTCCTTGAACCGCAGCGCGGGAGTTTCCGCGGCCGTCGGCACTTCCGAGCGTGCTTCCGCCCGCCCTGGCAGTTTTTGCGCCGGGATGTCCGCTGCTGCTGTCAATGGCAATTCGCTCGTCACCGCGATCGACTCTCTCTCGGGAAACACACCCCTCGCACACTTACAACGCATCTGCTGGCCGCATGTTACCAAGGAGTGATGCCGCCGCGAAAAAAGTGTTGCGGTTGATTTTTCATTCTGCGAAGCGCCGGTACGATACGGCCGGAGGCCACGACATGCGAAGTACCACGCTGATGCTCTTGGCGGCGCTCGCGCTGCTTACCGGATGCAACTCGTACAACCTGCGCTACAAGGCCGTGCCGCAGCCTGCGAACCGCCACCTCTACGCGGACTTCACCCGTCTGCAGGATTCCACCGGTATTTACGTCGATACCGACGGCCGCCGGCTCGAAGAACTCTACATCCGCAAGCCCGACGGCACGATTGTCCGCCCCGCCCGCATCGATTACCCCGGCTTCGGCCGCGCCGCTTCAATCGGACCCGGCATTGGAATCGGCCCCGTCGGAGTGGGCGTCGGATTTCCCGTAGGCCCCAAGCGTGCGGAAGGGCTCACGACCGCCACTTTTCCCACGGAAGAACTCGGGCCGCCGCCCTGGGAGGTGCATGTCAAGGTGGAGGGAACGCCGGAAGCGACGATTCCCGGCGTGGGCGGTCCCGCGACATCAAAGTGACGGCGGCTTCGGAAGGGGCGGACCTGGTTAAAAATTGAGCGTCGCGCCGCTGTCGACGTTGATGTTGTTCAGGCCGTTGAGGTCGCCGGAGGCGTTGACGGTGCAATTCAGAAGCGTGAGGTTCGGCAGGTTCTGGTAGACAATCGCGCCGCCGCCACCATCGGTGGCAAACGCTGTGTCGTTGATCGAGAACAGCTGCGTCGGCGACTGCCCGATGATGCGGAGTTCCTGGTTCGAGCTGCCGATGGTGTTGAGCGTGATGTTGCCGGCGGGGAGCGGCGAGCCATTCACGAAATCAACCACAAGCACGCTGCTGTCGCCCTGAAGCGTGAAGGTCAGCGTTGGGAGGCTGGCGAGCGCCACGCGATAGGTCGCGGGCGAAAGGTTGCTCGTGCCGCTGGAGATTTCGAGATACTGGTGCGTGGCGTCCTGGGTGAGATAGAAGGAGTCGGTGGGGCCGGGGGCAACGAAGGATGTCGGGAAGTTCGAGAAATTCACGACCCCCGGCGCGGCGAAGAGCTGCCCGGTTTCGCCCCCGGTACCCTGTGGCGGAAGCGTCTGCACAAACCCCGCCGGGGCTAGTTCCCGAACGGTATAAGATGGACCCAGTGGAACATTGCTGAAGGAGTAATGGCCGCTGGCATCCGCTGTGGTGACATAGGGATCGGAAGGGCCGGTCGTTACCCGGAGCGACCATGAATTGATTTTCCCGATAGCGCCCGACGCTCCATCGACGACCTTGAGGTTCCAGGTTCCGTTGGCGGAAAACCCATTAAAGTCAGCCAGGGCATCGGTCGACCGGTAAGTACCGGTAAAAGAGCCGCTTCCCGATTCGATGCCTTGATCCGCCTGGTCACAAAGCACCGTGTTGTTGAAATTGACACCTGTCAGGCCGCTCAAGAGCATGATCTGGATGCCCCCTGGGGCCTGCAAAGTCACCGTCAGATCAGAATCCCGCGGGTGGGTGATGTTCAGGGTCACCGTGACATTGGAAATCGCATGGGTGGTTCCTGCGACGGTGATGGCCGAAGTCGCTCCGCGTGCGGAGTTGTCCAGAATGGTGCGCGACGTGGTGTTTGAAAGACTTGCAGTAACGCCGGTGTCGAGCACTCCATTTCCGTTGGAATCGATGAATACCGTCGTTCCGGCAATTGCGTCATCCGCTGCGTCTTGAATGCCGTTGCTGTTGTTGTCCTGGAAAACGGCGCCGGAGATTGAACTGGTGCCGATTAGTCCGAAGACCACTTTGTCGGCGATGGGCGAACCGCGGCCGGTGGCGAGGTCGTATCCCGGCTGGGCGCTGTTGATGGTTGGCGGATTTTGCCCGTTGGTGCTGGCGCCCGTCGTGACGTCGTGAAAATCGGAGGCAGGCAGCCGATACAACATCGGCAAGGTTTGTGATTCGCCGTCCAGAGAGGGAAGCGAATTCGCGGCGCGCCCCTGGTCCGCGATGGCGATCAATCCCGCCCATATCGGCGACGAAAGGCTCGTGCCGCCGATCTGTAACCAGGGGGAGCTCGGAAAATCGTAAGAGTCGTAGATCGCGACGCCGGTATTCGGATCTGCCACCATGGAGACATCCGGTGTCGATCGCCGCGAGGTACTGAAGCCCGCGGCAATGCCTCTCTGGTACAGCGGTT
The DNA here is from genome assembly GCA_051955985.1 of Phycisphaerae bacterium. GTDB lineage: Bacteria > Planctomycetota > Phycisphaerae > WQYP01 > WQYP01 > DATKPA01. The sequence goes on along the minus strand of JBQCGD010000185.1, from coordinate 24,672 downwards.
GGGATTCCAGGAAGGAGACACCCCCACCCGAGCCGGACCATGCCGATTCTCCCTGGTAGTTCCCGCTGGCATCAAGTGTGAGAGTTGTGCCCCCAACGGCGAGCACGCCCGGCGAATAGGCCGGGTAGCCGCCGGGGGATCCTTTGTCCCCCGTTGCCGCAATGAAGGTGATGCCCTGATGCCCCTCTGGAGTGGCAAGGAACGCGTCTTCATTGGTCTCGCTCGGAAATTCCCCTCCCCCGAAACTCATGGAGACGGCCGTAACGTCCGGCTGCGTGGTCGCCCACGCAGCGGCATGATCGATCAGATTCGTAAAGGAGTCGTCACTCGCTTCGACCAGGAGAATATTTGCGCCGGGCGCAATCGCGTGGGCCCACTCAACGTCCAACGCCGTTTCCTCCTCCCATGTCCCCCCGGCCGCGCCGGGACCTGCGGGGTCTACCGGCGGAAAATTCGTCGTTCCGTCCTGCGCCACGCGGCGGAATGAGGGTGGATCGGGCAAGCCAAACTCAAGATCAAACTGGTGCAGATCGTTTGCCACCGTCGGTGAGTCGTAAGCATCGATGATGGCGATGGTCTGGCCGCTGCCATCGCCGATGATGTTGCCGAAACTGATTTGATCAAAACCATACGCCTTCCGGACCTGCGCCGGCGTCAACGCCGTTCCGGGAACCAGCGCTGAGGCGTGTTTCGCGGTGCGGCGAACGATCGCGATCGGTGAGGCCTTCGCCCCATGCACTGCCGGCGTTTTGTGCAGATTCCGCGCCGACCGCCATTTGATCATGATGGTGGGCGCCACACTCAACAGTATTCGGCTCTCCAGGTTCTCCAGAAGGTCGGCTCGCGTGCAACGACCCGCGCGGCGCACCCGGCCTGTTGAGACATTGTCACCGCGAGCCATACAGATCCTTCAACCAGCGAATTTGGGAAATGCGGATTACCTGCAGAATACGAACTGCAGCCGCGCTTTGGAAGTGGATAAATATCCGCGGCCTCGAGGCGAGAATGCGATCAAGTGCCGCCGTTTTTTACGGGACCCCGCCCAACATTATTGATCCGCATCCGCCCCATCATCCGTCTCCCCCGCCTCCCGCGTCTCCGCCGGAGACGCCGTCGTCCACAGCGTCCCCAGATGTTCCAGCAGCCCCGCATCGGCCCCCGGCGCATACCGCAGGAACACGCCGCCGATCCCCGGCCGCCCTTTCGTCTCCAGTACCAGCCCCTCTTCGCGCTCCGACTGGTTCTTCCCCGGAGCCCCCGTGTCCAGCACCACCGTCGGCTTCCCGTACCGGTTGGAAATTGACTCGAATGAATCCAGGTAACACGCCCACGCCGTGCGGAAATCGTGCACGTCGTAAGACGCCTTGTCCCGCGGCAGCGGCAGCACGTTCACGATCGCCCCGATCAGGTCCACCTTGTCGAAAAATTCGATTCCCGGCACGATCTCCGGCGTCGCCGCCAGCATCAGTTTCCCCGTGAAATGCTTCCGCACCTGGGCGATTTCCGATGTGAACTTCGCCGGGTCCGGGTCATGGTCCAGCCACGAGATGCAGAGGATGTCCACCTTTGCCGCCTCCGCCTCCCCCGCCGCCGCGAGCAGGCCCTGCGGAAAAGGATCCACCCCCGCGAACGTGGCCGGCGGCAGCAGCGCGACTTTCGCCCCATGCCCGTGCGCCCGGTTCACCGCCGCCCCGAGCGCCTGCGCGCTGCCGGGATAAACAATCGCCGCGGCCGTCGCATGCAGTGCCGGCGAAGAATCCAGCGCCGCCGGCGGCGCGTCGGCCGGAAAATAGAAGCCGCGCAGCGGCGGCGCCGCCGCGCTGGCCACATCGACCGTCGATTCCGTCCCAGAACTCCGATAATGCCGGATGGCCTTCCCGATCCCCAGCACCATCCCAATGCCGATCCCCAGGCAAAACAAGAAGAAGAGTGCCGATTGCAGTTGTTTCATGGTCCGGAATGATATGCAAAACCTCCCACCGGGCCAAACATCCCGCCCTTCCCATGCTAGGATGGTCGGTCCCTGCCGCGCCGGCAGCGTTGATGAGGATACCCATGCAGTACAAATGGATGGCCGCCGCCCTGCTGGCCGCGATGTGTCGAACGCCAGCGGCCACCGCTGCCGAGTTTTACGTCGCCCCGAATGGAAACGACGCCGGCCCCGGAACGCTGGCCAAACCGTTCGCCACCATCTCCCGCGCCCAGAAAGCGGCCGACCCCGGCGACACCGTCTACCTGCGCGGCGGCATCTACAAGCTCGCCGAAAAGCAGATCGAACAGAAGGAACGCATCTGGGCCTACGTCTTCGACATCCACAAGAGCGGCAAGGAAGGCAAGCCGATCCGCTACGCCAATTACCGGGACGAGCGGCCCGTCTTCGATTTTTCGGCCATCAAGCCGCCGGGTCTCCGCGTCATCGCCTTCAACGTCACCGGCTCCTGGCTCGAATTCAAAGGATTCGACGTCACCGGCGTGCAGGTGACCGTCAAAACGCACACCCAGTCCGAATGCTTCGAAAATCGCGGAAGCCACAATCTCTACGAAAACCTCGCCATGCACGATGGAATGGCCATTGGCTTTTATCTCCTCGACGGCTCCGACAACCTCGTCCTGAATTGCGACGCTTACCGCAACTGGGATCCCGTCTCCGAAAACGGCCGCGGCGGCAACACCGATGGCTTCGGCTGTCACCCGCGCCCCGGCGCTGTCAACAACGTGTTTCGCGGCTGCCGCGCATGGTTCAACAGCGACGACGGCTACGATTGCATCAACTCCTCCGAGGCCGTCACGTTCGACCACTGCTGGGCTTTTTACAACGGGCTTTCGACAAAACTGGAGAGCCTCGGCGACGGCAATGGCTTCAAGGCCGGCGGCTACGGGCATCGTCCGCTGGACGAAATCCCCGATCCCGTGCCGCACCACGTCGTCAAATTCTGCATCGCCGTCGGCAACAAGGCCCACGGCTTTTACGCCAATCACCACACCGTCGGCGGCGAATGGCTCAACAACTCCGCTTACCGCAACCATGTCGATTTCGACATGGTCGAACGCAAGGGCGACGACATGGAAGTGCCCGGCGTCGGCCAGGTGCTCAAGAACAACCTCGCCTACAAGGGGGACGAACTCCTCGGCGACATCAACCGCGCCAAGTGCCTGCTGGTCAACAATTCCTTCGATCTGAAACTGAAGGATTCCGATTTTCAGTCGCTCGATGAGAAGGAACTGACCGCGCCGCGCGGCAAGGACGGCGCCCTGCCGGAGATCCGCTTCCTGCACCCGGTGAAAGGAAGCCCCATCGAGAAAATGGGGGCGTTCGTGAAAGAGCCGCAGCGATACGCGAAATGATCCGCACCCCAAACCCGCATGACCCCGGACTCGCCAATGCACGCCCACTGGAGTAGAGTGCGCGTCCAAGGAGAACACCCGCAATGATCATTCGCACGCCGCGCCAGGTGCTGCAACTCCTCAAGCAGCACAAGATCGAATTCGTCGATCTGCGCTTCATCGACTTCCCGGGACTGCCCCAGCATTGCACCTATGCCGCCGGCAAAATCAACGAACGCTCCTTCGCCAACGGCATCGGCTTCGACGGCTCCTCCGTCCGTGGCTGGGAAGGCCTCAACGAATCCGACATGCTGCTGGTGCCGATCCCCGAAACTGCCGTGATCGATCCCTTCTGCGCACGCCCGACCCTCGCCATGTGCTGCGACATCCGCGACCCTGTCACCAAGCGCGAATATTCCCGCGATCCCCGCTCCATCGCGCGCAAGTGCGAAGCGTTCATGCGCAAGAGCGCCGTCGCCGATGAAGCCCGCTTCGGCCCCGAAGCGGAGTTCTTCGTCTTCGATTCCGTGCGCTACGAGCAGTCCGTCAACGAAGCCGGCTATCGCGTCGATTCCGCCGAAGGCGTCTGGAACCGCGGCAAGGAATCGCCCGACAACCGCGGCAACCAGATCCGCCTCCGCGAAGGCTACTTCCCCGCCCCGCCCGTCGACACCCTCTGGAACCTCCGCTCCGAAATCGCCGCCGCACTCGAAGGGTTCGGCATCGACGTCGACGGCCACCACCACGAAGTCGCCACCGGCGGCCAGTGCGAAATCGACATGCGCCACGACAGCCTCCTCCGCATGGCCGACAAAATGATGTACTACAAGTACGTCGCCAAGCAGGTCGCCGCGCGACACGGCAAAGTCGCCACCTTCATGCCCAAGCCCCTCTTCATGGACAACGGCTCCGGCATGCACGTCCACTTCTCCCTCTTCAAGAACGGCAAACCGCTCTTCGCCGGAAAAAAATACGCCGGCCTCTCCGAAATGGGCCTCCACGCCATCGGCGGAATCCTCAAACACGCCCGCTCCCTCTGCGCTTTCTGCGCCCCCACCACCAATTCCTACAAGCGCCTCGTCCCCGGCTACGAAGCGCCCACGCACATGGTCTACAGCTCGCGCAACCGCGCCGCCGCCATCCGCGTCCCCGTCTATTCCGATGATCCCGCGACCAAGCGTCTCGAATTCCGCACCCCCGATTCCGCCGCCAACCCCTACCTCGCCTTCGCCGCCATCACCATGGCCGCCCTCGATGGCATCGTGAACCGCCTCGATCCCGGCGATCCGATGGACCGCGACTTCGCCACCCTCTCCCCCAAGGAAATGTCACAAATCCTCACCGCTCCCGCCACCCTCCGCGAAGCCCTCCAGGCCCTCGCCGACGACCACGCCTACCTCCTCGCCGGCGGCGTCTTCTCCCGCGATGTCATCGACGGCTGGATCCGCCACAAGCAGCAGACCGAAATCGAACCCCTCCGCATCCGCCCCCACCCCTACGAATTCTGCATGTACTTCGACATCTAAACGCCGCCCCACCCCACAAAATCACTTTCGTGTCTTTAGCGTCTTTCGTGGCCCATTTATCGTCTTCAACGCGCGCTCATGACGTCCCGCCGCCGCCCTCACTTATGCCCCTGCGGCCCGCCATTCTTGAAATATTTCTCATCAATCGCCTTCTGCATATCCACCCCCTGGATGTTCGCCAGCGTCAGCAGCCACGCGAACACATCCGCAAACTCCTCGTGCTTGTTCTGCACATCGTCCGAATGCATCGCCGAGGCCAGTTCCCCCACCTCCTCCATGAACCACCCAAACGTCGGCCACACGCCCCGCTCCGCATCCCGCGCCCCGTACCGGTTCTGAATGTGCTCCTGGAATTCATTGATCGTCATGCCGGCCTCTCTGTATCCAATGTCCGCGATTCAGTCGCCGGATTGTAGCCACTTTTTCGCCGGCGAGCTCGGTTGCAATGCCACCGCTTTCTTCGCCGCCGCCGCTGCCGTCGCGGCATCCCCCGATTCCCCCGCCGCATTCGCCAGACCCTCCCAGAATTCCGGAATCTTCGGCTGCAAATCCGTCGCATCCTTCCAGAACTCCACCGCCCGCCCCGGCTGCTTCTCCTCCATCAGCACTTCCGCCATCAACTCATGGTTGATCGCGTTGTACGGATCAATCCGAATCGCCCGATACGCCGACTGCTCCGCCTCCGGCAACTGATGCTCCGCCCGGAACAACTCCGCCAGCTTCCGCGGAATCCGCTCATCCTTCTGCTCGTGCCGCTGCAATTCCAGCAACTGCCCGATCGCCTCCTTATTGTCCTTCTTCAACAAATAAATCCCCGCCAGGTTCAGATAGCTCGTCTCCTCCAGCGGCCGCTCCGCCTGCAACTGCGTGAACCACTTCTCCGCCGCATCATAGTCGTGTGCCCCCATCGCAATGATCCCCAGCGTGCGTAGCGCCACCGGCCGATGCGGATCATCCTTGATCACCCCCTCCAGGATCGTCCGCGCCCGATCCGTCTTTTTCGGAATCAGCACCGCCCCGAGCAGTTCCCGCGCCCGCACGTGGTGCGGATCGATCGCCACCGCCTTCTCGAGCGCTGCCTGCGCATCCGCCCTCTTCCCGCCGCTCGCCAGCAGCCACCCCAGTTTCACCAGCGCCTCCACATCCTTCGGATTCTTCGCCAGCGCCGCATCAACCTCCGCGCGCTTCGGCAGCGGATCGGTCGGCAATCCCCACGAGTCAATCTGCGCCTTCGCCCATGCCTGAAACTCCGTGTCCATCTCCGACATCGATTTCCCGTACGCCTTCTCCCATGCCTGCGCCTCGTACAACCCATCCCGGAACGCGTGCATGAAGTCCAGCATCTTCGGCAGCCCGTACGTCGCCACCAGGTACTCATACAGCCACTGCGATTCCATGTACGCCAGTTGCCGGTCAATCGACCGCTTCGGCCGGATGAACCCCCAGTTCAGGTCCGCAATCTTGAACAGCGTCCCCGCGCGGAAATTGGAGGCCAGCAACTGGCAATTCTCCCAATCCCGCGGCGCCTGCTCCTGGTTGCACGCCGCCGCTTCCGTCAGCCAGTGCGGAATCCGGTTGTTCGTCAACGCCAGCGTCACCGTGTGCGTGTACTCGTGCCGCAGCACTCGCGCCCAGTCAAAGTTCCCCATCACCTGTGCACCGCCCTCCCCCGTTGCCGCCCGCGGCACATCCATCGCAATCACGTTCCCCGTGCACGCCCCCACGGTGCCGATCCACGGCAACCCCGTCGTCCGCACCCCGAACTGCTCGTGCGACGGAAACATCTCGATCTGCGTCGGCGCCGGCAAATCCTGGATCTGGAAATAACTCCACAGCTCCGGCCGCACCTTCTCCATCCACTCCATCGCCAGGTGGGCGAGCACTTCATCCTGCGGCTCGTACTTGATGATGAACGCCGGCAGATTCGACCCCGGCCGCAGCCGCGTCTTCGATTCCAGTGTCGAAAACTTCTGCAGGTAGTTCAGCAGGATGAGCTGGTTGTACGCCCGCATGTTGTACGGATCGATCGCAAAAGACTTGTCGTACGACGCCTTCGCCTTCGCCTCCTGCCCCGTCTCGAGGTAAAGCTGCGCCAGTGCCGCCGGCGGCTCCGACCACCACCCCGCCCGGTTCTCCGCCTGCAGGTAAAGCTTCTCCGCCGCCGTGAACTGCCGCGCATCCCGCAGCACCTCCGCCGCCTCATAAAGCGTCACCGGGTGAATCTCCCCCGGCGCACCGCCCGCCGTCTGCATCGCATCGAGCTGTTCCTGCATCCGCTTGTTGTCCGCCAGCAGGTAATACGCCGCCGCCAGCCAGCCGTGCGCCCGCGCATGCCGCGGGTTCTTGGCAATCGCCTCCTTCAGCGGCGCGATCGCTTTCTCCGGCAGGCGCTCCTTCAGCAGCAGCCGCCCCTCGTACGCATCGACATCCGCCCGGTCGCTGTGCGCCGCGATCTGGTCGAGCTGCTCGCGCGCCCCTTCGAAGTTGTACTGCTGGATCGCAAACTCCACCGCCAGCAGCCGCGCCCGCTGCGCATTCGGATTCAGATCCAGCACCTCCTGGATCGCCTGCGCCCCCTCCTTCATGTTGTGCGACGCCAGCAGGATCTCCGCCTCCACCAGCTTCGCCGGCCAGTACGTCTGGTCCTTCTGCTCGATCTGCCCCAGTTCGTACAGCACCGTCCGGTGCTTCTCCCGCCCCACGCCCGTCAGGATGCTCGCCCGCTCCAACGCCAGCGCCAACTGCGTCGCGATCGCCGGATCCTCCGGAAAATTACCCTCCGCCAGCGGCAACAGCTTCCCGTACACCGCCGCCGCCGCCGAATACTCCGCATCCTCCTCCAGCGCCCGCGCATACGTCGTGTAGTTCGTCACCACCTCCGCATCCAGCGGCTCCAGCTTCGTGTGGCTCTCCACAAAACGCTTCAACAGGTCCCGCGCTTCCCCGTTCCGCCCCCGCTGCAGCAGCGCTTCCGCCCGCAGCCGGATCACCCGCGGCGTGCTGCGCTGCGGCTCCGTCAATGCGTTCACCAGCTCGTCAAACCGCGACAGGTCCTTCATCCGCCCCTGCCGCAGCACCGCCTCCAGACGCCCCTCGATGAATTTCTGATTCTGCGGATCCTTCTTCAGCAGCTCCCGGTAATGCGCCTCCGCCTCCGGATACTGCCCGAAAAACAGCAGCTTCTCCGCCCGCACCTCCGGCGTGTAATACGGCTGATCCACCAGCTTCGACCACAACCCCTCCTTCGCCTCCTGCTGCGCTTTCTTCATCCCGCGCACCAGCGAGAGGTTCCCGATCGCGTTCCGAATGTCGTTTGGATCCGTCTTCTTCTCCCCATCCTCCGGCTTCGGCGGCTCATCCGATTGCCCCCGCACCTGCGGCCCCGCCGACAAAATCACGGCGGCAACCACCGCCCCGGTGAGCAGCCCTGCAAACTTCCCGTGCAACATGCAGACCTCGCGAGTACGGCCGGAGACGGCATCGGGCAAACCTGCATCCGCCCGTGGGGCTCCCCTTCTTTCCTTCGTCAATTCGCCGGGACCTCCTGCGGTCGCTCCCGGCATTCACCGCCCGCCACCTCGCCCTACGCGATCCGGCGGTGATACACCCACCATTCTAGGACCAGTATCGCCAGCGCGGCGGAAGCCATCCACGGCCAGATTTCCTTGTTCACGCTCGCCACGCTCTCCGACTGCTCCACCTGCTTCCCCGACGCCGTCTGCAACGCCTGCGGCCGAATGTCCGATTCCGTCGCATTGATCAAATTCACCGCAAACGTCGCCTGCTTCCCACCCGCCCCCGTCACCGTGTAAAAACCGTCCCGGTCCGTCGACGTGAACTCCACCGCCCCGCCATGCGCTTCCATCCGCGTCGTCGTGCCCTCCGGCGAGACAATGCGCACCGTCCCCTCCCCCTTGTCGTTCCCCACGTCCCACAGCTTCGCCGCCGTCCCCGACGCAATCATCTGCGGCAACCCGATGTAATGCCGCACCCGCGTCTGGTCCACGATGTTCTGCAGGAAAATCAGCAGCGACGGGTCCATCCACCAGTTGCTTTCCACCTGCGGGCTGAACGCCACAAAGTACCGCCGAATCCCCCCGCTCGTGTCGTTCGCATTCCCCGACCCCCCAAAATCCTTGTACCCGATCAGCGTCGATTCCGGCGAACTCACCAGGTCCACCACCTCCGGGTCCTTCTCCACCATCAGCGCCTTGCTCAGCCGCAGCGACCCCAGCTCCACGAACTGCATCACCGGGTCCTCGCGCTTCCACCGCAGCACCGCCGGGTTCTGCACCTCGTTCGTCACCTGGAACCCGCCCACGTTCCCCGCGCTTGTCACCGGCGGCCGAATGATCAGCGTGTCCGCCTTCGGCATGTCCGCCAGCGGAGGCACAAACCCATCCAGGATCACCAGGTCCACCTGCCCCGCCGCCCCGATCCCCGGCGTGTACGCCGCCGGCGAAATAATCTCCCCCTCAAACGCCCCCACCTTCACCCCCGTCTTGATGAAATTCTCCAGCACCCCGCCCCCGATCGTCACCAGCATCACCTTCACCTTCCGCGCTGGCGCCAGCAGCGCATACCCGGTGTTGTCCAGCGGAAAATCATCATTCGTCGGGTCCGCCTGCACATACAGCTTCCCCGGATCCGACACCACCGAGTCAAACACCACGCTCCCCGTCCCGTGCGCGGGGATCGTCACGCTCTTCGCCTGCCCCGGCAGATAATGGTCCGGCGCCCCGAACGCCAGCACCACCCCGATCTTCTTCTCCACATCCCATGCGTTCTTCAACCCCACAAACACCTCGTACGTCCGCTGCTGCTTCGCCACCGGCGTGACGGAGATCCGCGTGATCCCCACGCTGTGGCCGCTCTCCCCGATCCGCACAAACTGCAGCAGATTCCCGCCCCCTCCCGTCGGCCCCGTGTCCCCCGAATTCATCGCATCCGGCACCCGGATCCCCGCCCCATCCGAAAACAGCCACACCTTCCCCGCCGTCACCGCCTCCGTCTTCGCCCCGCCGGGCCCATTCTCCGTCCCGATGCTCCGCAAGCTCGTCGCCGCCAGCAGCAGCGACTCAAACATGTCGCTCGACGTGTCCGTCGCCTTGATCCGCTCGATCTCCGACCGCAGCTCCGACTTGCTCGTCGTGAACCCCATCCCGCCATGATTCAACCCGCCCCCATCCACCACCAGCATGAACCGATCCCCCGGCCGCATCGCATCCACCAGCTTCTCCGCCTCCTGCTTCGCCCGCTCAATGCGCGACTCCCCGTTCGCATCCCCATCCTTCGTCAGCATCGACGCCGACGCATCAATCACGATCACCCCCGCCCGGTTCTGCGTCGCCCGCGCCTGCACCACCGGCCGCATCAACGTCAGAATCAATGCCGCCAGGATCAGCAGTTGCAGCAACAGTAAAAGATTCCGCCGCAATTTCTGGAACGGCGTGCTCGCCCGCATGTCCGCCAGCGCCTTCGACCACAGCAGCGTCGACGACACCGCCACATCCGGCCGCCGTATCCGCAGGATGTACAACACGATCAGCGGCGCCGCCAGCAAACCCAGCCACGCCCACGCCGGGGCAAGAAAATTCAATCCGCTCATACAGCCCCTTCAAACCAGTTGCCCCCTCATCATACCTGCCCCAAGCCCACGGCTTCCACGCCGCGGGGTTGATCGACCCGGCCCGCGCCCAACGCTCAAACGACCCAACCCCCGCACCCGTGAATTCTCCCCGCGGCCCGCCAATTCCCAATTTCCCATTGCCCCTCCCGAAACCAGTGGTAAATTCCAGAGACGCCGCTCCCGCACACAAGACCCTTTCGTGTCTTTAGTGTCTTTCGTAGCCCATTTACATTTCCCGGCACCATCGAAATCAAAAAGGAAGCGACCCATGCACCCACGCCATCCCCGCCGCGCCCTCTGGCCTGCCCTCCTCCTCCCCCTCACCTCCCTCCCCGCCTACGCCGCCACCTACACCTGGACCGGCAACGCCAGCACCAACTGGTACAACGCCGGCAACTGGTCCCCCAGCGCCGTCCCCTCCAACAACGACATCGCCAAAATCACCCTCTCCGGCGCCATCACCGCCCTCGGCCAAACCGTCAATTACGACTACACCGGCCCCGCCGTCACCCTCTCCCAGCTCACCGTCTCCCACGCCGCCAGCATCTTCGGCGGCACCGGCACCCTCTCCATCCCCGCCAACACCCTCACCGCCACCAACGAAAACGTCGGCGATTCCACCAACGGCGGCCCGCTCCCCGGCGCCATCCTCCAGTCCGGCGGCAACAACACCGTCAACGCCTCCCTCGTCCTCGCCCGAAATACCAACAACTTCGGCGCCTACACCCTCTCCGGCGGAAACCTCTCCGTCGGCAGCACCGCCTACCTCGGCCTCGACGGCAACGCCACCGTCTCCCAAACCGCCGGCACCTTCCTCCTCCGATTCATCGGCAGCCCCAGCATCAACGACGGCCTCTACGTCGGCACCAACTCCTCCTCCACCGCCACCTACAACCTCTCCGGCGGTTCCATCGCCACCCTCGCACCCCTCTACGTCGGATGGGTCGGCAACGGCACCTTCAACCAGACCGGCGGCCAAGTCGACCTCGACGCCGTCTCCAACGCCCCAGGCACCCTCTACCTCGCCTACGTCGGCGGCAACGGCACCTACAACCTCTCCGGCCCCAGCACCCTCAACGTCTTCAACAGCGAATTCATCGGCAACACCGGCAATGGCACCTTCAACCAGTCCGGCGGCGCCAACCACCAGCTCGGGCCCACCCTCACCCTCGGCTTCAACCCCGGCAGCCTCGGCATCTACAACCTCTCCAGCACCGCTGAACTCGACACCAGCAACCTCACCATCGGCCAGTCCGGCACCGGCATCTTCAACCAGTCCGGCGGCTACCTCTCCGCCTCCCAGACCCTCACCCTCGCCGCCGATGCCAACTCCACAGCCAACTTCACCCTCTCCGACGGCGGCCTCACCTCCAACGACGTCATCGTCGGCAACCACGGCAACGCCACCTTCAACCAGACGGGCGGCGCTCACCTCCTCCCCAATGGCTCCCTCACCCTCGGCTACTGGTCCGATGCCCACGGTACCTACAACCTCAGCAACGGCAGCCTCGTCGTCACCCGCGGCGGCGAAACCATCGGCTTCACCGGCCCCGCCTCCTTCAACCAGACCGGCGGCTCCAACATCCTCACCTCTCCCGCTGCCCTCTCCATCGGACAAGCCGCCAACGCCACCTACTCCCTCTCCGGCGGATCCCTCCAAACACCCTCCATCTTCGTCGGACCCACCGGCCTCTTCTCCCGCACCGGCGGATCCCTCAACCCCACCAACCTCTTCCTCACCCCCGGCACCGCCTTCTTCCACGACGTCAACACCCAACTCGCCTCCCTCAACTTCAACGGCACCCTCAACAACTGGGCCGGCAAGCTCGACCTCACCAACACCAAGCTCGTCCTCCAGCCCACCCCCGCCGCCAAGCCCGCCGCTCTCGCCAACGCACAGAACCAGGCCCTCTTCGGCCGCACCCACAACGCCGGCATCACCGACTCCACCCTCCCTCCCACCATGGCCGTCGCCGTCATCGACAACGCCGCCCTCCCCATGCCACTCACCACCTTCGGCGGTATCCCCGTCGACGCCAACTCCATCCTCATCTCCCAGGAACTCCTCGGCGATGCCAACATCGACGGCCGAGTCGATCTCACCGACCTCTCCATCATCCTCAACAACTTCGGCCAATCCACCCCCGCCTGGACCGACGGCAACTTCGACGGCGCCTCCGCTATCAATCTCACCGACCTAAGCGACGTCCTCAACAACTTCGGCCTCACCAACCGCGCCGCTTCCTCCCAATTACCATTTACGAATTACCAATTACCCGCCGCCCCCGCCCCTGAACCCACCTCCCTCGCAGCGCTGCTGCCCATAGCGTTCCTGCGCCGCTCCCGCCGCAACGCACCCCACCGCCCCTAATCCCCAGATTCTAATTGCCCTCCTAAAAACCAGTGGTACATTTCATTAATGGCGTTGTGGAGGTCCAAAATGCATCGAGCCGTACTCCCTTGCGCAATCCTGCCCGCCCTCCTCCTCGCGCTCCCCGCCCACGCCGCCACCCTTTACGTCTCCACCTCCGGCAACGACACCAATCCCGGCTCCCTCACCTCCCCCTTCGCCTCCATCGCCCACGCCCAGGCCGCCGCCTCCCCCGGCGACACCATCTACATCCGCGGCGGCACTTACACCAACTTCTCCGTCTCCGCCACCGACGCCACCTACCAGTACGGCCTCAACCTCACCAAATCCAACATCTCCTACCTCGCCTACCCCGGCGACCCACGCCCCGTCCTCGATTTCTCCGCCATCACCCCCACCACCCTCCGCGTCTGCGCCATCCAGGTCACCGGCTCCAACGACATCTTCAAAGGCTTCGACGTTACCGGCGTCCAGGCCGGCACCCTCAAACAGGCCGACAACTGGCGCATCACCGGCTCCAACAACACACTCAACCAGATCACCACCCGCGACGACCAGGGCAACGGCCTCTACCTCTTCCGCAATGCCTCCAACAACCTCATCCTCAACTGCGATTCCTACAACCTCGTCGGCATCCAGAATGTCTCCGCCGGCAACACCGACGGCTTCGGCTGCCACTCCGCCGGCTCCGGCAACGTCTTCCGCGGCGACCGCTCCTGGGGTAACTCCGACGACGGCTACGACTGCATCAACAACTTCGGCGGCGGCGTCACCTTCGACCACTGCTGGGCCTACGACAACGGCCGCCTCGACGGCAACAAAAACGGCTTCAAAATCGGCGGCTTCGGCAACTCCGGCGGCGCCTTCCCCGACCCGCCCTCCCCCAACACCGTCCAATTCTGCGTCTCCGCCAACAACGGCGCCAGCGGCTTCTACGCCAACCATCAGCCCGGCCAATCCGCCTTCTGGTACAACAACTCCGCCTACAACAACAAGTCCGCCAACTTCAACATGCTCGAAGCCATCGACACCAGCCCCGCCAACAGCTCCGTCCCCGGCACCCGCGAAATCCTCCACAACAACCTCGCCTTCTCCCGCACCGCCATCACCAATCTCAACGAATCCGGTGACATGGTCTCTTACAACTCCTTCACCCTCCCCGTCACCGTCAGCAGTTCCGACTTCCAATCCCTCGACCCCTCCCAACTCACCCTCCCCCGCAACCCCGACGGCTCCCTCCCCGACATCTCCTTCCTCCACCTCACCCAATCCAGCGACCTCATCGACGCCGGCCTCGACGTCGGCCTCCCCTTCAACGGCCTCGCCCCCGATCTCGGCGCCTTCGAAACCCCCGACACCACCCTCCTCCTCGGCGACGCCGACGGCGACGGCCACGTCACCCTCACCGACCTCTCCATCGTCCTCAACCACTTCGGCGCCTACGACCCCTCTCGCGCCCACGGCAACTTCGACGGCTCCCCCACCATCGACCTCACCGACCTCTCCGCCGTCCTCAACAACTTCGGCCTCACCAACCTCAACGCCAGCACCTCCCAATTACCAATTACCAATTCCCAATTACCCGCCACCCCCACCCCCGAACCCGCTTCCCTCCTCCTCCTCGCCCCCCTCGTTTGGAGTTCCGCCTTCAAGCGGAGTCGCACGCAGGGGGGGCGATGCGAAGCGAGGCGTAATCCGCCTATACTCCCCTCATGCCCGACCTCCCCCTCCAACACCACTTCCTCGCCACCCCCCATCGCTTCCTCCTCCACACCCCCTCCAACACCGCCATCCTCTCCGACCTCCACCTCGGCATCGAACACACCCTCCGCCAGCAGGGCATCGCCTTCCCCCCAACCAACAACGCCGCCATCCAGCGAGGCTGGCAACACCTCCGCCAACGCCTCGGTGAGCACGGAAAAATCATCATCGCCGGCGACCTCTTCGACTCCCCAACCCCCGACCCCGACTCCCTCTCCCTCGCCCGCACCCTCATCAACGAACTCCCCCCTGACATCTCCGTCACCCTCCTCCCCGGCAACCACGACCCCTCCCCCGAAGACCTCCGCCTCCTCCTCCAAAACACCCGTACCACCATCGCCACCAGCGCCCACGTCGCCGACTACACCATCATCCACGGCCACCATTGGCCCGACGCCGGTGACCTCAGCAATTCCAAAGGCGTCATCGTCGGCCACCAGCACCCCGCCGTCATCCTCGCCGACCGCACCCAATCCGCCAAAATGATCTGCTACGCCATCGCCAACATCCGCCTCGCCCACCACGAACTCCGCCTCCTCGTCCTCCCCACCTTCTCCCGCGCACCCCTCGGCACCAACCTCATGACCGACGGCCGCTGGATCATCGACTGCCCCCACCCCTGGCCCACCATGACCGGCATCGCCGGCATCATCGACCACCCCGACTCCCCCCGCGTCCTCAACTTCGGCACCCTCGCCCGCCTCATCGGCCACTGACCCAACCCACCCCAACCCCACCCCAACCCCCAAGCCCACGGCTTCCACGCCGTGGGGATTAACGCATTCTCCTCGCGCCCGGCCATTCGCAATCCCAACCCCCACCTTTCCTCTCCTTCATGTCTCGTGGCTCCTTCATCCATCCCCCCCCTCCCCAACTGCCGTTCTGACAATCCCCGCAGAAATTGGCAGCAACGCCCACCACTAAACCCCTCCCGCTTCACCAATTGTAACCACTTGTAAAATAAACATTTGCGCAACAATAATCCCGCCCCATGCTCCCTGGCACTATTCTTGCATTCGCCGCGGTACCCGCCCGGCCACCGGTGCCGCCCGCACCTGCCACCCGAGCGGCTGAACAACGACCGAAATCTCTGCACTGCAAAAACAAAACTGGTTAAGGAGCACCCTCCATGGCAGCCAAGCAGCTCTCGTTTGACGAATCCGCACGCAAGTCCCTCCTCGAAGGCGTCTCCAAGCTCGCCTCCGCCGTCAAAGCCACCCTCGGACCCCGCGGCCGCAATGCCGTCCTCGACAAAGGCTGGGGTGCCCCCACCGTCACCAAGGATGGCGTCTCCGTCGCCGAAGAAATCGAACTCTCCAACAAGTTCGAAAACGTCGGCGCCCAGCTCGTCAAGGAAGCCGCTTCCAAAACCTCCGACGTCGCCGGCGATGGCACCACCACCGCCACCGTCCTCGCCGAAGCCATCTTCAAGGAAGGCTACCGCAACCTCGCCGCCGGCGCCGACGCCATGGCCCTCGCCCGCGGCATCAACAAGTCCGTCACCGCCATCATCGACAACCTCAAAAAACTCTCCAAGCCCCTCAACGTCGCCGACAAAAACGAAATCGCCAACGTCGCCGCCATCTCCGCCAACAACGACCGCGAGATCGGCAACATCATGGCCGACGCTTTCCAGAAGGTCGGCAAAGACGGCGTCATTACCGTCGAAGAAGGCAAATCCCTCGAAACCTACGTCAACGTCGTAGAAGGCATGCAGTTCGACCGCGGCTACATCTCCCCCAACTTCATCACCAACCAGGACGACATGACCGTCAACCTCGAAAAAGCCTACGTCCTCATCTTTGAAGACAAAATCTCCTCCGCCAGCAAGCTCGTCCCCATCCTCGAAAAAATCCAGGGCGCCAAACGCCCCCTCCTCATCATCGCCGAAGACATCGACGGTGAGGCCCTCGCCACCCTCGTCGTCAACAAGCTCCGCGGCGTCCTCCAGGTCTGCGCCGTCAAGGCCCCCGGCTACGGCGACCGCCGCAAGGCCATGCTCGAAGACATCGCCATCCTCACCGGCGGCCGCGCCATCATGAAGGACCTCGGCGTCGACCTCGAAAAGGTCACCGTCCAGGACCTCGGCCAGGCCAAGAAAATCGAAATCGACAACGACAACACCACCATCATCGAAGGCGCCGGCAAGTCCGACGCCATTAAGGCCCGCATCGAACAGATCCGCCGCGAAATCTCCACCACCACCTCCGACTACGACCGTGAAAAACTCCAGGAACGCCTTGCCAAGCTCGCCGGCGGCGTCGCCCAGATCAACGTCGGCGCTGCCACCGAATCCGAAATGAAGGAAAAGAAGGCCCGCGTCGAAGACGCCCTCCACGCCACCCGCGCAGCCGTCGAAGAAGGCATCCTCCCTGGCGGCGGCGTCGCCCTCCTCCGCAGCCTCTCCGTCCTCGATAACATCAAAACCAACAGCATCGACGAACAGACCGGCGTCGAAATCATCCGCCGCGCCGTCCAGGAACCCCTCCGCTGCATCTCCGAAAACGCCGGCGAAGAAGGCGCCGTCATCGTCAAGAAAGTCCTCGCCGGCAAAGGCAACTTCGGCTTCAACGCCCTCAACCTCGACTACGAACAGGACATGGTCAAGGCCGGCATCATCACCCCCACCAAAGTCGAACGCAGCGCCCTCCAAAACGCCGCCTCCGTCGCCACCCTCCTCCTCACCACCGACGCCATCATCGTCGAAAAACCCAAGGCCCCCGGCGCCGGCGGCCCCCCGGGCGGCGGCGACCCGATGGGCGGCATGGGTGGTATGGGCGGCATGGGCGGAATGGGTGGCATGGGCGGCATGGGAATGATGTAACCCCCACCGCACAAGACTCTCAAACCGGAACAAAAATCGAAATTCGAAAATCAAAAATCGAAAATAATCTCAGGAGCAAAAATCATGAACATCCGTCCCCTCGATGACCGTCTCGTCGTCAAACAAGCCGAAGCCGAAACCAAAACCGCCTCCGGCATCTTCCTCCCCGAAGGCGCCAAGGAAAAGCCCACCCGCGGCAAAGTCATCTCCGTCGGCCCCGGCAAAATGCTCGACTCCGGCAACCGCGCCCCCATCGCCGTCAAGGTTGGCGACGAAGTCTACTACGGCAAATACGCCGGCACCGAAGTAAAGGTCAATGAAGAAAAATTCGTCATCCTCCGCGAATCCGACCTCCTCGGCGTCGTCGAAAAGTGAGAATCAAGAAGCAAGCAGCAAGAATCAAGAAGCTCTTCTTGATTCTTGATTCCTGATTCTTGCTTCTTCAAGCCGCCCCCGCGAGGGGACGCCTGAACCGGAAACACCCAATCGCAAGGAATCGCCACATGGCTGCTAAACAATTGATGTTCGATCAGGCCGCCCGCCAGAAGGTCTTCACCGGCCTCGAAAAACTCGCCAAGGCCGTCAAAGTCACACTCGGCCCCTCCGGCCGCAACGTCGTCCTCCAGAAGTCCTGGGGCTCCCCCCAGGTCACCAAGGACGGCGTCACCGTCGCCAAGGAAGTCGAACTCCCCGACGCCTTCGAAAACATGGGCGCCAAGCTCGTCAACGAAGTCGCTTCCAAAACCAACGACCAGGCCGGCGATGGCACCACCACCGCCACCGTCCTCGCCGAAGCCATCTACGCCGCCGGCCTCCGCGTCGTCACCACCGGCACCAACCCCGCCGTCGTGAAGCGCGGCATCGATAAAGCCGTCGACGCCGCCGTCGAATCCATCAAGTCCCAGGCCAAAAAAGTCTCCGGCAAGGACGACCTCCGCAAAGTCGCCACCGTCTCCGCCAACCACGACACCGAAATCGGCGACCTCATCGCCGACGCACTCGACAAGGTCGGCAAGGAAGGCGTCGTCACCATCGAAGAAGGCAAATCGCTCAAAACCGAAATGTCCCTCGTCGAAGGCATGGCGTTCGACAAGGGCTACCTCTCCCCCTACTTCATGACCAACCCCGGCACCATGGAATGTGTGCTCGAAAACCCCTACATCCTCATCTTCGAAAAGAAGATCAGCACCATCTCCGAACTCCTCCCCCTCCTCAACAAGGTCGTCACCGCCAGCGCCCCGTTGCTGATCATCGCCGAAGACGTCGAGAACGAAGCCCTCGCCACCCTCGTCGTCAATCGCCTCCGCGGCATTCTCAACATCTGCGCCATCAAGGCCCCCGGCTTCGGTGACCGCCGCAAGGCGCTCCTCGGCGACATCGCCGCCGTCACCGCCGGCAAGTTCATCTCCGAAGACCTCGGCACCAAGCTCGACGCCGTCGAACTCTCCGACCTTGGCCGCGCCAAACGCGTCGTCGTCGACAAGGACAACACCACCATCATCGAAGGCGCCGGCAAGAAGAAAGACATCGAAGCCCGCGTCTCCCAGATCCGAAACCAGATCGAAAAAACCACCTCCGACTACGACAAGGAAAAACTCCAGGAACGCCTCGCCAAGCTCACCGGCGGCGTGGCCGTCCTCAAAGTCGGCGGCGCCACCGAGACCGCCATGAAGGAAGCCAAGTTCCGCGTCGAAGACGCCCTCCACGCCACCCGTGCGGCCGCCGAAGAAGGCATCGTCCCCGGCGGCGGCGTCGCCTTCCTCCGTGCCATCTCCGCCGTCGAAGCCGCCAAGTCCAAAGCCAAGGGCGATGAAAAAGTCGGCTTCGACATCATCCTCTCCGCCCTCAAGGCCCCCCTCCGCCAGATCGTCGAAAACGCCGGCGAAGACGGCTCCGTCGTCGTCGATTCCGTCCTCGAAAAAGACGGCGCCTACGGCTACAACGCCGCCACCGGCGATTACGGCGACATGTTCAAAATGGGCATCGTCGACCCCGCAAAGGTCACCCGCTCCGCTCTCCAGAACGCGGCGAGCGTCGCCGGCCTCCTGCTGACGACCGATGTCCTCGTCACCGAACTCAAGGACGAAAAAGAACAGGTCACCGGCTCGGTCAAGTAACCGAGCCGTGACCCTCACATAGCCCCGGGCTCCGCCCGGGGGAGCATTATCAAACGAAAAAAAAGCCCAGGGAATCGCATCTGAACCGCCTCCCTGGGCTTTCCCGTAAAAACAACCCCACGCGTTTAGGATTTCCCCCCGCGTTCTGCTAACCTCTTACACTCTGAAAAACCATGGCCTCTAATTCCGGAACGCAAATGCCCACCGCCAAGCGCGACTACTACGAAGTCCTCGAAGTCACCAAGACCGCCTCCGTCGAAGAGATCAAACGCGCTTACCGCAAATCCGCCCACAAATACCACCCCGACAAAAACCCCGGCGACAAGGAAGCCGAACTCAAATTCAAAGAATGCGCCGAAGCCTACGAAGTCCTCTCCGACGAACAAAAACGCGCCCGCTACGACCAGTACGGCCACGAAGGTCTCCGCGGCACCCCCATGCACGACTACTCCAACATGGATGTCTCCTCCATCGAAGACCTCTTCTCCGCTTTCTTCGGCGGACAAATGGGCGGTCGGGGTAGGGGGGGGCAACGCCAATCGCGCGGCTACGACTTGGAAACTCAAGTGGTGCTGACGCTCCAGGACGTCGCCCGAGGCTGCGAACGTGACATCGACTTCACCCGCCAGGACACCTGCGACACCTGCGGCGGAAACGGCGCAAAACCCGGCACCAAACGCTCCCCCTGCCGCACCTGCGGCGGCCGCGGACAAGTCGCCCAACGCGGCTTCGGCGGCATGTTCCAGATGGTCACCACCTGCCCACACTGCATGGGCCAGGGTTCCACCGTCGATACCCCCTGCCCCCAGTGCGACGGCTCCGGCCGCTCCCCTAAACGCCGCCAGCTCAAAGTCACCATCCCCGCCGGCGTCCACGACGGCCAATCCATGATCCTCCGCAACGAAGGCGAGCCCGGCGAAAACAACGGCCCCCGCGGCAACCTCCACATCCACATCCGCGTCAAGGAACACCCCTTCTTCGCCCGCGATGAAGACAACCTCGTCATGCAGCTCCCCGTCTCCTTCGCCCAGGCCGCTCTCGGCGCCGACCTCGAAGTCCCCACCCTCTTCGGCAAATCCAACCTCCGCGTCCCCCCCGGCTCCCAGCACGGCGACGTCCTCAAACTCAAAGGCCTCGGCCTCCCCAACCACCGCGGCCATCACCAGGGCGACCAGCTCATCCAACTCCTCATCGAAGTCCCCCGCAAAATGTCCAAAAAACAGGAAGAGCTCCTCCGCGAATACGCCAAGCTCGAAGAAACCAACGTCCTCCCCGCCCAGAAGAGCTTCTTCGAAAAACTAAAAGACTACGTCGTCGGCACCCAGGAAGACCTCCAGGAAGAAGAAAAGAAAAAGAAGAAGTGAAAACCGCCAATCTTCCGTTTAGCCGTCGATCGAAGATCGACGCGTCGAGCCGCGGTAGCGGCGCCTGAATGTAGCCCACGGCGAAAGCCGTGGGACAATCGAACGACCTACAATGTAAAGCCCCGCAAGGGGCGCATGAATTACCGAGGTGCAACATGGCACAACAAGAAACCGAAAATCAGGCAAACGACGGCGCATCCAACGACCCCGCCGCCGAAGTCCGTGAAGATGTCGCCGGCGCAATCGATTCCGCCGCGCTCGCCCAGAAAGAAATCACCGACCTCAAAACCAAGCTCGTCCGCTGGCAGGCCGACTTCCAGAACCTCCAGCGCCGCGCCGCCCGCGAAGTCCTCGAATCCAAACAAGCCGCCGACGCCGACTTCGCCAAATCCCTCCTCCAGGTCATGGACCACTTCGACATGGCCCTCAACGTCGACCCCGCCAAAGTCGACGCCAAGACCCTCCTCGACGGCGTCAAAATCACCTACGACGAACTCCGCAAAACCCTCACCAACCGCGGCATCGAATCCTTCGACCCCACCGGCAAACCCTTCGACCCCCACCGCCACGAAGCCGTCATGCAGGAACCCTCCGACAAACACCCCCCCATGACCGTCATCCAAACCTTCCAGGCCGGCTACAAAATCGGCGACCGCATCCTCCGCCCCGCCAAGGTGAAAGTAAGCAAATAAAAGTGGGGCCGACGCCCCCGTCGGCCAAGTCGTGTGCCATGCTCAGGGCCCCTGAGCATGTTCGGAGGAAGGTGCGTTCACAAAGACACTACCGCCCAATGCGCACACCACAACGTCATCACCTCACCGGAATCGCGACACTCGCCCCCTCCAACCCGTCCCCACTAAACTCCACCTTCACCTCCCCCATCCCCTTCCCCGCCTCCACATAAACCTTCATCCGCCCCTGAAACACATGCCGCTCCATCCCCCCATACCGCTGCGTATCATTCAAATCCCCATTCTCAATCCCCAAAATCCTCCCCGGCCCCGTCACCGAACACTTCACCAAATTCCCCGCATCAGAAACCACCGTCCCCTCCTTATCACAAACATCCACCTCCACCTCCGCCACCCCCTTCTCACTCAACTCCTTCACATCCGCCCGCGCCACCACCCGCGCCGCCGCCCCCGCCTTCTTCAACTCAAACGTCACCTCCCGATCCCCCTTCCTCCCCACCGCCCTCACCACCCCGCTCAACTCCACCGGCCATCGCAAAACCTCCCCCGGCGAATGCGTCTTCACCCCCAGCGACTTCCCATCCTGAAACAACTCCACACGCTCACAATTCGTAAAACACCAAACCCCCGGCCCCCGTCCCCCCCCCGGCATCCCCCGCCGCCCCCCAAACCCACCCGCCGACAAATACACCATCGGCTTCTCCGTCCACAACGCCTTCCGCATGTAATACAATGGCTTCGGAAACCCCGCCAAATCAATCAACCCCGCCCCGCTCCCATGCGAAGGCCACCGCCCCGCCTCCCCCAAATAATCCACCCCCGTCCACAAAAACTGCCCCGCAATGTAATCATTCTTCTCCACCGCCTCCCACGCCGCCAACGAATGAAAATTCTCGCTCCCATAAATCACCCGCTCCGGATGCGCCGCATGATCCCCCGCATACAACTTCTCCATGTAGTTGTATCCCTCAATATCCAAATACTGCTTGAACAAATTCGTCGCCGGAAACGCACACGCCGCCGTCACTGGCCGCGTCGTATCCACACGCTTCACATCCGCAATCAACCGCTGCGCCACCGGCACCAGCTCCTCCGAGTTCGGCGGAAACGGATCATTCTGATAATCAATCTCGTTCCCAATGCTCCACATGATCACCGATGGATGATTCCGATCCCGCCTCACCATCTCCTCAATATCCCGATCCGCCCACTCCTCAAAATCACGGTGATACCCATCCGTCCCCGCCTTCCCCACATTGTGCCCCACGATCCACTTGTGCTTCCCCTTCGTCCACTCATCAAACGCCTCATCCATCACCAAAAACCCCATCCGGTCGCACAAATCCAAAAACCCCGGCGCCGGCGGATTATGACTGCACCGAATCGCATTGCACCCCGCCTCCTTCAACAACTTCAACCGCCCCTCCCACACATGCAGCGGCACCGCCACCCCCAGCGCCCCCGCATCCCCATGCACACAAACCCCCTTGATCTTCATCCCCTCCCCATTCAGCGAAAACCCCGTCGCCGGATCAAACTTGAAACTCCGAACCCCAAACGCGGTCTCCCTCCGATCCACCTTCACCCCACCCTTCCCCCCGCTCGTCACCTCCGTCAACAGTCGATACAAATGCGGATGCTCCACCGACCAAAGTGCCGGCCGCGGAATAACCCCATTCATCTCAAAATCCGCTGATCCCCTCCCCGCCACCCGCCCATTCCACACCATCGTCCCCACCGTCTTCCCCTCCTCATCGACCACCTGAGAAGTCACCGCCACAAAGGCGTCGCGCTCCCCCGCATTCTCCACCCTCACCCGCGCCTTCACCTCCGCCCGATCCCCCGTCACCACCGGCGTCGTCACAAACACCCCATCCTCCCCCACATGCACCGGATCCAACACCTCCAACCACACATCCCGATAAATCCCCGACCCGTCATACCACCGCGAATCCGCATACTCCTCATGATCCACCCGCACCGCCACCACATTCTCCGCCCCAAACCGCACCGCCTTCGTCAAATCACACGTAAACGTCGAATACCCATAAGGCCTCCCCCCAACCTCCACCCCATTGCACCACACCGTCGAATGATTCATCACCCCCTCAAACCGCATCCGCACCACCTTCCCCTTCGCCTCCGCCGGCAACACAAACCCCTTCCGATACCACCCCACCCCCGCCGGCAAAAACGCCGTGCAACTCGCCAGCTTCGGATCAAACGCCCCCTCCACCCCCCAATCGTGCGGCAAATCCAACCCACGCCACTTCGAATCATCACACCCCACCTCCTCCCCACCCTTCACCTCCCCCAAATGCAACCGCCATCCCCCATCAAAATTCACCTCCCCACCCCGCGCCTCACCCTTCTCCTTCACGCCCGCCCCCGCCGAAGCACACCCCGCCAACACCGCCACCACCAACCCAACCGCCGCCACTCGCAACATGCCATACCCCTATTTATAAGCCTTATTCACAAATTCAAAACGTTACCCCCACCCCATCTATTGCCGCAACACCTGTCCCCCCGTGGTAAACCCCGTCTTCGTCTCCCTTCATCTCTTCATCCCTTCGTGTTTACGTCGTGGGTGGGGGGGGAAAACAGCCGATACAAGACATAACCCCACTGGCCTCCCCACCCCCGTTCGCCTAAAATACGGTGCTAAAACAACACAAACGGGAGCCGCAAAATGCCCACCTACGAATACGCCTGCGAAGCCTGCAACCACCAGTTCGAAGAATTCCAATCCATCACCGCCAAGCCCCTCTCCACCTGCCCCAAATGCAAAAAGAAAAAGGTCAAACGCCTCATCTCCGGCGGCGCCGGCTTCCTCTTCAAAGGCTCCGGCTTCTACATCACCGACTACCGCTCCGACTCCTACAAAGCCGCCGCCAAAAACGACTCCTCCTCCGCCCCCGCCCAAGGCGGGTGCGGCGGGGGGACGGCGGGGCGGGGGGGGGCGGGGGGGCGGGGGGGGGGGCGGGGGGGGGGGGGGGGGGGGGGGGGGGGGGGGGGGGGGGGGGGGGGGGGGGGGGGGGGGGGGGGGGGGGGGGGGGGGGGG
>JBQCGD010000184.1:0-21044 GCA_051955985.1 Phycisphaerae bacterium | reverse complement strand
GACCCGCCTGTTCACGCGACCGCCCCGCCGCCGGGGCCTTTCCGCACCCGCTCGCTTCGCTCGCCGGTGCTACAAGGCCCCGGCGGCGGAATTGCTTGCGGTGGGTTTTACAGAAGAGAAGTTACACGAGCTGTTCTTTGGGATTCTGGTCAATATTTACGAGCGAGGAAAACAGAGTGCCTTGAGCCGTTTGACGTACGATTCTTCGAACGGCGGCGCGTTGCTCTTCGGTCATGGCGGCAAAAGTAGCGCGCAATGCGATCTCTTCGTTTGAGCGGCGCCACTGTTCCTGCGGAGCGTCCGGGTTGTCGATGAGATCGTCGGCGCGGGCAAGCCAGTAATCAAGAGAATCGATGAAGCAGGCGCCAAAGAGTTGCCGCGCGAGCACATCACGTTTGGCTTGATCTTCCGGCCAGATGATTTGGCCGTCGGTGTCGGTGTGGGCATTCCAGAAGTCGCCGGTCTTGCTCAAGTTGTCCTCCCGTCGTTGAGCAGGGAAAGAGATTCAGTCGTCGAGGCCTTTGCCGGCGAGGATGTGGGGGGTGTATTTGTCGATGCGGGCGGAGCGGGTTTCGGATTTTTTTGCGCCGGCGAAGTAGAGGAGGTAGCCGCGTTGGCGTCCGGGGGTGAGGGATTCGAAGGCGGCTTTGAGTTTGGGGTTTTCGGCGAGTTTTGTTTTGAATTCGTCGGGGACTTTGAATTCGGCGGTGGATTTGAGTTTTACTTTTTTGCCGGCGGTTTCGTTGTCGATGGCTTCCTGGATGTAGGTTTTGAGGGTGGGTTCGAGGGCGCGGATTTCTTTGAGGGATTGGAAGCGGAGGATGCGAACGGCCTGCATGTTTTCGGTTTGCTGGATGAGGATTTTTTTGGGGTCTTTGAGGAGAGCGCCCTTGGCGAAGCTGAGGATGGCGGCTTCGGAGTAGCAGCCGAGGAAAAGGACGACTTTTTTGTTGAGGGTGTAGCAGGGGACGCGCCATTTGATTTCTTCGGTGAGGGGGAAGGTGTGGATGATTTTGCGGAGGGCTTGGAATTCGGGTTGGAAGTTGCTGTTTTTGCGGATGTAGCCGTCGACCTGGGGGTTGGGGGTGGGCATGGGGTCCTGCTCCTTCCGGTTGCGCGACGACAGTAAATTAGCCACGAAAGACACTAAAGACACGAAAAAGATTCAGGGTTGTTTGGTGAAGAGGCGGCGGAGGAGGTGGCCTTTCCACATCCAGAGGCCGGTGAGGGCGAGAATGGGGAAGAAGATGTAGCGGGTGGGGGCAGCGTATTGGGGGAGGTTTTCGAAGGGGCTGTAGATGTAGCCGATGATGGGGATGCTGAAGAGGAGGTGGATCCAGCGGGCGATGGTGCGTTGGGTGGCGGGGGACATGGGGGGCTCCTCGTGCGAGTGTTGGTTCGGGAATGATGTTGTGCGAACGCGCCTGCGCGGGGCAGGCGGTTAGATGGTCAATTGGACGAGGGCGGTGGGGAGTTGGTTGAGCATTTTGGTCCAGCCGTGTTCGGCGCCGCGGAAGTTGGTGTGGGTGAAGTGTTCGGTGATGTCGAAGCCGGCGTGGTGGAGGAGGAGGCGGGTGTGGTTGTTGGGGGCGGGCTCCAGTTGGAAGGTGACGCGGGTGTTGGCGATGGGGCCGGCGGACCAGGAGAAGGCGAGGCGGGTTGGGGGGTCGCACTCGAGGACTTCGCAGTGGATGGTGAGGCCTTCGAAGTTGACGGCGGGGTTTGGGGGGACCTGGAAGGTGAAGCGATGGCCGACGTGGGGTTGGAAATTGTTAGGGAACATCCATTGGGCGAGGGTATCGGGTTCGGTGAGGGCGCGCCAGACGTGGGGTGGGGGATGGGGGAGGAGGATTTCTTTGTGGATGGATTTGGGGTTGGTCATTTGTTGTGGTCCTTTTGGGGGTTTTTGGCGAGGATTTTTTGGAGGCGATCGAGGCGGTCGGTCCAGAAGCGGTCGTAGTGGGCGAGCCAGTCGCGGACGGGGAGGAGTTGCTGGGGGACGAGGGAGTAGAGGCGTTGTCGGCCGTGGCGTTGTTCGGAGACGAGGCCGGCGTCGAGGAGGATGCGGAGGTGCTGGGAGACGGCGGGTCGGGAGATGGGGAAGTTTTGGGCGAGGTCGTTGACGGAGTGGTCTTCCTGAGAGAGGAGGTCGAGCATGCGGCGGCGAGCGGGGTGGGAGATGGCGTCGAAGACGTCTGGCGTGGGGGTGTTGAGCATGAGGGGGAGTATACGTAAGGGATCGCTTACGTGTCAAGAGCGGGAGGCGCGACGTTGCAAGCGTGGGGGAGGGATGAATTGTTTGCGGCGCGATTTGTGTGGTTCGCGAGGAATAGCCGACGGGGGCGTCGGCTCCACTTTTTGCACCTATAATTGAGGAGCACTTTGAAGAGGAGCTTTCATGGGTTTGGAATTGAAGTTGAGTGAGAAGTTGCCGGGGTTGAGGGATGGGACGCTTTTGCTGGCGTTGACGGGGTGGATGGATGGGGGGGATGTGTCGACGGGGACGGTGAAGCGGATGATGGAGAAGCGGACGCTGGAAGAGGTGGGGCGGATTGAGGCGGAGCCGTTCTATATTTTTAATTTTCCGGGGTCGATGGAGGTGGCGGCGTTATTTCGGCCGGAGGTACGGATGCGTGGGGGTTTGGTGCGGCGCGGGCCGAAGTTTCCGGAGAATGTGTTTCGTGTGGATGTGGAGAACAACCTGGTGTTCTTTCTGGGGGCGGAGCCGAACCTGCGGTGGCAGACGTTTGCGGATGCGATATTTGAGGCGTGCGGGAAGCTGGGGGTGAAGCGGATTGTGTTCATGGGGAGTTTTGGGGGGACGGTGCCGCACACGCGGGAGCCGCGGATGTTTGGGTCGGTGTCGCATGCGCACCTGGTGCCGGTGTTGAAGGAGCATGGGTTGAAGCCTTCGGACTACACGGGGCCGTCGTCGTTTTCGACGCTGCTGTTGTCGCAGGCGCCGGCGCACGGGTTGGAGATGATCAATTTTGTGGCGGAGATCCCGGGGTATTTGAGCGGGGAGAATCCGCTGTCGATCGAGGCGGTGACGCGGCGGCTGGCGAAGTATTTGAACCAGCCAGTGGATATTGATTCGCTGCGGCAGGCGAGCAACGTGTGGGAGGCGAAGGTGTCGGAGGCGGTGGAGAAGGATGAGGAGTTGGCGGGGACGGTGAAGAAGTTGGAGGATGCGTATGATTCGGAGTTGATAGAGGAATAACCCCCCCCGACGGTTAAGTGGTTAAATAGTTAAGTGGTTAAGTGGGTTGGGAGGGGGTGCAATGTGTTTATTGCGTGTCCATGAGGCATGCTTCTGACCCCCGAGGTTGGGGTCAGAAGCATGGCACCCGTTTTTGTTGCGCGCGGGTTAGTGGCGGTCGTCGTCGTGGTGGTTGTAGTCGCGGTGGTCGTCGTCGTGGCGATCGTAGTCGCGGTGATCGTAGTCCTGGCGGTAGTCGTCGCGGTGGTCGTGGACGTAGGCGCGGCGATCGTCGTCGTGGTCGTGGGCGCAGCCGGGTAGAGAGAAGGTGGTGGCGGCGGAGATGAGCAGGCAGAGGGAGAGAAGTAACTTGTTCATGGGAGATCCTCCAGTGAGGCGCACAATTGCGCCTGCGCGGGGAGGGTGGTGCAAGGGGTGTTCCAGTGGGGAGGGGAGGTGGGAGCACTCATTTTTGGTTAAGGGGTCACGGCGCGGTCACCCGGCGGTGGTGGCCGCCGGGCTTGGGGGGGGTTGGTTAGTGGGATGAGGCGAGTTTGCCGTTGTTGAGGTTGGTGACGTTTTCGGCGGTGATGTTTTTGGCGTTTTCGAGTTTGAGGGGGATCTGGTCTTTGGGGAGGTCTTTGAGGGTGATGTTCTGGAGGGTGAGGTTGGAGACGTCGTTAAGGACGAAGGGGGGGCGGCCGTCGGGTTTGTCCCAGGAGATGGAGATGTTTTTGAGGGTGAGGTCGTGGGCGTGGCGGATGAAGAAGGCGGAGCAGGGTCGTGGGCCGAGGGAGCGTGGGGAGTAGTCCTTGGGGTATGGCGGGGTGATGTCGGCGTCGTGGGCGTCGCCGCCGCCGGGGTAGGCGAGGGTGAGGTTGGAGATGGTGAGGTTGGAGATGGGGTAGTTGGGGAGTGCGGAGATGGAGACGGGGTTGACGGGGCCCTGTCGGCCGGGGGCCATGTCGGTGCAGGAGACATCCTGGATGGAGATATCGGAGATGGAGCCGGGGGTGACGCCTTTCTCACCGGTGCGGAGGCGGTCGGTGATGAGGATGTAGATGGGGTTGGCGGCGCCGGTGATTTTGATGTTTTTGTAGCGGACGTCGGAGATATGTGCGGAGTCGTTGCAGGTGATGCCGATGCCGGCCTTCATGGCGCGGCCGATGGTGATGTTCCAGCAGCGGATGTGCTTGAAGTCACCGGCGGTTTCGGAGCCGAACTGGAGGCCGTTGCAGCCGGACTCGAAGTAGTTGTCCCAGGCGTAGATATTTTCGGTGAGGATGCGTCGGCCGAGGGCGTAGTCGGACTTGATGCCGAGGGTGTCGTCGGAGGCGCCGGTGAAGTGGCAGTCGTGGACGGCGACGTTGCGGCAGCCCATGAGGTCGATGACGTCGCGGGATTTTTTGGTGGTGACGTGGTCGATGGTGATGTTTTCGCAGTCATTGAGGAGGAAGGCGAAGTGGCCGCAGGACGGGAAGGTGGTGTTTTTGAAGGAGAGGTTTTTGGAGCGGGTGATGGCGAAGAGCTTGTCGCCGCCGTCGGGCTTGGGGTTTCCCTGGACGGCGCCGCCGGCGGAGAAGTTACCGCCTTCGATGGCGAAGTTCTGCAGGTTGTCGCCGTAGAAGACGGCATCGTGGAAGTGGGAGTGGCCGATGTCCTGGAATTTGTTGTAGGGGTTAGGTTCAGGGGGTTCGTAGCCGGTTTTGAGGCCTTCGAGGGTGGCGTCGTTGTCGAGGAGGAGGCGGATGTTGGAGGCGAGGTGAGCGGAGGCGAGCATGTATTTGCCGGCGGCGAAGTGGAGTGTGCCGCCGCCCTGGGCTGCGAGTTGTTCGATGGCCTTGTTGAAGGCGGGGGTGTCGTTGGTGGAGCCGTCGCCGGTGAGGCCGGCGGCTTTGGCTTCGAGGGTGTGGTCGGGGATGGTGGGCTGGGGGATGTTGGGAGGGGAGAAGTCGTCGTCGTTGAAGCCGGCGGCGCGAGCCGCGAGGGCGGTGGCGAGGGAAAGGAGAGCGGCGGAGAGGAGGTGTTTTCGCATGGAATTTCTCGATGAAAAGATAGAAAGTGTGGTCCGCGTGTGCGGGCTTGAGGCACATAACGGGGGCGTTGGCGGGAAATTGCAGGGAAGGTTTTTGGTAAAGAGGTTAAATAGGTGAGGGGATGCATGGGAGGCGGGAGTATTGGGGGAATTGGGGTTCGCAGGCGTGGCGGGTTGTTATGGCTCGGGTCAGGTGGATTTGAAGGAAAATGTGGTGGGGCGTGTCGACAAAAAGTCGCGCATGAGCCTTTTTTCGCGAGAAAACGGGGGTATGGCATGCGTTTAGGGAATTGGCACGGCGAATGCGTATGCAGTGGGTGTAGTGAGGTTTTTGAGACTTTTTACTGGAGATAAGCCATGTTGATTCTACCCCTTGCGGCGATTGGGTTTTCTCTGTTGTACCTGTTGCTCGGCGGCGGGCTGGGTGGGGCGGTGTTGATTTTTATTGTGGCGAAGATGCTGGGGAAGTAAGGCGCGTCTGATGTATGCGTCGCTTTCGGAAAAGCTGGCGCTGGGACCTCGATGGCTGCTCCCGGGTGTGTTGGCAGCATTCGAGATCCCGGCGCTTCTTTTTTTGCATACCGGGGGGCGCATTGGATTTCGACGTGCTCGGGCGCGTGATGTCGGGGCGGGCGATTCGTGTTTTGTGAATGGGTTGCGTGCATGCGAGGTTGGCGCGGCGATTAAAATCGCCGGCTAAACTGCGCGGTTGCTGCTTTGCCACGGTCGCCAGGCAGACCCTAGTTCGGGTGGTGGGGATGTTTGCTGAAGTGGTGGCGGATCATCTGGCGGATGGTGTCGGTGGAGATGGTGAGGGATTCGGTGGCGCCGGGGGGCATCTGGAGGGGCGGGAGGGCATCGGGAGTGTGGCGGTAGTCGGGCCAGAGGGAGAGGAGTTCGAGGAGTTCGATGGGGTGGGGGGAGAGGAGATCGGCGGCGGGGTGGGAGAGGGCGGAGGCGAGGGCGCCGGCGACGGCGAGCTGGGTGCTGGGCCAGACGCGGATGTGGCGGAGCTGGCGGAGGAGGTCGGCGGCGCGGGGGGCGGAGCTTTGGAGTGCGCCGTGCATGAGGAGGGTGTCGGGGGCGAGCTGTCCGATGGAGAAGGCGAGTTCTTCGAGGGAGAGGTTGGCGCCGGCGAAGAAGACGCGGAAGCCGTGGGATTCGGCGAGGGTGGCGAGGAGGTGGGCGCCGAGGTCGGAGGATTCGCCGGGGGCGGTGAAGATGACGGCGCTGCGGTGGTTGGGGGGTTGGCGGTCGAGGCGTTGGGCGGCGGATTCGAGGAGGGAGCGGAGTGCGCGGGAGGCGGTGTTGAGGACGCGGGCGGTGGTGGCGCCGTCGGCGTGGAGCTGGAGGATGCATTCGCTGGCGGGCCAGAGGATGTCGGCGATGAAATGGGCGGGGTCGAGGGCGGCGGCATCGGGGAGGAGGGAGGGGTGGGGGTCGCCTTTGAGGACGTGGTGGATGACGCGTTCGAGGAGGAAATCGGAAGTTTGCATGGGAACCGCTCCATCGGTGGGGTAGACGGGACGTCCATGTCCCGGGTGCGGCCGCCGGCGTTGGGGAGAGCCGGTGTGACGGTCGCGGAGGTGTTATCTGGCGGGTGTGGGGGTGAAAGGAAAGGGGGAAATGGAGGAGGCCTGAAGAGGGGAGCGGGGGGTCGCGGGGGTGGGAGGCGTCGGTGGGAGGCTGGGGCATCGGGGAGGGGAGATGAGGGCCAAAATGCGCGTTGATTTGCCTAATTGTTATGCAAAATTGGAAGCTGATAATCGAATTCCAAGGATGTATGCGGAAAAGATATTGCCATAAACGTCTTCCAAATAACGTATTATGTTTATGTGCCAACATTTTAAGCAATATTTTTCATTTTGATTGAATTGCCTGTTTTTTAATCTCCTATTCGGGGTAGTTTTGGGGGTATGGGGCACCCCCGTTCGTGGACCCCGATGAAGGGAGAGGGGTTCCCGGTAAGCGCATATTTGAGAGCAGTTTATAGAAACCTGGCGGGAAGTTATCCACGGGAACAGGGGGATGGAGGAGCGCTGGGGCGGGTGATTTTGGGGGAAGTTCTCCACGATGTGGATAACCTGTCGCGCGGCGGAAGAGGGGAGAAGACATGTTTGCGACTAGACATGTGGGAGAGGCGCGTTGTGATACGGGATGCGGGTGGGGATTCAGTGTGGAGAACTTGTGAGCGAGTCGTGAAGAATCAGGAGGGAAGGGGCGGGGATCGGCGGTTGCGGGGGGGGAGGGCGGGGCGGGGTTGTCGTGAAAAACAGGGGTGGACCCCCCTATTGCGCGGGTGGATGGGAAAGTGGGGTGTTTGAATCGCCTGTACTGGAATGGCAGATGTTATCGGCGCGGGGTGAAGCTCAGCTCTGGCACGGCGGTTGCCTTAGAGACCGGTGACCTCCTCGGGAACGGCCCTGACGATCTGACTCATCGTAAGGGCGGGCGCCCGCGGGGGGCCGATCCTCGCCGTACCACCTCGCCGCTGTACCTCCGCCCGCCTTGGGCAAACACAATCGAGTAGTGATGGGACTGAAGTGAACTCTGCTGCCGAGATTCGGATTGCGCGGGAGACCGCGTCATTTGAAAGCGGCGGAAAAGAGATCTGATCGAGACGATCGGGCGTGAGCCGGAATCTCTGCAAGGAGCCGGTGCGCGCCGAAAGGGAACCGCGTGTTTTTTTGTGAGGTTGTTCGCATGAGTTACACCGCAACGAGGATGAGTGCCGGGGAGATCGAGAAGCTGTGGGCGCGTTATTGGGACGGGCGCTCGGAGGGGGCGCGGAACGCGTTGATGGAGTATTACTATCCGTTGGTGAAGTTTGCGGCGGCGCGGCTGGCGCAGCGGCGTGGGCGGAGCGTGGAGATGGACGACCTGGTGCAGTACGGGGTGTTCGGGCTGCGCGACGCGATCAACAGTTATGATCCGGGTCGCGGGGTGAAATTTGAGACATATTGTTCGACGCGGGTGCGCGGGGCGATGCTGGACGGGCTGAAGTCGCAGCAGTGGTTGTCGCGGGACCAGCGGCAGAAGCTGACGCGGTTTTCGGAAGCGCAGCAGGCGCTGCGGATGGAGCGCGGCATGCCGGCGGGGGACGAGGAACTGGCGGGGAAGATCGGGGTGTGTCCGCAGACAATCCGGCGGCTGGAGCAGGAGGCGATGGGGTCGACGCCGATGAGTTTGTTCATGCCGTGCACGGGGCAGGAGGGGCACGAGACGAATCATGCGGAGACGGTGATGGATTACCGGGAGGAGGGGATCGTGGAGCAGTTGCAGCGGGAGGACGTGAAGGCGTTTTTGATGCGGGAGCTGACGCGGAACGAGCGGCTGATCCTGGTGATGTACTACTATGAAGAGATGACGATGCGGGAGATCGGGGGGACGCTGGGGATCAGCGGGACGCGTGTGAGCCAGATGCATTCGGAGATTATTGAGCGGCTGCGGGAGCGGGTGGGGCGGCGGCTGGTGGAGCGTGGGGGGAAGAAGCAGGTGTCGCTGGATTTTTGATTCAGTGCACGCCGAAAGACCTGGCCGACGAGGGCGTCGGCCCCACTTAAAGGGCAGGCGAAAATTCAAGATGTGGGTGATGAAGCTCACGGCGGTCTGCAGAAAAGACAAGTGACAAGTAAATAAGGGAAAACGATGCGGGCAGGATGCCTGTGATCGATAAAACCTGCGGAGGATCCGCGGGGCCAGCGTCGCGACACGGAGGTTGCGACCTGGGTTGAAATGCAGGGAAGCAGAGGTTTCTCCTGGCCGGCTGTGATATGGGTTTGCGACGCAGGATGCGGAATGAGCGGACTCGAGGAGCAGCTGGTGGTTCACCCCCCTACCGGAAGGTAGACCGACGTGATGCCGCAGGGATGGCGGGTCGCGGAGATGATCGGCACGGAGTGCGGGTTGTTGAGCGGTCAGGTGAACCGATCGACCGGTGGAGCGTGCGGTCTGACTGGCTTACAGGCAAAGTCACTTGGACGGACAGGCCGGAAGATCGGCGGTATCCGGACCACGGCACGGAGGCTGTGGGACGGTGCTCGCTTGCGCGAGAATGACGAAATTCGAATGACGAATGACGAAACTTTCGCCGGTGCGGGCTTGGGGTATTTATGGGGTTAGACGGCGGTGGGGCGTGGTGGCGGGTGGTTGGGGCAGTGGAAGAGTTTGGGTGGGGCGTCGTCGGCGATGAGTGCGACGGGGCAGTTGAGTTTGTGGAGGGCGGCGTTGGCGGTGGATTGGACGAAGATGCGGTAGAGGAGGGAGTGGTGGTGTTTGCCGAGGAGGACGAGGTCGGGGCGGCGGGCTTCGGCGGCGGCGACGATTTCGTCGGAGGGGGTGCCTTCGGAGAAGAGTGTTTCGGCGTGGACATCGGTGGGGAGTTTGGCGGCGGCGGAGGTGAGGACGCTGCGTGCTTCGGCGCGGAGGTGGTCGGCATTTTCGAGTGAGCCGCAGTAGGGGGTGGTGTAGACGCTGAGGGTGAGGGTATCGATGGCGTGGACGAGGAGGAGGGTGGCGTGGAACTGCTGTGCGAGTGCGGCGGCGACACCGAGGAGGAGGTCGTCGGTGGCGTCGATAGCGACGAGGATGGTGTGCGGGGGAGTGTCGGCGAGCTGAAGGAGGAGGGATTCGGTGATCGAATCGATGCCGGGATGGAAGGTCGTTGTGGACATGAGGGTCTCCCTCTGTAGAGGCACGCAGGGAGAAGTGGGTCATCGGGCCGGTACTTCGGAAGTTCAGGGTAGCGCGCGGGGTGGTGGGGGGATATGGGGGACTGGGGGTGATGAGGGGTCGGGAGAATGCTGCTTTTGGGGATCGGTGGGGTGCTTAAGGGGCGGGGAAACGGCGGTGAAAACCGCCGGCTATTGATCTTCAGCTACACAATGTCCTCTGGAGAGTCGGCCCTCCGGGCCTTCACCTTCTGCTGGGTGCGGGCCCCATGGCCTTCCGGCCATGGCTACTGAAAGCCCGCCCAGTCGGGCCTCCGCGGCGAGCGTCGATCGACGACAAAACGGGCACTTGTGTCTGCCAAGATAAATAACCTGGGGTTGGGAGGGGTTTCTCGGGAAAATCGCGATGGGCGGGGAACTCCGTTGCGGGTGGGGCGTCGAAGGGGGGGACGAGATTGCAACGGCATTTTACGGAGGATCGAACATGATCCGTCGGGTGGGCTTTTTGCTGATTGGGATCCTGGTTTCGATGCTGGTTGGGATGCGGGGGGCGCTGGGGGATGGGTTGATCGTGATTAGTGATCCGCATGTGGAGGTGGTGCGGGGGCATTTTACGTTTGCGCCGCTGGAGGTGACGTATCACCATGTGACGTGCGCCATTCATGACCAGGTGGCGACGACGAGCGTGGAGCAGGAGTTTTACAATCCGAACGGGCAGCGGCTGGAGGGGGATTATATTTTTCCGGTGCCGGCGGATGCGCGGATTGATAAGTTTGCGATGGATATTGATGGGGAGATGGTGAAGGCGGAGCTTTTGCCGGCGGAGAAGGCGCGGGGGATTTACGAGGACATTGTGCGGCGGATGAAGGATCCGGCGTTGCTGGAATATGCGGGGCGGGCGATGTTCAAGGTGCATGTATTTCCGATTGAGCCGAACGGTCGGAAGAAGATCACGATCAAGTACACGGAGTTGTTGAAGCAGGTGAACGGGGTGCTGGATTATCACTACACGTTGAACACGGAGAAGTATTCGAGCCGGCCGTTGAAAAATTTGAGTTTGAAGGTGGTGGTGGAGGAGAAGGAGCCGATCACGACGATTTATTCGCCGACGCATTCGGTGGAGGTGAAGCGGGAGGGGGAGAAGCGGGCGGTGGTGGGGTATGAGGCGAGCAACGTGCGGCCGGACCGCGATTTTCATTTGTACATTGGGCGGAAGCAGACGGCGGTGGGGGTGACGGTGATGACGTATCGGCCGGACTCGGAGAAGCCGGGGTATTTTGTGTTGATGGCGGCGCCGACGGTGGAGGCGGAGGGGGCCGGGGCGAAGGGGATGCCGAAAGATGTGGTGTTTGTGATGGACACGAGCGGGTCGATGGCGGGGAAGAAGATTGAGCAGGCGCGTGGGGCGTTGAAGTATTGCGTGGAGACGTTGAATGCGGGGGATCGGTTTGACGTGGTGCGGTTCAGCACGGAGGCGGAGCCGTTGTTTGACGGGTTGAAGGATGCGACCGAGGAGAACAAGAAGAAGGCGGTGGAGTTTGCGGGGAAGATGGAAGCGAGCGGGGGGACGGCGATTGAGGAGGCATTGAAGAAGGCTCTGGAGGAGCGGGGTGGGAGTGAGAAGGGGCGGTTGTTTCTGCTGGTGTTCATGACGGATGGGGAGCCGACGGTTGGGGAAACGGATCCGGAGGCGATTGTGCGGCACGTGGTCGGGACGATGAAGGAGGGGGAGGGGATGCCGCGGGTGTTTACGTTTGGGGTGGGGAACGATGTGAACACGAAGCTGCTGGATCAATTGGCGGAGAAGACGCGGGGGTATAGCCAGTATGTTTTGCCGGAGGAGAATTTGGAGGTGGCGATGAGCAATTTCTGGGGGAAGGTGCAGGACCCGGTGCTGGCGGGGTTGAGCGTGGAGAGCGGCGGGGATGTGCGGCTGGAGAAGATGTATCCGAAGGCGTTGCCGGATTTGTTCAAGGGGGACCAGGTGGTGGCGTTTGGGACGTACACGGGGCATGGGAAGACGGCGGTGACGTTGAGCGGGAATGTGAACGGGGAGAAGAAAACGTTTGTGGAGGATGTGGATTTTGCGGAGGAGACGGGGGAGGAGAATGATTGGATCGGGAAGTTGTGGGCGACGCGGCGGATTGGGTATCTGCTGGAGGAGTTGCGGCAGCATGGGGAGAACGGGGAGGTGAAGGGGGAGATCGCGGAGCTGGCGCGGGAGTGGGGCGTGGTGACGCCTTACACGGCGATGTTGATTGTGGAGGATGAGAAGAAGCGGCAGGTACCGGTGGCGATGCAGAGTTTGCGGGAGATGACGGTGGATCGGGCGGTGATGAATTCGGCGAGCGTGGCGCCGGCGTCGGTGGCGGCGGGGAGGGCGACGGGGGGGCAGGCGGTGAAGGACAGCGTGAATGTGGCGGGGTATAAGGCGGCGGAGAATTTGTCGGCGGCTTCGGATGCGGCGGCGCAGACGGAGCGGCGGTATCAATTTGAGGGGCAGGCGGGTGGGGCGTTGGCGCGGGCAGCGAATGCGCCGGTGCCGGTGACGGCGGAGCAGAAGGTGGCGTTGAATTTGGGGACGGAGGAGGTGAACGGGTGGCAGGCGGGGACGGGCGGAGATGCGCGGGGGTATCGGGTGGTGACGAGTTATGCGCAGCAGACGCGGGTGGTGAATGGGCGGGCGTTCTTTTTGAATGGGAACCAGTGGACGGATGCGCGGGTGCAGGGGGAGAAGGGGAAGCATGTGAAGGTGGTGTTCAATAGTGATGCGTATTTTGATTTGTTGAAGGGGCATCCGGAGGCGGCGCAGTATTTGGCGCTGGGGAGCAATGTGACGGTGGAGGTGGGTGGGGTGGTTTATGATGTGGTGGAGGAGGGGAAGTGACGGGTGCAATCTGTTTGCGAGAGTCCATGAGGCATGCTTCTGGCCCGGGGATTGGGCCAGAAGCATGGCACCCCGAGAGGGCCCGCGCGGCGGGGATACGGATTACTTATTGAGGGGGATTTTCAGGACTTTTGCGTGGAAGCGGAGGGCGTCTTGGACGTGCAAGTCCCAGTAGGCCCAATTGTGTTACTAACCTTGCTGCGGGGCTGGCACACCCTTGTTGGTGCCGAGCGCGCGGTAGCGAGAGAGAAGTGAATAGAACCCGTCAAGCGACTTCGCCTCATCCCCGTCGTTTTCGTTCAGAATCATGTGACGCCAACCCGAAGTCGATTCAAACCAACCGTAATGTGATGCCACAAAATCATGAAAGCCGTCGAAAGGCGGTTGCTCTTTTTCGAAGCGTAGGTGGCACGCACCCACTGCCGTCACGAACCCGTGGTAGAAGTGCCAGAGCGCCGTAAGCTCTGCCCTCCCCAAATAGAGGCCCGGCTTTCGCTCGATAACGTCAAGCAAATCGTAAACTGTGTTGATCTCGAAGTCCGGCCCTTCGCCTAGGGCATTTTTCCAACCTAAAACGCCGATCGCCATAGCAGCCTCGATCTGTTCTATTCGTGCCGATCCAAGATACGCTCAGTCGGGCAACTTAATCCGAAGGTTTTTGCAGTGGAAGAGAATCGCATCCTGAATGTGCCGGTCCCAATAGGCCCAATCGTGACGCGCAGACCAAGGATTTAGCGGTCCGCCGCCATCGCACGTGCACGTGTGTTTATTGCCACAACACGTGCAGTTGTGTTCGCCTTCGAATTCATGGTATTCGTGGGGGAAGTGGAGGGCGTCGAGGTGGGTGTGGAATTCGCGGTTCTGGTCGAGGAGGAAGTCGGAGAGGCCGCAGTCGATGCGGAGGGCGGGGCGGAGGTGGAGGGGGCATTTTTTGGCGAGGGCGGCGGGGTCGTTGGGGCCGCCTTGCCAATCGGCGCCGAAGATGGATTGGTACTCGGCGAGTTGGGGGGCGAATTCTTTCGGGCGGAGTTCGGGTTTGTGGAGCGGGGTCATGAGGGGGCCGGAGTGGGAGGTGGCGCTGCAGAAGAGGTCGGGGAATTTGAGGGCGAGTTTGATGGCGCCGTAGCCGCCCATGGAGAGGCCGCCGATGACGCGGCCTTCGCGGCGGGGGATGGTGGGGAAGAGGCGGTCGACGAGGGAGAGGACGTCCGTGGTGAGGTGGTCTTCGTAGGGGAGGCCGGGGGGCGTGGCGGCGTTGGTGTACCAGCCGCGGGCGGTGCCGGGCATGACGACGATTAATGGAATGCCGCTGACGTAGCGTTCGATGGAGGTGCGGCGGGACCAGATGGTGTGGTCGTCGCCGAGGCCGTGGAGGAGGTAGAAGACGGGGAAGGGACCGGGGCCGGAGTCGGGGAGGATGGCGGTGAGGGCGGTGGTGGTTTTGAGGGCGGGGGAGAAGTAGGAGAGGTTTGCGAGGGCCACGAGTCAGTTCCGGAGGTTGAATGAGACCACGGAGGACACGGAGGAGGGGAAATTTTTAGCGTTTGCCGCCCTGGGCGCCTTTGAGGAGGTCGGAGACGGATTGGTTGAGGTGGATGTTTTTGATGGCGTCGCCGATGAGAGGGGCGACGGTGAGGACGGTGAGGCGGTCCTTGATGGGGTCGAGGCGGGAGCAGACGGGGATGGTGTCGGTGATGATGATGCGTTCGATGGGGGAATCGGCGAGTTTCTTGACGGCGGTGCCGGCGAAGACGCCGTGGGTGGCGGCGACCCAGATGCGTTCGACGCCCTTGTTGCGGAGTATTTTGGAGGCTTCGGCGATGGTGCCGCCGGTGGTGATCATGTCGTCGATCATGAGGACGGTTTTGCCGGAGATGTCGCCGACGATGTTTTCCATATCGACCTGTGTGGCGGATTTGCGGCGTTTGTCGATGAAGGCGAGGTCGGCGTTGAGGTGGTCGGCGTACCAGGAGGCGGCCTTGAGGTTGCCGGGGTCCGGGGAGACGATGGAGATCTTGCCCATGTTGGGGGCTTCTTTGACGAAGAATTTGGCGAGGACCTGGCTGGCGAGGAGGTGGTCCATGGGGATGTCGAAAAAGCCCTGCACCTGGGCGGCGTGGAGGTCCATGGCGATGACGCGGTCGGCGCCGGCGGCGGTGATCAGGTTGGCGACGAGCTTGGCGGTAATGGGGGTGCGGCCTTCGGACTTGCGGTCCTGTCGGGCGTAGCCGAAGTAGGGGATGACGGCGGTGATGCGGTTGGCGGAGGCGCGTTTGAGGCAGTCGATCCAGATCAGCAGTTCCATCAAGTATTCGTTGACGGGGGTGGAGGTGGACTGGATGATGAAGCAGTCGCGGCCGCGGACGTCTTCATCGAGTTTGACGATGAGTTCGCCGTCGGGGAACGAATCGACGCGGGCCTTGCCGACGGGAATGCCGATGTGTTCGCAGACGCTGTTGGTGAAAGCGGTGTTGGCGCGGCCTGCGAAAATTTTAAGACCGTTGGCGAGCGACATGTCGGCTCCGTTGGAGGGTTTGACGGTGGGGACCGGGCGGGCGGCGGAGGGGAGGCGGGAGACGGGGGTATTCATCTTTACCGCGTTCATAATCGTTCCCTCACTCGTTCCTAACCGATTTTCGAATCCGGGGGCACGATGGTGCCGGCCTTGATGCGTTGGCCGGCGCCTATGTGGGAGCGGGCACCGATCCAGGTGAACGGTTCGATGACGGTATCTTGTCCGATGGATGCGCCGAATTCAATCCAGGTATTTTCAGGGGAGACGAGGGTGACGCCTGCGTCCATGTGAATTTTCTGAATGCGTTTTTGCATAACCCGGGCAACGTCCGCGAGTTCGCTGCGGGTGTTGATGGAGAGAACGTCTTCGGGGGGGACGGAGGGGACGGCTTCGAGTGTTTTGCCTCCCTTTTTGAGGATGGCGAGGGTGTCGGTGAGGTAATACTCGCCTTTTTTGTTGTTGGGCTGAACGTGGGTGAGGGCATCGAAGAGGTCGCGGGAGCGGAACATCCAGTAGGTGGGGTTAACCTCTTTGATTTGGCGCTGCTCGGGCGTGGCGTCGTTGTGTTCGACGATGCCGGTGAGGTGGCCGGCGGCGTCGCGGACGATGCGGCCATAGCCGGCGGGGTCGGGGAGGATGGAAGTGGCGAGGGTGACGGCGGCTTTTGCGGCTTCGTGCTTTTGGACCATGGCCTGGAGCGTTTGGGCGCGGATGAGAGGACCATCGCCGCCGAGGACGATGACGTTGTCGTGTTCGCCGATGCCTTCCGTGGATTCGATTTGGGGCTGGCAGACCATGACGGCGTGGCCGGTGCCTTTTTGTTCGTGCTGGATGACCCAGGTGATGTCGGTGTCGTTCTTGTAGGTTTGCATGACGCGGTCGCGATCGTGGCCGATGACGAGGTAGAGGCGGGTGACGCCGGCTTCGCGGCAGGCGTCGAGGACGTAGGAGAGCATGGGTCGGCCGCAGATTTCGTGGAGGACTTTGACGCGGTCGGATTTCATGCGGGTGGCTTTACCGGCGGCGAGGATGATGGCGGAGAGGGACATGGGGGGCTCCTTGGGAGGGACGATTGGGGAAGGGACGAGTTTAGCGAGTGGGGCGCGGAAATAAAGGGAAGGCCAAAACACGAAGTCACGAAGACACGAAGAGCCACGAAGACGGGAGTTTGTTTTTTGGTATGCTGGCAGGGGTTCTTGTGGGAGAAGCGGTGGAGTTTCCAATTTATTTTCATGTGTTCGGGCTGCGCGTGCATCCGCATCCGGTGATGGAGGGGATTGCGTATGGCGTGGGGCTTGGGGCGATGCTGGTGGCGCGGCGGCGGCGGAGGGAGTTGGGTGGTGAGCGGGATTGGACGCAGGTGCTTTGGTTGACGGCGGGGGCGGCGGTTGGGGCGCTGGTGGGGGCGAAGGTGCTGGCGTGGATTGAGGGGCCGAGTGCGCCGACGATGGACAATTTCTTGACGGGGGGGAAGACGATTGTGGGCGGGCTTGCCGGCGGGTGGGCGGGGACGGAGGTGGCGAAGTTTTTTCTGGGTGTGAAGCGGCGGACGGGGGATGCGTGGGTGTTGCCGTTGTGTTGCGCGATTGCGATTGGGCGGTGGGGGTGTTTTCTGACCGGGCTTTCGGACAATACATATGGGGTGAAAACGGGGTTGCCGTGGGGGGTGGATTTTGGGGATGGTCCGCGGCATCCGACGCAGTTGTATGAGTCGGGGTTTGCGGTGTTGCTGTTGATCGTGTTGTGGTGGGTGTCGAAGCGTCGGTGGGTGCGGCGGGGGGATTTGTTTCGGGTGTTTATGGCGGGGTATATGGGGTTTCGGTTTTTGGTGGAGTTTTTGAAGCCGACGAAGAAGATTTATCTGGGATTGAGTGCGATCCAGGTGGTGAGTCTGGTGGTGTGTGGGGTTGCGGTTTTTGGGTTGGTACGACGCAAGGATGTTTGCGAGAGCACTTCGGCCCGCGCCGTCGGAGACGGCGGGCTTTAGGAGAGGATTTATGCCGGACCGGCCGTATTTGTTTGTGGAGCTGACGAATTCGATTTGTGCGGAGTGCTTTCGGAAGGTGGAGGGGAAGGTGATTGTGGAGGAGGGGAAGGTGTTTATGGTGAAGTGGTGTCCGGTGCATAAGCAGCAGAAGGTGCTGATTGCGTCGGAGGCGGATTATTATGCGAAGACGCGGAAGTTTATCAAGCCGTCGCAGATGCCGCTGAAGTTTAATACGCCGATTCGGTATGGGTGTCCTTATGATTGCGGGCTTTGTCCGGATCATGAGCAGCATTCGTGCTTGGCGCTGGTGGAGATCACGGATCATTGCAATTTGAAGTGTCCGGTTTGTTACAGCGAGAGCGGGCCGGAGCGGGTGGTGCATCGGTCGATCGAGCAGATTGAGTTCATGCTGGATGCGATTGTGCGGAATGAGGGGAAGCCGGATGTGGTGCAGATTTCGGGCGGGGAGCCGACGATTCATCCGGAGTTCTGGCGGGTGCTGGACCTTGCCAAGGCGCGGCCGATTAAGCACCTCATGGTGAACACGAACGGGGTGAAGATTGCGCGGGATGCGGAACTTGCGAAGCGGCTGGCGGGGTATATGCCGGGGTTTGAGCTG
This sequence comes from Phycisphaerae bacterium, assembly GCA_051955985.1. Classification (GTDB taxonomy): domain Bacteria; phylum Planctomycetota; class Phycisphaerae; order WQYP01; family WQYP01; genus DATKPA01. The sequence continues at coordinate 3,132 of JBQCGD010000184.1, read as the reverse complement.
TACCTGCAGTTTGATTCACTGCGTGCGGAGGCGCTGGTGGATTTGCGCGGGGAGGATTTGCGGGAAGTGCGCAAGCGGGCGCTGGAGCGGCTCAATGAATTGAACATTTCGACGACGCTGGTGGTGACGCTGAAGAAGGGGGTGAATGATGGGGAGATTGGGGAGATCATCGATTTTGCGTTGAAGCAGCGGTGCGTGCGCGGGGTGACGTTTCAGCCGGTGCAGCATGCGGGGCGCACGGAGGGGTACGACCCGGCGACGGACCGGCTGACGCTGTCGGAGGTGCGGCGGAAGATTCTGGAGCAGTCGAATGTGTTTGGGGAGGAGGATGTGATTCCGGTGCCGTGCCATCCGGATTGTCTGGCGATGGCGTATGCGTTGAAGCTGGATGGGTGCGTCACGCCGCTGACGCGGTTAATCGATCCGGCGATGCTTTTGAGCGGGGAGGGGAGCACGATTGTGTATGAGCACAATCCGCAGCTGCGGGAGCGGATTTTTCAGACGTTTTCGCTGCATCACTCGCCGAGCTCGGCGGGGATGGCGTTGAAGGACTTGTTGTGCTGCCTGCCGCGCATCGAGGCGCCGGGGAACATCGGGTATTCGAATCTCTTTCGGATCATCATCATGCAGTTTCTGGATCCGTGGAATTTTGATGTGCGCAGCGTGAAGAAGTCGTGCGTGCACATTGTGCACCCGGATGGGCGCATCATTCCGTTTGATACGTACAACCTGTTTTATCGCGATGGGCGCGAGGAGGTGTTGAAGCGGTTGCAGCGGGAGCATGAGCCTCGAGGATTGACGGTGCTGCAATGAGAGGGAGGACGACGTTCAACACGAAGGGCACGAAGGCACGAAGGACCACGAAGACGGGAAAATGAGATGAGTGAGTTGCCGCCGAAGATGCGGGAAAGGTCTGAGCCGCTGGAGTATCGGAAGCCGGAACGTAGCGGCTGGCCGACTTTTTTTCTGTTTGTCTCGATCCTGTTCGCGGTGGGGGTCGGGTTGATCAGCGGGGTAGCGGCGCTATTCATGGTGGGGGATTCGAAACAGTGGCCGCTCGGCGTACTCTTTATCGCCGGGGTTACCGTGTTGATCTTTTTAGGGGTCCTCGCGAAGAAGCGGTTGGGAATGAGCGCTGCGGTGGCGATCATTCTCGTATCCGTCTGCACGTTTTTTCTGATGATCGGCGTGTGCTCAAAGTTCGTTCCGCCATCGTTTCATTAATGTCGGCACCTGCGGCGGCGGAGAAGGAGAAGCGCTCCGGCGGCGGTGACAGCCAGCGAGGCGGGTTCGGGGGCGGCGGTGGTTTTGGCGGCGGGGGTCGCGGAGGCGCCGAAGAGGGAGTCGGGGGTTTGGCCGAAGTTGTTGAGGACGTCGGAGAGGTCGGTGAGGTCGATGGTGGCGGCGCCGTCGAAGTTGCCGTCGGCGCGGAGGAGGGATTGTTTGCCGAAGTTATTGAGGACGGTGGAGAGGTCGGTGAGGTCGACGATGCCGTCGCCGTTGGTGTCGCCGGGAAGGTGGACGTCGAGGCCAAGGAGGCCGTTGGGTTCGTCGAAGGTGATCCAGTCGAAGTAGTTGGAGGCGACGGCGGGGATGGAGAGGCCGTCGAGGCCGGTGGGGTCGAGGGAGGCGATGAGGTAATTCATGCCGAAGATGCCGTCGAGGGTGAGGGGCTGGCCGGAGACGGGGTCGGTGACGGTGATGTCGCCGACGAGGACGGGGGCGGAGGAGAAGCGGATGTTGTGAGGGTCATTGTCGTTGGCGGCGCTGCCTTCGGTGGTGCGAAGGAGGAGGGAGTCGAGGTAGAAGCCGGCGAGGGTTTCGATGCCGCCGACGCCCTGGATCTGGAAGTTGAACTGGTTGGGGAGGTCGTTGCCGGAGGCATCGACGAGGTCGGGGGTGTCGGTGCCGAAGGTGCCGGCCTTGTAGTGGACGCCGAGGTTGGCGGCCTGGTTCTGGGAGATGATGGAGGCGGCGGCGCCGGTGTCGAGGAGCCAGTTGCCTTCGGAGGTGCGGGTGGTGCCGCCGGTGGTGAGGGCGATTTTGATGCCGGGGGTGTCGTCGGTGGGGAGGCCGTTGAAGAGTGCGACCGGGTCTTTGCCGATGATGGGGTTGTGGGAGAGGGTGGGACCGGGGGCGCCGGCGGGGCTGGTGGTGGTGAACTGGTCGAAGTTGGCGTAAGAGAGTTTCACGTGGTGATCGGTGGTGGGGATGCCGGGGTCGGCGGTGCCGTTGGCGGCGGTTTTATTGGGGGTGTAGGGGGTGCCGGGCTGGTAGAGGTAGGTGCGGAGGAAGATGTCGGGGAGGTTGGAGCTGAAATCCCAACTGTCGATGGCGTTGAAGTTGTTGACGGGCTGCGGATTGAGGACCATCACCTTGCCGTGGATGGCGGGCATGCCGACGACGTCGATGGCGTTGAGTTGGGAGATGATCTGGTTGAGGGGGTCGCCGTTGTCGATGGTGGTGTCGTTGGGGCCGACCTGGAACTGCATGGGAGAGGAGGGGGCAGTGTAGGTGGAGGGGTCGGGCTGGGGGACGGAGAAGATGTCGGAGTTGGGATCGAAGACGTGGTTCGAGGTGGCGATGCGGACGGGCTGGGAGACATCGAAGGCGCCGGAGCCGGCGACGCCGACGTCGTTGTAGGTGACCGGCTGGCCGTTGTAGGTGGCGTTCTGGACGCCGAAGTACTGGGTGGTGGAGGGGGCGAAGAGGATGCCGCTGGCGCCGGTGTCGAGGTAGGCTTCGTCGTTGTAGACGGAGATGGGGTCGCCGGTGACGGGATCGGAGTCCTGGACGGTGACGGGGGTGGTGCTGTCGCCGAGGTAGAAGGAGACGTTGATTTGGGGTTGGTCGGCGGCGGCGGGAAGTACGCCGGGGAGGTCGACAGCGCGGAGGGGGAGGGTTGCGGCAAGTGAAGCGGTGACGGCAAAAGCCAGGGCGAATCGGCGCGAGCTGTTCATCGTATTTTCTCCGGACGCGAAACAGATGTCGGAGCCACCACGCTCCACCCACTGAGAACGCAAGATGTGTTCTTTCTGGAGGATAGGGAAAGAGCGGGGGGGGATGCAAGGAAGTTTTGGGGAGTAGTGGGTGGGGGAGGGACCCCCGGGCGGAGCCCGGGGCTATGTGGGG
>JBQCGD010000183.1:0-4935 GCA_051955985.1 Phycisphaerae bacterium | reverse complement strand
TGCTGGCGCGGGGGGAGTTGCGGGCGGTGGTGGATGCGGTGGTGGGGCTGGGGGAGGCGGCGGGGGCGTATCGGGGGGAGGTGAAGGGGAGGAAGGGGCGGGGGAAGGTGGTGGTGGGGGTGGGGTGAGGGGCGTCCACGGTGGGGGGCGTTGAGCCGCAGGGACTCAGTCCCTGGGCTTTTTTGCAGGGAGGCGCATTGAGGGGGGTTGTCCTGCGTCGCAGAGGGCGGGCGTTTGTGGGGCGTGGGGGGCGGTGGATTGTCCATGGAAATCGTGGGTTCGTTTCTTGACGGGGGGCGGGGGGTGGGGATACTGCGGGGTGAGCGCGGCGGTATTTGGCCGGCATTTCTTGGGATTTGTTGGGCGGTGCGTTATGGCGAAGCGGGTTTTGGCGGTTGCGGCGGTGTTGGCGGCGATGGGGATGGGGATCAGCGTGCGTGGGGCGGATGCGGGGGGGCCGGTGCCGGATGGGAAGGTGCATAAGCTGGAATTGAAGGATCAGCAGTTCCAGATTGATGGGCGGCCGATTCGGTTGATTGCGGGGGAGATTCATCCGGGGCGGATTCCGCCGGAGTTCTGGGAGGACCGGATCAAGAAGATCAAGGCGATGGGGTTGAACACGGTGAGTGTTTATATTTTCTGGAACCAGATTGAGCAGAAGGAGGGGGAGTTCAAGTTTACGGGGGACACGGACGTTCGGCGGTTTATTCAGTTGTGCCAGCAGAATGGGTTGTGGGTGGTGCTGCGCGTGGGGACATATGTGTGTGCGGAGTGGGAGTTCGGGGGGTATCCGTGGTGGATGCTGCAGCATCATGACATGAAGCTGCGGTCGGCGGATCCGAAGTTCCTGGAGTACTGCCAGAGTTACGTGTCGGCGTTGGGGAAGCAGGTGGCGGATCTGCAGGTGAATCATGGGGGGCCGATCCTGATGACGCAGTTTGAGAACGAGTATGGGCGGATTGATCCGTACCTGTACAAGCTGAAGGATATTTTTGTGAAGGGGGGATTTGATGGGCAGTTGATGACATGCGATCACAGCGGCGGGGTGTGGAACCAGATGAAGGGGATACCGGGGGTGTTGCGTGGGTACAACGGGGTAAAGAAGCAGGTGGCGGGGCGGATTGAGCAGGCGAGGAAGGTGAATTCGGAGGAGAACGCGGGGTTTCCGGGGGGCGGGCCGGTGTTTTCGCCGGAGGTGTACACGGGGTGGTTCGAGTTGTGGGGCGGGACAGAGAAGGCGGTGAGCGTGCAGTCGCAGGTGGCGGACGCGGAGTGGATGCTGGAGCAGCCGAATTTTTCGTGGGCGTATTACGTGGTGGACGGTGGGACGAATTTTGGGTACTGGGCGGGGTCGAATTCGGGGCGGCCGATGCAGACGACGTATGACTATGCGGCGCCGATCGACGAGATGGGGCGAGTGACGCCGAAGTACAAGGCGTTGCGGGAGTTGTTTGAGAAGCAGTTGAAGCTGGATTTACCGCCGATTCCGGCGGATCCGAAGGTGATCGAGGTGCCGGCGTTTACGTTGAAGCCGGCGGGGACGCTGGTGGAATGGTGTCCGCCGCCGTTGAGCGGGAAGAATACGGTGTCGGAGCATGTGAAGTCGATGGAGGATGCGGGGGAGGGGTATGGGTTTATTGTGTACCGGAAGAAGTTTGCGGAGGGGGTGAAAGGGAAGTTGGTGTTGCCGGTGGTGCGGGATTATGCGTGGGTGATGGTGGATGGTGCGGTGGTGGGCGAGGGAATGACGTCGCCGCCACCGCGGAATGCGAAGGGGGAGGCGGCGCAGACGGAGCGGGTGGTGGCGGAGGTGGATCATCCGGGGGCGTGCGAGGTGGAGATATTGGTACACAATCTGGGGCGGACGAGTTCGCCGTTTGATCAGGGGCATTCGCGGAAGGGGTTGATTGAGGATCCGACGCTGGATGGGAAGGCGGTGACGGGGTGGGAGATTGTGCCGATGCCGCTGGAGCATGGGACTGCGGATCTGGGCGGAGGGCCGTTGCGTGTGAACGGGGCGCCGAAGGGGCCGTCGTTCTGGACGGGGACGTTCAATTTGAGCGATGTGGGGGAGACTTATCTGGATATGAGCAAGTGGCATTTTGGGGTGGTGTGGGTGAACGGGCACAATTTGGGGCGGTTCTGGGATGTGGGGTCGAGCCGGGCGTTGTATTTGCCGAGCGTGTGGGAGAAGAGCGGGGAGAATCAGATCACGGTGCTGGAGTTGGGGACGCCGCCGGGGGATGCGGAGGTGAAGGGGGTGGAGAACATGGTGGAGACGAAGGTGAAGGCGTTTGCGCCGTATTGGACGAATGGGGAGAAGCAGGGGTTGAAGCATGTGGCGGGGCAGGGGGACGAGGGGGGAGGGGTGCAGTGAAACGCGAGACGTAAAACGCAAACACAAGCGTTGTGGTGCGGGGGGATTCTGCGCGGGGGGAGTGCGGGGGTAGTGCGGGGTGGGGTGATACGGGCGGGGGGAATGGCCGACGGGGGCGTCGGCCCCACTGGGTTCTATATTATATATGAAAATGCTTGACTCGGGTTTGGGTGGGGGCATACTCGAAGGTGTGGCAGGTTGGATGCGAGGAAGTGGCATGCGCTCGATGTACGTGGCGGCGGCGATGGTGGCGGCGGTGGGGGTGGCGGGGCGGATGGGGTTGGGGGCGATCACGATTACGCAGACGTCGAATTCGAACTGGACGATCAGCAATGGGGCGTTGAGCGTTGTTTACAATCCGGCGAAGGAGTACATCACGTCGCTGAAGGTGGGGAATTCGTCGACGAACATTTTGAATCCGGCGAAGTCGCTGTTGTATCCGGAGCTTGCGGGGACGCCGTTCGGGTCGGGAGCGCAGACGTATTCGTATTCGCTGGCGCCGGACGGGTCGTACATTGATTTTTCGACGACGGTGGCGTCGCAGGGGAGTGCGACGAATTCGAACGGGACGCTGATCAATCCGCTGACGTATTCGTTTCATTACGTGATGTACAACAATGATCCGTCGATTTCGTGTTATGAGGTGGTGAGCCACGCGGCGACGGATCCGGCGACGAGCGTGGGGCAGGGGCAGTTCCTGCTGCGGGTGAATCCGACGCTGATCACGAACACTTACCAGGTGGACACGGGGGTGAACAATCCGGGGGTGCAGGCGGCGCCGATGCGGAACCAGACGACGTTGTCGTCTGTGGCGGGGCAGGCGGGGCGGAACGTGCAGGACGCGACGACGGATTTGACGGGGTCGGGGCTGGCGGGGGATTTCGGGACGAATTTTGCGACGAAGTATGATTATTCTTCGTACGAGCAGCTGCACCAGGGGCAGGTGGAGTGGGGAAGCCAGTATGCGCTGGCGACGGTGATTCCGAATCATGACACGATGACGGGCGGGCCGACGAAGCAGAACCTGCAGTTTACGGACACGATTTTGATGCAGGAGTTTTTGTCGGGGCATTACGGGGATCCGAAATATGGGTACACGATGGGGGCGGGGCAGGTGTCGTCGCGGCTGTTCGGGCCGTTTGTGTTTCGGGTGACGAACACGAACGGGGAGAGCGGGGCGCAGTTGTACAACGATGCGGTGAGCACGATACCGACGTGGAACCAGCGGTATGACAGCGAGCAGACGTTGATTGCGAACGGGTATGTGACGAGTTCGCAGCGGGGGAGTTTTCAGGTGACGGTGGGGAATGCGGGTGGATGGACTTCGAATGTGAATGGGCAGACGGTGGTGCTGTCGGATCCGCGGGCGAATTTTCAGGAGTCGCACCAGGGGTATCAGTACTGGGGCCAGATCGGGGCGAATGGGACGGCGAACATTTCGGGGATTGTGCCGGGGACGTATCGGATGTCGATTTACCAGCTGGGGCAGTGGGGGGAGACGCGGGTGGATGGGGTGACGGTGGCGGGGGGGAAGTTGACGATACCGACGGGGGTGACGTTTAAGCCGGAGAATTTTTCGACGGCGGCGCCGGTGTGGACGATCGGGACGCCGGACCGGTCGGCGAACGAGTTCTTGAACGGGCACAATGCGAGCGGTGGGGATATTCGGGCGTACCAGGGGAGTTATGACTATTGGGCGGAGGAGCAGGCGCTGGGGAATCCGGGGAAGGTGGTGTATTACGCGACGGCGGTGGGGACGCATGGGGCGACGAATGATCCGAACAAGTGGATTGCGAACCAGTGGCAGAAGTTCAACCCGGGGATGTATGACGCGGCGAACTCGACGACGGACAATTACTCGAATTTGGCGCCGCAGTACGTGAAGGATGCGGGTGGGCCGGGGAGTTATACGGGGGCGCCGTGGGAGGTGCATTTTGTGACGACGCAGGGGCAGCTGGACCAGGGGCAGTATGCGGTGCTGTCGGTGGGGCTGGGGGCGGAGGAGGCGTCGCTGATTGTGACGTTGAATGGGCACCAGGAGATCTGGCATGGGGCGAATCCGAGCGATCCGATGGTAAGGTCTGGTGTGGCGGGGTTTTATCAGTGGCTGGCGTTTGAGTTTCCGACGAGCGATTTGAAGCCGGCGGGGCAGGAGAACGTGATTACGTTTGGGGTGTCGGCGAGCTGGGGCGTGATGTATGACGCGTTGCGGCTTGAGATTACGAACAAGTCGGCTTCGCCGGGGGTGACGGGGTGGCATGATTATGAATACATCACGGGGTCGAACTCGCAGACGGCGGCGGATTCGACGATCGGGCTGGGGGAGACGCAGTTGCAAGGTACGGCGCTGGCGGGAGATGCGAACCTGGATGGGCAGGTGGACCTGACGGATTTGTCGGTGGTGCTGAATCATTTTGGGGAGGGGACGGGGTCGTGGCTGGAGGGGAATTTCCATGGGGGCGCGACGGTGGATTTGACGGATTTGTCGGACGTTTTGGACCATTTTGGGGAGGGTTCCGGGGGGGCGGCGGCAGGGGGACGTGTGGCGGCGGTGCCGG
>JBQCGD010000182.1:0-26464 GCA_051955985.1 Phycisphaerae bacterium | reverse complement strand
CTCCCCCCCTGCCGCCACCCGCATCCAGGACCACCGCCGCCTCTATCTCACCTACGAAGGCGACATCTCCAACAACCGCGGCCAAGTTACCCGCGTCGCCGCCGGCGCCGCCCGGAGCCTCTCCTCCACCCGCGAACACCTCCTTCTCCAACTCCACCTCAACAACGCCGATGTCCCCCTCAGCCTCCCCCTCACCCCTGAAACCTGAATCCGCAAATTTTGACACTTACTTCCCCCGCAAATCTGTGCACTCCCTCTTCCGCGTGTTATTTTCCCTTCCTGACTCTTCGTGCCTTTGTGTTCTTGGTATTTAACGGCGAACGGTGCACCCCATGAAACGCTCCTCCACCAGCCACCTGCTCCTCGCCGCGATACTCGCACTTCCCCTCGCCACGCGCGCCGCCGACCCCACCGACCCCCGCGCCCTCGTCAACGAAGCCGCCGAGCAACCGGTCCCCAAATCATTCACTCCCACCGGCCTCACGCGCGACTCCTACCTTCCCCTCATCGCCTCCGACCTCGACTTCTTCAAACAATTCCAGCGCGACGACGGCGCCATCATCGACCCCGACCAGCACAAGGAAGTCCAATACTCCACCCCCGCCTTCGCCCTCGCCGCCGCCACCCTCGCCACGCACGCCAACCGCCACGAGCTACTCGAACCCGCCACCCGCGCCTTTGCCTGCGCTCTTACCGCCCTCGCCCACCACAAAGCCGCCGACGGCCACTCCGATTTCTACATCCCCCTCCTCGTCCACACTTACGACCTCCTCAAACCCACCGCTTCCCCAGAAACCCTCGCCGCCTGGCAAACCCAGTTCAAATCCCTCCTCCCCGAAAAAACCTACAACATGAAACTCATCGCCATGAACTGGAACCTCGTCAGCTCCTCCGGCGAACTCCTCCGCCGCAAGGACCACCTCGTCGCCCCCGACCAACGCAATGCCCAATGGACCTACCTCGAAAACTGCCTCAAAGGCCACCTCAACACCATCTCCCCCTTTGGCCTCTTCCAGGACGAACCCCCCAAAGACCCGATGGCCTACGACGCCTTCTCCCGCCTCTGGCTCGAAGACATGACGGCCGCCAACGCCTACACCGGCGACTCCGCCCAAACCATCGCCGACGCCCTCGACAAAGGCGCCCTCTCCGGCCTCCTCCTCCTCTCCCCCTCCGGCGAATGGGCCTCCGGCGGCCGCTCCGCCTTCCACAACTGGAACGAAGCCGAAAACATCGTCATCAACGAAATCGCCGCCCTACGCGAGATGCACCAACACCACCGTGAACAAGCCAAAATGTTCAAACGCGCCGCCCACCTCGCCTTCCAATCCATGCAACGCTGGATCCGCCCCACCGGCGAACTCTACATCCTCAAAAACCGCGCCGAACCCCACGAACGCTTCGCCTACGAAGGCTACTCCGGCCACTCCCAGTACAACCTCCTCCCCATGGCCATGCTCGCCATGGCCTACGAACACGCCGACGACAACGTCCCCGAACGCCCCATCCCCTCCGAATGCTTCTCCTACGTCTTCGACCTCCGCACCCCCTTCCACAAAATCGCCGCCGCCTCAAACGGTTATTACGCCTACATCGACACCGACGCCGACCCCCACTACAACGCCACCGGCCTCCAGCGCCTTCACCGCGCCGGCGTCCCCTTCCCCGCCCTCTCCGACTCCGTCGCCCCCGACCGCGCCTACCAACCCAAACCCGACAAAAACGCCCCCCACGTCGCGCTCACCCCCGGCCTCGCCTGGCAAACCAAAGATGGCTCCTGGCACTCCCTCGCCGACTTCACCCAGGACAACAAAAAATTCTTCATCTCCCACACCGACCTCACCTCCATCACCACCACTCCCGAAAAAACCGAATTCACCACCGACTACTCCCTCAACGGCCCCCAGGTCGACGGCTTCCACCTCCTCGAACACTACACCCTCTCCACCGACGGCCTCACCTGCACCACCTCCCTCAACGCCCCCCCGACCCCCCTCGCCAACCGCGCCCAATACCCCGGCCTCCACGACGACGGCAAAAACCCTCTCCCCCACACCCTCACCAACAACACCATCACCATCAACAACCACAACTCCCTCACCACCATCACCCTCCCCCCGAACCAACTCGCCGCCCCCTTCCAACTCACCGGCCCCACTCTCATGAACCACAACGGCCACCTCCAACCCGCCCTCGCCCCCCTGAAATCCCCCTCCCTCACCTACACAATCACCCTCAACACACTAAAATAATCCCCATAAAACCCGGACCCCGACCCCGAACCCCGAGCAATCCGCCGCGCAGCATCCACAAGGAGCCCCCATGGACCCCTCCCTCCTCATCGAAGCCGCCTACGAACAAGCCCTCAAATCCTACAAAGAAGGCGGACTCCCTATCGGTTCCGTCCTCGCCAACGACAAAGGTGTCATCCTCGCCGTCGGACACAACCTCCGCGTCCAGACCGGCGACCCCACCGCCCACGCCGAAGTCGTCTGCATCCGCAACGCCGGCCGACGCCGCGACTGGCCCTCCCTCACCCTCGTCTCCACCCTCTCCCCTTGCATCATGTGCACCGGCACCTCCCTCCTCTACCGCATCCCCCGCGTCATCATCGGCGAAAACCAGAACTTCCTCGGCGCCGAAGACCTCTTCAAAGCCAAAGGCGTCTCCCTCACCAACCTCCACCACGCCCCCTCCATCGCCCTCATGCAAAAATTCGTCCAGGAAAAACCCGACCTCTGGAACGAAGACATCGGCATCTAACAAATCCCCTTTCTGAAATCTCCAATTTGATATCCCCACTTTCGACGATCCACGCGCCACAAACGCACGAAGACACGGTCCCCTTCGTGCCTTCGTGTTTCCGTCGTCGGCGCGGGGGGGGCCTCAATTCCAGAAATAATGCCACGTATACTTCAACTCCACCTCCTTCCCCGCCTCCAAAGTCTCCTTCCACGTCACCCGACCCACCCCGTTGAAATGCGTCCACCAGTTCGGCCAGTTATACCATCCCCACCACATCGGCTGATCCCCCGGCCCGCCCGACGGCAGAAACGAATTGTCCTCAAACAAATTCAACATCTCCGACTGCCCATCATGATCCACCGTGTCAATCGTCCCCAGCACGTTCCGCGTGATCTCCAGCTTCACCGCCGTCCCCCGCCGATTCGTCAGCGTGATCGAACTCGCAACATCCACCCGCGTAAAATCGCTCCCGTTCCAATGCACCGCGTTCGGCGTACGCCCCGTCTCCTTATCCTTCTTCTTCACCAGCACATCCACCGCCGCCGTCACCGGCAGATCCAGCGTCCCCTTCGGCGGCGTGTACTCCGTCATCCCCTGCGCCAGCACCTTCCCGTCCCGCATGATTAGCGCCGGCCCCGTCGTGATCGGCAAATCCGACGAATTCGTGATCCGCAACACATGCATCACCTTCGGCGCATGGAATATCCGCGCAATCTGCATCTGCTGCTCCGTCCCGAAATTCCGCCACACCTCCGGCGGCGGTGAAAACGGAATATCCAGCGTGTACACATCCTCGTACGGCACCGTGAACTCCGCGATCGGCACCACCATCCGCTCCCCCTTCTTCAGCGAAATATGATTCACCGTGAACACAAACAAATCCTCGTTCTTCGCCGATCCCCCCATCTCCGGCAACGCCTCGCTCTCTCCGCCCTGCCCCGCCCCACGCTCCGCCCGCGACGCCACCTGCGACATGATCGCATTCGACATCGCATACCCCGCACTCCCCTGCGGCGCCGCAAAATACGGCGACAACTGCGCCACCGCCTTCTGCAGCCCGATCGGATCCTTCTGGTCCTTGAACGCAAACGTCGGCACCCCCACCACCAGGTTCGCCCGCACATCCTTCAAATCCGTGATCTCATTGATCAACGTCCCCTGCAGCTGAAACTTCGCATGCCCCTCCCCGTCCACCGTCACCTTGTAATTCGGAATCCACCGAATCCCCTTCTGCAGGTACATCATCCCCACATCCGCCTCCTCCCCCTTCTTCCCCCCCGGCCAGTTCAACTTCAGCGTCAACGCATTCCGCGTCTCCTCCTCTGTCAGCGTCGTCTTGTAATCCCCCTGCGCAAACTGCATCGAATCAATCGTGCCGATGTTGATCACCTTCGTCCCCATCCCCGTCTGCAACAGCAAAAACTCCCCCGACGGCTGCGGCGCCGCATTCTGCCCCGGCTGCCCCTCTTCGTCCTCCTTCTTGTCCGTCTTTGCATCCAGCACCTTCACCACCGTCCCCTCAAACGTCTCCCCCGCATGCACCATCACCCGCGCCCCGATATTCGCCCGCAACAGATCCCCATAGGACAGCGCCGTGTGCGTCGCCATCACCTTCCGCTCCCCCGCCGTCACCGCCGCCAGCTTCACCTTCTCATCATTCGAAAACGGCCAGAACGTCCCCAGCACCGGCTGCGGCAAATCATCCAGCAACACGTTCCCTGCCCCATCCGTCTTCATCTTCCCCGTATGCACCAGGAGCGCATGCCCATCCTTGAACACCGTCACCTCCCGCACCGGCATCTTCGCCAGCATCGCCTCCGACGGCTGCGTCCCCGCCCCCCCCGCCCCCTCCTCCGCCCCAAACGCCGTCATCCCCATCACCGCCACCACCAGCGCCGCCAGCACCATCCGTCCACGATTCATGTCATCTCCTCGCAAAATAAATCGCTCTTCCTTTGACGCACCATCCGCCCCTCCAGTTCCCGATTTTTCCAACCTCCTGCCCTTCCAAGCCTTCTATACTAATGCACGCTGGAACCCGGTAACGCCAAAAATCTCGGACCCCCTATGCTCCACCACCCCACCACCATCGCTGCCGCCGCCATCGCCCTCGTCTCCCCCGCCGCCGCCACCACCATCGCCCCCCTCCAGATTGATGCCAACATCACCTACGCCACCCGCAACGACATCCCCCTCCACCTCGACATCTACCTCCCTCCCGGCCACTCCCTCGCCGAAAAACGCCCCGCCATCCTCATGCTCCACGGCGGCGCCTGGGAGGCTGGCTCCCGCAAGGACCTCGCCGCAATCGCCAAGGGCTGCGCCCTCGCCGGCTTCATCGCCATCCCCGTCGATTACCGCCTCGCCACCCCCTCCGCCAACAAATTCCCCGCACAACTCGATGACGTCCAGACCGCCGTCCGCTGGATCCGCGCCCACGCCGCACAGTACGGCATCGACCCCGACAAACTCGGCGCCTGGGGCCACTCCGCCGGCGGCCACCTCGCCGCACTCCTCGGCACCGAAGACACCCGCGACAACTCCGACAAGTCCCTCGCCAACTTCTCCTCCAGCGTCCAGGCCGTCGTCGACCTCTCCGGCCCCTCCCTCTTCCTCAACGCCCCCGAAACCAACCTCACCCAGCAGGCCCTCGCCATCGTCACCAATTTCCTCGGAAAGCCCCCCGACCAGGTCCCCGACCTCGCCACCCTCGCCTCCCCCGCACTCCACATCGACGACAAAACCGCCCCCATCCTCCTCGTCCACGGCACCGCCGACCCCCTCGTCCCCCTCTCCCAGGCCCTCCTCTTCTACAACAAACTCAAAGCCCACCACCGCGACGCCACCCTCCTCCAACTCCCCAACGAAGGCCACTCCTACTCCCCCGCCGCCAACCAACAATGGATCACCGAATCGCTGATCTTCTTCCGCGAAAAACTAAAAAGCTGACCGCGTCCTTCCCCCACAACACTCACCGCCTGCATCCACACGTCCCGTAACCACCCTATTATTCGCCGCAAAATAAAAAAGAAATTCTCCAATCGGTTCCCGCCGCCACGGTCCATACCTCTCCAACGTGGCCTGGCCCGCGTCTGCCCAGAACGCCACTACCTGTCTATTTTCCGGAGGAATCGAGTGTCAAAGCCCACACCCACGTCCACCCGGCGCCGCGGATTCACCCTGATCGAACTTCTCGTCGTCGTCGCCATAATCGCTGTACTCATCGCCATCCTTCTTCCATCCCTCGGCAGGGCGCGCGACAAAGCCAAACAGTCCACCTGCCTCAGCAACCTCCGCCAACTTGGCATGTCCTACATCATGTACGCCACCGACAAAAACAATGGCCACCAGGTTCGGCCCGGCGCCAACGTCCCCGCCTCCAACTGGATCGCCGTCACCCTCGCCTACCACAGCTACGACCTCAAAATCTACCTCTGCCCCACCGCAACCACCCCCGCTCCCGCCTCTTTCCAAACCACCACTTCCGGCGGCGGTTGGGGATCCAAGGATTGGGCCTGGAACGGCGCTTGGAATAGCGGCAAATATTTCAAGGCTGTCCGCATGGAAGAGCTCGAAAACCCCGCCACCAGCACCTTCCACGAACTCAACGACCCCACCAAAGCCATCTCCGGTTCCTCCCCAGGCTACGTCGGAAGCTACACCTTTAATAGCTGGCTCGCCGATCCCGGTGGGAAGCCCCCAACTTCCAACATCCCGAAGGACTTCGGCGGTTGGTGCCAGGTCTACAGCACCATTCAAAATCAGGCTGCCACTCCCCTCTTCTGCGAAGGCATGTGGATCGACACCAATAAAAACAACGGCGTCCAGGAGACTGACCCCACCAACCTTCCCTACAACCTCGACGGCGGTCAGGCCAACGGCGTCGACAACGCCAATGCTTCAGGCAACATCTCCGGCCCCGCACCCTACACCGGCAATCCCAGCAATGCCTCCTGGCGCATCTGGGTCGATCGCCACAACGCCAGAACCACCAACGTCACCTTCGCCGACGGCCACGCCTCCATCGTCCCCCTCACCCGCCTCTGGTCCGATTGCACTTGGTACAACGGCTGGACGCCCCAACCCCCTCTCAACTCCCTCCCCCCACACTAATCGCCGCACTTCTTCGACAGCGAACAAAAAGGGCCGCGGCAATCACCGCGGCCCCCTTCATTTCCAGAACCAACCACACTGCTCCACACCTCGCATTGGCCCTTCAATCCTTCGTCATTCGAATTTCGTCATTCACCCCTTCTTCTCCTCCATCATCCCCTGCAGCATCCGCAACGCCTCCCACGCCTGCATCGGCGACATCCGATTCATATCCAACCCCCTGAGCTGCGTCATCACCTGCTGCTCCACCGCATCAAACATCCCCATCTGCGGCGCCACCACCGCGCTCGCCGCCTTCGGCCGCGACCCCGCCTTCCCAATATGCACCGTCAACTGCCCCATCAACTGCTTCGCCCGCGTCACCACGCTCCGCGGCACCCCCGCCAGTCGGGCCACATGCACCCCATAACTCTTGTCCGCCTGCCCCGGCGCAATTCGGTGCATGAACACCACCTGGTCCTCCCACTCCCGCACCAGCACGTTGTAATTCGCCACCGCCCGGCTCGTCTCCGCCAGCTCCGTCAACTCATGATAATGCGTCGCAAACAGCGTCCGCGACTTGGTCGTGTCCGCCAGAAACTCCGCGATCGCCCACGCCAGCGCGAGCCCATCCAGCGTCGAAGTCCCCCGCCCAATCTCATCCAGGATGACCAGCGAATGCTCCGTCGCATGATGCAGAATATTCGCCGTCTCAATCATCTCCACCATGAACGTCGACTGCCCCTGCGCCAGATCATCCGCCGCCCCCACCCGCGTAAAAATCCGATCCACCACTCCTATCACCGCCGACTTCGCCGGCACAAATGCCCCCGCCTGCGCCATCAACACCAGAAGCGCCACCTGCCGAATATACGTCGATTTCCCCGCCATGTTCGGCCCCGTAATCAAATGCAACGTCACTCCCCCACCATTCTGAATTCTGAACTCTGAATTCTGAATTCCCCCCGCTGTGCCAGCCGCCTCCCCAAACACCGTATCATTCGGCACAAACTTCTCCCCCATCCCCTGCTCCACCACCGGATGCCGCCCATCCACAACCGCCAGCACCTTCTCCTCCGTCAGCACCGGCCTGCAATAATGCCGCGTCCGCGCCAGATGCGCCAATCCGCAAGTCACATCCAAAGTCGCCGCCGCCACCGCCAGCTGCTGCAAAGTCCCCACCTGCCCCGCCAGCTCCGCCCGCAGCCCCTCAAACAACTCCTGCTCCAGCGCCAGGCTTCTTTCCTGCGCCGTCAGAATCTCACTCTCGTACTGCTTCAACTCCGGCGTGATGTACCGCTCCGCATTCTTCACCGTCTGCTTGCGGATAAAGTCCGCCGGAATCTTCTCCGCATGCGTGTTCGTGACCTCAATGTAAAACCCAAAAACCTTGTTGTACCCCACCTTGAGCGACGGAATCCCCGCCCGCGCCACCAGCTTCGCCTGGTACTCCGCCAAAAACGTCCGCGAATCCCGCGACATCGCCCGCAACCGGTCCAGCTCCGCATGACACCCCTCCCGATTCACCCCCCCATCCCGCAAATGCCCCGGCACCTCCTCCGGCAAAAAACACCGAATCCGCTCCGCCAACTTCACCCCCGCCTTTACCAATTCTGAATCCTGAATTCTGAATTCCGAATTGGAAGCGCGCAAAATCTCATGCACCTTCCCCAACGCCTCCAAACTCCGCGCCAGCGCCACCAGATCCCGCGGACTACCCCGCCGACAACAAATCCGCGCCGTGATCCGCTCCACATCCGAACACTCCCCCAGAATGCCCCGCAACTGCGCCAACACCGCCTCCTCCCCCACCAATTGCTCAATCGCATCCTGCCGCTTCCGAATCTCCCCCACATCCTGCAGCGGATAACACAACCAGTTCCGCAAAAGCCGCGACCCCATCGGCGTCTGCGTCCGATCGATCGCCGCCACCAGCGACCCCTCCACCGCATTCCCCCTGAGCGTCCGCAATACCTCCAGCGACCGCAGCGACACCGGATCAATCAACAAATGCCGCGTCGCCTCAAACGCCCGCGGCGGCTGCAAATGCTCCAACGCCGCCTTCTGCGTCTCATGCAAATACGCCACCAGCCCCCCCGCCGCCCGCAACGCCAACTCCTTCTCATTCTCATACCCAAACCCCGCAAACGTCGACACCCCATAATGCGTCTTCAACGTCTGACCCGCATGATGCCCATCCAACTGCCACGCCGCCCGCCCACTGAGCGTCACCCCCAGCTGCCCGCGCAACCCCTCCAACCACTCCGGCACCCGGTGATCCGAAGCCTCCGCGTAAACCAACTCCCGCGGCCTGAGCCTCATCAACTCATCCCCACACGCCGCCAAACTCCCCGTAAACGTCAGAAACTTCCCCGTCGACAACTCACACCACGCAATCGCCGCCACCCCCTCCGCCTCCTTCCCTTCGTGATTCCTGCTTCTTGATTCTTGATTCCCCACCACCACGCTCGCCAGAAAGTTCTCCTCCCGCCCATCCAGCATCGCCTCCTCCGTCAACGTCCCCGGCGTCACCAGCCGCGTCACCTCCCGCTTGATCACCCCCTTCGCCTCCTTCGGATTCTCCATCTGCTCGCAGATCGCCACCTTGTGCCCCGCCGCCACCATCCGGTGCAGATAAGTCTCCACCGCATGATACGGAACCCCCGCCATCGGCACCGGATTCTCCCCCTTGCTCCGCGCCGTCAACGCCACCCCCAGCGTCCGCGCCACCGTCCGCGCATCCTCATAAAAGCACTCGTAAAAATCCCCAATCCGAAAGAACAGCACCGCATCCGGATACTGCGCCTTGTACTGCTGATACTGCCGCATCGCCGGCGTCAACGTCGCCGGATCCTGCGCATGTATCGAATCCGCCGCATGTTGCGGGACTGACGGCGTCGTGGGAGAGGTCTGCGAGGAGGTGGGCTGAGTCATAGGCCGAAAGTATACGCCCCGCTCCCCTCGCCCCCAACCCTCCCCACCGGGGAGCCCAGGGGAGGCGCATAACACCTCAACCTGTCCCGCAACGCCCTCTAAACCATCCCACAGGCAATGCCCCATCCCTCCCGCTAAAAATATTTTTTATAAATCGCGCGGGAATATTTTCCCCCACTTCCGGCTCAAAGTATCCATACCCGCATGCCGATACCAAACCAACGCTCTTTCTCACTTTGTTCCCCAGGAGACGCCGTGGCCAACCTCGCAACCACTCCCAACCTCTCCCCCTCCCGCTCCGCCATCACGCTCTCCCTCACCCCCGAGGAAACCGCCATCGCCCGCTGGGCCATCGAACGCTGGACCCACACCTTCAACCAAGTCATCGCCGAGGGACACCTCCCCCAACACCCCCCCGCCCCCACCCTCGGCAACAACACCCTCCACCTCCCCCTCCACCTCGACTCCCTCGAAGAACTCGACTACCAGCTCACCATCGCCCCACACGACGAAGAACACAACTTCCCCCCGTCCCTCTCCCCCGCCACCGCCCAACACCTCATGCACCGCATCCGCAGATCCCTCCCCCCCACCATCAAACTCTCCAGTTGAACCCCGCCTGGAAAGGCGCGGGCTCCAGCTCTCGACTCAGAAGGCCCACCTCCAATCGAAAATCGAAACTCAAAAATCGAAAATCACAGCGTCTCCACCGCCCGCGGAAAACTCCCCAACGTCGCCAGTTGCAAACAATGCTGCTTCGCCTCCGCCAGCGCCTTCTTCACATTCTCATCATCCAGATGCCCCACCATGTCGGTGAAGAAGTAATATTCAAAATTCCGCTTCTGGCTCGGCCGCGTATCAATGTTCGTCAGATTGATCCCGAACTTCCGGAACACATCCAGCACATCCACCAGCGCCCCCGACTTGTGCGCCGTCGTAAAAATAATCGACGTCTTGTCATCCCCCGTCCGCTTCGCCGTCTGCCCCCCCCCGTTCTTCCCAATCACAAAAAACCGCGTCACATTCGACGGATTGTCCTCAATGTTCTGAAACAGCACCTTCAAATTATAAAGCTCCGCCGCCAGCGACGACCCAATCGCCGCCGCCCCCTTCTCAGCAGCCGCCATCTCCGCCGCCCGGCTCGACGACGCCACCGCCCGCCGCTCCACCGCCGGAAACGTCGCCGTCAGCCACTGCCGGCACTGGTTCAACGCCTCCGACTTCGAATACACAATCTTCACCTCCTCCGGCGCACAATTCGCCAGCAGGTGCGAATGAATCGCTATCAACACCTCGGCCACAATCGTCACCGACCGGTTCTCGAGAAACGCATCCATCGATTCAATGATCCCCCCCACCGTCGAATTCTCGATCGGCACCAGCCCCAGATCCGCATGCCCCCGATCCACCTCCTTGAACACCGCCGCAATGTCCGTCACCGGCACATGCTCCACCGAACTCCCAAACTTCTTTACGCTCGCCAGATGCGAGTACGACCCCTGCGGCCCCAAATACGCAATCCGCAGCGGCTTCTCCAGCGCAAAACTCCCCGACATCAACTCCCGGTAAATCGCCTCCAGGCACGAATCCGGCAACGGCCCCCCCGCATCCTTGTTCGCACGCCGGATCCGGTCCAGCACAATCTTCTCCCGGTCCGGCGCATACACCGGCGTCCCCGACTGATGCTTCACCTTCCCAATATCCACCACAATCCGCGCCCGCGCATTGAGCAGCTCGACGATCCGATGGTCCAGTTCGTCTATCTTTTCACGCAGTCCCTGCAACGCATCCGCTTCCGACATCTCATTTCCTTCAGTGAAAAAGTCCGCCAAGTATAGCCGCTCCACCACCTCCCGAAAAACGCGCTTCTCACCGCACTTTTCACCCACGACGCCCCTGTCGGAAAGTACCCATCCCCCTCCCGACCGCACCTTTGCGGACCGGGATTTCACTCGTCGCGTATCTCTCCGGAGTCCGAGCGATGCGACCCACAGGCTCCCTCCCACAGCGAGTCAGTCGGCGCACCGCTCGGATTTGAGGATAACCCCCGTGCCCCGCGAAGAAAAAAAAGACCCAGGTGCCGCCATGAAACTCACCCAATTCGGCCTTGCCGTCATCGTCCTCATCGCCCTCGCCCTCGCCGCCCGCCTCACCGCCCACGCCGACAATCCCACCCCCGCCCCCTCCACCACACAAGCCATTGTCGAAAACTAACTTAAGCCTCCCCCCCACAGACCCCAGCCCCCATTCCCTAGTCCCCGCCCACCCCCTCACACCGTCCCAAAACACCGATCCCCCGCATCCCCCAGCCCTGGCACAATATACCCCTTCTCATTCAAGTGCGAATCCACCGCCGCCGCGTAGATCGGCACCTCCGGATGCTTCCCCCCCACCGCCGCCACCCCCTCCGGCGCTGCAATCAAACAAATAAACTTGAACCGCTCCACCCCGCGCTGCTTGAACACGTCGATCGCCGCTATCGCGCTCCCCCCCGTGGCCAGCATCGGATCCAATATCAGCACCAGCGTCTCGGGATCCAGCTTCTCCGGAATCTTCACGTAATACTCCACCGGCTGCAGCGTCTTCTCATCCCGGAAAATCCCAATGTGCCGCACCTGCGCATGCGGAAACGTCGCAATCGCCCCCTCGATCATCGCCAATCCCGCCCGCAGGATCGGCGCCAGAATGATCTTCTCCTCATCCACCCGCTGCCCCGTCGTCGTCGCCATCGGCGTCTCAATCGGCACATCCACCACCGCCAGGTCCCGCGCCGCCTCATATGTCAGATACCGCGCCAGCTCCCCCACCCGCGCCCGAAATTCCAGCGGCGGACTCTCCTTCCGACGCAACTCCCCCAACGCCTGCCGCACCAGGGGATGATCGCACACCCGCACCTGCGACCTGTCCATCGCCATCTCACCCTCCTGCAGCTTCTCATTCTGGGCAACTTGGGCATGTTAACGGGGCGAAACGCACTCCGCACATTTTTCGCGGACCGAAAAATCCTTTTCCGGTCGAAAAAATAGAAACAACCATGAGAAATCTTCCTTCCCCTCTCCCCCTTTTTGCGCCATAATTCCTCCGCGTGCTTGACACATCTCTGCACGTCGTGGGATCCCCCTTTCCGATCCCCTCTGACTTGTCCACATCGCGGCCCCCCGGAGGTCCAACAATGGCGGAGTCAATGCATATTGGCATTGCGCTTGAACTGCATTACGAATACGCCCGCGCTGTCATGCGCGGCATCATCTCCTACGCCCGCCCCGCCCGCCCCTGGATCTTCCATATGCTCGAATCCAACCCCGAAAAATTCGCCGGTGCTCGCATCGACCACCTCCACGGCGTCATCGGCACCCTCGTCCACAAACCCATCACCGACGCTCTCCACGCCAGAAATATCCACACCGTCAACATCTCCAACCGCCACGCCAACCCCGGCGTCACCCGCGTCGGCACCGATGACCGCGGCATCGGACAGATCGCTGCACGCCACTTCCTCGACCGCGGCTTCTCCAACTTCGCCTTCATCGACACCCTCAACATGCACCTCTCCCGGGAACGCGAACAAGGCTTCGCCGACGAACTCGCCAAAAAGAAACTCGCCTACCACTCCATCACCAAATGGATGGCCGACCGCCAGCTCCAGGGCCCCGTCACCTACGACGCCATCTGCGACTGGCTCAAAGCCCTCCCACGCCCACTCGCCCTCTTCGCCGCCTCCGACTCCGTCGCCTGGCCCGTCCTCGAGGTCTGCCGCGACCTCGACCTCCCCGTCCCCGAATCCATCGCCGTCGTCGGCGTCGACAACGACCCCATGATCTGCCTCCTCGCCTCCCCCACCCTCTCCTCCGTCGCCGTCCCCGCCGAACGCATCGGCTACGAGGCCGCCGCCCTCCTCGACCGCCTCCTCAACGGCGAATCCGCCCCCGCCGACCCCCTCCTCATCCCCTCCAAGGAAATCGTCTCCCGCCAGTCCACCGACGTCCTCGCCATCCCCGACGCCGAACTCGCCGCCGCCGTCCGCTACATCCGCCACAACGCCGGCGCCCGCATCGGCGTCCGCGATGTCGTCCGCGCCACCCAGGTCGCCCGCCGCTCCCTCGAACGAAAATTCCGCACCGTCCTCGGCCGCAGCCCCCTCGAAGAAATCCGCCGCGCACGCCTCGACCGCGTCCGCGAAATGCTCGTCAACACCGACCTCCCCATGCCCACCATCGCCGAACGCTCCGGCTTCGACTCCGCCGTCCGGCTCACCACCGTCTTCCGCGAAGAAACCGGTCTCACCCCCACCGGCTTCCGCCGCCAGTTCCGCATCACCGAACCCATCAACGTCGGCGAAGAACTCCGCGAAAAAGTCCTCCACCAACGCGAACTCGACAACGTCGGCCAGTAAGTGGAGCCGACGCCCCCGTCGGCTGAATCGATGACAACGTGCGCGTGCACAAACACTTTGCCCCCCCCCACTCCCTTCTTAACCACTTAACCCCTCTCCTCTCGCACATCCCCCCCACCCCGCTACAATACCCCAAAACATCTCCCCACAAAGGACCCCGCCATGCCCACCGACGAAGACCTCAAACGCGCCATGAAAGCCTTCAAAAAACGCCTCAAACTCACCCAACTCGACGACGAATCCCGCCTCGGCCGCAGCCCCCTCTCCGGCGGCGGCACCAGCGGCATCGAATCCATCATCCCCCCACGCGAATTCTCCCAGGAAATCTGGGACGAACTCGTCAAACAAGGAAAACTCTCCAAAGACCCCGACGGCTTTTACCGCATCGGCACCTTCAAGGGCGGCGTCGCCTGACCCCATTTAACCCCCCGTGAATACACGGGGGGCTTGCGGAACGTGCCCACCCACACCCAAACGCCCCACCCCTCCCGCACCCCCGTACCAGAATAAAGCCCGCCGTCTCCGACGGCGCGGGCCATGGACGCTCGCGCTCGCCAAAAGCCCTCCCAACCCGGCACTGCAAAAAACGAGATCGCCATTGCACTCCCACTCAAACCCTACTATAATCCTAACACACATAGACTCGTCGCGATGAACGACGTGCAAAAGGGAGGGGATAAACCGATGTCAAACTCCCCCACAAAGTGGAGCCGACGCCCCCGTCGGCTATTCTTTCATCACCTTCCTCCGCGCCAAATCCCTACAATTCCTATCGGAGTCGTAGAAGATAGCCAACCGCGCGCACACACATTGGCAACCTACTTGTTGGCACTCTCCGCTCCCCCCAACAACTTGATCACCTTCGGCTGGCGCTATCAAAAACGCGGTTCCCCAACCCCCGAACTTGATCATCTTCGGCGGACGACCCCAAAAACGCGGTTCCACCCGAAACAACCTGATCACCTTCGCGTGGCGCTATCGAAAACGCTGGTTCCCCGCCCACTCCACCATCTCCCCTTCCCCCTCTCCCCTCCCTCGGCCACAATGCCCCTCACTGGAGCCTCATGCCCCCCACCTCCCCCATCCTCGCCGCCATCTCCTTCGCCGACCCCCTCATCCTCTCCTGCTTACTCGCCGCCGCCATCCCCCTGGCCCTCCATCTCCTCTATCTCATCCGCTCCCCCATCGTCCCCTTCCCCACACTCCGCTTCCTCAAAATCACCGCCCAGAAAACCTCCCGCCGCCGCCAGATCCAGCAATACTTCCTCCTCCTTCTCCGCATGGCCGTCTTCGCCCTCATCGCCATGGCCATCGCGCACCCCCTCATCCGTGGCGGCAGTGCCTCGCTCGCCTACGGATTCCTCATCGCCCTCCTCCTCGGCCTCGCCCTCCTCACCCTCGCCGCCGCCACCGCCCTCGACAGAACTAAATCCCGCCCCGCACAAACGGATTCACCAAGCGCCGCGCCTTCCCCCCGTTCCGTCATTCGTCATTCGTCCTTCGTCATTCCGCTGCTCCTCCTGCTGGCGGCCATTGCCCTCACCGGTTTCGCAGCCTTCGGCCTCACCTCCAACGCCTTCTTCTCCGGCGACGCCGGCACCTTCTCCGGCCGCTCCACCGCGGTCGTTTTCCTCTTCGACAACTCCCACTCCCTGCTCGCCCGCCGCGAAGGCACCCCGCGCCTCGACGCCGCCAAAAAGGAACTCCGCCGCCTCCTCGTCGATACCCTCCACCCCGCCGAAGCCGCCATCCTCGCCACCAATCCCCCCACCGGCGCCCCCGCCGCCGAGAACCTCACCACCGACACCACCGCCCTCCTCGGCTACCTCGACCACCTCGAACCCTCCGCCCGCGCCCGCCCCACCAAACAACTCCTCCGCACCGCCGCCGACCTCCTCGCCCGCTCCTCCGCCGCCAACAAAATGCTCATCCTCCTCTCCGACCTCGCCGGACCCGCCTACGCCGACCCCGACCTCTTCTCCACGCTCAAGCAGGCCGGCATGCAGGATGTGCAGATCGTCCTCCTCCCCCCCGGCGGCGCCGCCCCCGCCGAGGATGTCGGCATCGCCTCCTTCACCCTCGCCGAAGGCGCCCCCGTGCTCGGCAGCGAAGTCACTTTCGAAGCCCAGCTTCTCAACAACGCCGACACCGCCGCCGCCAAGGACTGGGAACTCCTCATCGACAACCACCCCGCTCCCAACGCCGGCACCATTCAACTCAACCCCGCCCCGCCCGGCACCACCGCCGCCGCACGCGCCACGCTCCGCATTCCCTACCGCCTCGCCGAGGCCGGCGATCACACCTTCGCCCTCCACCTCAAAGACACCACCGACGCCATGGAATGGGACGACACGCGCACCCTCGTCCTCCACGTCGCCGGCCAGGCCAGAGTCCTCCTGCTCGGCCCCGATCCGACACACGACGGCCCGCGGCCCCGCTCCGCCGCCTTCTTCCTCCAGGCCGCCCTCGCCCCCTTTGAAGGCGCGGATGGCGCCGGCCACGACGCCGCCGGAAAACCGATCCCCTGGTCCATCAAGCCCGAATACCGCAGCATCAACGACATCACCTCCCCCGCCCCGCTCGCCGGAAACGCCGCCAGTTTCCTCTGCGACATCCCCCGCATCCCGCCCCGCGCTGCCGACGCCCTGCAAAAATACATCACCGCAAGCAACGCCCGCCGCCTCGTCTGGATCCTCGGCCCCAGCATCGACCCCGCCAATTACAACGCCGTTCTCCTCCCGCGCAACCTCCTTCCCGCCCCCCTCAAAGACCCGCTCATCTCCGCCACCGGCGCCACCCTCGACTGGGTCGATCTCCGCTCCCACCTCTTCGCCAATCTCTTCGACAACGAAGAACCCTTCCGCACCGCCGTCATCACCGGCCGCTGGAGCATCGCCCCCGCCGCCAACACCCGCACCCTCGCCCGGCTCTCCGACGCCAGCCCCCTCCTCCTCGAACACGCCCCCATCGCCCGGCAGAACGCCGGCGACATCTACACCCTCCTCACCTCCCCCGGCGCCGCCTGGTCCAACCTCGGTTCCACCGTCCTCATGGTCCCCCTCGCCTCACGCCTCGCCCTCGGCGATGCCGGCCGCACCGGCGATCCCGTCACCTACGACTCCGGCGACACCGTTCCCCTCCACGCCCCTGCTTCAGACACCCCGCCGCCGAACACGACCCTCGACGTCACCGCGCCCAACAACAGCGTCATCAACGTCCGCCCCGTCCCCGACGACAACACCACCGTCTGGCCCTTCGCCCAGACGCAACTTCCCGGCATCTACCACTGGCGCAGCCCCGACGCCAAACTCGCCGGCCTCTTCGCGGTCAACCCCCCCGCCGAAGAAGTCGATCTTCACCCCGCATCGCCCGAAGAACTCGCCAGGGAAGCCGCGATCGCCACAAAGCCCGCGCCGGGCCGCGCCCCCATCGTCGCCGCCAGCGCCGATGACCTCCTCGCCCAGCTCGACAAGCGCAGCGAAGGCACCAGCCTCACCCCCGGCGTCCTCGCCATGGTGATGATCCTCGCCGTCATTGAAGCATTGCTGGCCAACCGCTACCGCCCCGCCGCCCCCGTGCACGCCCCACCCCTCCCGTCCGCCGCCCCCGCCGAGCCCGCCGCCCCTGCCGCCGTCGCCTGAATCACTGCGGCGCCGGCTTCGTGTTGTAGATCGACAATTGCAGCGACACGTTCACCGCTCCGCTCATCGCCGTGTCCGCATCCACCGACAGCTTCGACACCGACGACATCCGCTCCATCCCCTCCAGCCGCACGAGAAAATCGTGGAACTGCGAAAACGTGCACGTGCCGCTGATCTCGATCGGCAATTGCTGGCAGCGCTGCAGCGAAATCACCGGCAGCGAATGCACCGACCCGTCCTTCATCCCCGCCGCGTCCCGCTCGTTCGACAGCTTCTCCATGAACTCGCCGACGTTCTGCGTCTCCGGCAGCAACCGGTCGTGATTCGCCACCTGCAGCCCGATGAAATGCACCTGCCCGCGCACCTGTTCAAGCTGCTGCCGCGCCGCCTTGCGGGAATCGATCTCCCGCTGCTCCTGCACGATCTGGGCACGAATCCTCGTCACGTTCCGGACGTACGGCACCGCGCACAGGAGGACGAACGCCACCGCGATCGCCCCGTACCCCCCGCAGATCATCATGCGCCGATAGCGCGTCGCCGCTGAATTAGCCGGCATGGCTCGCCCCTCCTTTGTCTGTCATTCCGCTGTGCGCCTGCTGCGTGGGCGTTGCGCCGCCCTGCCCGTCATCCACCGCCAGCCGGTCCAGGTCCATCGTCATCTGGATTTCAAACCGCCGGATCGACCGGTCCGCCAGCAGCTCGGTGTGCGTGTAGTTCAGCGACACATCCGAAAACAGCGGATTCTGCGATATCTTGCCCACGAGCTGCGCGATCAGCACATCGTTGGGCGCCACGCCCACGAACGCAATGTGCGCCACGGCACGGGTCCGCGGCGGATGCTGCACGTCCCCCAGGATTCCGGATCCCTTGATCGCCTCCGTGTGCACATCGATGCCCACGTGCGAAAGCGCCATCCCCATCGTCATGTCGTTCAGGATCTGCTGGATCACCGCCGACATCGGGATGGTGTTTCCCAGTTCCTTGTACGCCTGCTGGATGTTCTGCAGCCGCTTGAGCTCCGTCCGCTTCGCTTCGAGCTCCGGCGTCGGATCGCCCACCTGTTCCACCTTTGCCGCCAGCTGCGCCTGCGTCGCCTCCAGCGTGTGCACATGTTCATTGGCGAGCATGCGCGCCCCGGCGATGCCGGCGCCCAGAAGCACCATCACGCCGAGGTGCACCCGCACGTTGCGACCCTGCCGCTGCTGCTGCCGATACCAGTCCGGAAGGAAATTCACCGTTTTCATGCCGCTGCCCCCTGTTTGGCTGTGGATTGCAGCGGATAAAGGCTCAATCCCGCCGCCACGGCCCATTCGCCGGAGCGGTCAGGCCGTGCGACATCCTGCAGGTCGGTCACGCCGCGCAGCGGCTGCGCCGATTCCGTCCGCACGCCGAGGATGTTCGACAACGTCTCCAGGATCCGCGGGCAGCTTGATTGCCGCCCCGTCAGTGCGATCAGATCCGGACGCGCGCTCCGGAACGTGACGACGAAGTACCGCATGCACATGTCCAGTTCCCGCCCCAGTTCCTCCAGCGATGGCCGTATCGCATCCTGGATCGCCTGCGCCAGCGGGGCCGAGTCCTCCGCCGTTTCGCTCGCCAGCCGCGAACGCATCTGCGCCGCTTCCGCCACCGAAATCCCGAGTTTCTGCGCCACCGTCGTATCCAGGTGCGCTCCGCCGATTTCCACGTGCTTGTAGAAAATCAGTTGGTCGTTGTGCGTGATGATGAATTCCGAGCTGCGATCGTTGATGTCCAGGAGGGCCACGCTTTCTCCCGGCGGCGCCTGGAACCCGCCGCGCATCGCCGCACGGTAACCCGCGCATGCGCTCAGGTCGATCGCTTCCGCCGTCAACCCCGCGGCCGCAAGCGCATCGAGGTGCATCGCGAGGTCCTCCCCCTTCGATGCGAACAGCAGCAATTCATCCTTCAGCTCCGTCCCGCGCCGCACTTCGCCGGCGCGAAACCACACGATCTGCCCCTCCCCCGCTTCAAATCCAAACCGATCCTTCACTTCCCACTTCAGAGCCTGTTGCAGATCCGTGTCGGGCATCTGCGGCAACCGCACCGATTTCGAAGCCACCGCCGTCGACGGCAGCGACATCACCGCCCGCTTCCCCACGAACGACCCCTCCGCCAGGCCCCGCTTGACCGCCGCCTCCAGCCGCGCCGCCGCGCCCGATTCCGGCGTCCCTTCCAATTCCGCGCGGCACGCCGCCTGCAGCGACAGTTGCTCGCCCTTCCGGCGGAACTGCAGCATTCTCACTGCATGCGGCCCCACATCGATCCCGATGGGGCAAAGACCTGAATTCAAAAATCTCATGCGCTTGCAGCGCCTCCCGCGATTACTTCCTGCGGAATTCCACGACACACTGGATGCTTATTTCTTTTCTTCCTTGACCTTCACCGTGATGTCCCCGCTCTGCAGCGTGGCGTTCACGGCATCCACTTTCTTGCCGATGTCCCGCACGGCATCCAGGATGCCCTGCAGCTGCGCGCCGGTGTCCGGAATGCCCTGCGCGTACGCCATGCGCGGCGCGCTGTTGTTCATCGTCACCAGCAGGTTCCCTGCAAGCAACGCCACGATCGTGATCAGAAGGACGCGGATGGTGCGATCATTCCGGGTCATAAAAGTCCTTTCGGATAATTGGGCCACTACTTCACTGTGTATCGGACAGCCGCCGACGCAAGTTCACTCCGCATTTGCTGTTGCGCCCCGATCCTGCCCACGCGGTCCCGAAATGTCGTCCGCCGCGCGCGCATCTCCCCCCCGCCCCCCACTCCTCTCCCCGCGCCCGCGCCTCACGTTCAATAATTGTCGAACGGATGCCCCTCGGAATCCTGCCCCACCAGGTTCGGCTTGATCAATCCCGTCGAGGGCTGATAAAGCCACCCCGTTGCCCCGTCCGCCGTAAACGCGTCCGTCGGGCCCAGCATCTTGATCGTCGTCAGCGAATTCACCGGGTTCGCCGGCACCTGCGGCAGGTACGGCCCCAGTGTGTACGGACCCGTCTGCGTCGGCGATGTGTTCCCGAACAGATTCGTGTATTGCGTCAACTGGTCGTTGAACGCCTGCTGCGTCGGCGTCTGCCCCGTGTCCCCGCCCGGGTACCCCGGAAACACCTCCTGGTGATTCGCGCGGTACACGTTGATCTGCGTCCGCAGGAAGCGCAGGTCCTCCTTCAGCGAACTCTCCCGCGCCACCTGCGATGCGTTCGACAGCTTCGGCACAGCAATCGCCGCCAGGATCCCGATGATCACAACGACAATCAGGATCTCCACCAGCGTGAACGCCCCGCACTTCCGCCCGCTCCGCTCAAAATGCCAGCACTTCATGGTGTCACCTCTGCCCTCGAATTGGAATGAACCGGCCCTCCAGCCATTTCTGCGTGATGCGCCGCCTGCTCCTCGCGCCGCTCCCGCACCTTCTCTTCCAGTGCCCGCATCCCCGGGTGCACCGAGATCACCGTTTTCGCGGCATACAGCGCCCGCTCCGCGTCATCCACCGCCGCCGGGAACTTGATCGGATCCAGCGTCAACAGCGATTCCGCCACCGAACACAACGGCTCGTACGACCGCACATGGTCCATGTACACGTTCAGCTTGCGTATCCCCTCCAGCTCCTGCCCCGACTTCAATTCCAGGAGTGCAAGCTGAAACGCCGCCTCATGGAACGAATGGTCGTGCTGCAGCGAAGCCTCCAGGTCCAGCGTCGCCGCGCTCTCGTGCGACTTCGCCAGCTCCACGAGCGCCCGCGCAAAATAGCCGTACGCGTCTTCCGGGTGCTGCTTCAGGTGCGTTTCGATCGCCGGCATGTACTTTTCCTCGGGCGTCCGGACGAAATCCGGGAGAATCCCCTTGATCGCAATCCGCACCATTGGGTCGCCGCTGCTGAATTCCGCGGATTTCGCCAGGTAGATCGCCGATTTTCCAAGATCGTTCCGCCGCGCGTAAAGTTTCGCCAGCTCCCAGTAGCTCAGCGGAAACGCCGGATATTCCTTCGCCGCCTTCTTGAGCAGCATCTCCCCGACATCCGACCACTTCCGATCGCCATTCATCGCCAGCACCGTCCCCGCCCAGTAGCACGCCTTCGCGCTCCGCGGATTGTCCCGCGCCGTCGCAATCGCCAGCGTCGTGTTGTCCGCCCAGTCCGTGTTCCGGATCACCGTCCGCACGCTCATGGCGATAACCGCAACCGCCGCAATTGCCGCCCCGCCCCAGTGCAACACCCGTTTCTTCTCAGACCCTTCCACCGACTTCCACCCGTTCACCACCATCCACGCGACCAGCATGAAGAAGAACAGGCTCGGCCAGTAAAACAGCCGTTCCCCGAAAATCGTCCCGATCCGCAGGAAATTCCCCACCAGGGCATACGACGACCCCAGGAGCGCGATCACCAGCCAGACCGGCGAACGCCGCTTCCACTCACGCACCAGCACGATCCCCAGCAGCGCCACGATCAGGATTCCCGCCAGCGGCAGGGAGTCCAGCGGATTCGCCGTCGGCATCAGGCTCGGCGCCGAGTAGTCCGCCGACAGCACCCGCGGCCACAGCACCAGCTTCACGTACTCCGCTATCAACGCAAACGGCGTCACCACCCGCTCCGCCGGCGTCGCGCCGATCAGCGGATTCACCAGCGTGTGAATCTGGTGCAGGTCCCGCATGAACCCCGCCCCGTTGATCCGCATCACTATATACACCCCCATCGTCACCCCCAGCGGCACGTAGTACCGCAGCGTCCGGCCCCACGCCCATTTCACCAGCGACGGCCGCCCCTCCGCACGCGCCCGCATCCACCGCCACAGGTCGATCATCGGAAAGGCCAGCAGCAGCGCCGCCGGCGTCTCCTTGCTCAAAATTGCCCCAAAGAAGCACAACGCCACCAGCCCCCCGTGCCACCACCGCCGCGTCTCCAGCCGGTCAATCGTCGGCAGCGGCTCCGTCGGCAGGAACACCAGCAGCGCCGCAATCGAAAACGCGGCCGACAGCAGTTCCGCACGCCCAACCGTGTTCGCCACCACTTCCGTGTGGATCGGATGCACCGCAAAGAGAACCCCCGTCACCAGCGCCATCGCGCGCGACCCGAACAGCCGCCACGTCAGCGCCGTCCCCATGCACACCACCAGCGCTTCCAGCAAAATGTTCACCGCATGGAACGGCATCGGGTTGTCCGGCGCCAGCGCCTGGTTCGCCAGGTAGCTCCAGACCGTCAGCGGCCGGTAAAGCACATCCGCCACCGGCGTATTCTCGTTGCTCCAGTAATTCGATTTCCAGATCGCCGTCCATTCCAGGTTCTGCACCTGTGTGCTCTCATGCACGACGGCCACGTCGTCCAGCGCGAACCCGTTTACCACCGAGTTGGCGTACACCCCGATGCTCAACAGCGCCAGCAGAAGGTACGCCCACCACGCCGGCGCCACCCGCGCTTTGCCTTCAACCGAAATTTCTAAAGATATTTCACTCATTTCCTGCATTCTTCAGAAAGGCCTCTGTTATCAGTCTCCGGTCCCTTGACATATCGGCACTTCCCGGACGTGGGTGAAGCAGAATGCGGGTGCCATAAAAATCGCAAAAAGAGAGTCGCCCGGGGCGTCGTTTCCTCTGCCCCGGGCGATCTTCACTTCTAAACCGCATGGCTTAGCAGGTCGGCATGACTTAGTAGGTCAGCACGCCGCCGCCGGCCGTGTTCACCGCCTGCAGGGTGTAACCGTTGTTGGCGCTGGTCGTGTAGACCCAGCCCACGGTCGTCGCCGCGCTGGCGCCGCAAGCGCTCTGCCCGTTCAACGGGTTCGTCGGGGCCTGCTGCAGGTACGGACCAAAATTCGTGCCCGTCGCGGCGGCGGCGCCGACTTCCGTCGTGCTCGACTTCCCGAGCATGATCGTCCACATCGCCGTGGCCAGCGGCGGGGTGTCCGCGTGCTGGATCTTGAAGAGTTCGATCTGGCTGCGCGCCGTCTGCAGCGTCGATGCCACCGAGTTGTTCCGGGCATCGTTCGACGCGTTGGTGAACTGCGGGATCACAATCGCCGCGAGAATGCCAAGGATGATCACCACGATCAGGATTTCGACGAGCGTAAAGCCACGAACATTGCGTTTCATTTATTTTCTCCACAAAAGAGAGTTCAGGGTCCAGGGTTTCAACTGAGCATTTCTGAGCATTACCGTTTCTTGTTGCCACTTTCTCGTTGTGCAGGAGATCTTTGGCTCAGCCCTCTTGCCGGCGGGTTCGCCGCCGCATCGGCCCCACCGACTGGAGGCCTGCGCCAAACCTGCTGTCACGTCTGTCCCGACACCGCCTTTCCATCCAGGTTCCGAGTCTCGCGTCCCGCCGGGCACTTCCCTCTGCTCCGTCGAAACTTTTCCGCTGCGCGTCCGATCCTTCGAACTGCGTCTCCACTGCCGGGCAAGCGATGGAGTTCAGCGTCGTTTGGTAGATCGACCACCCTTCCGGGCTGCTTAATCGCTATGACCCGTTCAGGCGTTTCTTCTTACATCGCTCTTAACTTGTGGCGATTGATGCTTTTGCGTTCAACGACTTGCTTCAGCAATCAAAACCTACGATATCCCCGAACCCAGTCAAAAAATGGGAAAGACCTGCCGGTTGCACCGCTTGCGCAACCGGCGCAAACCTTCCGCTTGTGAATTCCTCAGCCGCAATCCCCGCTCCCAGCCCTCCCTCCGCCAATATTCTCAGACCGCGACAGGACAGCCCCCTCCCCCATCCCGCTCACACCGACAGCGTCGTCGTCTGCGCCGAAAGAAAATGCGTCGCTCCGCCGTCATCGCGTAAAATCAGCCCGCGCAGCGGATCGATGTCCAGGATCTGCCCCGTCATCAGCCGCTCCCCCGCACGCACCGTCACCCGCTGGTTCAACAACGGGCACCGCGCCTTCCATTCCCCCAGCCACACCTCCGTTTCCGGCGCCGCCACCACGTACCGGTTCAACTGCTCAATCACCGCCGCCATGACGCGCGCCCGATCCACCCGCGCCCCGCCCGTCACCTGCAGCAGCGACGCCGCCCGCCCCGCCAGCTCCGCCGGAAGATCCCCCGCCGCCTGGTTCACGTTCACCCCAATCCCCACCACCGCGTTCCCGTTCCTCCGCTCCACCAGGATCCCCCCCACCTTCCGCCCCTCGTGCAGCAGATCGTTCGGCCACTTGATCTCCATCCGCGCGCCCGCCGGAAACAACGACTCCAACCCCTTCGCCGCCGCCAGCCCCGCCAGCAACGTCAGCGTGTCCCCCTCCCCCTCAACCCCGCTCAACACCACCGACATCAGCACCGATTGCCCTGCCTTCGCCGCCCACTGATGCCCCTGCCGCCCGCGCCCCGCCGTCTGCTCGTCCGCCACAACGACCAGCCCATCCGAATCCTCGCCCCCCGCGCACTGCCACGCCACATCATTTGTCGACGTCGTCTTCAAATACACCATCACCCGCCGCCCCACCCGCAGCTTCTTCTCTTTCGCCACCCCCTCCAGCACATCCCGCCAGCACGCCAACCCCGTCGACACCAGCTCCAGACTCGTCGGCGTCGCCTCAATCAGACACCCGCGCTGCCGCAGAATCCCTAGCGCCTCCTGCACGTCCGGCAACGGCGCCAGCGTCTCCCGCAGTACCTGCTGCAGCGTCGTCCCCCCCCCGCCCCGCCCGTGCCGCCACATCGCCAGCAGCACCCGCGTCACCGTCGCTTCCGTCATCGGCGATGTCGTGCTCATGCCGCGCTCACTCAAAATCCATCGCAAGATCCAGCACCTTCGCCGAGTGCGTCAACGCCCCGATCGCAATCCGGTCAATCCCCGTCGCCGCCACCTCCCGCACATTCTCCAGCGTGATTCCCCCCGACGCCTCGAACAGCGGCTTCCCATCCTTCCGCGCCGCATTCCGCAACCCCACCGCCTCCCGCATCTGCCCCGGCGAAAAGTTGTCCAGCAACACAATGTCCGCCTCACCGCCGCTCAATTCCTCCTTCAACTGCTCCAGCGTGTCCACCTCCAGCCACAACGTGATCGTCGGATCAAGCTCCCCCCGCATCCGCTTCGTTAGTTTCCCGAGCCTCATGCCCGCGCCCAGTGTCTCCCGCAACGCCGCCAGGTGATTGTCCTTCAGCATCACCCCGTCATACAGCCCCATCCGGTGATACCCCCCGCCGCCGCAACGCACCGCGTACTTATCCAGCACCCGAAAACCCGGCGTCGTCTTGCGAGTATCCACAATCACCGGCGCCGTTCCGCGAGTCGTCGACCGCACATCCGCAATCGCATCCACATACTGCGCAGTCAACGTCGCCACGCCGGACATATGCCCAAGAAAATTGAGCAGCGTCCGCTCCGCCGACAAGATCGCCCGCGCCGACCCATGCAACCGCGCCACCGCCTGCCCCGCCGACAACCGCGCCCCATCCGCCGCCAAAATTGAAAGCGCCGGCGCATCCTGGTAAAGCGCCAAAATCGGGGCCAACAAAATTCCCCCCGCCAGCGCGCCGCCCGTCCGGGGGGCGGGCGGGCGCGGCGCCGGCGGCCCCGGCGGCGGCGGCCGCGCTGACGCTCTCCTTCGGAACGAGCCCGCGGCCGGCGCAGTACGCTCAGATCACCGGATCGCACGACGTCGGCGCGGCGACCGTCGCGTACGACGAGTTCCAGCGCTCGAGCGTCGCCACG
>JBQCGD010000181.1:0-19208 GCA_051955985.1 Phycisphaerae bacterium | reverse complement strand
TAAAAATCAACGTCAAATGGACCCCCCTCCTAAAAGCCGCCGACGGCGTCCAACCCCCCGCCGCCGACCCCGCAAAACCCGCCCGCTACCCCACCTGGAACCCCGTCGTCTTCCAACCCAAACACGGCCCCCTCCAACTCTACTACAAGGTCGGCCCCAAACCCGCCGAATGGTGGGGCATGGTCACCACCTCCACCGATGATGGCGCCACCTGGTCCACCCCCAAACGCCTCCCCGGCGGCATCCTCGGCCCCATCAAAGACAAAGCCGTCCAACTCCCCGATGGCACCATCCTCTCCCCCTCCTCCGTCGAAGGCTCCGGCGGCTGGCGCGTCCACGTCGAACGCTCCACCGACAACGGCGCCACCTGGACCCGTGGCGACGATCTCCCCAACGACAAATTCAAAGCCATCCAACCTACCTTCCTCGTCCACACACCCGACAACATCCAGATGCTCTGCCGCTCCCAGCAGGGCGTCCTCGTCCAATCCTCCTCCCACGACGAAGGCAAAACCTGGTCCCCCCGCGACCCCTCCTCCCTCCCCAACCCCAACTCCGGCGTCGACGCCGTCACCCTCAAGGATGGCCGCAGCGTCCTCGTCTACAACCCCACCGTCCGCTCCGACCCCATCAAGGGCCGCACCCCCCTCACCCTCGCCGTCTCCATCGACGGCCAGCACTGGACCGACGTCCTCACCCTCGAAAATGACTACGAAGGCCAGTACTCCTACCCCGCCGTCATCCAGACCTCCGACGGCCTCATCCACATCACCTACACCTGGCGCCGCAAAAACATCAAGCACGTCGTCGTCGACCCCAAATCCTTCTGACCCAAAAACCGCCCCCCGTTTAGCCCCGGCCCTTGGGCCGGGGAGCGAAACCAGAAAGGAACCGTATGACTTTTCAACGCCCCCTCCTCGCTCTCCTCCCCCTCCTCCTCGCCGCCCCCCTCGCCCACGCCGCCACGCCCTTCGGCCAGACCGAAATCTACAAATCCTACGACCTCAAATCCCTCGAACCCAACGTTACCCCCGAAGAATGGACCAAGTACGACCAGGACCTCGCCAAGCGCGCCGACGAAGTCCTCAAAGACCTCGCCCTCACCGACACCGCCAAAGCCGACCACGTCAAACAATCCGTGATCGACTACTACAAATTCCTCCGCGCCTGGCACGACCAGCACGATGCCAAAATGAAAACCCTCAACAAAGACCCCAAAAACAACGCCGCTGAAATCACCGAAGAACGCAAAGACCTCACCGCCGGCCACGAAGCCTTCCTCGCCGACCTCTCCTCCATCCTCACCCCCGACCAGGTCGAACTCGTCAAAGACCGCCTCTGCTACAAGCGCCCCACCATCATGTACCAGGGTTTCACGAAAGATAATCCTTGGCTGACCGACGAGCAGAAGGCCGACATGAAAAAAATCTGCGACGAAGCCCGCGACCTCGCCATGGACGGCGGCTCCGCCAAGGAAAAGCACGCCATCATGGACAAATACAAAGGCCGCCTGACCAACTACGTCGCCAAGGCCAAAAAGGCCGCCACCCAGCAAACCCCCAGGTAACCCCTCCCTTACGAATAAATGGGCGGCCGGCTTCCAACGCCATCATTTGGCAAGATGGGTAAGGGCCTACCCCCATTTTTACGCCAAAAACGACAGACCGCCAATGACGTACTCACACTTGGCGGTGTGGTATCCACCTACTTCTCCCCCGCCACCAGCAGCTTGTCCGACGTCAGATGATCCACGTTGTTCTTCGGATCCGTCCAGTCAATCTTCTTCGTCGGATCCAGCCCATCGAGATACTTCTCGATGTTCGTATACCCATCCCCGTTGCAATCCTTTGTCGCCAGGTCCGGATCATTCACATCCAGCCCGTACTTCTTCTTCCACCAGTCCGGAATCCCATCATGCTGCGTGTACGTCACCGGATCCCCCTTGTACTCCGGATATCCCCCCACCTGCGAGATATCCGTGATAATCCCATTCCCCGCCTCGCCGATATCATTCTTCGGCAATGATTCCGGCGCCTTCACCGGGATCTCCTGACCCATCCCCCACGTCTTGCCCGTCCGAACCTCTTTAATCACCCGCTGATCCACCGCATCCCGCCGCGGCAGCGTCGCCCCCGCATGTTCCAGCACCGCCTCATAGGCCTCCTTCGCGCTCTCAATCCGCATCCGCGGCATCGGCAGCGGCGCCTCCGATTTCACCTTCGCCAGGATCTCCTGCAGACGCGGATCCTTGTTGTTCGCCGCCTTCGCGTCCTCCGGCGAAGATCTCTGCCCCGGAAGCTCAAACTGGACGCCGCCGTCCCAATTGTCCTTCGTGACCGCCTCGTCCCCATCGACGATGTTCCCCGCGGCATACACCTTCGGATACCCCTGCGGCGCCCCCTTCTTCGGAACCCGCAGCTCCGGCTTCACAATGCGATGCCGGATGTCCCCCTCCGGCGTCGCCGGACCCGGCTTGAAGTAGTTGTTGATCATGTTGATCGTGCTGTGCGCGTCCCCGCCATCCACCGTCCGATGCCGCCAGTTGAACAGCACGTTGTTGACGAAATTAAAATCGTACGACATCGCGATGCTCGGATTGCGCCCTGTATTGCACGCGAACAGGTTGTGCGTGAACCCCGTATTCCGCCCGCCCCAGTCCCCGCCGAACGCATGATTCCACGTGTTCAGCCCTTCGCTCGTGATGCACCACTGGATCGTCACGTTGACGCTGGGAAGTTTCTGCGCCGGCCCGCCCTCGGGCGGCTGGTACATATGCCTGTACGTGTCCAGATTCTGATCGTTCCCCCAGCTCGCCGACAGGTGGTCCAGCACGATATTCCCCACCGGGTTTCCATAATGAACGCCATGGCGGTAATAAATGTCCTGCACCCCGCGCCGCAGCCGCAGGTACCGGATCACCACATCATGCGCATTGTCGACCAGCCCCTGGTCTGCAATGCACACCCCGTCCCCCGGTGCCGTCTGCCCCGCAATCGTGATGTACGGCGCCTCGATAAATATCGGCATCTTCAAATGGATGATCCCCGCCACCCCGAACACCACGATCCGCGGCCCCGCCGACTCGCATGCCTCCCGCAGGCTCCCCGGCCCCGAATCCGCGAGCGTCGTCACCACATACACCTTGCCGCCGCGCCCGCCGAAGCTGAATTCTCCCCCGCCTTCCGCGCCCGGAAACGCCGGTATCTTCGCCTGCGGCAGATCCTCCGGCTTCGACGCCCACGGAATGAACGGCTTCCCCTTCTTTCCCCACGCCTCGATCTCCGGCTTCAACTTCGCCTGCAAATCCTTCTCATACTGGTCGTAACTTTTCAGTCGCGCCTGATCCTCCGCTCCCGGCACCGGCCACGATTCGCGCGCCCAACCCGTAGCTGTGACACTGGCCAAAGTTAAAACGATCGCCCCCAAGTGGCGTGCACGTATACGCATGTTCGCTGAATCTCCGTCAATTGCCGCGGCTGATTTCCCTGCCCGATCTCTCGAGACACTGCGCGTGATGTGCCACGCTGCTTAGATCCGTGTCCGATCGGTACCCCGCCTGTTTTCCAGTTTCCGATACTGCCCAGGGGTCATCTTCTCCAGCCGGCTGAACACCCGACGGAATTGACGCATGTCGCTGAAACCGCACTCCCGTGAGATTTGCCCCAACGGCAGGTGCGTCGTCTGCAGCAGTTCCTTGGCCCGGCTCACCCGGGCCTGTGCCAGGTACTCCGCCGGCGTCCTGCGAATCGCCCGAATGAATGAGTGTTCAAGATAACGGCGAGACACGCCCGCTTCGGCCACCATCGCTTTTACGCCGAAACACCCCGTCAGATTCCGCTGCACATAATCGACCGCCTTCGCGACCGCCGGATGATCCACAATCGTAATGTCTGTAGATGCCCGCGGCACAATCCCCGTTGGCGGGATCAACTGATCCACATTCGACGGCGTCGCACCGTTCATCAACGCATCCAGCAGCTTTGCCGTCCGGAATCCCAGTTCCCACCAGTCGCACTGGATCGAGGTCAGTTTCGGCGATCCGAGCTCGCAATCGAGCAGGTCGTTGTCCACCCCGATGATGCCCACGTCCTTCGGAACATCCCGCTTCACGATGCGGCACGCATCCGCAATCATCCGCGCCCGCGAATCGCTCATCGCAAAGATGCCCACCGGCGAAGGCAGCGTCTTGATCCACCTGCACAGATTGTCAATCTCGTCGTCCCACGGATTGCGCTCCCCATGGATCGCCGGCGAAATGTACCGGCTCACCGAAAAGTTCTCGCGCGTCAGCACCGACGTGAATTCCGCTTCACGCGCGGTGGAGTAATACGCCTCTTCCACCCCATAAAACGCAAAGTTCTTGTACCCGCGCGACAGCAGATGCTCCGCCGCCATCCTCCCGATCGCCGCCGGATCAATCATCACCCGCGGGATGCCGGAATTCTTCATGAAGCCCAGGAACGTGACTGCGGGTATCCCGAGCTCCCGCGCAAACTTCATCTCCTGCTCGGTCTTCGGAATGCAGATGATTCCGTCCCCGGACCATCGTTTCATCGCGCGCAACGGCAAATCATGGGCTTCGCCGCTCGTCGTGAAAGTCCAATTCCCGTGCTCCCGCGCGTACGCCATGATTCCGCGTGCAACCGCGTGGAAATTAGCGAACAGTCCGGGGAACGCCAGCGCGACTCGACGCGATTGAATCTGGCGAGTAGCACTTTTCCGCTTGCCAGGCATGTCTATTTCATCCAAGTCGTAGCGGGATGCTCCGGAAAGGAGCCCCAGTTCCGGAGAGGGCTCTTCCACGACCGAGGCAACACTTTGCGTCCACACAACCTCACCTCTTTACTGCATCGCTCCGCCGGCTGGATTGAGCCTGGAGATGCCCAAATCCTTTTGGCCGTTCGTATTCCGCATCCACCGGCAACACCAACTATCGGGCAGACGACCACCGCCCGCCGCGTCTTGAGCACTGTGCACGTCTCCGCGATCGCCATCATTCGAAGTGTCAATAAAAGCCTGGACATGGATTTCAGGCTCCGTCAGGCTGAGTGGACCGATTTGGACTCAGCGTACATGATTCTGATCTTTTTTTTTAGGAAATCTACCTGCGCCCGCGGAGTTATTTCCCGAAAAGTAAGGTAGATTTGTGCCCTATCGCCGAGCTCACCCTCGCGCTCCACCCTGGTGCCGGCGAGCCCGGATGCCGCAAAAAAAGCTTCGCCGCCACCCTCTTCAGGCGCGAAAATAAATCCGCCACGCCGCGACACGGCCCACATGCGAGTAGAACTGCCTAAGCGCCGGTGCTTCGTTTCATCGACAGCACAACCCGATAAAACAATACCACATCCTCACTGCTTCTTTTCCGCCTTGTATTCGCCCGTGAGCGAGTTCAAGTACTTCTCAAGGTTCGTATAGCCATCCCCGTTGTAATCCCCGTTCTCGTCCGAGGCGTCCTTCGGATTCAGACCATGGGCGACTTCCCAGTCATCCGGCATGCCGTCGCGATCGCTGTCCTTCAGAACATTGTACGTTTTATATTCCGGCCACGGCGCGACGGGTGAGTTGTCCGCGTCGTGCACGTCCGTCTGGCTGTCGATGATGCCAGGGAAATTGGGGCTCGGCGGGTTCCAGGTCTTCCCCTTGGCACCTTCGTAATCGACGGTGCCGGTCCGCACCTCGCGGACGATTCGCTCGTCGATCACATCCCGTTTCGGAAGCGTGGCCCCCGCGTTGGCGAGAACGCGCGGATAAGCGGACCGGGCGCTTTCTTCAGTGATGTACGACGGATACAGCGGCTTGTTCACGCGCACCATTTGGATGATCTGGTCGCGCGACCGCTTCTCCTTCTTGTTCTGATCGAACGCCACCCAGTTGTCGTTGTCGTAGTTGAAACCTTCCATCACATTGCCGGCCATGTAGATCCGCTCTTTGCCCCAGGCATCGTTGATCGGATCAAGACGGAGCAGCCAGTCGACGCATTTGGTCTGCTGGGGGTAGGGCTTGTAATAGTTGTCGACGTAATCGAGGTCTTTGACGCCGCCGTCAGTGGTGCGCGCTGTCCAGTTGTAGACAACGTTATCCC
This sequence comes from Phycisphaerae bacterium, assembly GCA_051955985.1. Lineage (GTDB taxonomy): Bacteria > Planctomycetota > Phycisphaerae > WQYP01 > WQYP01 > DATKPA01. The sequence goes on along the minus strand of JBQCGD010000181.1, from coordinate 13,126 downwards.
GGATATCGAGGCGACCGGCATAGTGGCCCGCCTGATCGAGTCCGCCGGCAAGGGACCAGTTGCGGTCCGTACAGTGCGCCAGAAGGTTGTGGTGAAAGGACCCGATATCGCCCGAGATCGAACCCGCGAAAGCGTGCGTTTCAAACTTGGCCCGATCGTGCGCGTTGTAGTGATACGCGTGCTGCAACATCTCCGAGATGACGTTCCATTGGAACGTGATGTTGTGCCCGCCGCGGGAGCTCGTGCCCTCATCCATCGCCCAGCTGATCGAGCAGTGATCAATGATGCTGTCGTCAGAGTAGCCGAGCCCGAGGCCGTCCATCGCCTTGTGGCTCTTGTCGCCCACGCGGACACGAATAAATCGCACGATGGCGTCGTGGGTCGCAAGCCCGGCAGAATAATTGGCGATGCAGATGCCGTCGCCCGGAGCCGTCTGCCCCGCGACGGTGATGTAGGGATGGAAAATGGGGCAGGGGCGTTTGAGAAAGATCACGCCCGACACACGGAAAACAACAGTGCGCGGGCCCGTTGCTTCAATCGCGGCGCGGTAGCTGCCCGGGATCGGCGGCTGGCCTTCATCGGAGTCTTCAAGATTGGTGACTTCGATGACACGTCCGCCGCGCCCGCCGATCGCAAAGCGCCCGTAACCTTCAGCGGTCGGAAAAGCGAGGAAGCGCGGCCGGAACCGCCAGACGTCGCCCTTGACCGGGGCCGAATTCTTGCTGTCGATCTCGTCAACACGCCAGTAATAGGTCTTCATGTGGTCAAGGGCGGGAAGGGGAAAGCGAGTGTCGTGGAGCTCGCCCTTGAATTCCGGAGAGTGCTGGTCGGCGCTGGCGACAGCCGCAGGATCGGTGCCGAAATAGAGCAGGTGGCCATGCGCTGATGCGGGGGCGGTCCAGCGCAGGGGCGATTTTGCGTCAACATGCTCGTCATAGTCCCCAGGCACCGGTTTGGCCGCGCGGAGGCGCGGGTCGGCCAGATCCAGTTCGAAGCCGTTGATGATGCAGCTCCCGCCCGGCGCTGTGGGCTTGAACGTGACTTCGACCGGCTTGCCTGCGGTGGCGTCCACCGTGAAGTAAGTGGAGGCGATGTCGTAATCACTTTCCCTGTTGTGCGTAGGCGAAAAGCGGGGATTGACGACGCGGCCGTCGATGGAGACTTCATAACTCGTGGAGACGTCGTCGCGCACTTCGTTGTGATAAGTGGCCAGGGTGTGCTTCCCGGGAGACAAGCCGGAGATGGTCAAGATGATCTCGCCGCCGGCGGGCGCTGCGAGCCCTTCGACGCCCAGGTGCATGCCTTGCTCGAGGAGGGCTTTGCGGGAGACGTCGGCGAGTTTCGCGTCGTTGGCGGAGAGGGCCACGGTGATGTCGCCGAACTTTTGCGAAGCGTTGTTGTCGCTCCACTGCCAATTCTCCCAGTGCGGCATCTCGAACGCCGCGCGGCCGCCCTTGGCCATGACGCGTACCTTCATCGGCGCTGCAAACGCTGCCGTCCCGCACAATGCAATGCACGCCACAAAAATCGACTTCATCATGATCTCTTTGACCTCGTATAAAACCCCACTGCCTCAGAGGCACCAGCGACACCGGCAGCGCCTTAACGCCGCCGCACCAGGATTAATTGCCCGTAGATTCCCGCGAAGATTCATTTTCCCCTTCAACGCGCACGATGCGAAGGGCAATCCCCGCTTTTCCCGGAAGCGTGACCGATCGGCCATTGGCGTCCGCGAACGAATAGTTATCCCTCTTCTTGGCAACAAACTCGCCGTCCACAGGTGTGATGGTCATGTTCCACGTGTCGATCACGTCCACTTTGAATCGCATGCCGTCCGCCACTCCCGCCTTGTAAAGCTGGAATTTCCAGCTCGTCGGCTTTTCTTTGCCGAAGTAGATCAAATAGTATTTGCCAGCCTGGCCGGCAACGTTTGCGTCGTTCCACTTGTCAATCGGGTCCAATCCCTCCGCCGGCCCCTCCTCCAGAATCTTTCGCAGGAAGCCGATGCGCGGTGCACTCTCACCGGAAAGCTTCCCGCCGAACGACGTCCATGTGTCGTTGCCTGCGTGATTGAAATAATCGCCGTGCCCCACGTACGTCCCCCCGATCGCACCGCACCAGAAACGATGCACCATCTCCTGCCCCGTCAGATCCGCCCACCGATACGAACCATCTCCCTCGTACTTCACCTCATCGTAAACCACAGGCTTTCGATAGGTGTCGCGGTACATTTCGGCACTCGCCGGCGATTCCACGGCCAACCCGTTCTGGATGCTCGCATGCGTGACCCACGCTTTGTTGTGATCGTAAAGCAGGTTGCCGTTGTGGATGGACCGCAGGTGGTTGTACGGATCGCACGTCTGCACGAGCGCCCCCAGGCGATCCCAGTCCGCCTCCGTTTTGGTGCGAAGGAAATCCCACTCGTTCGCCAGCGACCACCAGACGTTCCGATAGGCGCTGAACCGTGCAACCGCGTAGCGAACGAAGCGTTCATCCCCCGCCGCATCCATCGAGTTGAAACCCCACTTCCCGTACGGGTTGAACAGGATCACATCCGCCTCGATTCCCATGTCCCGCAGTTGCCCGATGCGCTTCTCGTAATGCTGGAAAAACGCCGGATTGAACCGCGTATAATCCCAATCGTGCGGCGGCTTGCCTTCAAATGGCCAGAGCGCCGGCGGGTACTTGTTCATGTACGGCTTCGGCTGCTCCGTGAGGAGCATGCGGGCCTTGTTGAACGGCGACGCCGCCAGCGTCTTCAGCGTTTCTTCCTGCAATTCCTCCGGCGTATCGAGCCAGTTGTAGATCGTGGTGCCCACGCAGACGTACGGCGTCCCGTCCGCATAGGCAAAGTGATAAGTGTTGTGAACATGCACGGGCCCATGGTTTCCCTTGCCCGGCGGGGTGACGGTGAAATCGCCTGATTTCTTCGTCAATTCCCACCGATTCGAGTGAACCTCGTAATGCCAGTGCCCTTGAATTTCCGGCATGAACCGTACGCGATACACCCCATCCCCGTCATAAAATCCCGGCACTTCCACCTTCTTGTCGCCGTTGTCGAATACCGCCGAAATCCGGACATCAACGAACGGGTTTCCGTCCTTCGGCCCCTGCAGCGTGATCTCGTAAATACCCCACTGTTCGGCCGTCGCAGGTTGCATCGTGGACGCCGCCCTTGCCGGTGACCCGATCCACAACAGGGAAATGCACAGCACCGCCACGAACCACTTAGGCATGATTCTTCCCCACGGTAGACGCAAAACGATAGAGCCCGGAGCCCGCCTCGCAGACGAGGTAATCGCCGGCGCGTTCCAGCACCCGGAGACCTTCAACCTCTTCCAGGGACTTGCCGCCTTCCGTCACGGTGGATCCGGCGTCGCTCGGCACAAACACCCGGGCCGACGTATTGGTCGGAATGCGGATAGTCCAGTTCAATTGGCTGCCGTCCCGCTTCCACTCGCTCAGAATTTCCCCCTGGATCGAGCGATAACCGGCCCGCGCGTGGGCCAATGCTGGATCCAGAAACGGCCGCAAAACGAACTTCTTGAAGCCGGGCGTTTCGGGATCCAGTTCGATGCCCGCCACATGGCGGAACAACCACTCCCCCACCGAGCCCAGCGAGTAGTGGTTGAACGAATTCATCTGCGGGTTGAAGAAACCGTCCTCATGGCTCCATCCGTTCCAGCGTTCCCAGATCGTCGTTGCCCCGTGTTTCACCGGGTACAGCCACGACGGGTAATCATCGCGGAACAGGAGGCGGTACGCGACATCCGCGCGGCCCGCCAGCGTGAGCTGCGGATTGAGATGGCTCACCCCGATGAAGCCGGTGCTCAAATGCCAGTCGAGCGCCCGGATGTTCTCTACGAGATGGCCGACAGCCGCCGCGCGAAGGGTCTCCGGCACCAGCTCAAAAGCCAGCGCCAGCAGGTATCCCGTCTGCGTATCGGTCGTAATGCGGCCATTCGGTTCGAGCCACTCCTTTTGAAACGCACCGCGAACGTGCTCAAACATCTTCTGATAGCGCTGCCCATCAGCATTGCGCCCGAGCTCGCGCGCGATGCGGGCCAGTTTCGCGCAATCATCCGCCCAGTATGCGGTGGCAAGCAGGTTCTTCATCGGCGAATGCGTGCCAAAGGAGGTATCGCTCGGGATGCACAGCCAGTCGCCATAATTGTTGGCGAGCCCGTTCAAGCGCAGGCCGTTGGGGTTTTCTGACGCGACCCACTCCACCCACTTGACCATCGCCGCATAGTGCCGTTCCAAAATGCGGCGATCGCCATAGACGCGCCAGATCGTATAAGGAACGATCACGCCCGCGTCCGCCCACCCTGCCGCGCCGCCAAGGTTCCCAAGCCCGACAAAGTTCTCCCCCTCGCGCAGCCGCGGCGCCGTGTCGGGAAACACGCCCTCGGGCGTCTGGGCGTCCTCCACGTCGATCATCCACTTCGTAAAGAACGCGGCGACGTCCATGTTGTAACTGGCGGTCCGGAGAAATACCTGCGCATCCCCCATCCAGCCGAGCCGCTCGTCGCGCTGCGGACAATCCGTGGGAACCGAGAGAAAATTATCTTTTTGCGACCAAAGGCCGTTCAGCCACAGCCGGTTCACCCCCGGGTGCGAACATTCGAAAGTCCCCGCTTCGTGCAATCCGGAACGGACAACGCAACCGACGACATCCTCGCGAGCCGGCGCAGAAGGCAAACCGCTCACTTCCACGTATTGGAAGCCATGAAAAGTAAAATGCGGCTCAAAAAGCGCCTCGCCCCCCTTGCAGATGTAAATGTCCGTGGCTTTGGCGCGTCGCAGGTTCTCCACGTAAAGGGTGCCGTCGCTGTTGAGACGCTCTCCATGCCGCACCGTGATGCGCGTCCCCGCCGCGGCGTTGGCACGCAGCCGAACCCAACCCGCGATGTTCTGCCCCAGATCAAAAATGTGCACCCCCGGTCTGACTTCCTTCACGGAGACCGGCGACAGTTGCTCCATGACGCGGACCGGCTCCGAGCGCTGAGCAACCAGCGGCACCGTTGGCGGCGCCACCATCCGCGCCGAAACCCACCCTTCATCGGAAAAGTCAGCCCCATCCCACCCGCGGCGCTCACGCCGCGCGTCGTACATTTCCCCCATCATGAAGTCGGAATACAAAATCGGCCCGGTGTTGCATTTCCACGAGTCGTCCGTGACGACCACGAATCGTTCGCCGCTCGCCAACTCAATCTCGAGTTGCAGAACAAGACTGTTTTCCAGCGATCGATATCGGGCACGCGTCTCCTGCCAGCCCACATAACCGCTCCACCAGCCATCTCCCAGGGTGGCCCCCAGAGCATTGCTGCCCGCCTTAAGCATCCCCGTGACATCATACGTGCGGTAATGAATGCGTTTCTCGTAGTCCGTCCATTCCGGCGCAAAGACATCTGCACCCACACGCTCCCCATTGGCTCGCAGTTCAAAAACGCCCCGCGCACTCGCATAAAGCGTGGCCCGCCGAATCGCACCCGGAACCACAAACTCCTTCCGGAACAATGCCGGCGTGCCAGGATCCCGCAGCGTCGACGCCACCGCATCGCGGTCGCGCCTGATGATTTCAGGATCTGCTGCAATCCACCTGGCCGCCCAGTCCGAGGCCTCGAGCAACCCCACCGTCCACAGCGCAGGCTCAGAACTCGTGACATTCCCCGACCCATCCCACGCCGTTACATCCCAGTAACAAACCTCCCGCGAATGCAACAGTTTCCCCCCATAAACGACCTGCGTGTTCTGGTCGCCGTCCACCCGCCCGCTGTCCCACAACTCCCCGTCGCCCCGCGCCAGCGCCTCCAGCGTGCCCGCCACGCGGATGCGGTAGGAAATCTGTCGAACGCCCCGCCGGTCCGATTCAAGGTTCCAGCTGAATCGCGGCCGCCGCTCGTCGATCCCAAGCGGATTCACCAGGTATTCGCACCGCAGGTTCGAAATCCGGAGCCCCTCGTGTGCCTGCATCGAACTCATGTCCCCACCCGCTCGCTTTCAACCGTTTCCCGACCCCGGCGTCCGGCTTTCGGCGACGTCGGCAAGCCGCCATACCAGCCCGTTCGAATCGACGGCTGAACCCATGCCGCAGGAAGAGACGCATCGGAAACGATCATGAGCAATTCTACCTTTGGGCAAAGGAGGTTCGTCCGGGCCGTCAAACTGCTTCACGCTGCCGCGAAGACTGAGGGGCGAATTGATTCTGTTTCGACAGGTCCGGGCAAACAAGAAAATGGCGTTTATTGGAGAGCTCCGAACGGGCAAGGTTTTGTCCTGCCGGCGCTCTACCCACAGCGATCACTCCAAGTATAATCCTATTTTCCGAGTAATACTTCCAACACCAGCAGAAGTAGTCCCGGTTTCCTAAGGCAGGCAGTTCATCGGAATGGAAAGATTCGATCCCAACCGCCCCGATTTCGCCCCCTACGGCTTCACCTGCGTCCGTTGGTGCCCCACGCGCATGCAACGCCCCGACCGCCACAATGAAATCGAAATGAACTTCCTCGAAACCGGATGGGTTACCTATCTCATCGGCGGACGAAAAGTACGCATTGAAGCCGGCCAGCTAACCGCCTTCTGGGCCGCCCTGCCCCACCAGGTCGTCGACTGCGGCGACGAGCCCGAATACTTCGTCGCGACCCTCCCCCTCAGTTGGTTCCTCCAGTGCAAATTGCCCGAAGCCTTCGTGCAGAGCCTCTTGAGCGGCCAGATGGCCAGCGAGAATGATCCTCAACAAGCCGAAGCCGATGCGCGGCTCTTCGCCGACTGGACCGTCGATTTGGCCACCCCCGGCGCCGGCCTCATGGAAGCGGTCCTGCTCGAAATGGAAGCGCGTCTGCTGCGCATGGCACTCGCCAAACCAGAAGCGACACCGAAAAGCACCTCGCCCGCAACCGTCACCGACACCGGCTTCAACAAGGCGGAACAGATGGCACAGATGATCGCCCGACGCTATGTCGAGCCCCTCACCATCGAAATGATCGCCGATTCCGTCAGCCTCCACCCCAACTACGCCATGAGCCTCTTCCGGAAAGCCTTCGGCATGACGTTGATCGATTACCTGACCCAGCACCGCGTCTCCCACGCCGAGCGGCTGCTCGTCACCACCGACGAAAAAATCGTGCAAGTCGCAATCGAATCAGGCTTCGGCTCCATGAGCAGGTTCAGCGAGGCATTCCAGCGCGCATGTCACTGTTCCCCACGCGAATACCGCTGCCGATATCGCGGCGCCTGAGGTTGGAACATCCCATCAAAGACATCCGAGCCCGCGCACACATCGCCCCCCGTCCTCTTTCCAGACCACACTTCAATTCTGCGGCGCGATCCGGTGCATCTCTCGATACACCCGCGGCGAACATCCAAACGCCTTCCTGAATACATCATTGAACCGGCTCACCGAGCCGAACCCCGCCGCCATCGCGATGTCCAGGATCTTTGCCCGCGTCGTCACCAGCAGCCGCTGCGCATGCGACAGCCGTTGCTGCGTCAAATACTCCGTCAACGTCGTCGCAAAAACGGTCTTGAAAAGCGTCATGGCGTAATTCGGGTGCAATCCCACCGCGCTTCCAATGTCCTCTGTCGTCAGCGGCTCCCGATAATGCTTCGCCAGGTAACACGCGATCTCTTCCGCCTTGCTGAGCGCCGCCGACTCCACGTGCGACGCCTGCGATGCACGCCTCGTCGCCTCCGAGGACAACCCCATCCCGAACCTCAGCAGCCTCGCCTGCATCTCCAGCAGCACGGCCCGTTGCCGCTCCTGGCTCGAAGCTTGCAGGTCCCCTCGCCAACGGTCCAGTGCCGCCACGTCGCGAACCATCAGTTCCTTTCGCCGTTCTGTCAGGATCTCCCCGTGCAGGATCGGATTCACCAGCCGGTCCGGCAGCCCCCATTGCAGAAATCGCGCCAGCGGCACCGTCGCAACCAGGTAGCTTCCCCCCCCTTCCAGCCCAATCACCTGGTGCGGTATCGCCGCCCAGAACACCGTCAGCCGCCCGCTCTCCACGGTCACCTTCCGCCCCCCCAGCAGATACGTCACCGAGCCCCGCTCAAGCAGATTCATCTCAATTTCGTTATGCCGGTCCGGACGTTTCATCAACGTCGGTTCCCACCGCGTCACCGTCAAACCGTACGGCGCAAAATCCGGTCGAGTTGCATCAAACTGAACCATGTACCTGAGATTACAGGAAGCTTCCTCCCTTTCACAAGTAGAACTATTGCATTTTAAGGTCAAAATGGGGGACGAGTAGAGGGGCTATACATGCTTACACCGCGCTCTCCCATTTCCTTGGGAGTTATCTTCGGAAACCGCGATTTCTTTCCCGACGTCCTCGTCGGCGAAGCTCGCAAGAACATCAAGGCCCTCCTCGATTCCGCCGGGATCGAAGGAGTCATGCTCTCTTCCGAAGAAACCAAGCTCGGCGGGGTCGAAACCCACGCCGAAGCTCGCAAATGCGCCGACCTCTTCGCCAAAAACCGCGACAAAATCAACGGCATCCTCGTCGTCCTTCCCAATTTCGGCGACGAAAAAGGAATCCTCGACGCCATCAAGCTCTCCAGGTTGAACGTCCCCATCCTCATTCAAGGCTATCCCGACGACCTCAACGCGCTCGGCGTCGAACGCCGCCGCGATGCCTTCTGCGGCAAGATCTCCGTCTGCAACAACCTCAAGCAGGCCGGCATTCCCTTTACCCTTACATCCCGGCACGTCGTGCACCCCACGGATGCCTCGTTCAAAACCGACCTCTCGCGCTTTGTCGCCGTTTGCCGCGTCGTTCGTGGTCTCCGCGGCGCCCGCTTCGGCGCCGTCGGCGCACGCCCCACCGCTTTCAACACCGTCCGTTACTCAGAAAAGATCCTCGAGCGCTACGGCATTTCGGTCACCACCTGCGACCTCTCCGACATCCTCGGCGCTGCCGGAAAACTCTCCGTCGAAAATGCCCGCGTCAAGGCGAAAATCGCCGAGATCTCCGGATATGCCCCCACTCAGGGCGTTCCCGGCGACAAGGTCGTCCAAATGGCGCGGCTCGGGGTCGTGCTCGATGACTTCGTCTCTGCCAACGCGCTCGACGCCACCGCGATCCAATGCTGGACCTCCCTGCAGCAGAACTGGGGCTGCAATGTCTGTACCTGCATGTCCATGATGTCCGAAAAGCTCCTCCCCTCCGCCTGCGAAGTCGACATCACCGGCGCCCTCTCCATGTACGCGCTTTCTCTCGCCTCGCTCCGTCCCTCCGCCCTCGTCGATTGGAACAACAACTACGGCGGCGACGATGAAAAATGCGTCCTCTTCCACTGCGGGAACTGGCCCAAGGATTTCGCCCCCGACACCCGCATCGCAAACGCACCCATTCTCGGATCCACCCTCGGCGTTCAAAATACCTACGGCGCGATGGAAGGGCGGACCCCCGCCGGGCCCCTCACCTATGCCCGCTTTACCACCGATGACACCTCCGGCGTCATTCGCGGATACGTCGGACAGGGAACCACAACCGATGACGAGCTCAAAACCTTCGGCCAGCGCGCGGTGGCCCACATCCCCGGCCTGCAGCAGTTGATGCATTACGTCTGCCGCAATGGGTATGAGCATCACGTCGCCGTCAATGCCTCCCAGACGGCGCTGGTGCTCCAGGAAGCCTGCTCCACCTATCTCGGATGGGACATGTACCATCACCAGTAAGCCGCCCATCCCGCGTTCCAGGATCGCCCATGCCGTTATCCGATCATGACCTTGCCCTCAAGGCGAACCGCCTTCGCGGGGAAATGCTTCGCATCATCAAGCACGCCGGCGCCGGCCACACCGGCGGCGGCCTTTCTTCCATCGATATCCTGACCCTGCTTTACAACCGGATCCTCCGCGTCTCCCCAGAATCGCGGCTCGACCCCAACCGCGATCGGTACATCCAATCCAAGGGACATTCCGTCGAAGCCCTCTACGTCGTCCTCGCGGATCGCGGCTTCTTCCCCATGAGCGACCTTGAAACGCTCTGCCACTACAACTCCCCCTACGTCGGACATCCCACCAAGGCGGTTCCCGGGTGCGAGCAGAACACCGGCGGCCTCGGGCACGGCCTGCCCATGGGCGTCGGCTGTGCAATCGCCGCGAAAAAGGACAACAAGGATTTCCGCACCTACGTCCTGATGGGCGACGGTGAACTGGCCGAGGGCTCCAACTGGGAAGCCGCGATGGCGGCGGCGCACTACGATCTCGATAACCTCATCGCCATCGTCGATCACAACACCCTGCAGATTTCCGGCCGTACCCGCGATGTCTGCTCGAACGATCCGCTTGATGAAAAATTCCGCGCCTTCGGCTGGGATGTGCACACCTGCGACGGGCATGACTTCTCGGCCCTGACTCCGCTTCTCATCCCCCCTATCGGCCTTGGCAAGCCGCGCGTTGTGATTGCCAACACCGTCAAGGGCAAGGGCGTTTCCTTCATGGAAGATGTCGCAAAATGGCACCATGGAGTGCCCACCGACAAGGAATACGAGGCCGCCCTGTCCGAACTCGAATCCCGCTACGCGACGCTCAGCGCCGCCAAATGAGCCTCCCTTTCTCGTATCATGACTGAGTCTTCGTCCTTCAGTGGAATCCGCATGAGCGCCCCCGCCCCTTCAATGTACTCGCCGGCTGCCAAAGAAATGGCGGAGAAGCTTGGCCTCAAAATGGGCCGGGCGAACCTCGAAGAATTTGCCGACACGCTCCTCGCAATGGCAAAGGAGAACCGCAACGTCCTCGCGGTGACCTCCGATTCACGTGGCTCCGGCAAGCTCGCGCCCTTCGGCCAGGCGCTGCCGGACCAGATCGTCGAGGTCGGCATCGCCGAACAGAATCTCGTCGGCGTTGCCGCCGGCCTCGCCTCCGCCGGCAAGCTCGTTTACGCGGTGTCACCGGCCTGCTTCCTCACCGCCCGCGCGCTCGAGCAGATCAAGAACGACGTCGCCTACTCCGAAAATCCGGTGAAATGCATCGGCATTTCGGCCGGCGTTTCCTACGGGGCGCTCGGCTCCACCCACCACTCCCTCCATGATTTCGCCGCCCTCCGCGCCATCAACAACATCGATGTCGTCGCCCCCGCGGATAATCTCGAAACGCGCGAAATCATTCGGCAATCGGCAGCGTTCCACACGCCCACCTACATCCGGTTCGGAAAGGCGCCCCTGTATCGCCTCCATAAGGACGGGACCACGTTCGAAGCGGGCAAAGCCATCCAGTTGCGCCAGGGGAATGATCTCTGCTTCATCGCGACGGGCGAAGCTGTGATCCACGCCTATCTGGCGGCGGGAGCCCTTGCCGAGCAGGGCGTGCAGTCGCGCGTGCTTTCGATGCACACCATCAAACCGCTCGACACAGCCGCCGTCCTTGCGGCCGGACGCGAATGCCGGGCGATCATCACCGTGGAAGAGCATTCCATCTTCGGCGGTCTCGGCGAAGCCGTCGCCGGTGCCCTCCTCCAGCATACCCTTCATCCCAGGTTCAAGATCATGGCGATCCCCGACGAGCACACCGTCACCGGTTCCCAGGCCGACATCTTCCGCCATTACGGTCTTTCGATGGAAGGCTTGATCGCCGCTGCCAAAAAATTGTAATTCCCTCCCTTTCGATCGCCATTCGTCGTCGTTCTCTTTCACACGCGTTCGCAAAAACCGCCATTCTTTCGTATCTTTCCACCAGAGAAGCCTGTCTGGTTTAATCGGAACCATCATGTCCCGTCTGATTCTCGCCCTCGACCAATCCACCTCCGCCACCAAATCGATCGTGTTCACGGCCGAGGGACAGCCTCTCGACCGATTCTCGCTCGATCACAAGCAACACTATCCCGCGCCGGCGTATGTCGAGCATGACGCCGAGGAGCTGTTTCAGAATTCCATTTCGGTCCTGGCGTCGGCGGCGACGAAATTCACGGGCCAGCTGGGGGCGCTGGCGATTACGAATCAGCGCGAGACATTCGTCGTCTTCGAGCGCGGCACGGGCAGGCCGCTGCACAACGCCGTGGTCTGGCAGTGCCGCCGCGGCGATACGATCTGCAACGAGTTGCGCACCGCCGGCAAAGAGGGGGTCGTCTCCGCCAGAACCGGCCTGAAAATCGACTCCTATTTCTCCGGGCCGAAAATCACCGCCCTGCTCCGACGCCGACCCGAGATTGCCGCAAAAGTCGCCAGCGGCGACGCCTTGATAGGAACGATCGACACTTATCTCCTCTATCGCCTGACCAACGGCGCGGTGTTCGCAACCGATCACACAAACGCCTGCCGCACGCTGCTGTACAACCTGGAGACGCGCAGCTGGGACGCCGAACTATGCGAACTTTTCGGCGTGCCAATGAAAGCGCTCCCGGAAATCCGCGACTCGACCGCCCTCTTCGGAAAGGTCGACCTCCCCGGCCACGCAGCACACGGCATGACGATCGCAGGAGTAATGGGGGACTCGCAGGCCGCACTCCTTGCACATCGCTGCCTGACGCCGGGCCAGACGAAGGTGACGCTCGGCACCGGCTCTTCCATTCTCCTCAACACCGGAAAGCATTTGGCGAAGACCGGAATTCGAACGGTCGTCTGGGCGCACAAGGGCGAGCCCACCTATGGCCTCGAAGGCATCATCTCTTTTTCCGCAGCAACAATCGCGTGGCTGAAGGACCAGATGGGCCTGATCCAGTCGGCAGGAGAAACGGAAGCGGCTGCATTGGCAGTGACGGACAACGGCGGCGTCTACCTGGTACCCGCCTTCGCAGGTTTGTCAGCGCCCCACTGGTCGCCGGAAGCGCGGGCCGCGATCGTCGGCCTTTCGGCGGCATCCACGCGGAATCACATCATTCGTGGCGCGTTGGAGGCCATCGCCTACCAGATCAAAGACGCCCTCGATTCAATGCGCGACGCCGCCGGCGGCCTGACCGTTTCCGTCATTCACGCCGACGGCGGTGCAACGAAGAATCGCTTCCTGATGCAGTTTCTTGCCGACATGCTGCAGATTCCGGTCGCAGTCTCGAATTCACCAGACTTCTCGCCGATGGGAGCGGCGCTGGCAGGGGCGGTGGGGCTCGGGATTCACCGGGATGTGGAGGCGCTTGCGGGTTTGCCCTCCGCCGAGCAGCGGTTCCTTCCGACGATGCCGGTTGCCGAG
>JBQCGD010000180.1:0-42624 GCA_051955985.1 Phycisphaerae bacterium | reverse complement strand
CCCCGCCCCCCCCCCCGGGGCCCCGCCCCCCCACCCCCGCCTCGGGGCGGGCCCCGGGGCCCCCCCCCCACGTGGGCCCCCACGCCGGGGGCGCCGGGGAAGGTGCGGCTGCGGGTGCTGACGGGGACGGAGACATCGCCGACGCTGGCGCGGGTGATGGGGGAGTTGAAGAAGACGTTTCCGTCGATGGTGTGGCATACGTTTGATGCGAGGGGGAGAGGGAATTCGGGGGCGGGCATTTCGCGGGTGTATGGGCGCGAATTGACGCCGGTGTATGACTTTTTGCAGGCGAAGCGGATATTTTCGCTGGACGCGCATTTTCTTTTTGAGGAGCCGGGGAGCGTGCGGTATGCGCGGGAATTTGCGCAGCTGCGGCGGATGGCGTGGAAGAAGATGGGGCCGGTGGATGCGCTGGCGCCGCGGGATGTGATGATTCCGAAGATGGGGGAGGAGGAGATGTCGCGGCTGTACGTGGCGGAGAGCACGGTGACGTTTACGGGGGCGATGGCGGATCATCGGGTGGCGGTGAAGAGCGGGGAGATTCCGAAGGTGGCGGCGCTGCTGGCGGATGCGGGGGCGGCGGTGGATTTGAGCGACGAGGTGAAGCGGTTTGTAAAGGCGGCGCGGGAGGATTTGCGGAAGGGGGGGAAGAACTCGCTGGTGATTGCGGGGGAACATCAGCCGGCGGAGGTGCATGCGTTGGCGCATGCGATGAATGCAGAGCTGGGGGCGGTGGGGACGACGGTGAAGTATGTGGAGCGGGTGGAGGTTTCGCCGGCGGGAGAGGGGGAGAATTCGTTGCCGGCGCTGGTGAAGGCGATGAACGGCGGGGAGGTGGATTTGCTGTTGATCCTGGGGGTGAACGGGGTGTATTCGGCGCCGGGGGAGGTGGGGTTTGGGGAGGCGTTGAAGAAGTTTTCGATGTTGAGTGGGGACGGGGTGCCGGAGCGGATGGCGGTGTATGTGGGGTTGCACAACGACGAGACGGCGGAGTTGTGTGCGTGGCGGGTGCCGGCGTCGCATGCGCTGGAGTACTGGGGGGATTGCCGGGGACATGATGGGACGGCGTCGGTGGTGCAGCCGTTGATTGAGCCGTTGTATCAGAGCAAGTCGGGTGTGGAGGTGGTGGCGGGGCTGGTGGCGGTTGGGGCGGCGGGGAAGCGGGACGAGTGGTTGACTGTGGATGGGTATGACCTGGTGCGGGAGACGTGGCTGGGGGCGTGGGGGAAGGCGGGGGAGGAGGAGAAGGAGAAGCGTTGGCACAAGGTGCTGCACGATGGGGTGGTGGCGGGGAGTGCGCCGGCGGCGGCGACCGTGAAAGCGCAGCGGGATGTGCGGGCAGCGGTGGGGGAGTTGGCGGGGTTGAGGGGGAAGAAGGAGGCGGGGATTGAGTTGAATTTTCGGGTGGATCCGTCGATTGGGGCGGGGGAGTGGGCGAATAACGGGTGGATGCAGGAGTTGCCGAAGCCGTTGACGCGGCTGACGTGGGACAATGCGGCGCTGATGTCGCCTCGGACGGCGGAGCGGTTGGGCGTGGCCGGGGGGAGCGACAAGCAATATGAGCACAAGTCGCGGGAGGGGCATCCGCACGTGGAGATTGCGGGGACGACGGGGAAGATGAAGGTGCCGGTGTGGGTGCAGCCGGGGCAGCCGGAGGATGTGGTGACGGTGCACCTGGGGTATGGTCGGCGGCGCGGGGGGATTGTACTGAGGGATGTAGGGGTGGATGTGAACCCGCTGCGGCGGTGGGAGGAGCGGTGGCGGCTGACGGATGTGCAGGTGAAGAAGGTGGACGGGGAGCACGAGCTGGCATGCACGCAGAACGCGCAGGTGATGGCGGAGCGGGATATTGTGCGGGAGCGGGAGGTTGGGGAGCTGCCGGCGATGGGGGATCGGGCGGAGACGCCCGACTTGTATTCGAGCGAGAAGGACAAGGATGGGTCGACGGTGCACTTGTCGCTGTACGACGAGTTTCGGTATGGGGGTTACAAGTGGGGGATGGTGATCGACCAGTCGGCGTGCATCGGGTGCAACGCGTGCGTGGTGGCGTGCCAATCTGAGAATAACATTCCGGTGGTGGGGAGGGACCAGGTGCTGCGGGGGCGGGAGATGCATTGGTTGCGGATTGACGTTTACTACGGGGAGAAGGAGACGCGGACGCTGGCGGAGGCGGTGGAGGGGAAGGATGTGAAGATGCTCTTCCAGCCGATGCTGTGCCAGCATTGCGAGAACGCGCCGTGCGAGGTGGTGTGCCCGGTGGAGGCGACGAGCCACTCGGACGAGGGGATCAACGAGATGACGTACAACCGGTGTGTGGGGACGCGGTACTGCTCGAACAATTGCCCGTACAAGGTGCGGCGGTTCAACTTCTATCAATACAACGGGCACGAGGCGACACCGCTGAATTTGCAGAAGAATCCGAACGTGACGGTGCGGAGCAGGGGGGTGATGGAGAAGTGCACGTACTGCGTGCAGCGCGTCAACGAAGCGCGGATCGATGGGAAGCGGGAGTGGACGCGGAACGATGCGGCGGGGCGGAAGACGGAGATGCGGACGCCGGTGGTCGATGGGTGGCTGCCGGGCGGGAAGTCGGAGGCGTTGCCGCGGCTGCGGGTGATGACGGCGTGCCAGCAGGCGTGTCCGACGGAGGCGATCATCTTTGGGGATTTGAATGATGCGGAGTCGACGGTTTATCTGCTGAAATACAGGAAGCCGTGGGCGACGATTGATTATGGGGTGTTGACGGAACTAGCGACGCAGCCGCGGACGAGCTACCTGGAGCGAATAGAGAATCCGAACAAGGCGCTGAAGCGTGGGGGGACGGCATGACGATTCACACGGTACATCCCGATCGGCTGGAAGAAGATCCGGTGGTGGCGCCGGAGTACACATACATCACGGTGACGGACAAGATATCGAACCTGGTGCGGCGGCCGGTGACGACGACATGGCTGATGGGGTTCGGGCTCGCGTTCATGCTGTTCATGTTGATGAACTACGCGATTTTGTGGCTGATGATCTGGGGCGTGGGGATCTGGGGGGTGAACATTCCGGTGGCGTGGGGGTTTGCGATCACGAACTTTGTGTGGTGGATCGGGATCGGGCATGCGGGGACGTTTATTTCGGCGTTCCTGCTTTTGCTGCGGCAGGAATGGCGGACGAGCATCAACCGGTTTGCGGAGGCGATGACGCTGTTTGCGGTGGCTTGCGCCGGGTTGTTCCCGCTGCTGCACCTGGGGCGACCGTGGCTGTTTTATTTTCTGCTGCCGTACCCGAACACGATGGATTTGTGGCCGCAATTCAGAAGTCCGCTGGTGTGGGATGTGTTTGCGGTATCGACGTATGGGACGGTGTCGCGGGTGGTCTGGTACGTGGGGCTGATTCCGGACCTGGCGACGATGCGGGACCGGCACAACCAGGGGAGCACGGCGCGGCACATTTACGGGTTCATGGCGCTGGGATGGCGCGGGGCGGCGCGGCACTGGAAGCGGTATCAGAAGGCGTACCTACTGCTGGCGGGGCTGGCGGCGCCGCTGGTGGTATCGGTGCACAGCGTGGTGGGCATGGATTTCGCGGCGGGGATCGTGCCGGGGTGGCATTCGACGATATTTCCGCCGTATTTTGTGGCGGGGGCGATCTTTTCCGGGTTCGCGATGGTGGTGCAACTCGCGGTGCCGATGCGGGCGTTCTTCGGGCTGCAGGGGATCATCACGGAACGGCACCTGGAGGGTTGTGCGAAGCTGATGCTGGTGACGGGGTTGATCGTCTGCTACGGGTACTACTCGGAGACGTTCCAGGGGTGGTATTCGGGGAGCGTGTACGAGATCGGGATGATGCAGGACCGGTGGTTTGGGGCGTACTGGCCGGCGTGGTGGACGCTGGTGTTCTGCAACTGCGTGGTGCCGCAATTTTTCTGGAGTTCGAAGATCCGGCGGAATCCGTGGATTTTGTGGATTTGTGCGAACTTTATACAGCTGGGGATGTGGCTTGAGCGGTTCGTGATCGTGTGCCAGTCGCTGCATCACGATTACCTGCCGTCGAAATGGGGGATGTACTACCCGACGATCTGGGATTACGCGACGCTGTTTGGGACGGTGGGGATGTTCCTGATGCTGTTCATCCTGTTCTGCCGGTACCTGCCGGTGATTGCGGTTTCGGAGATGCGGGAATTGGTGGAGAAGGAGGCGGCGGGGAACGGGGAGGGGGAAACGCAAAATGCAAAACACAAAACACAAAACTTCGGATGTGATACGGGGGGCGCGGCATGAGCGTGATTGCTGAACCGAAAGGGATTTATGGCGTGATGGCGGAGTTTCGCTCTTCGGAGGAGATTCTGGAGGCGGCGCGGCGGGCGACGGAGGCGGGGTACACGAAGGCGGAGGCGTACACGCCGTTTCCGATCGACGGGCTGGCGGAGGCGCTGGGGATGGGGTGGACGACGGTGCCGCTGTGCACGTTGATCGGGGGGATCATCGGGGGGCTGACGGGGTTCGGGATGTGCTGGTATGCGAACGTGATCAATTATCCCATTCAGATCGGGGGGCGGCCGTACAACTCGTGGCCGGCGTGGATTCCGATCACGTTTGAGCTGACGGTGCTGTTTGCGGCGCTGACGTCGGCGATTGCGATGCTGTATCAGAACGGGTTGCCTCGGCTGCATCATCCGGTGTTCAACGTGGAAGCGTTTGAGGCGGCGTCGCACAACCGGTTCTTTTTGTGCATTGAGGCGGAGGATCCGAAATTCAACGAGGGGGCGGTGCGACGGTTCCTGGAGGGATTGGCGCCTTTGCGGGTGTTGGAGGTGCCGGAATGAGGGGAAAACGCGAAACGCAAAACACAAAACACAAAACCCTGGCTGGGCGCCTCGAAGCGATGGGATCGCGTGTTCTGGTGTTGGGCATGATGGTGTGCGGCGCGTTTACGGGGTGCAAGCGGGATGACATGGCGGATCAGATCAAGTTGAAGCCGTATGCGGAGACGGTGTTGTTTGCGAATGGGAGCGAGGCGCGGCCGCTGGTGCCGCACACGGTGTCGCGGGAGGACACGCAGGAGACGATGCCGCTGGATATACCGGCGGGGTTGAACATCATCGGGCGGTGGCAGACAGCGATTCCGATGGATACGCCGTATCCGTTTGAGATAACGGCGGCGGACCTGAAGCGCGGGCAGGAGCGGTTTGAGATTTACTGCACGCCGTGCCATTCGGAGGTGGGGGATGGGAACGGGATGATTCCGCAGCGTGGGTTCACGCGGCCGCCGTCGTACCATTCGGATCGGCTGCGGAATGCGCCGCCGGCGTACATTTACAATGTGATCACGAATGGGCTGGGGGCGATGTTTCCGTACAACGACCGGGTGGCGCCGGATGACCGGTGGCGGATTGCGGCGTACATCAAGGCGCTGCAATTGAGCCAGCATGCGGATGTGGCGGCGCTTTCGCCGCAGGAACAGCAGAAGGCGCGGGAGGGGAAGCCATGACGCAGACGACACTGGAAGGCGTTGGCGGGACGGGGAGGGCACGGTGGGTGGCGCTGGGGATCGGGGTGTTGTGCGCGGTGGGATGCATCATCGGGGCGATCATGCCGCACACGCGGTATGACTTCTTCAATGCGTATCTGTTCGCGTACTGGTTCTGGTTAGGGGTGACGCTGGGGAGCATGGCGCTCGTGATGCTGCATAACTTAACGGGGGGGGCGTGGGGGCAGCTTGTGCGGCGGGTGGCGATGGCTGCGGCGATGCTGTCGCCGTTGATGCTCGTGCTGTTTATCCCGATCTTTTTCGGAATGCACGACCTGTTTCCGTGGACGCATGCGGAGGAGCTGGCAAAGGAGGAAGTGCTGAAGCATCGGGAGCCTTATTTGAATGTACCGTTCTTTGCGGTGCGGTATGGCTTGTATTTTCTTGTGTGGATCGGGTTGACGTTATGGGTGCGTCGGCTGGGATTGAAGGTGGAGCGGACGGGGGACCAGCGGGCGCAGCAGCGGCTGCACGGGCTGTCGGCGGCGGGGCTGATTCTTTACATGGTGTCGGTGACGCACGCGGGGACGGACTGGGTGATGTCGCGTGACACGGAGTTTTACTCGACGACGTTCGGTTTCATCGTTTCGACGGGGCAGACGCTTGCGGCGGCGGCATTTGCGGTGATCGTGCTGTGGATCACGGGAGCGCCGGGGGGATTGACGGCGGGGATTTCGCCACTGACGCGCCCGCCGGTGAATCCACCGGAGAACAGCTCGCCGAACCTGCTGAACGATGTGGGGAACATTCTGCTGACGCTGGTGATCCTGTGGACGTATGTGTCGTTCATGCAGTTGCTGGTGATCTGGATGGGGAACACGCGGGAGGACAACGGGTATTACGTGCATAGAGGGCTGGCGCAGCCAGGGGCGTGGCGGTGGATCGGGCTGGCGATCATCACGCTGCATTTCTTTGTGCCGTTCTTCCTGCTGCTGTTCCGCGGGACGAAGAAGTACATGAAGTCGCTGGTGACGATTGCGTGGCTGTTGTTTGTGATGCACGTGGTGGATGCGTACTGGATGGTGCGGCCGGATCCATTTTTGAAGGGGCCGCACTTTGAGTTGAGCTGGCTTGATTTTGCGGCGTGGGTGGGGATCGGGGGGATCTGGGTGGCGGCGTTTTTGTTTGTTCTGCCGACGCAGCTTGCGGAAGGGCGGATCGAGTTGAAGAAGGGGGCGCCGCATGGTTAAAGGACCGCCGCCGGCAGTGGTAGAAGCGAAGCACGAACTCTCGGGCGCGAGCTCGCGCGGGATCTGGAGGTTCATCCTGTGTTTTGTGCTGACGATGGGGCTGATTCATGTAGGGTTGTGGCTGACGCTGGGGGGGATGAACCATTATGTGGGGATGCACGAGTCGCTGCCGCCGCCAATCGGCGAGCCGCGGCCGCGGCAATTGGAGCAGCCGCTGCAGCCGGCGCCGGGACACCCGACTTCGCCGGCGCAGGACTTGGCGGAGATGAAGGCGGAGCAACTGCAGCGGCTGAATTCGTACGGGCCGATCAAGGGGGATCCGGGGCACGTGCACATTCCGATTGATCGGGCGATGGAGATGCTGCTGCAGTCGGGCGAATTGAGGAAGCCGGTGAATGGTGCGGACACGCAGCCGTACATCAATCCGACGACGCAACCGAGTACGGAGAACCGGACGTGAAAACGCAAAACGCAAAACGCAAAACGCAAAACCTTGTCGACGGGGCGTGCGGGTGGGGAGGGGGCTTGCTGCTGCTGGTGTTCATTGTGTGTGCAGCGATTGGCGGGGCGGCGCGGGGGGCGGATCAGTCGCCGCAGGCGAAGCTGCTGGACGGGGTGGGGATCGATCAGAAGATGGGGTCGCAGGTGCCGATGGATCTGCAGTTCCGGGATGAGAACGGAAACCTGGTGCGGCTGAAGGATCTGCAGCGGGGGAAGCCGATCATTCTGTCGCTGGTGTATCTGAAGTGCCCGATGCTGTGCACGCTGGTGCTGAATGATCTGCTGTCGACGGTGAAGACGATTCCGCAGACGGCGGGGGATGAGTACGACATTTGGACGGTGAGTTTTGATCCGAAGGAGGGGCCGGCGATCGCGACGGAGAAGAAGGAGGGGTACCTGGATGCGTATTCGCGGGTGAAGCACATTGTGCCGACGGCGGGGTGGCGGTTTTTGACGGGAGATGAGGAGAACATCAAGAAGCTGACGGATGCGGTGGGGTTTCATTATCGGTGGGATGAAAAGACGCAGCAGTACATTCATCCGGCGGGGATCATGATTTTGACGCCGGGGGGGAAGATTGCGCGCTACTTCTTCGGAATCGATTATGACCCGACGGACATTCGGCTGTCGCTGGTGGAGGCGTCGGCGAACAAGATTGCGACGCCGACCGATCGTTTGCTGCTGTTCTGTTATCACTACGACCCGCGGACGGGGAAGTATGGACTGGCGGTGGCGAACACGCTGCGCGCCGGGGGGGCGCTGACGCTGCTCCTTCTGGGTGGGATGTTGTTTGGATTGTGGCGGTTTGACCAGCGGCGGACGCGAAGGCTGATGGCGGAGGTGCCGCGGGAAGAGAAGGAGGGGGTGACGTGATCGATCTTGCGCTGGTGATTCCTCCAGAAGCGTCGCCGATGGCCCATTCGGTGGATGTGCTGTTTTATTTCATGCTGGGGTTGAGCGGCTTTTTCACGCTGCTGATTTCGACGCTGATCGTGGTTTTTTCGGTGAAGTACCGTCGGCGGCATGATAACGATGTGGGCGAGGACATCGGCGAGCACCACTGGCTGGAGTGGACGTGGTCGCTGGTACCGCTGGGCATCATGCTGGTGGTGTTTGTGTGGGCGGGGGATTTGTACGTAAAGATGACGCGGCCGCCGGGGGACGCGATGGAGATTCACGTCATCGGCAAGCAGTGGATGTGGAAGATTCAGCAGCCGTCGGGGCGGAAGGAGATCAACGAGCTGCACGTGCCGAAGGGGCGCGCGGTGGAGCTGGTGATGACGTCGCAGGATGTGATTCACTCGTTCTTTCTGCCGGCGTTCCGGGTGAAGCAGGATGTGATTCCGGGGCGGTATTCGCATGAATGGTTCGTGCCGGAGCGGGTGGGGGAGTATCGCCTGTTTTGCTCACAATACTGCGGGACGGGGCATGCGCAGATGATTGGGACGGTGTACGTGATGGAGCCGGGGGATTACGCGAAGTGGGCGGCGCAGGCGCCGATGGAGGATCGGCCGGAGGCGGCGGGGGAAAAGCTGTTCACGCGGTACGGGTGCATCAATTGTCATTCGTCGCAGGCGCCGACGCTGGCGGGGATTTACAACCGTCCGCAGCCGCTGTCTACGGGGGGGACGGTGATTGCCAACGACGATTACCTTCGGCAATCGATTTTGAACTCCCGGGCGAAGATTGTGGCGGGGTATCCGCCGATCATGCCAAGTTACCAGGGGCAGTTATCTGAGGAGCAGTTGAACGAGCTGGTGGCGTATATCCGGTCGCTGGGGCCGGCGCAGAAGGAAGCAAAAAAATGAGGAAAAGCGGGGCAGCATTATGTCTGTGATTGAATTACCGGCGCCGGCGCCTGCACCGCGGGTGGAACACAAGCCCAGCTACCTGGAAGAAGGGTATGGCTGGAAATCGTGGCTTTTCACGACGGATCATAAGCGCATCTGCATTCTTTATATTATCAGCATCACCTTCTTTTTTGCGCTTGGAGGGGCGGCGGCATCGCTGATCCGGCTGAACCTGGCATTTCCGGAGGCGGAGCTGTTCAAGGCGGACACGTACAACCGGCTGTTCACGCTGCACGGCGTGATCATGGTGTGGTTCTTCCTCATCCCGTCGATTCCGACGACGCTGGGGAATTTCCTTGTGCCGATGATGATCGGGGCACGCGACCTGGCGTTTCCCAAGATCAACCTTCTGTCGTGGTACCTGTTCAATTTCGGCGGGCTCTTTACGTTCCTGGCGATGATCGTCGGGGGCGTGGAGACGGGGTGGACGTTTTACACGCCACTTTCGACGGCGTATTCGGATGGGCACGTGGTGCTGGTGGTGATCGGCATCTTCATAACCGGGTTCTCGTCGATCCTGACGGGCTTGAATTTCATTGTGACGATTCACACGATGCGATGCCCGGGAATGACGTGGTTCCGCATGCCGCTGTTCCTGTGGTCGACGTATTCCACCTCGATCATCCTGGTGCTGGCGACGCCGGTGCTGGCGATTACGCTGCTGCTGGTGGCGGTGGAGCGGATCTGCAAGGTGGGCATCTTCAACCCGGCGCTTGGGGGGGACCCGGTGCTGTTCCAGCATTTATTCTGGTTCTACTCGCACCCGGCGGTGTACATCATGATTCTGCCGGGGATGGCGGTGGTGTCGGAGGTGGTGACGACGTTCTCGCGGAAGCAGGTGTTTGGGTACATTTTCGTGGCGTTCGCATCGGTGGGGATTGCGCTGGTCGGGTTCCTGGTGTGGGGCCACCACATGTTCGTGGCGGGGGAATCGGTGTATGCGGGGCTGGCGTTTTCGCTGCTTTCGTACATCGTGGCGATTCCGTCGGCGATCAAGGTGTTCAACTGGACGGCGACGCTTTATAAGGGATCGATCAAACTTGATACGCCGATGTTGTACGTGCTCGGTTTCATCGGGTTATTCACGCTTGGCGGGCTGACGGGGCTGTTTCTCGCGGCGCTAGCGCTGGATGTGCATGTGCACGACACGTACTTCGTCATTGCGCATTTCCATTACATCATGGTGGGGGGGATGGTGATGGCGTACATCGGCGGGATTCACTACTGGTTCCCGAAGATTTTCGGACGGATGTACAACGAGTGGTGGGGACGCATCTCGGCGTTGACGATTTTCCTGGGGTTCAACCTGACGTTTTTCCCGCAGTTTATCCTGGGTTACGAGGGGATGCCGCGGCGGTACTACACGTATCCGCATGAGTTCACGACGTTGAATGTGTTGTCGAGCGCGGGGGCGAGCATCCTGGCGGTGGGGTACGTGCTGCCGCTGATTTACTTGGTCTGGGCGATGAAGTACGGGCCCAAGGCGCCGCCGAATCCGTTTCACGGTACGACGCTGGAGTGGCAGACGAGTTCGCCGCCGATCAAGGACAATTTTGAGCATCCACCGATCGTGGACCGCGGTCCTTACGATTACCCGGCGCGGCGGGCGCAGAATGGCACGCCGCTGGATCTGCGGGCGAACGTGAACATTCTGCCTACGGCGCTCAATCGGCTGGTGGAAGCGCCGGGGGAAAGGGGGGTGACGTGAGCCTTGTCGCCCATCAGTTTGACGATCACCTGCAGCAGCGCGAAGCGGCGACGCTTGGGATGTGGACGTTCCTGGCGACGGAGATTCTGTTTTTCGGGGGGCTGTTCGTCACGTACACGATCTATCGGTGGGCATTTCCGCACGCGTTTGCGGAAGCATCGCATCGGCTGCACGAGGACCTGGGGGCGATCAACACGGCGGTGCTTTTGAGCAGCTCGTTCACGATAGCGCTCTGCGTGCATTTTGCGCGGCACCATCGGCGCGGGGCGGTGATCGTGACGCTGATCGCCACAATTGTGCTCGGGCTGGCGTTTCTGGGGATCAAGGGCACGGAGTACGTGCTGGAATACCGCGATCACCTGATCCCGGCGATCAATTTCGATATGGGTTCGTGGCCGGCGGATGTGGACCCCCGGCATGCCGAGCTGTTCATGTTTTATTATTTCGTGATGACGCTGCTGCACGCGACGCACATGCTGGTGGGGCTGTCGCTGCTGACGTTCCTCCTGATCATGGTGTCGCGGCGCCATTACGTCGGGCCGGGGAAGAACACGGACCCGATCGAGATCATCGCGTTGTACTGGCATTTCGTGGACATTGTCTGGATCTTCCTCCTCCCGTGTCTCTACCTGGTGAAGTGATGGGCTCGCAGACGTCGGAAAAATCTGAGCCTTCGGTGCTGTGGCAGTTCGGCGTGTACGTGGCGTTGCTGTTGCTGCTGGCATTGACGGTGGGGATGAATCACCTGCCGCTGGGGAAGTTCTCGCTCACGGTGGCGATCGCGATCGCCGTCTGCAAGGCGGTGCTGGTGGTGCTGTATTTCATGCACGTGCGATTTTCGAGCAGGATCACGTCGGTGTTCGTGATTGCGGGGGTGCTGTGGCTGGGGATCATGTTCTCGCTGACGCTGGACGATTACCTGACGCGCGACTGGATGACGCGGTCGCAGAGCATCACGGCACGGGAGTCGCCGGTGGCGCCGCCGCCGGGGATGGCGCGGCACGTGGACAAGGAGGAGCTGAAGCTGCACGAGGAATTCGGCAAGAAGAAGTGAGGGGATTGCATGGCCAAAGATGAAAAGAACGGCGGCGAGGAAGAGCAGGAATCGGAGAGGAAGCAGGGGTCCAAGGGCGAGGAGGAGTCTGAGGAATCGGAGGAGCGCAAGTCGCCGTCGGGGCGGGTTGTCTATGAGACGGTGCTGGCGGAGGCGGAGGAGGAGCTGTCGCGGCCGTCGTTTTCGCTGTTCTGGTCGGGCGTGGCGGCGGGGTTGTCGATGGGGTTTTCGTCGATTGCACCGGCGCTGCTCAAGGCACATCTGCCGGAGGCGGAATGGGCGCCGCTGATCACGAAGCTGGGGTATTCGCTGGGGTTCCTGCTGGTGATCCTGGGGCGGCAGCAGTTGTTCACGGAAAACACGCTCACGCCGATCCTGCCGCTGTTGCGGGACTGGTCGCGGCTGCGGAACGTGGCGCGGATGTGGGTGGTGATCCTGGCGGCGAACCTGCTGGGCGCGTGCGTGGTCGCGCTGGTGCTGGCGAAGACCTCCGCGCTGGAGCCGCGGGTGCACGAGGCGATGATCAAGATTGCGCTCGAATCGATGCAGGGCAGTTTCTACGTGAAGGTATTGCGCGGCATTTTTGCGGGCTGGCTGGTGGCGATGATCGTGTGGCTGCTGCCGTTTGCGGAGGCGGCGCGCATCTGGATCATCGTCATCCTGACGTACACGATTTCGCTCGGGGCATTTCCGCACGTGATCGCGGGGGCCGTCGAGGCGTTTGCGCTCTCGTGGCATGGCGATATTTCGTGGGCGCAGGCGATCGGCGGATTCATTGTGCCGACGTTCATCGGCAACGTGATCGGGGGGGTAGCCCTGGTGTCGGGGATTACGCATGCGCAGGTCACGAAGTAGGGAAACGGACCGGCGCTGACGCGGTGGGTCAACTCCGCTATAATCGTTCCTCTTTGCCTCCGTTGGAACCTGAGGAGCGCCATGGATCATTTCGTGTATCGCGACGGCGAGTTGTTCGCCGAAAACGTGCCGGTTTCCCGCATTGCGGCGGAAGTGGGAACGCCGACGTACATCTATTCGAAGGCGACGCTGCTGACGCATTACCGCCGGATCGCGGAGGCGTTCGCGGCGCTCAAGCCGATCATCTGTTACTCAATCAAGTCGCTGCCAAACGTAAACCTGCTGCGGACGCTCGTTGGGGAAGGGGCGGGGATGGATGTGACGTCGGGCGGCGAGCTGTTCCGGGCGTTGAAGGCGGGATGCAGCCCGAGCAAGATCTTTTTTGCCGGCGTGGGGAAGACCGACAAGGAAATACGGGAAGGCCTGCAGGCGGGCGGGGAAGGGGTCCGCGCGTTCAATGTGGAATCGGAAGAGGAATTCTGGAACCTGGATCGCATCGCCGGTGAACTGAACAAGACGGCCCATGCGGCGTTGCGCGTGAATCCGGATCTGCAGAACCGCTCGACGCACACGAAGACGTTTACCGCGCGGAAGGAAGACAAGTTCGGCATCAACATCGATCGTGCCGGGAACTTTTACCGGCAGGCGATGAAGGCGAAGAACGTGCGGCTGCACGGGCTGCACCTGCACGTCGGTTCGCCGATCAAGTTCACTGAGCCGTACAGCGAGGCGATCACGAAGGCGCTGGCGCTGATCGATGAACTGGCGAAGGATGGGATTCGGATTGAGACGCTGGATCTCGGCGGCGGGTTTGCGGCGTTTTATGAAGGGAACGAAGCGCCGGCGTTCATTGAATATGCCGCAGCGATCGTTCCGCTGTTGCGGGAACGCGTGGAGAAGGGCCTGCAGATCATCATGGAGCCGGGGCGTTCGATTGCGTGCAATTCGGGCATCCTGCTGGCGCAGGTGCAGTACACGAAGGCCGCCGGGAGTAAGAAGTATGTCATTACGGACGCGGCGATGAATGACCTGATCCGGCCGACGCTGTATGAGTCGTATCACTTCATCTGGCCGGCGAATCCGGGCAACGCGCTGACGCCTCCGAACCGGACGAGCACGCTCCGCGTGGAAGGGGATGAGAAGGTGGATATCGTCGGACCGGTGTGCGAATCGGGCGATTACCTGGCGAAGGACCGCTACATGGCGCCTGCGAAGCGCGGGGACCTGATGGCGGTTTTCTCGGCGGGCGCTTACGGCATGTCGATGTCGTCGAATTACAACTCGCGGCTGCGTGCGGCGGAAGTTCTCGTCGATGGCGACGCCTTCACCGTCATCCGCAAGCGCGAGACGTACCAGGACCTGGTGGCCAACGAAGTCTGACGCATGATTCTGCGGCGTGCGCGGAGCCGCTCCGCGGGCGTCCTTTTTGCGAGGCCTCGATGAAATACCGCGTGCTGGCGCATTCCAGGGACACCGGGCAGAAACTGGTGCTCGAGTTTGATGCCCATTCCAAGGCGGACGCGGAACGCAAGGCCAAGCCGCACAACGTGAACATCATCCGCATCGAACCGGCAGAAGAGGCGGCGGCGACGGAGCCTAAGGAGTGGCGCACGATTGAGCCGCGGCGGGCGCTGCGGATTCCCTGGGCGTTTATTTTGTTGTTGATTCTTGCGGGGGCGGCGTATTACTTCTGGCCGGTGATTCACGGGGCGATGTCGGGAATGCACATGCCGGCTACCTCGCGGCCGGCTCCAGCGTCCGGGGAGTGATGTTGGAAGCGGGAGGGGGGCGCATCAGAACGGCGCGAAGTGATCCCAGGGCCGATCATCGTCAGCGGTTTTCCGCAGCACGCACCAGTTCACATTCCGTCCCTTGTGGAGCGCCATCTCGCTGCCGGTGCCGAGATTCCGCTTGCCGTTCATCCGCTTGCGCGTCTGGTACCGGAGATTCTGCAGATGGCGCTGCAGGAACGCCGGCTTCGCGCCGAGATATTCCTCCGCAATCTCATAATGCCGGTTGTTGAGGACGAACCGGATTACTTTCCGCACGGCGGGCATCCACAGATCATCGAAAATCAGCAGACCGCCAATCGGAACGAGCATGTCGGCGAAATAGAAATCGACGAACGCCGCATCGAAGAGGTGGGCTCCATCGATGAAGATTGCATCGAATCGTTCCTTCTTCTCCACCAGCTCGGCGAGCACCATCTGGGAGGGCCGCTCATAAAACGTCAGGAGATCGCCCAGCCCCGCCCGCTGCACATTCCAGACGCCGCCGTGATGAAAATTGCCCTGGAAGGGATCGATCGCCACGTGCGATCCCCGCCCGTTCTGCCGGAGCGCCTCGCAGATGAAGAGGCTGGACAACCCCCACGCCATGCCGACTTCCAGGGTTCGCTGCGGTTTCGTTTCGCGGACCACCCTGAAGAGGGCATCCCCCTCCTGCCGTTTGATGCTCACGGGAAACGGTTCCACGACCTTGCCCGAAGGAAGCGTGAATTTCCGGTCGCGGTAGATCGATTCGATGACATCATTCATGCCCCCGTGTATCGGCAAACTGGCAGCATTTGCGCCAAAGTGATGAAAATCGGTCGATATGGCCGATAAAGCGGGCATGACTACCGCGCGCTATCGGCACATCGCTCCCCGAAAGATCGTCGATCTCAACCAGCTCCTCTCGCATCGCGCGGCGGCACGGGCGTCGGGCAAAACGGTCGTCCATTGCCACGGCTGCTTCGACATTGTGCATCCCGGGCACATTCGCTACTTCCAGTTCGCCAAGCAGCAGGGTGACATCCTGGTGGTCTCGCTCACCGGGGACCCGCACGTGGGGAAGGGGGAAGGGCGGCCGTACGTGCCGCAGGAGCTTCGTGCGGAAAACCTCGCCGCGCTTGAGTTCATCGATTACGTCTACATCAATCCGACGCAGACCGCCGTCGATCTCCTTGGCACCTTCAAGCCCGACATCTACATCAAGGGGCGGGAATACGAGCACAACAATCACCCGGGATTCCTGAAGGAAAAGCACACGGTGGAATCCTATGGCGGCCGCGTGATTTTCTCCTCCGGCGACGTGGTTTACTCCTCCTCGCACATCATCGACAACTACGCCCAGCGCCTGGATCTCGAGCAGGAGAAGCTTGCGCTTTTCACCAAGCGCTACAATATCCGCAAGCACACGCTTATCGACATCATGGACAACATCGTGGATCGCCCGTTCATTATCGTCGGCGACCTCGTGCTGGACCGCTACCAGTACTGCGACGCCTCCGACATCGCGGGCGATGGGCCGAACATGTCGCTTGTGCCGCTGGAACGGCGCGATTATCTCGGCGGCGCCGCGATGATTGCCCGCCATCTCGCCGGGCTGGGGGCGGAACCGACGCTGCTGACCTCGCTGGGCACGGATGACGCCTCCGACGCCGCCATCGATGATCTCGAAGCCGCCGGCGTGCACGTGCTTCCGATTCGCAACCGCAAGAAGATCGCGACGAAAACGCGATTCGTGGTCGATACGCAGAAACTTTTCACGCTGGATGAATGCCCCGCCACGCCCACGGATTCCACCAATGAGCGCTACATCCTCGACCAGCTCAAAAAACTCGCCGGGCTGCGCGCGGGCGACGGGGCGAACGCGGGCGCGGCCGACGATCAGAACACGCTCATTCTCTACGACGCCGGCATCGGTATGCTGACCGATTCGCTGAGTGTCGCCATCCTCCAGCAGGCCCGCGGCAGCGACGAAACCTGCCGCTTCAAACGCATTTGCGCCGGCACCGCCAATTCCCGCGGACGGCTTGTGCGGTTCCACAACACGGACCTGCTCGTCGGCACCGAGCGCGCCATCCGCATCGCCATGCGCGACCACGAACAGGGCGTCTCCTCCCTCGCGTACCGCCTTTTGGACGATCTTCGCGGCAACGCACTCCTCACGCCGCTCGGCAAAAAGGGCCTCCTCGCCTTCGACGCCCTGCAGCACCCCACCCCCGGCGAATCGTGGGAAGGGAAGCTTCGCTCCGA
Source organism: Phycisphaerae bacterium (assembly GCA_051955985.1). Lineage (GTDB taxonomy): Bacteria > Planctomycetota > Phycisphaerae > WQYP01 > WQYP01 > DATKPA01. Next base: position 25,930 of record JBQCGD010000180.1, on the reverse strand, counting down.
ATATCTTGCCAGCCCGATCAACGGCACGATTGACCGTCTTGGCACGGAGGAAGCGCTCCTCGCGGTGGCAGCAGGGATGCTCGGCGGCGGGGCGAATCTTCACCAGGCGGCCTATGTTGCGCTCACCGCGTCCATCCTCGAAGGCCGGCAGCTCGGGCATCTCCCGCTTGATGGGCACGAACTGCGGCAGCATCTCGAGGCCCGGCCCGAACTCGCCGACTGATTCCCCTTCAGCGAATCCTTGCACTTCCTGACACGCACCGCCTCCTCGCGTACAATCACGCTTCCACATCCAACAAGTTGCGCGGAAGGAAGCGAATGCGAAACCTGATTCACATCATGGCCGTCGTGGCCCTTTTCACTCCCATGATCACCCTGCGTGCCGCCGAGCCCGACATGCCCGCCGGGTGGTCCAAGGAGATTTCGGCGACGCAGCCGTCGCGTCCGGATACGCAGTGGTTCCGCGACGCGAAGTTCGGCATCTTCATGCACTGGGGGCTTTACTCTGAAGCGGGCAATGTGTGGAAGGGAAAGGATTATTACGGCTCCGGCGAATGGCTGATGAACCGCGGCAAGATTCCGGTGAAGGAGTACGAGAAGCTCGCCGCCACCTTCAACCCGACGCACTTCAATGCCGACGACTGGGCCAAGTTTGTGCACGACGCCGGGGCACAGTACCTCGTCATCACGGCGAAGCATCACGAGGGCTTCGCGATGTTCAAATCGAATGCTCCGATGGGCGGCCATTACAACATTGTCGATGACACGCCCTACGGCAAAGATCCGATGGCGCCGCTTGCGGACGCATGCCGGAAGAACGGCGTTCACTTCGGCTTCTACTACTCGCAGTATCTCGACTGGCATGAAAAAGACGGCGGGGGAAACACGTGGGATTTCAAGAAGTCCGAGAATGACGTGAAGAAATATTACGCGGAAAAATCGATGCCGCAGATCCGTGAACTTGCCTCCCACTATGGGCCCCTATCGATCCTCTGGTTCGACATGCCGGGCGGCCTTACGAAGGAAGAGACGGCGAACTTCGTTGCCGATATCCGCAAGCTCCAGCCGAATGCCCTGATTTCCTCGCGCGTGGGGCAGGGCCTGGGGGATTTTTCCGACCTCGGCGACTCTGAATTCCCGCCCACGCCCATCGCGCCGCCGTGGGAAGCGCTCTTCACCCACACTGATTCCTGGGGTTTTCAGAAGTACGATCAGAATTTCAAATCGCCGACGGAAATCATCCACCTGCTCGCCTCGGTCGCCGCGCGCGGTGGAAACCTGATCCTGAACGTCGGTCCCGACGGCGAGGGCAATATTCCGGAAAAATCGCGAGAGTACCTGACGGACGTTGGCAACTGGCTGAAGCGCTACGGCGATTCCATCTACGGCACCACGGCCTCGCCGATTCCTGATCAGCCCTGGGGCGTCATGACGGCCAAGCCGCACCGTCTTTTCCTCCACCTTTTGAACATGCCGCGCGATGTCGCCACTGTTCCGGCTTTCAGTGCCTCCGTGAAGTCCATCCATTTCCTGAATAGCAATGGAGACGAACTGAAACATTCCCAGAACGGGGATCTCCTCACGATCGTACTTCCACAGCAATTAGAAGCGGCCGGCGAGGATGCTGTTATCGAAGTCGATTATGACGGCGAACTGCAGAACGCATGGGGCCGTGCGCCGTCGATCGTCTCCCGGCAGTTGGATTCAACGCTTGACGCCTCCGTCGCCCACCTCGCCGGAAACGCGAAGCTTGAATCCAAGACCAGCAGCCGCTATTTCGGCAACTGGCATCATGATCCAGTGATCACCTCCCAGCGGTCTGCGGCAGATGCCGCGACATTTAATCTGCGCGTCCTGGACGGGGGCGATTACAAGCTGTCGCTCGAATACGCCTGCCCGGACCCGGCGGCGAAGAATCTCGAAGGCGCCATCGACATCCACCCCCAGGACGGTGGGGGGGCTGCAAATGCGTCCCAAACGCTCACCTTTCAGACCTGCGCCACGGCCCCTTACGATTCCCACCAGCCGCTCGTCCTTTTCCGTCATCCCATCGGCGTGGTCACACTGAAGCAAGGCGACACCACCCTCGCCATCCACCCCATCGCCGACGTCCCTTCCTTCTTCTGGCTGCATCGCGTGATCCTCGAGCGTGACAACAACATTCTCCCTACGCCGCCGGCGGGCACCCATCCATTCGGCAGGCCTGCGACCGATCCCCGATAGATTTTTTCCACCGTTGGTGGCCATTCACGCGTAGATTCCTGCCGTCCGCAAAAATACACACCGTCTGGGGGTTTGTATTCCCGCTGCGCGCGAACGACAATACTCCGCAAGAGGTGCCGCATGCATACCGCCGAAACCGCGTTCCCCAAGCTTTCTGCCGCAGACATCGATGCCCTTCGCCCCTTCGCCGAGGAATGCCGCTATGCCGACGGCGACACCATCTATAAGGCCGGCAGCCCGGACATGTCCTGCTTCGTCGTTCTCTCGGGCGAAATCGAAATCCTCAATCCCGCCGACAACGGTTCCCACGTCGCCACGCACCGTCCCGGCGATTTCTCCGGCGACATTGACCTCCTCACCCGCCGCCCCATCGTCGTCGACGGCGTTGCCCGCGGCGCCACCACCTGCCTCAAAATCCCGTACGATCGACTCCGCGACGTTCTCAACCACATCCCGCGCCTCGGCGAAGTGTTCCTCGATGCGTTCCAGGCCCGCCGCTTCCTCCTGAATTCCATGGGCAACCTGGGCATCCGCATCATCGGGCCTGGCGCCTGCAAGGACACCACGCGCGTCCGCGAATTCCTTTACAAAAATTTTGTCCCCTTCACCTGGCTGGACACGGCCAACTCGCGCGGCCAGGACGTCCTCAAATCCATCGGCTCTCCGACGAAGACGCCTGCCATCATCTGCAACGATGGCAAGATTCTCCTCAACCCGCCGCTGCGCGAACTTGCCAAGTGCGCCGGCATCTGGGCCGAATGCCCTGATGACAACGTCGACCTCGCCATTGTCGGCGCCGGGCCGTCCGGCATCGCTGCCGCGGTCTACGCCGCCTCCGAAGGGCTCAAAACCGTCGTCCTCGATTCGCTCGGACCTGGCGGGCAGGCCGCCGGATCCTCGAAGATCGAGAACTTCATCGGCTTCCCCTCCGGCCTCTCGGGCGCCGACCTCGCCACGCGCGGCGTTCTGCAGATGCTGAAGTTCGGCGCTAAGATGGTCGCGCCCATCTGCGTCACCGGCATCACCCCGGCCAAAAATGACAACGAACGCCACGCGCTGCACCTCGATTGCGGTAACACGCTGCACGCCGCGGTGGTCCTCGTCGCCACCGGCGTCCGTTGGCGCAAGCTCGGCGCGAAGAACATCGACACTTTCGACGGCCGGGGCATCTATTACGCCTGTACGACGGTCGAGGCCGATCTGCACGAAGGCCAGGACGTCGCCGTGGTCGGCGCGGGCAACTCCGCCGGCCAGGCCGCCATGTTCCTCGCCGAACGCTGCGCCCGCACCGTCTACATGATCATCCGGCGCGAACTGGGGATCGGCATGTCCGACTATCTCGCCGACCGCATCCGCAACACGCCTAACATCACGGTTCTGAACTTTACGGAAGTCACCGAAATCCACGGCGATTCCCGCATCCGCGCCCTCACCCTCCAGACCGACGGCAAGGCCGACTCCCAGATCAACGTCGCCGCCATGTTCATCTTCATCGGCGCCGAACCCTCGATCCCCTGGCTCCCCGACAGCGACGGCAACGGTGCCGGCGCCGCGCGCGACAAGCTCGGCTACCTCCTCACCGGCGTCGACGCCGAAAAATCCGGCAAATGGCCCCTGAAAGACCGCACCCCCTGCCCCCTCGAAACCACCCGCCCCCGGGGTCTCGCCGCCGGTGACGTGCGCAGCGGCTCCACCAAGCGCGTCGGCTTCGCCGTCGGCGACGGCTCCCTCGCCGTCACCTGCACCCACCGGCTGCGTACCCTTAGAGTCTAATCGCACCACGGCTCAAAACCCGCCGTCACCGATGGCGCGGGCCCATGGAAGTTCCATACTTAACCCCCGCGCTTCTTCTTTCGAGATGCACCCTGCGCAGCCCCGCCCTCCTTCTCCTTCAACGCCACCACTTTCTCCACAATCGCCCGCAAATCCTCCTTCCCCGGCTCGTGGCTCTCCCACACATCCGCATCCTTCAAAATCCCCTCAAAATCCTTATCCGACTTCACGCTCCGATTCGCCACCGCCGCCACATCCACATCCCCGGCCCAATCATCCCGATGCTTGATCAGCAGCCACGTCTCCCGTTCCCCCGTGGCGGTCGCCTTGCCCGTCCGCACCAGCACCCAACTCCCCTTCAACTTCACCCCCTCCAGCCGAAACTTGATCTCCCCCTTCGCAATCGCCGCCGAGACATTCTCAAACCCCTCCTCCGGCTGCCACGTCCCTTCATCCCACAGCATCACCACCCCGGCCCCATACCCGGACGGGATCACCCCCTCAAACGTGCGATAGTCGTACGGATGATCCTCCACCCGCATCGCCAGGCGCTTGTCCTTCGGATTCAAACTCGGTCCCTTCGGCACGGCCCACGACAACAGCACCCCATGATGCTCCAGCCGAAAGTCATAATGCAGATGCGACGCGAGGTGCTTCTGCACACAGAAAATCAGCTGCTTCCCCGAGCCCTTTCCGCCGGTGGGCTCCGGCGTCTTGGAGAAATCCCGCTTCTCCCGATAGCGCCCCAACGCCTTCTTCGCCCCCTTGCCCGTTCCCTTCTGCGCCGGGCTCTTCCGGTCGGCCGTTCTCTTCTTCTTACCTGTCACACGCTTCTTTGTCGCCATTGAAAACCCCTTCAACCCAACTCATCCACAAAATCCTGAATCCATTGAGATTCAGAGCAAAAACAAAACCACCGCAAGCTCTTCGACATGCGGTGGGGGGGCTTAATCAAATTGCAAATCAAACTCAGATCTTTGCGATGACCGCGCCGGCGACTTCCGAGCACTTCGACTTCCCGCCAAGATCGCCCGTCAGCGCTTTCCCCTCATTCAGCACCGCAAACGTCGCGTGGTCGATCGCGTCCGCTTCCTTCTGCAGCCCGAACGTGTAGCGGAGCATCATGGAGGCCGTGAGGATCGTCCCGACCGGGTTCGCCAGGTCCTTGCCGGCAATGTCGGGCGCGCTGCCGTGGATCGGCTCATAGAACGGCGTCGCCGTCGGCAGCCCTTTTGCGGAGGGGTCGAAGTTCGCGAGGAATTCATTTCCCAGGCATGCCGACGGCACGAGGCCAATCGAGCCCGCCAGCATCGACGCCTCGTCGGAAAGAATATCGCCGAACGTATTTTCGGTGACAATCACATCAAAATCCGACGCCCGCCGCAGCAACTGCATCGACGCATTGTCGACATACATATGCTCCAGCTGCACATCCGGATATTCCTTCCCCATCGCAATCGCTGTCTCCCGCCACAGCTGCGACGTCGCCAGGATGTTCGCCTTGTCCACGGAGAGGAGCTTCTTCCGCCGTTTCCGCGCCGTCTCAAACCCCACCTTCAAAATTCGCCGCACTTCATTTTCCGAATACGCCATCGTGTCCACGGCCTTCCGGTCCGGCGCATTGCCCGAAATCCCCTGCGGCTGCCCGTAATACAACCCGCCCGTCAGTTCCCGGATGATCATGATGTCGATCATCCCGCCGTTGTACTTCTCCAGGATCTCCGGCCGCAGCGGGCACAGATGCTTCAAATTCTTCGGCAACACCACGTGCCGCAGGTTCGCAAACAACCCCTTTCGCAATTCCAGCAGCGCCACGCGCTCCGGACGCTCCTGCAGCGGCAACGTCTTGTCCCGGTCCGGCAACCCCACCGCCCCGAAGAAAATCGCCTGCGACCGCGCACAGAGTTCCTTCGTCGCCGCCGGCAACGCCGTCTTGTGCCCCTTGTCCAACGCCGCCCACCCGATGTCCCCATACTCCGCCTGGAGAGTGTGCCCAAACTTCTTCCCCACGTGCTCCACCACCTGCATCCCCGCCGCAATCACTTCCGCGCCAATCCCATCCCCGGGCAACACCGCCAGCTTCATTTCCATCGCAAATGCTCCATTAAAAAGCGTAGCCCCGTAGCGTAAGGCATCCCGCCACGCGCCGCAAACCCCCGCAAAAAATGTTCGCACGCACATACCCCCAGACCCCGGTCCCCAGGCCCCGCCCCACCCCTCACTTCGCCGCCGTCGCCTGCTGCTGATGCTGTGCCAACTTCTCTGCCCAGCCCTCGGCCGCCAGCTCGCACAAACGCTCCACCGTCCGCAGTTGCGTCTCGTCCGCGATCGGCGTCATCGTCACCTTCAACGCCTTGCGTCCCCACCCCAGCATCGCCTTGCAGAAGTTTGGCGCTTCCTGCAGGTCCGACGAAATCAGCTCCAATGCGATCGTCTGCGACGACCCCGGGATCCGGTACGTCTTCCCATCCGCCTCCGGCCCTTCGATGATCTTCTTCGCCACTGCTGCCGCCGATACGTCCGGCAGATACACGCTGATCATCCCGTTCCCCTCCTCCAGCGCAAACACCTGCTGGCGGTATTTCCCATCCGGGATATGAAACTTCAGTGCCAGTCGTCCCACGGATTCCACCCCCACCGGCGCCAGCCGCCCCAGCATCCCCGCAATCCGCTTCCAGCTCTTGCCATACCCCTGCGACGCGTCCCCCTCAATCGCCCCCGTCCGGCTTTCGACCATCGACAGCGCCTTCTGCCCCAGCAACCCGAGGAACGCCTCGTAATTTCCCTCGGCATCCTTCGACCACTGCGACATACCGCTTTCGCCACGATGACTCATTGTGCACCTGCCGTCAGACCCAACGCAAACCGCCAGTATACCATAACCCCATTCCTACCCCATCATCCCCTTTCAACATTCGCATCCCCGACGCGCAGTTGACGCCGCACGCAACCCTTCGCATGATGCGCCTATCACGCGCCCCGCGCGCGTCCATGTCACCTTTTTCTCGTCGGAGATTCTCATGAACATCCGTCTGCTTGCCGTCCCCGCACTGGCCCTCGCGCTCACCGCCTGCGCCAACAAGATGCATGATGCCGACCAGCAAGGCATGCAGAACCACGACATGTCCCAGATGAATCACGACATGTCCGGCTCCGGCGCCATGATGCACCACGAAAACATGTGGGAGTCCGTCAACTCCGCCGTCGCCGTCCTCTATCCCACCAAGGGCAACTCTGCCTCCGGCACCATCACTTTCAGCAAGAATCCGAACGGCGGCCTCCACATCCACGGCACCATCACCGGCCTCGATCCCAACTCCACCCACGCCTTCCACATCCACGAGTTCGGCGACGCCTCCTCCACCGACGGCATGTCCGCCGGCGGTCACTACAATCCCGAACACCACCCCCACGGCGGCCCCAACTCCCCGCAACACCACGCCGGCGACCTCGGCAACGTCACTGCCGACGCCTCCGGCTCCGCCACCGTCGACCTCGACGACCCCGACCTCTCCATCGCCGGACTCAAAGACCCCATCATCGGCCGCGCCGTCGTCCTCCACGCCAAGCCCGACGACCTCGTCTCCCAACCCGTCGGCAACGCCGGCGGCCGCATCGCCGTCGGGGTCATCGGCATCGCCAAATCCAAATAGAATCCAGAACCGAAGAATCAAGAATCAAGAAGAACCGCAGGCCTCGACGTGCGACGCGCGCCGAGGCCTGCTACACTTATCCGGTCGGAACTTCTTACTTCCTGATTCTTGATTGCCGCTACTCAGCCCATGCCCAAACTCTCTGTCAACATCAACAAAGTCGCCACCCTTCGCAACACGCGCGCCCTCGACCTCCCCTCCGTCACGCGCCTCGCCAAAATCGCCCTCGACGCCGGCGCCCACGGCATCACCATCCACCCGCGCCCCGACAAACGCCACATCCGTCCCGACGACGTCGATCAGCTCGCCACGCTCCTCAAACAGTACAACGATGGGGGGGGCCACGCCGAATTCAACATCGAAGGCAACCCCTTCATCGACTACATGCCCCATATCCGCAACGTCCGTCCCACCCAGTGCACCCTCGTCCCCGACACCACCGACGCTTTCACCTCCGACCATGGCTGGTCCCTCACCCCCGACGAGCAATCCCGCCTGCGTCCCCTCATCGCCGAAATGAAATCCCTTGGCTGCCGAGTGAGCCTCTTCATGGACGCCGACCCCGATTCCGGCAACATCGAACGCGCAAAACAACTCGGCGCCGACCGCATCGAACTCTACACCGAACCCTACGCCGCCGCCTTCGCCAAAGGCGGCAAAGACCGCGACCTCGCCCTCGAACGCTTCGCCTCCGCCGCCGAGCGCGCCCACGCCGCCAGCCTCGAACTCAACGCCGGCCACGACCTCAACCTCCAAAACCTCCCTCCCCTAGTCCAACACATTCCATTCCTCGCCGAAGTCTCCATCGGCCACGCCCTCATCGCCGATGCCCTCGAATTCGGCATGCACGAAACCATCAAAAAATACCTTCAGGCGTGCGCATAAAACCGGGCCCCATGCTCTTGGGGCAGGGGCTCCCATGAGCATGCCCATCAATTTCCACATCTTCCAACGCTCCTCCCCCCAAGCCCCAGAATGACCGAAGGATGTCCGCACCCGATCCGTTTCAATAAGTGAGGTTCGAACGCTCACCCATTGAACACCCCGGATCTTGTGAAAGGACCCAACCATGTGGACCAAACCAACATTCGCTGCCGCCTTGTTCGTCGCTGCATCTGCGGTGACCGCACTGGCGGCCGACCCCCCTGCGACACAGCCGTCGCCCGGCAACGCCGCTGCTCCCGCCCCAACGGTCTGCGCCAGGTGCGGCTGGTACTGTGCCCCCGGCTTCGGCCCCATCGCCCCCGCTCCATCCGCCTCCACGACCCAGCCCTCCGCTAACGCCAACGCGCCTCTTCCAGCCACCCCTGGAATCTGCCCCTTCTATGGCAACGGCGGCCGCGGTTACGGCCGCATGGGAATGCGTGGCTTCGGACCTGGCCCCGGCCCGCGCGACGGCAACGGCCCCCGACGTGATGGCAGCTGCTTCTGGAGACGCTGACCCCCGCACGCACCGCTAACCAGTAATACAAGAAGAACCACGGAGCAATCCGTGGTTTTTTATTCCCCGGTCACCTGATCCTGATCTGATCCTTCCAACGCTCCCGCTCAATCCTCGTCGGATCATCCTCCAATCCCGCCAACCGCAGCACCGGCCGCCGTCCACGCCGCGCATCGATCGCGAGGTTCACTACGATCCGGTGCAGAAACGTCGACAACGCCGACGCCCGGTACCGCCCCGCCGTTTGATACAGCCCTACGCACCCTCCCGCCGCCAGATCCGTCGCCTCGCAGCCTCGCACCCCCACGCGACCAACTCCCCTGCAGACTCGCACCCACCCGAGATCCTCCCCGCCAAAAACCCCATTTCCGCCCAAAAAACGCCACACTCGCACGGCATTGCGACCAACTCAATCCTTTCCATCTCCCCTCAGGGAGAAGCACTCCTCACCAACCCCACCTTCCTCAAACTCCTCATCCCCAGCTTTACCTCTGAAAAGGACGCCCCCACCCTCGCCGCCGCCCAAGCCATGCTCGCCCTCGCAACAAAGGAGCCCCCGATATGACTCCGCCGCTCGCAACCACATATCCATTCCCTAGACCCTGTCCTTCCTCCGCCCCTTCGAGTTTCGTCGTTTCCCCCGCTACAATCCTCCATCTCGAAACTCCGGAGTACCCATGGCCTTCGATTTCATCAAAAAAGCTTTCAACAAAACCACCGGCGCCGTCTCCGGCGCTTACCAGGCCTCCGTCGACAAACTGAAGTCCGGCCTCACCAAGACCCGCGACGTTTTCGTCGGCGGCCTCCGCTCCCTCCTCCGCGGCCGCAAACTCGACCAGGAGCTCCTCGACGAACTCGAACAACGCCTCATCACCTCCGACCTCGGCGTCAAAGCCACGAACAAAATCATGACCGACCTCAACGCCGTCTGGAAAGAAGGCAAAATCTCCTCCGGCGATGAAGTTCTCGAGGTCCTCACAGCGGAGATGAAATCCTACTGGCCCCCGGAATCCCGCGAACTTCATTCCGCCCCGGCGGGTCCGACCGTGATCCTCGTCTCCGGCATCAACGGCGCCGGCAAGACCACCTCCATTGCCAAGCTCGCCCAGCACCTGAAATCGCAGGGCAAGTCCGTCATGGTGGCCGCCTGCGACACCTTCCGCGCCGCCGCCGTCGAACAGCTCTCCATCTGGGCACAGCGCATCGACGTGCAGATCGTCAAGCACGCCCAGGGCTCCGACCCCGCCGCCGTTGCGTTCGATGCCTGCGATGCCGCAATCTCCCGCAACATTGATGTTCTCATCGTCGACACGGCCGGCCGCCTCCACACCCAGGACAACCTGATGCGCGAGCTTTCCAAGATCCGCCGCGTCATCGACAAGCGGATCCCCGGCGCCCCCCACGAAGTCCTCCTCGTCCTCGACGCCACCACCGGCCAGAACGCCATCCGCCAGGCGGAGGAATTCATGAAGGCCGTTCAAGTCACCGGCATTTTCCTCGCCAAACTCGACGGCACCGCGAAGGGCGGCATTGTCATCGCCATCCGCCACCAACTGAATTTGCCGGTGAAATTCGTCGGCCTCGGCGAAAAGCCCGAAGACATGGAACCGTTCGACCCCGAAGAATTTGTCGAAGCCTTGTTCAGCGAAGACGCCCCAGCGTCCGCAACATAGCCCCGGCTTCGGGCCGGGGTAGTGCACTCAAATAGGGGGGATCATGGCCGCAAAAATTCGCCAGGAATTACTTATCACCCCCCGCCCCCCGGTCGATAAGAAAAGTGGCCATCGACTTGCTGAACAAATGCCATCAGGCCCTTGCGGCCATTTTTACTGCATCAGCATTGAGTCATGGCCTCTTTTATTTTTGCACCTCTGGCGCGCTACCCTGTATATAGGCGCAAACCGCAATAAACAAGATGTGTACGATTGTCAGACTCACCCCGACGTAACTCAGCCTCCGACATCGTGTGGTCACGGGCTCTCCGAATATTTTCGGCCGAATCCCTGCAAGACCAAGAATCAAGTTGAAGTACGCAAAGCAGCAGGGCTCAACCACGAGATCGGGTTCAAAACTCAGCCAGCCGAAATACTGGCCGACCACCAGCAAATCCCCCACCAACAACAATACAGCAATGACAACAGAGAAGTAACCAGGCATCGTCCAAAGCCATCCCCCATCATCTGGCAACTGCTGCGGATCGCTCATCCTCACATCCCATCCACCACAATCAAATACATATACTTCGGCCCATGCACCCCCGTCACCAGCTTCATCTCAATATCCCCCGTCTTCGACGGCCCATTAATCACCACCACATTCGACGGCATCTTCCCTTCCCCCAGCCCCAGCACCAGCTCAAACCCATCAATCATGTCCCCCAGAATCCGCGACGCCGGCAGAATCGTCACATGCACCGGCACCACCAACGTGCTCGATCGCCCGAATCCCGGGTCAGACCACACCAGCAGCGCCCCCGTATCCGCCAGCCCGGCGCGCGCATCCGTGATCGACGCATCGCACGAAAACGATTCCTTAAAGCACTCCGCACTCCCCCATTCCACTACCTCCGCGCCGCGCCCCTTCACATGCCCCGCCGCGTCAAACTCCGCCCCCAATCCCTGCAGATTCATCAACACCCGCTTGATCGAATGCTTTGCAAAGCACTCATCGATCGCCCCGAGAATCGCCTCCCGATTCGGCCCCACCCGCTTCACCACGCCCTTGTTCTCCGTCATTTTCCGCACAAACCGATCCACCCGCCCCGCATCATCGCTCGCCACCTGCCGAATCAACGACTGGTCCAAAACCGGCGCAGCCCCCGGCGCCGGCGACGTCCCCTCCTCATGCCCCAACCCCTTCCGCACCCGCCGCAAAAATGCCTCCCGCCCCGTGCCCTTCAACGGCTCCCGATTCAAAAACGGATTCTTCCGACCCGAACTCTGCATAATAAAAATTCTCTTTGTGGGCCTTCGTGTCTTCGTGTTTACGTTCTCTTCTCGCGTTCTTTCCAGAGCTCCCGGAACGATTTCTTCGGCGGCTGCGGAAAATCGCGCACCTCCGTCCACCCCTTCGCCGGCCCCGGCAGCTTCGTCACCCACCCATCTTTCGCCCGGAACAGATGCCGCATCGCAAACCGCTGCATCTTCTGCCCCATCACATACGCAAACTTGCTCTTCAACCCCATCGTCCACAGGGCGAAAATATACTTCTCATACCACGGCGTCTTCCCCACCAGCTTCAAATCCCCCTTCATCGCAATCAACATCTCCGGAATGTTGATCTTCACCGGACACGCCTCATAGCACGCCCCGCAAAGACTCGTCGCCTGCGGCAAATGCTCGTGATGCTCCAGCCCGTTGAACAGCGGCGTAATCAACGCCCCGATCGGCCCCGGATAAATCGACCCATACGTATGCCCGCCCACCTTGCGATAAATCGGGCACGCGTTCAAACACGCCCCACAGCGAATGCACCGCAAGGTATCCCGATAATCCGACGCCAGAATCCGCGACCGGCCGTTGTCCATGATGATCACATGGAACTCGTCCGGCCCATCAAATTCCCCGCTCCGTTTCGGCCCCGTGATGATGTTCGAATACTGCGTGATCGGCTGCCCGCCCGCGGACCGCGCCAGCAGCTTCAAAAACACCGGCAAATCCTGGAACCGCGGAATCAGCTTCTCCATCCCCATCAACGCAACATGCACCCGCATCCGGCTCGTGCACATGCGCCCGTTCCCCTCGTTCGTGCACAAGACAATCGACCCCGTCTCCGCCACCCCGAAATTCACCCCGCTCACCCCCATGTCCGCCTTGTTGAACCGGTCGCGCAAATACACCCGCGCCATCTCCGCCAGAGCCTGCGGATCATCCGTGAACGGCACATTGAAGAACTTCGCAAACACCTCGCCGATCTGCTTCGCCCGCATATGCACGATCGGATACACCAAGTGTGACGGATGATCGTTCGCCACCTGCACAATGAGCTCGCCCAGGTCCGTCTCCACCGTCTCAATCCCCGCCGCGATCAGCGCATGATTGAGTTCCGTCTCTTCAGAAACCATCGACTTCGACTTCACGACCAGCTTCGAATTCGTCTGCTTCGCAATCTGCACGACGATCTCGTTTGCTTCCTCTGCATTGGAAGCAAAATGCACGTGCCCGCCGTTCTTGAGGACATTGGCCTCGAACTGCTCGAGGTAGTAATCCAGATGATCCAGCGTGTGGGCCTTGATATTCCCCGCCAGTGCCCGCAGCCCATTCCCGTCCGGAAGCTCCGTCGCCAGCAGGTTCCGCCGGTCGTACCACTTCTTCACGATCGAGTTTTCATGCGCCGCATGCAGCAGCTCATCGTTCGACGACAGATGTGCTGCCGCCTTGAAGTCCGGATTGAACACCGGCAACGCCATTCCGCGCGGATGGTCCGGGGCATGCACGTTGCCGGGGTTGTGCAACGCATTGTCCGAACCCGGCGCGCCCGCGGATGGCGGCAGATGCTGCGAGGAAGGAGGCGAGGAGGGATGCAGTGGATTGTCGAGGATTTCCGGCATGTGATCACACGCGGGTGCGTGAACTCCAATGTGTCAGGATTTCTTGTTGTCGATGGCCGCCGCCAGAAGCTGCGCGAGATGTTGCGGCTTGAAACTGGCGCCAAAACGATGACACGCGCCGCCGATGTTCATGGCGCAACCGGCGTCGTTCACGATCATCACTTCCGCGTGCGTCGCGTTCCCGCAGGCGACCTTGTCACGGACAATCGCCGCCGAAATATCGGTGTACTTCACCGCGAACGTCCCCCCAAACCCGCAGCATTGGTCGAACTTCTCCAGCGGCACAAAGGTCGCATTGCCCAGGTTCTTCAGGAGATTAAGCGCCGGCCCCTCGTTCATGTGCAGGCCGCGCGTGTGGCAGGTGTAGTGATAAGTGACCGCCGTCGGCTTCGGCAGTGCAAGGCCGGTGATATCCACCTTCAGGATCTTCGTGAGAAACTCCACCAGTTCGTATGTCTTGGCGACGAACTCGAGGGCGTCGTTCTCCCACTGCTTGTCGTCCTTGAACAACAGCGGGTAGTGCTCGCGGACCATCGCACAGCACGAACCGGAAGGGGTCACCACATAATCGCTTTTCTTGAAGACCCGGATCATCCGCTCGGCAAGCGTGCGGGCCTCTCCCGGGTAACCGTTGTTGTACTGCGGTTGGCCGCAGCAGGTCTGGTCCTCGGGGAAATCGACAGCGCAACCGAAGTGCTCCAGCACCTTCACGGTGGCCATACCCACGTCGGGAGAAAAAAGATCGCCGAGACACGTCACAAAAAGGCTGACATTCATCCCGGGATTGTACGGAGCTCTTCGCCTTCGGACAAATTTTCATTGACGCGTGTTTCACGCATGGTAGCGTGCTGCGGTGACCTCGACCGGCACCAAGCACCCGTGGATTTTCCTCCGGCACCACCCCTTGGTGCCGGCGGCGGCGCTTTTGCTTCTCGGCATAGCGATTTGCAACGGCATCGCGTGCCCGGCAGTCGCGGCTGCAGCGGCCGCTCTGGTCGCGCTCGTCGCGTGGGCGGTTGCCGAATGCATGCTTGAGGGGAATGTCCGGACCTGGGCGGCGCATGTGTCCCTCGCGATCGCCATCCTCTTCGCCGGCGTGCTGCTCTGGCAGATCAATCAGCGGCAGGTGCAGCCGACGCACATTGCGCGGTTCGCGCCTTTGAACGGGGAGTTGCCGGTGACGATCCGGGGGCGCGTCGTTGCGGCGCCGGCTGCGGGTGCAGGCCGCGATGGAAATACCTATTTCACGATGGAAGCGACGTCGCTCCTCACCGGGCAAGGCTGGATCAGCGCGTGCGGCCTCGCGCAGGTCAAGTGGCGGGCAAATGTCACGGCCCCCGAAATCCGGGAGGGCGATGGCTTCGAGGCGTACGGCTGGCTTTCGAGGCCCCGCAGCGCGCTCAATCCCGGCGGTGTGGACATGCGCAGGAAGCTGGCTGCAGACCGGATCTTCGCCCAGGTGCGCGTGCCGCGCAGTTTCGGGATCGTGCTCGCGGAGCGTGGTTCCACGGTTCGCAGCGACTGGCTCGCCGACGTGCGAATGTCTCTCCGGGGCAAGCTCCTGCAGCACACCGTCAACGTCGACGCCGATGCGGCCAACACTATGGTGGCGCTCCTGCTCGGGCAGCGCGACCCGTCGATCGACAATGTTTCGCGGGCATTCGCCGATGCCGGTGTCGCCCACCTGCTCGCCATTTCCGGCGCCCACATCGTGTTCCTGGCGGGAGTTGTCTGGCTCGTCCTGCGATTCATTCCAATGCGCCCGCAGTGGCGCGAGGTGGTTTGTGCGACGATCGTGGTCGCCTACGTCTTGGCGACGCCATGCGGACCGCCGGTCGTGCGTGCCGCGATTGTCGTGGTGATGGTGCTGATGTCCCGTCTCATGCGGCGGCCGCCGACGTACCTGAATCTGCTCGCCGCGGCGGCCATCTGCATCGTCTTCATCCGGCCCGCAGATCTCCTCGATGCGGGTTTCCAACTGACCTTCGTCTGCACCGCGGCGCTCCTGCTGATGGGGGAGCGGGTGCACTCCGCGCTCTTCGCGCGGGCGTTGCACCGCGCTGCTTTCATTGCGGATCTCGCCGACACCGGGTGGGCGCGATTCAAGTTGAAGGTGCGAAAGGTGATATGCGGGGCGATGACGGCCAACCTGATCGGCACGGTCGCGTCGGTGCCGCTGGTGTTGTTCCACTTCCAGCAAGTGACGCTGTACGGCGTCGTCACCGGGTTGATCGCTTTTCCCATTGTCGCGTTTGTCATGATGCTTTCCCTCGTCCAACTGGTTCTCGAGTTGGTGTGGGCGGCGGGTGGTGAAGCATTCGCTACGATTTCGGTGTTCTTCGCGCATTGGATGGTGTCGATCGTGCGGCATCTGAGCGAAATTCCCGGGGCGGTGATTCCCATGCGTGCGCCACCGGTCGGGGTGGTGGTGCTGCTGTACGTGCCTCTCGTATTGTGGGTTTTGCGACGGCGGATTCGCCTGCCGCGCGCGGTCATCGTGAATGTGGTGGCGGCTTCCTTAATGCTGGCGGGCGGCGCATACGCGGCAGACTCTCCTTCCGGCGTGCTTCGGTTGCAGGTGTTGAGCGTGGGGCAGGGAAGCGCCGTTGTCATTGCGGGCCCGGAAGGTGACGCGCTGCTGGTGAATGCGGGATCGCGGGATCTGCCGGACATTGTGCCGACCGCCATCGCGCCGGCGCTGCGAACCGACGGCGTGCGGCATTTCGGCACGATGCTGGTGACCGGGATGGATTCGGTGCATGCAAAGAATGCGGCCGAGGTGGTGGAGCGGTACCGCGTAAAACGAGTGCTGGTGCCGCCCGATGATGGGACGACCACCTTTGCGCGAATGTCAATCGACGATGCGGTGAAGAAAGCGGGGAGCCGGGAAGAGGAGGTCAAAGCGGGTGACTGGCTGCTGCTCGGAAGCGGGGCGCGCCTGCGGGTGTTGTGGCCGGCGTCGGGGAAGTCGCCGGGGGCAAATTCCATTGTCATGGTGGAGTATGCCCAGCGGCGGGTGCTGATGTTGGATCCTGGGAATTTGCCGGGACTCGCGCTGCTCCTGAATGGGGGAGCGGATTTGCAATGTGACGCGGTGATTCTGCTGGGGCCGGACCGGGGGAGAGGGGACGCGGCGCTGCTGGACGAGTTGCGTGCGACGGGGGCGGGGACGGTTGTGTTTTCCGGAAAAAGCCCGTGGTCGTCCATTGCCTCTTCCCCCGGTGCTCTCAATGCGGCGGACGGGGCGGTCACGGTGACGGTTGGTGGGCGAGGGAGTTTGACTGTGGAGCGTTGAGGGGTTCGTTGTCGCAGCGGGCGATATCGCAGACGACGAGGTCGACGCGCGTGTGACCGTTGAAGCAGTCAATTTTCGGCTCGACGACGAGGTGGAGGTCGGTGCCGACGGGGAGCTGGGGTTCGAGGTCCCCCATTTTGAAGGCGATGCAGCGGGCGACGCGGTTGCCCCTGGCGACGGTGAGCTGGAGGTGGGCGCCGGTGGAACCGACGCGACGCGGGGGGGCGGTGAGGCGGACGTTTTCGACGAGGAACCTGGGCGTGGGATTGCCGCGGCCGAAGGGTTCGAGTTTCTCGAGGTGGGCGATGATGTCGGGTTTGCAGTCGTCGAGGGTGAGGATGCCGTCGAGGGTCATCGCGGGGGTGAGGAGGTCGTCGGTGAGTTTTTCGGTGGCGAAGGCGTTGAGGCGGTCGCGGAAGGCGTCGAGGTTTTCGAGGGGAAGCTTGACCCCGCCGGCCATGGCGTGGCCGCCGCCGGAGATGAGGAGGTCGCGGGTGTGCTCGATGGCGAGGTGGAGTTCGAAGCCGGCGATGGAGCGGGCGGAGCCGTGGAGTTCGACTTCATTTTGGGCGAGGACGAAGGTGGGGCGGTGGTAGAGGTCGACGATGCGGGAGGCGACGATGCCGACGATGCCGGCGTGGAAACTCTCGTGCGATACCACGATCACCGAATCCGCATTTTCGATTTTCGATTTTCGATGTTCGATTTGCGCTCTCGCGACTTCCAGCATTTTTCTTTCGTTCGATTGGCGGTTTTTGTTTTGGGATTCGAGGTATTGGGCGATTTCTTCGGCGCGTTCGCCCGTGGCGGTGGTGAGGAGTTCGACGGCTTCTCTTGCGTGGCCCATGCGGCCGGCGGCGTTGAGGCGCGGGGCGAGGGCGAAGCCGACGGCGGTGCAGTCGATTTTTTTGCGGGCGCCGGTTTAGTCTTTTCCGTAGCCGGCGGCGTGGATGAGGGCGAGGAGTCCGGGGTTTTGGGTCCGGAGGAGCTGGGTGAGGCCGAAGCGGACGATGATGCGGTTTTCGCCCATGAGTGGCACCACGTCGGCGATGGTGCCGAGCGCGGTGAGGGCGGTGAATTCCATGAGCAGGACGCGGTATGGGTCGGAGACTTTTTCGGTGCCGGAGAGTTTCTGGGCGACGGCCCAGGCGAGTTTGAAGGCGACGCCGGCGCCGCAGAGATCGGGGTTGGGGTAGGCGGGTGCGGGGTCTGGGGTCTGGGGACTGGGGTCTTCGGGGAGGCGTGGGTGGATGATGGCATTGGCGGGCGGAAGCTTGATGACTCCGTCCTGGGTGGCGAATTCGTGGTGGTCGGAGACGATGACATCGGCGCCGAGTTCGCGGGCGAGGGTGATGGGGGCGAGGGCGCTGCAGCCGCAGTCGATGGTGACGAGGAGCTTCGTTCCACTTTCGATGAGTTGGCGGACGGCATCGGCGTTTAGGCCGTAGCCTTCGTCGACGCGGTGGGGGATGTAGTAATCCACGTTGGCGCCGGCGGTTTTGAGGAGGTGCCAGAGCATGGTGGTGCCGGTGATGCCGTCGACGTCGTAGTCGCCGTAAAGGGTGATTTTTTCGTTGGCGCGGATGGCCTGGACGATGCGGTCGGCGGCCGGGGGCATGTTGGGGAGGAGGTATGGGGAGAGGAGGTCTTTGAATTTTGGGTCGAGGAAGGCGGCGGCGGAGGCGGGGGTGGTGAGGCCGCGGGTGATGAGGATGCGGGCGATGAGGGGGGGGAGTTGGAGCTGATTGGCGAGATCCTGGGCCTGTAATTCCTGGGTGGGATCCAGGCTGGGGAGGACCCATATCTTCTTGCGATAGGAGGTAACGGAGGTTTGGGGCGGGGAGATCATCCGTGATCCTCGGGTGCGAATGGGGGCATTATAACGCGGGAGGCGGGGTGGGGGAAAATAAGTGGAAGGAGCGAGAGCGGCCGGGGAAGCGGGATTTTATTTCGGTGAAGGCGGCGCGGATCGCATGGTAGTCGGCGTTGGGGCGGGGGCCTTTGTAGTCGAATTGGGTGTAGGCGTTGACGATGACGAGGGCGGTGGATTTCGGCGGTGGAGAGGGTGCCGAGTTTTTGGCGATCGCCCTTTTTGGTTTTGAGGTCGGCTTCGTAGGCCTCGGGGAAAAGCTTTTTGATGGAGAGGGCGATGCCGCTGCCCATCGTGTTTTGGCAGTTGCAGCCGTGGATGATGATATCGAAGCGGCCGGTAAGGGCGAGTTGGAGGAGGTCGCCGGAGATGACGTTCTGCGTGCACCTGCGGGGAGTTTCGCAAGATTGTGGGGGAGAGGCAATATGGCGGATGAAACAAAAAAATGCCGCGCTTTCTTCGAGAGATTAGGGGATGTGGAACTGAATGGGCATGCTCATGGGGCCCCTGCGCCAAGAGTCATGGCACCCGCGCGTTCGGCGTTGTGCAATAGGAAGGAGAGGCATGCGTTCCTGCGACGACTTTGTTTCGGAGGCTGTGCATGCGTATTCATCCCTCTCTGGGTTTACTCGCCGTTGCAGTAGTGCCTGGTCTAATTGCTGTCGCGCAGACGCAGACGTCGGCCACAACGGAGGCCACATCTGGAGCTGCGGCGGCGGCGGCTTCGGTGGCGGCGGAGAAGGGAGCCCTGCCGGCGTTCCCAGGAGCGGAAGGTTTCGGGGGATACACACCGGGCGGGCGTGGTGGTGAGGTTTATGAGGTGACGAGCCTGGAGGATTCGGGGCCGGGGACGTTGCGGGATGCGGTGAGCAAAGGGCATCGGACGGTGGTGTTTCGAGTGTCGGGGAACATTGATCTCAAGAGTGCGCTCCAGATAAAGGAGCCGTTCATCACGTTGGCGGGGCAGACGGCGCCGGGCGATGGAATCTGCCTGCGCTATTTTCCTTTTGGCGTCGCCACGCACGATGTAGTTGTGCGGTTCATCCGGTCGAGGCTGGGCGACCTGCACGGCCAGGAAGATTCAATTGACATCTGGAACGGCTGCAGCAACTTGATCCTGGATCACTGCTCGGCGACGTGGTCAGTGGATGAGTGCCTTTCGACGTCGGGGAACAATCAGAATTGCACGATCCAATGGTGTCTCATCGGAGCATCGCTCAACAACAGCATCCACAAGAAGGGTGAGCATGGCTTTGGAAGCCTGGCGCGGGCGAATGGGCCGATGTCGTGGTATCACAATTTGTGGATTCACAACAATTCGCGGAATCCGCGGCTGGGGGATGCGTATGGGCGCGGGAGCAGTCCGTTTTTTGATGTGCGGAACAATGTGATTTATGACTTCGGGGGGACGGCGACGGGGCTGACGCAGGGAACGTGGCAGGCGAATTATGTTGGGAATTATGTGCGGCCCGGGCCGAATTCAAAGGCGAAGACACCGATTCACATGGGAGGGAAGTCTGACATTGTGTTTTATCTTGCGGGGAATGTGTTTGACGGTCACCCGGAGATCACCGCGGACAATGCGAAGTTCATCGACAAATACGAAATGGACGGAAAGCCGGTGGCGAGGACGGTGAATGAGGCGTTTCCGTCGCCCGCGTTTCATACGATGAGCGCGGAGGAGGCGCTGGAATCGGTGCTGGCGTTTGTCGGGGCCTGTTTGCCGGCGCGGGATTCCGTGGATGCCCGGCTGATTGCGGACGTGAAGGAGCGGGGCGGGAAGATCATCGATTCGCAGCGGGATGTGGGCGGGTGGCCGGAGTTGAAGTCGGGAGTAGCGCCGGCGGATTCGGATCATGACGGGATTCCCGACGAGTGGGAAAAGGCGCACGGACTTAACCCGAATGATTCGAGCGATGCGAATAAGGATCTGAACGGGGATGGGTATACGAACTTGGAGAAGTATCTCGATGGGATCGATCCGGCGAAGAAGATCGATTACCGGGAGCCGGAGAACAATGTGGATCCGTTGCTGGGCCGGATAACAGGGGGGCGTTGAAGCGCGGACGGGGTGCAAGGATGGCGGCTTCAGTCCGCGTTTGCCACCAGTATCCCATTTGGCGATGAGAGGCCGAATATCAGGGGATATTGGGTGGGGAGGGCCAGATGGAGTTGATGGGATGGTCGTATTCGACGGCAAGGATGGTGTCGGCGGGGGAGTTGGAGCGGTTGATGTTGTGGATGGCGACGCTGGCGGGGGTGTCGTCGTGGGGGAGATCGGTGCGGGTAGCGAGGGTGTAGATCCTTTGCGGATGGAGATTGGGGAGCTGCGGGAGCGGGAAGTCCGTGCCTTTGAAGGCGCGGAGGAGGTGGAGGTAGAGGGTGTTGTTTTTGTAGGTGAAGCCGTACTGGTGGTCGACGGGTTGCCAGGGGCCGGCACGGGTGCCATAGATGGCGTCGCCGTTTTTCTGGAGCCATTGGCCGACTTCGCGGAGGCGTTGTTGTTCGAGTTCAGGGATTTGGCCGTGGCGGTCGGGGGAGACGTTGGCGAGGAGGACCATGTCGCGGATGGCGCAGTTGGCGAGGTAGGAGATGATGTCTTGTGAGGACATGATTTTGTTTTTTGCGATGGAGTCGGCGTTGATGCCCCAGCCGCCCATCTGGATGGTGAGACACTTGTCCCAGATGGTGCTGGAGCGGATGGGGCCGGTGGTTTCGTGGGGGCCTTCTTCTTCGACGATGTCGCCCATCCAGCCGTAGCGGAGGTTGGTGATGGCGTCGGGTTGGTACTTGCGGACCATTCCCATGATGCCGAGGGGTTTGTGCGTGGCTTCGTCTAAGTCCTGGTATTTCGAGGAGATAGGCCAGGGGTTTTGGGGGTCGAGGAATTTGCCGGGCTCGTGGAAGAAGGCGGCGTCGGCGTCGGAGCCGCGTTGGGCGAGCCAGCCGCCGTCCCAGAAGATGTAGTCGATGTGGCCGTAATGGGTCATGAGGGTTTTGACGGCGACGTAGTTTTCTTCCTTCATGAGGCGGGCGTTTTCGTGGTGGGCGGGGTCGGTGGTGTATCCGAAGTTGTTGGGGTAGCAATGTTTACCGGTGACGTCGTAGTAGCCGGGGTAGCGCCAGTCGATGGGGGAGAAGTAGAGGCCGACCTTGAGGTGGGCGTTGCGGCAGGCGGTGACGTATTCGGCGACGAGGTCGCGGTGGAGGGTTTGCATAGAGGTGAAGGCGTTGGGGAAGGGGAGGTCGAAGAGGGCAAAGCCGTCGTGGTGGCGGGCGGTGAGGCACATCCATTTCATGCCGGCGTCGGTGGCAAGCTGGGCCCATTGGTCGGGGTGGAAGTCGTTGGCGTCGAAGTAGTTGTGGTCCTTGGAGGGTTCGGCGAATTGGCGGTATTTGTCGGGGGGGATGGCCTGGTTGTATTGGATCCATTCGCCTTTGGCGGGGACGGAGTAGAGGCCCCAGTGGATGAACATGCCGAACTTGGCGTCGAGGAGCCAGGAGAGTTTTTCGTTGGGGAGTTGGGAGATTCCGTATTCGGATTGGGGGATGCGCGGGGCGGGTGGGGGTGGTGTAACAGGAGTTGGGGCAGTGGTTTGCGCGAGGGCGAGGGTGGGGAGGAAGAGGAGGGGGAGGAGCGATGAGAGGGGGGTGGGCATGGGGGAGCTCCAGAATTGTGGATAGAATGGGGAGACTATATCGCGTTTTTGGGGCGGGGGAGAGGGATTGGTGGACGGACGATGCAAATTTGACAAATGACAAGGGATGGCGGGATTGGCATTAAGAAAGTGAATTGTCATGTTGAGATTTTTAAGTTTTTTGTTGCATCAGGGTGAAATGGGTGTAAGTTATCGGTATGGCGATTCCAGCGAACATACGGTGTCCGGCGTGTGGCGGGGGGTTGGTGCCGGTGGAGTTGAAGTGCGGGGCATGCCAACTCACGGTGGCGGGGGAGTTTGTGACGAACGAGTTTGCGGCGTTGGGGGAGGAGGAGCTGCATTTTCTGCGGATTTTTGTGCATTGCGAGGGGCGGATTCGGGAGATGGAGGCGGCGCTGGGGGTGAGTTATCCGACAATTAAGAACCGGATGGCGCGGCTGAAGGAGGTGCTGTCGGGGGCGGCTGGGGGTCGTCGAGGGGTGGTTGCGGGGGCTGGTGAGGGTGGAGTTGAGGGTGGAGTGGAGGGGAGATCGGGTTCGAAGGGGGGGGACTTAGAGGTTCTTGCGGAGTTGGAGGCGGGGCGGATTTCGTTTGAGGAAGCGAAGGCACGATTGAAGCGCGCGAGCGCGGGAGAGGAATCATGAAGGACCACATTCTGAAAATTCTGGAAATGCAGGAAGAAGGGAAGCTGACGCGCGAACAGGCGGCGGAGCTTCTGGCAGCACTCGCGGACGGGGCGCGGGAGAAGAAAGAGCAGTACAACACGGGAGCGCCCCGTCCGGAGGGGGAGGGGGGCGTGTGCGGGTGTGGTGGTGGGGCGGCGGGAGGGGCGCCGGGGGCGTTCAAGGAGTTTGTGGAGAAGGTGACGGAGGTGGGGGCGAGCGTGGGGCGGTCGGCGACGGTGTGGGGCGGGGAGGTGATGAATGCGGTGCATCGGGAGGAGGGGGGGAACAGCGTGACGTTGAGCAAGATGGAGGCGCCGACGGTGGGTGGGGGCGGGGAGGGGAGCGTGTTTACGGGGAATGTGCTGAGCATGTCGAAGATGGGGCGGGTGGAACTGACGCGCGGGGAGTTGGCGCGGAATGTTTTTACGGCGAGCAAGTTTTCGCGTGTGGAGATCACGGATGGGAAGTTTGTGCAGAGCGATGTGAATGGGAGCGCGCTGACGGAGATCGCGGTGACGGGATCGGTGGTGCGGGCGGTGGTGTTTACGGGGGTGAAGTGTGCGCGGTGGCGGCTGGAGGGGAATAGTGCGCTGGACGGGTGCACGGTGCAGGCGTCGTCTTTGAAGGGGATTACCTTTGGCGGGGGGAGTTTGCGCGGGGTGGTGATGACGGGGTGCTCGATCAGTGATTTGACGGTGAAGCAGACGACGGTGAGCGGGGGGAAGTGGAGCGATTGCAAGGTGGATGGGCTTTTGCTGGAGAATTGTGAGTTGGAGAATTGCCAGTTTGTGGGGTGTGTGATGCGCGGGACGCGGATTGTGGGGGTGAAGGCGAGCGGGCGGGTGGTGAGGAATCTGGATTTGTCGGGAAAGGTGATTGAGGGGGAGGAGGGGTTTTTGCGGGAGGTTGGGTAGGGGGGAGTGGTTAGATGGTTGAGTGGTTAAGAGGCTGTTTCAAAAACCTATAGAATAGCCACAAAAGACACGAAAGGCTGTGGGTTGGGAGGGGCTATGTGGTAGGTACGTGGCTGCGGGTCGTGACTTTGACGGTGAGAGGTGTCGGCATACAGGGGGCGGCGAGTGGATTTGGATTTGCGTTGGGCGAGGGGGAGGAAACGATGTTTGACCCCTTTTCTTCCCCCGGCTTGGACCGTCTAGCGTTTGGCCGGGCTTCAATGGGAGCAGTAGGTGCTCCAAGGAGAACTCAAACGGAACCGGTTGGTAGTTAACCACGGCACTTTGTTCTTTTGTCAGACCGGACACGACGTTAGACCCTTCTTTTCGCCTTATCATTGCTAGCCAGATGTTCGCGATACCGAAGGAGTCGAGTACCTCCAGAACTGCAGTAACACGCTCCTTGAAAGTCATGCCATGGGACTTGTCCGAAGGGTATGTGAGCATACCATCTACTTCTGATCAGCATGATTAATCGCGTCACGGAGTCTATGTTAACGCAATAGAACCGGTTCAACAGGCAAATCGAGAAGAAGAGAAAGATCTGGCCTGCCCCCAATCTTGGTACCACCCTCTATGAGAGTGGAATCAGCAATTCATCCTGCGACGTGCGTTGGGCGGCCGTAGTGCAGGCGAGCGGAGCGAGCCGGAGCGGAGGACGCCCAACGCACGTCGCCGCGAACGCCGCCGGGGTCTGGTACTCCAAACTGCTATGCGGCCGGCGGTGGTTGTACTCGAGCCGCCACTGCGTCGCCAACATCTTTGCCTCCTGAACCGTCTCGAAGATTTCCACGCTCAGAAGTTCATCGCGCAATCGTGCATGGAAGCTCTCGGCATAACCGTTCTGCCACGGACTCCCCGGCTCGATGTACAACGTCTCGACCTTCGATGCCGCCAACCAGTTCCGAATCGCCTCGGCAATGAACTCCGGACCATTGTCCGAGCGGATGTGCGCCGGCAATCCCCGGATCGCCTGTAACTCCATCAGCACGTCAATCACGTCCGTGGCTGTCATCTTCCGGTTCACCTCCAGCGCCAGGCACTCCCGCGTGAATTCATCCACGATGGAGAGCCACTTGATGCTCTTGCCATTGGCTGTGACATCGAAGATGAAGTCCCACGTCCAGACGTGGTCCTTGTGCGCGGCTCGCTGGCGTATGCAGCCGTTGTCCGATGTGCCCAAACGCCTCTTTTTGCAGCGTTTGGTCGGCACCTTGAGCCCCTCCTTCCGCCACAGTCGATAGATCCGCTTCACGTTTACACGCCAGCCTTCCTGCTTCGCCAAAATCGCCCAGATCCGCCGATACCCATACCGGGGATGCACTCTTACCAGCTCCAGCATTCTTTTGACCAATGCCCCTTCGTCGTCTTTCGGCTTTGCCTGGTATCGCTGCGTCCGCCGGGACTGCCCCAGCACCAGGCACGCGCGGCGCTCCGAGACGGCCAGTGCCCGCCGGACATGGCAGACAGCGTCGCGCCGACGCGAAGGGGTCAGTCGTTTCCCAGGTGATCCAGGGCTTCCTTGAGAATCTGCTTGTCGAGGGTCAGATCGGCGACCGCACTCTTGAGCCGCCGGTTCTCTTCCTCGAGTTCTTTGAGCCTTTTGGCTGCATCGGCCTTCATGCCGCCGTATTGATTGCGCCAGCGGTGAAACGTCTGCTCGCTGATCGCCAGCTTCTGGCAGACCGCCGCGATCGAGGCGCCGCCATTGAGTTCCGCCTCCGCTTCACGCAGCTTGGCGATGATCTGTTCCGGACTGTGCTTCTTGCCTTTCATCGAGAGTTCCTTCTGGCCTCATGGGCCGGTTAGAAACTCTCATATCAGGTGGTACCAGTTTTGGGGAGCAGAC
>JBQCGD010000179.1:0-25387 GCA_051955985.1 Phycisphaerae bacterium | reverse complement strand
GTCCCTGGCGGCGCGGTAATCGAGGTTGACGGGCGGGATGGGGGTGGTTTGGACGGGATTGATGTGGCCCTGGTCGGATATGTGGGTGGCGGTGAGGCGGGGGGACCAGGGGGGGACGAGCGGCGCGGCGTGGGTGGGGGGATGCGCGGCGGGGAGGGTGTCGGGCATGGTGCTGGCGGTGGTGGGTTGGGAAGCGGGGGCGGAGGGCTGTTCGACGGGCTGTGCGATGAATTCGGAGAGATAGCCGACGGGATCGAGTTTGACGAGAACGCCGCCGGGCCCGAGGGGGGGATCCATGGGGGCGACGGCGGTATCGGGCTGCCAGGGGACGAGGAGGTCGGGGGATTGGCGGTACCAGAAGGAGATGAGTCCGGGGCGAGGTCGGACGAGGAGGTTCCAGCGGGCGTTGCCTTTTTGTGCGCTGGCGAGGCGTTCGACGTGGTCGTAGTAGCGGGTGTTGACGGCGAAGCCGGAGGTGAAGTCTTTGGGTTTCCGGGTGTAGCCGAGATCGGCGAGGTATTCGCGTGCCTTGTCGGCGAGGACGGCGGGGGGTTTTTCCTGGATGGCTTTCTGGACGACGAAGGTGCGCGGGGCGAGGAGGATAGCGAGGATCATGCAGAGAAGGCCGACGATGAGGAAGTTGGTGGCGACGTGGGGTTTGAGGCCGATGTGTGCTTCGCCGGCGGCGGCGACGACTTCGGGGCTGGGGGTTTCGCCGGCGGCGAGGATTTCGCGCAAGGGGTTTCCGCCGGGGAGAGCGGCGGAGACGGCCATGGCGGAGGCGGGGCGGTTTTTGGGGTCTTTTTCGAGGCACTTGAGGATGACGCGTTCGACGATGGGGTCGATGTGTTCAACGATTTCGGAGGGTGGGGTGGGTTCTTCGGAGGAGTGGAGTTTCTGGTAATCGCGGAGGGTTTCGCCGCGGAAGGCGCGGCGGCCGGTGAACATTTCGTAGAGGACGAGGCCGAGGGAGTAGATGTCGGAGCGGACGGTGACGCCGCGGCCGAGGAGTTGTTCGGGGGACATGTAGGCGGGGGTGCCGGCGCGGAGGGCATCTTTGCGGAGCTGGTCGGCGGGCGCGGCGAGGCCGAAGTCGGTGATGCGGACGTAGCCGCGGCCGTCGATCATGACGTTGGCGGGTTTGAGGTCGCGGTGGAGGACGCCGCGGTCGTGGGCGGCAGCGAGTCCGGCGCAGAGCTGGCGGGCGATCTGGAGGGCTTTGTCGTGAGGGACGCGGCCGATGCGGCGGAGGAGGGAACCGAGGTTTTCGCCGTCGACGTACTCCATGGAGATAAACTGTTCGCCCTGGAATTCGCCGAGGTCGAAGACGCGGCAGACGTTGGGGTGGGTGACCTGGCGGGCGAGGCGGACTTCGTTTTTGAAGCGTTCGAGCCAGGTCTGGTCCTGGCCGAAGAGGGCGGGGAGGAACTTGAGGGCGATGGAGGCGTTGAGGGTGATGTCGTCGGCGCGGTAGACCTCGCCCATGCCGCCGCGGCCGAGGAGTTCGATGATGCGATAACGGCCTGCGACCATGGTGCCGGCCATGAAGCGGCCGGCGTCGACGAAGCCGGTGGAGGAGGAGGAGAGGGAGGAGGGGGTGGATTCGTCGAGGCGGCGGGTCTGGTCGGCGGGGAAGAGGTCGGGTTGGGCGTGGGGGTCTTTGACTTCTTCGCCGAGTTCGATGCCGGCGTGGGAGAGGATGGCGGACATGGAGCCGATGGGGGATTCGGGGTTTTCGGGCATGACCTGGGTTTCGCGGTGGTGTTCGTTGAGGAGGGATTGGACTTCGCGGAGGATTTCGGGGTCGCCTTTGGCGGCGGTGGTGATGAAGTGTTGCCGCTCGCTTTCCGGTTTGTCGCAGGCGGCGAGGAAGATTTCTTTCACTCGGTTGTATTTGTCTGGCGTCATCGGGATTTTCGATTTTCGATTTTCGATTTTCGATTTTCGATTGACGGGGGGGGGATTGGGGCGACGGCGTTCATTTTGGGTGAGGGATTGACTGGCGGTTATGCGCGAGGCGATGAGGATTTTCAGCAATTCGAGGGATTCTTTGTGTAGCGGGACGACGAGCTGGGGGGGGAGCATTTTTTCTGCAATGATGAGATCGAGCCAGTACTCGCTTTCGTCCATTTCCTCTTCGGCCATTGCGAGTTTATTGATGAAATCGGCACCGGAGCGTGCGCGACAGGCGGCACGGTAGTGGGCGCCGGGTGCGGTGCCGGAGCGTACGAGTTGGCGAGAGATCGCCCATGGTCCGTCACTTTTGGGGAGCGCGGCGCACAAACGGAGGATGCGGATCGAGAAGGTTCGAAACCGTTGCTTGAGTTCATCCTCAGTCATGCAGCCCCGTTGAAATCGAAAATCGAAAATTGAAAATCGAAAATTTATTTCTCGTCGTCTTTGCGCAGCTCGCGGGAGAGCCAGGCGCGGGCGAAGGTCCAGTCGCCTTCGACGGTGCGTTTGGAGACGCCGAGGGCTTCGGCGACTTCTTCGACGGAGAGGCCGCCGAAGAAACGGAGTTCGACGACTTTGGCCTGCCGGGGATCGAGGGCGGCGAGGCGTTCGAGACACTCGTCGAGTGCGAGGACGTCCTCGTCTTTTTGCGGGGAGAGGGCGACGGCTTCGTCGAGGACGACGCGGGCGCGGCCGCCGCCGCGCTTGTCGCGCTGGCGCGAGCGGGCGTGGTCGACGAGGATGCGGCGCATGGCCTGGGCGGCGACGGCGAAGAAGTGGGAGCGGCCTTGCCAGTCGACGCGGGTCTGGTCGACGAGCTTCATGTAGGCTTCGTGGACGAGGGCGGTGGGTTGCAGCGTGTGGTTGGCGCGTTCCTGGGCGAGGTAGTGGCGGGCGAGGGCGCGGAACTCGTCGTAGACGAGCGGGAGGAGCTTGTCGGCGGCGCCTTTGTCGCCTTTGCGCATCTGCTCGAGGACTACTGTGACATCTTCCCGAAGGTCGGCCATGGGGAGATCCTGCGTTTGCGAGGTGAAAGCATGCATTATGGCGAAGGGGGGTGTGGATGGGAAGCGGGATTGTTCGGGGTCCGGGGTTCGGGTGTCGGGGTCCGTGCTTGGTGAGAGTTTTCGCAGAGAGCGGAACCCGAGACCCGGATCCCGAGCAGATTGCGGTTCCACAGATTACGGTGTCGTGTTGGCGGCTTTGAGGATGCGATCGAAGAGGTCGTCGGGATTATCGGTGCTGCGGGCTTCGAGGATGGTCTGGCCTTCGTGGCGGTCTTTGACGTAGTCCCACATGAGGCGGGCGATGTTGGCGTCTTCGGCTTCGTTTTCGAGGCGGCCGGATTCGTCGTAGGGGTGGTTTCGCCACATGTAGACGTTGACGACGCGGTCGGCGCGGGAGCGGACTTCGGCGTCCATGAGGGCGAACTCGTTGTCGATTTCGTCGAGGTTGGCGAGGTTTCGGTAGTGGGCGTAGAAGCCGCCGATGAGGACGGGGGCGTCGGTGATGAGGATTTCGACTTTGCCGGTGAAGCAGAGGAGGCGGCGGTATTGTTCGCGGGTGAGGTTCCATTGGATTTCGCGGGTGATGGGGATTTTCTGGACGACGTATTCCTTGGCGACTTCGGCGCAGATCTCGCAGAATTGGCGGCGGAGTTTTCCGATGACGGCGAGTTGCATCATTTTGACGGACTTGCCGGAGCAGGGGGCGCCGTAGAGGTGGACTAAGAGGGTTTGCATGGTTAAGTGGTTAAATAGTTAAGTGGTTAAGTACGGTAGGAAAATACGTCCTGGAATTGCGAGTTTTCTCCATACGGGAGTCTGCGTTGCGGCATCTTACACGAACATACCGGCGATGGCGGCGGTGGACCAGCTGACGAGGCAGCCGCCGAGCATGGCTTTGAAGGCAAGGGAGGCGAAGTCTTTTTTGCGGTCGGGGGCCATGGGGGTGAAGCCGCCGATCTGGATGCCGATGGAGACGAAGTTGGCGAAGTCGCAGATGGCGTAGGTGGTGAGGATGGCGGCGCGTTGGGAGAGGTAGCCGAGGGGGTTCAATGCGGGTTGGGTGGTGGCTTGGGCGGCGTGGGCGGCTTGCGGGGTCATGTCCTTGAGTTGGAGGAAGGCGATGAATTCGTTGGTGGCGATTTTGAGGCCGATGATGGCGCCGGCTTTCTGGCAGTCGGCCCAGTCGGAGATGCCGAGGAGCCAGGCGATGGGGGAGAGGATCCAGCCGAAGATGCGGCCGAGGGAGAGGCCGCCGGGGATGTGGAGCGAGTCGGCGAGGGAGGCGAGGGGCCAGTTGATGAGAGCGACGATGGCGGAGAAGGAGATGAGCATGGCGAGGACGTTGAGGTAGAGGGTGAGTCCGTCGCGGGTGCCGTTGGCGGTGGCTTCGAGGATGTTGTGGGCGCCGCGGTCGATGGTGAGGGGGAAGTGGGCGCCGGTTTCGGGTTCTTCGGCTTCGGGGCGGATGAGTTTGGCGATCACGAAGGCGCCGGGGGCGGAGAGGACTTCGGCGGCGAGGATGTGGGGGCCGTAGACGTGGATGCCGGCGGGGGAGTTGGATTCCATGAGTGCGGTGTAGATGGCGATCATGCCGGCGGCCATGGTGCCGAAGCCGCCGGTCATGAGGGCCTGGATTTCGGATTTGGTGAAGCGGGGGAGGTATTGCTTGATGGTGAGGCCGGCTTCGGTCTGGCCGACGAAGATTTGGGCGGCCATCTGCATGGATTCGGCGCCGGAGACGCCCATGGTGATGGACATGAATTTGGCGAGGAGCCAGATGATGATTTGCATGATGCCGAGGTAGTAGAGGATGGCCATGAGTGCGGAGAAGAAGATGATGGTGCAGAGGCCGGTGGCGGCGAAGGCGAAGATGAAGCCGTTGGATTTGGCGGGGTCGGAGAGGGGGCCGAAGACGAGATCGGTGCCGGCGGCGGTCATGGACATGAGTTTGATGACGAGGTCGGTGAGGCGTTGGAAGAGGCGGATGCCGGCGGGGGTGCGGAGGATGAAGAGGGCGAGGAGGAATTGGATGGCGAGGCCGACGAGGAGGGTTCGCCAGGGGATGCGTTTTTTGTTGGAGGAAAGGAGCCAGGCGAAGAGGCAGAAGGTGAGGATGCCGAGGAGAGCGCGCGCTATGGGCATTGGTTACTCCGGGGCTGCGTTTTTTTGCGCAGCGGTGACCCTCGAATGGTTGTTCCGCCGATGGGTTCTCTTTGGTTGTGGCGGGGGTAATTTACCATGGAGGCACGGAGGCACGGAGGGAATTCTGGCTTTTCCTCACTATTCTTGTCTCGTAGTCGAGGAATAGTTTTGGGTTCTGCGTGGCGGGGATGATGTGGCCCTTTCAGGTGTTTCAGCGAAATTCAGTCGCTTATTGCCGGCCCAAGAATTCTGACCACGGGTCAGTCGCCCTTAACGACCGCAGCCATGCTACCGAAACTGTTTCTGGGTCGGTCGTCGAATCGACGACGATGGCAGGGGAGCCGCAATCCGGGTATAGCCACAGCTGGCCGGCCAGTTGCGACAATCGACGCAACAACTGTAGTTGCAGGATCAGATCGCCACGCATGGCGAACGATTCAGGAAGCCCCGCACAATCAACCAGCAGTGGGGCGTCCGACCCAATACCGAGCGTCCGTTCCGCATTTTCGATTTCAGCCTGAGTCGGCAAACGGTTGTCCGAGCGCGCGAGGGGGCGCTGATACCCTTGTGCGGCGAGCCAGTCTGCAGCTTGGTTGTCGTAGGCCAAAACTAAATGCCAATTCGCCATGGGACAGCTCCTGGGTGTCCATGCCTGGAATTCAATACGCGATGTGTCTATGTCGTCAGCCAGCAGGCGGCGCGGTGATTCGGGTTGTTGTTCTTCGGATCGAGAGGGGGCATTTGGTTGATGCAGCGGGGGTCTTTTTGTTGGGCATACAAAGGGCAGCGGGGGTGGAAGGGGCAGCCGCTGGGGGGATTGCTGGGGCTGGGGACTTCGCCGCCGAGGACGATGCGGCCGGAGCCGGTGGAATCTTTGCTCGGGTTGGTTTTGGGGACGGCGGAGAGGAGGGCGACGGTGTAGGGGTGCTTGGGGTTTTTGTAGAGTTCGGAAGAGTCGGCGATTTCGACGATATGGCCGAGGTACATCACGGCGACGCGGTCGGAGAAGTGTTCGACGACGGCGAGGTTGTGGGCGATGAAGAGGTAGGAGAGGCCGAGGTCGCGCTGGAGGTCGGCGAGGAGGTTGAGGACCTGGGCCTGGACGGAGACGTCGAGGGCGGAGACGGGTTCGTCGCAGACGATGAACTTGGGTTCGAGGGCGAGGGCGCGGGCGATGCCGATGCGTTGGCGCTGGCCGCCGGAGAATTCGTGGGGGTAGCGGTTGGCGGCGGCGGCGGGGAGGCCGACGCGTTCGAGGAGTGCGGCGACGCGCTGGCGGACGTCTTTTTTGTCGACGATGCGGTGGACGAGCATGGGTTCGGAGAGGATGGAGCCGACGGTCATGCGGGGGTTGAGGGAGCCGACGGGGTCCTGGAAGACGATCTGCATGTCGCGGCGGAGGGTGCGGAGTTCGCGCTGGCCGAGGGAGAAGACGGATTTGCCTCCGAAGGTAACGGAGCCGGAGATTTCGGCGCCGCCGACGGTGGATTCGAGGAGACGGAGGATGGTGCGGCCGACGGTGGTTTTGCCGCAGCCGGATTCGCCGACGAGTCCGAGGGTTTCGCCGGGGCCGACGGTGAAGGAGACATCGTCGACGGCGCGGACGTGGCCGACGACGGTGCGGAGGAAGCCTTTGCGGATGGGGAAGTAGGTGCGGAGGTTGCGGACGTCGAGGAGGGGGAGGGCGATCTTGCGGGCGGCCGCGTTGTAGTTTTGGATCGTCTGTGTCATTCGGCGGTCCGGTTAAGTGGTTAAATAGTTAAAGTGGTTAAGTGGTTAAGTGGTCAGACGGCAGTTACCTTGGCTGTTTCGTGTTTCCGCCGGAAGGAGAGGCGGGGTTCGGTGGCTTTCGCCTGATCGTAGCCGGGGGCGTTCCAGGTGGCGACCCAGTGGGCGGGTTTTACTTCACGGAGTTCGGGTTGGGCGGCTTCCTCCAGTTCGCGGATTTTTCCGTGACATTCGGTGCATCGTGCGGCGAATCGGCAGCCTTTCGGATAACGCGTGGCGGCGGGGACCATGCCGGGGATGGTGAAGAGGCGCTCCTTGTGGGCGGCGCCGTGGGCGCCGAGCCGGGGGACGCAGGCGAGGAGGCCCTTGGTGTAGGGGTGGAGGGGGTTGGCGAAGAGCTCGTAGACGTCGGCGTATTCGACGATTTTGCCGGCGTACATGACGGCGACGACATCCGCGTTTTCGGCGACGACGCCGAGGTCGTGGGTGATGAGGAGGATGCCCATGCCGGTGGAGTTCTGGAGTTCGCGGAGGAGTTCGAGGATCTGGGCCTGGATGGTGACGTCGAGGGCGGTGGTGGGTTCGTCGGCGATGAGGACGGAGGGTTCGCAGGCGAGGGCCATGGCGATCATGACGCGCTGCTTCATGCCGCCGGACATCTGGTGGGGGTATTCGCCGAGGCGTCGGCGGGGTTCGGAGATGCCGACGCGGCGGAGGGCTTCTTCGGCAATGTCGACGGCCTTGGCGGTGGAGACCTGCTGGTGGAGGAGGATGGCTTCGACGATCTGCTCGCCGATGGTGAAGACGGGGTTGAGGGAGGTCATGGGCTCCTGGAAGATCATGGCGATCTCGCCGCCGCGGATTTTCTGCATTTGTTTTTCGGAGGCGTGGAGGATGTCCTGGCCTTTGTAGCGGATGGTGCCGCCAGGGAAGGAGGCGGGAGGGGATTGGAGGAGGCGCATGATGGACATGGAGGTGACGGATTTGCCGCAGCCGGATTCGCCGACGATGGCGAGGGTCTGGTTGGGGAAGAGGGAGAAGGAGACGCCATCGACGGCCTGGGCGGTGCCGGCTTCGGTGCGGAAGTAGGTTTGGAGGTTGGAGATTTGGAGGAGCGGTTCGTCGGGCATAGCGCTATTCCGTTTTGTTGAGACGGGGGTCGATGGCGTCGCGGAGACCTTCGCCGATGATGTTGTAAGCGAACACGGTGAGGAAGATCATGAGGCCGGGGGCGATGGCGAGCCACCAGCGGAAGGTTTCGGCGGGGTTTCCGGCTTCGTTGAGCATGGAGCCCCAGGAGGGGGTTGGGGGTTCGACGCCGATGCCGAGGAAGGAGAGGATGGATTCGCTGACGACGTTGGCGGCGACGCCGAAGGTGAAGGTGACGATGACGGGGGTGAGGCCGTTGGGGAGCATGTGCTTGAAGAGGATGGAGCGGAGGGGGAGGCCGAGGGCACGGGCGGCGGCGACGTAATCGAGCTGGCGGAGGCGGAGGAACTCGGCGCGGACGAAGCGGGCGATGCCGGTCCAGCCGACGAGGCCGAGGATGACCATGATCATGAAGAGGTGCCGGCCGAAGAGGGCGACGAAGGTGATGAGGAGGAAGAGGGTGGGGATGGAGTCGACGATTTCGACGAAGCGCATGCCGAGGAGATCAACGGTGCCGACGAAGTAGCCCATCATAGCGCCGTAGAGGACGCCGATGATGAGTGCGATGATTTCGGAGACGAGTCCGATTTCGAGGACGACGCGTGCGCCCCAGAGAAGACGGGCGATGGCGTCGCGGCCGTTGCCATCGGTGCCGAGCCAGTGGTCTTTGGTGGGGTATTCGTAGACGCGGTTGGCTTCGAGGGGTTCCTGGTCGGCAAAACCCCAGTGCCAGAGGGGGAAGACGGCGTGCTGGAGGGAGCCGTCTTTGGCGAGCTGGTGGTAATCGCGGGCATCGAGGTAGTCAACGTGATGGAGAGCGGCAGACGATGCCGTACAGACTACGCTTGTGGCGATGTAGATCGCGGCGACGATTGCGAGGTGGCGCATTCGGACCTGCGCTCTAACAAGTCCAAACACGATCAGACCGGCGAGAATCAGCACAATTAGTTGTGACCAGTGCGGCGAATACCAGCATGCTTTGGCAAATCTTACAGGCGACAGCACGGGCGCCAGAAATAGAGCTATCGCTGAGCCAACATCCACTGCAAGGCCAAATGTCACAATCGAAGCGCCTATGGCGATGAGAATGAACCATCGATACCGTGCGACGCGCAGGGGTTCTACTTCAACTATTTTCTTCCCCGTCCTCCAATGAACGAAGAGGAAGAGCAGCCCCGCGAAGAACCAGGATAACCAGACCAAATCCACAGTTGTGAGATCGCGGAAGAGGGGCCATTCGCGTTTGCCGTGGATGATGGCGGTGATTGGCGCATCGTTGGCAATGAAGGGGACAAAGGCGGAGAGGGCGACGATCAGGAGGGACCAGAAGGTCGCGAGGCGGCTGAGGGCGCTACGCCAGTACGCTCGGCCGACGACGGCCCAGTAGGTCTGGCGGCGGGGATCTTCATCCCACTTGATGTCTCCGGCGTCTGGAACAACGGGGGCGACGGCGAGGCCTTTGGAGGCGATATTTTCGGCGTTACTCATAGCTCACCCGCGGGTCGGCGATCATGTAGGCGAGGTCGGCCACGAGCAGGGCGAGCACGGTGATGACGGAGGCAATGAGGGTGACGGATTGAACGATCGGCAGGTCGCGGCCGAGGGTGGCCGTGAGCATGAGGTCGCCCATCCCTTTGATGGAGAAGATGGATTCGACGACGATCGCGCCGCCGAGGAGGGCGGGAACGGTGGTGGCGAAGAGGGTGATCATGGGGAGGAGGCTGTTGCGGAAGACGTGTCGGGTGAAGACGGTGAGGGGGCTGAGGCCCTTGGCGCGGGCGGTACGGACGTAATCGAGGCCGAGGTTGTCGAGCATGGCGGCGCGCTGCAGTTTGGAGATGTAGGCGAGCTGGGCGTAGCTGAGGCAGATGACGGGGAGGACGAGGTGCCAGGCGTAGTCTTTGGCGTATTGGAAGGAGGTCATCCACTCGGTGCTTGTGCTGTGGGAGCCGGCGGCGGGGAACCAGCCGAGATATTGCGGGTTTCCGAGGAAGCCGACGAGCATGGCGCCGATCCAGATGATGGGGAGGGAGAAGAGGGCGAGGGTGAAGAAGCTCCAACCGACGTCGAAGGCCTGGCCGCGTTTCACGGAGGCGAGCATGCCGCCGGGGAGGGCGATGAGATAGACGATGACCGTGGAAAGGAGACTCATGGAGAGGGTGACGGGGAGGCGCTGCTTGATGAGTTGTGCGACGGGGGTGTTGTACTGGACGGACTCGCCGAGGTTTCCGGTGACGGTGTCTTTGAGCCAGAGGATGTATTGGACGGGGATGGAAATGGGGTGGCCCTGGGCGTCGACGAGGTGGAGGCGTTTTTTCATGGCCTCCTCCATTTTTTCGCGGGCCTGCTGGTTGCGCATTTCGCCGCCGGCGGAGAAGGCGCCGCCGCCGGTGGTGAGCCCTGGCGCGAAGCGCACGAGGAGGAAGAGGGCGAGGGTCATCCCCACGAGGGTGGGGATCATCAGGAGGAGTCGTCGGAGTACGTAGCTCAACATCAGGGGTCGCCGGTTAACGGTACTTCTGGGCCGCAGCGGGGACGTACCAGTCCTGCGGTGCAAGGCCGAGCTTGTAGGGTGCGGTGTTTTTGAAACGCTTGTCAATGAAGGCGCGATCGAGGCGGGAGTAGAGGAAGGTGTAGGGTTGTTCGTCGGAGATCAGGCGTTCCCATTTGTGCCAGAGTTCCATGCGTTTGTTGGTATCGAGGGTGCGGCGGGCTTCGTCGATCAGCGCGTCGGATTCCTTGTTGTCGAAGCCGATGGAATTGCTGCCCTTGTTGGCGATGCTGCGGGAGGAGAAGACCTGGTTGGGATCGTCTTCGATGATGGCGGACCAGCCCATCATGATGGCGTCGAAATTGCGGTCGTCGACGCGGCCCATGAGGACGGCGAATTCCCAGGGGGTGATGCGCATGCTGATGCCGGCGTGGGCGAATTGTTCCTTGACGTAGTTGGCGATGCGTTCGCCGAGCGGGTTGCCGGTGCCCATCGAGAAATCGAATTCGAAGCGGTGGCCGTCGCGGACGAGGATTCCGTCGGGCCCGGGTTTCCAGCCGGCTTCGGCGAGTTTCTTCTTGGCGGCTTCGGGGTCGTACGGCCAGGGTTTGATGGCGGGGTCGTGCTGCGGCGTGATGGGGCTGAACGGGCCGACGGTGGCCATAGCCTGATCTTTGAGGATGGTGTGGATGATGGCCTCGCGATCGATGAGCATCGTGAGGGCCTGGCGGGTTTCCTTGTCATGGAACATGGGCCGGGCTTCGTTGTAGCCAATGAAGTAAAAGCCGGAGGTGGGGCGGGCGTATTTTTCGGCGGTGAATTTTTCGAGGAACTCGGGCTTTTTTGAAAATTCGAGGAACTGGTCGGGCGTGGGGGAACCGTTGTCTTCGGTCGAGAGGGCGTCGAGCTGGCCGGACTGGAGCGACTGGAGGGCGGCCTGGGGGTTCTGGATGAACGTGAAGATGATTTTGTCGAAGGTGGGGCGGGGGCCCCAGTATTTGTCGTTGCGGACGTAGACGAGGCGCTGGCCGCGGTCCCAGGATTGGAGGACGTAGGGGCCGCTGCCAACGAGGCGATCGCCGTGGGCGTTGTATTCTTCGCCCTTGGTGAACTTGTATATGTGTTCAGGGAGGATGAGCATGAGGCCGAGGGTGTTGAGTGCACCGAAGTAGGGTTCAGACATGTGGAATTCGACGGTGCGGTCGTCGATTTTCACGCAGGATTTGACGGAGGTCATGAAGCTGCGGAGGGGGGCGCAATCAACATCGGGGTTCATGATGGTGTTGTAGGTGAAGACGACATCGTCGGCAGTGACGGGTTTGCCGTCGCTGAAGCAGGCTTCCTTGCGGAGGCGGAAGCGGTAGGTGAGGCCGTCGGCGCTGATCCAGTAGCTTTCGGCGAGGAGGGGTTCGTATTGGAAGGTATCGGGGTTGATCTGGAGGAGGGTTTCGACGGTGGGGCCTTGTGCGATCTGGCCGTAGAGATCTTTTTCGATGAAGGGTTCGATGACTTTGGGTTCGGAGGCGAGGTTGCGGATTTGCCAGTCGCCGGTGGCGAAGTCGGGTTCCTTGTGACTGTCGCGGGGCATCATCGGGTAATCGGGGTAGTAGACGTACTGGCTGCCGTCGGGATTGGTCCGGCGGATTCGGCCGGAGGAGGCGGACTGGGTACCCGCGGCGCCGGACTGGGTAGAGGCGGTCACATGGATGCCGGACTCGAGCGAGCGGCGGATCTGGGAGAGAATGGTGATTTGCTGCTTTTGGTCGTCATTGAGTTTCTGGAGCTGCTGCTTGACGGCGTTGAGGCGATCTTCCTGGTAGCTCGATTGGTACACGCTCCAGATGACCGCACCGATGACGACGATGAAAAGCAGGACGAAGACGAAGTCTTTGAACGTGAACCGGCTGTCCATGCGCACTCCCGTTACTGCGATTCATGCCCCGCGCTCCTTCTGCCCCGACCGTTTGTTGCCGCTGCGGCGTAGGTCTTGCGAATGGTAACAGGGCAGCGGCGAGATTTCTAAGCGCGGGCGTCAGTGGGATTTCGGATCGAGGGCGTCGCGGATTCCATCGCCGAGGAAGTTGAGGCAGAGGAGGGCGATGGAGAGGCCGAGGCAGGGCCAGGTGATGAGCCACCAGCGGATGTGGATGGGGTTGAGGGCGTCGATGCCTTCGGAGGCGAGGTTTCCCCAGGAGGGCAGGGGCTGCTGGATGCCGAGGCCTAAAAAGGAGAGGAAGGATTCGGAGAGGATGGCGTTGGGGACGGTGAGTGCGCCGTAGACGACGATGATGCCGACGAGGTTGGGGAGGATGTGTTTGCGGAGGATGCGCGGGCCGGTGAGACCCATGGCGCGGGCGGCTTCGACGAAGGGCTGGTCGCGGAGGGCGAGGACCTGCCCGCGCACGACGCGCGCCATGGTGAGCCAGGAGACGGCGCCGATGCCGACGAGGAGGACGAGGACGTTGGCGGATTGTTCGGCGATGGCGCCGTTGAAATGGAAGTGGGTGAGGAGGGTTTTCATCGGGGCGACGAGGGCGACGCGCATCAGGATGACGAGGAGGATGTAAGGAAGGCCGTACATGATGTCGACGAAGCGCATGAGGAGTGCATCGGTGCGGCCGCCGAAGTAGCCGGCGATGACGCCGACGGCGGTGCCGATGACGATGGCGATGAAGGCGGAGGCAAGGCCGATGAAGAGGGAGAGTGCGCCGCCGAGGAGGAAGCGGGCGAGGAGGTCGCGGCCGAGGGCATCGGTGCCCATGGGGAACTGCAGGCTGGGGGATTGGAGGACGTAGTGAAGATTCTGCTGGTCGGCGTAGTGGTTTTTGGTCCAGGGGAGGGAAAGGAAGCAGGCGAGGAGGAGGAGGGTGAGCAGGAGGAGCCCGATGACGGCGAGGGGGTTGCGCATGAAGCGGCGGCGGGCGAGAAGCCAGGGGGAGCGGACGGCTTCTTGCGGGCGAGGGAGGTCGGCGGTGGCTAGGGCGGTCATGGGGGAATAATACGGGGAGAATCAAGAATCAAGAAGCAAGAATCAAGAAGGAGAGGGGAAGGTTCTTCTTGATTCTTGCTTCTTTCGATCATTCCTTGCCGAGGTCGAAGGCGGAGTGGACCGCGTTGAGGGCCTTGTCGGCGTCGGACTTGGCGATGATGCAGGAGATGCGGATTTCGCTGGTGGAGATGTTCTGGATGTTGACCTTTTCCCGGGCGAGGGCGCCGAACATTTTGGCGGCGACGCCGGTGGATTGTTTCATGCCGACGCCGACGACGGAGACCTTGGCGAGGTCGGTGTCGAAGGTGGCCTGGCCGCCGCCGAGTTCCTTGATCTGCTTTTCGATGACGGTTTTGAGGTCCGCGACGTCGCCGTGTTCGACGGTGAAGGAGATGCTGGCGGTGCCGTCGGGGGTGACGTTCTGGATGATGTCATCGACGACGACGTGGGCGGCGCCGACCGCGGCGAAGATCTGGGCGACGACGCCGGGGCGATCGGGGACCTGCTTGAGGGTGACGCGGGTCAAATCTTTCTTGAGGGCGCAACCGCTGACAACAATATGTTCCATGGCTTTCGTCTCCGCGACGATCATCGTTCCAGGTTCGTCGGTCTGGGAATGGCGGACATGAATGGGGACATTGTATTTCTTGGCGAATTCGACGGCACGGGTCTGGAGGACGCTCGCGCCGACGGAACTGAGTTCCATCATTTCGTCGTAGGAGATTTCCTTGATCAGGCGGGCGTCTTTCACGACGCGCGGGTCGGCGGTGAAGATGCCCGCGACGTCGGTGTAGTTTTCGCAGACGTCCGCCTTGAGGACGGCGCCGATGGCGACGAGGGTGGCGTTGGAGCCGCCGCGGCCAAGGGTGGTGATGTCGCCGGTGGGGGTGACGCCCTGGAATCCGGCGACGATGACGATTTTGCCCTTGTCGAGTTCGGTCAGGATGCGTTGCTTGTCGATTTCCTTGACGCGGGCCTTGGAGAAGTTTTCGTCGGTGATGAGGCCGATCTGGCCGCCGGTGAAGGAGATGGCTTCGTGGCCCTGGGCGGAGAGAGCCATGGCGATGAGGGCGATGGTGACCTGTTCGCCGGTGGCGAGGAGCTGGTCCATTTCGCGTTTGGGGGGCTGGCCGGGGGTGTCGCCCCAGACCTTGGTGGCGAGGTCGACGAGTTCGTCGGTGGTGTGTCCCATGGCGGAGACGACGACGACGACCTTGTGGCCCGCTTTTTTGGCGGCGACCACTTTTTGCGCGGCCTTGTGGATGCGCTCGGGGGTGGCGACGGAGGAGCCGCCGAATTTTTGGACGCTGAGGCCCATGAAGGTACTCGGTTCCAGGTTTTTGAAGCGCAGCAGTTTCGGGGAAATGGGGGGGGGACGCAAAGGAATGTGGATGTCGGGAGAGGGCTCGGGGTTCGGGTCGGGGGGGGCGGGGTTCGGGAGGAAGGCTCGCCCCGGTGAGGGACCTGATGGGAGGGCGCGCGGCGGGGTTATTTGGGGATGATGGTGCCGGGGGAGACGTCCTGGTCGCCGATCATGGTGAGTTCGGCGTTGCGGATGCGCCAGTCTTCGCCGGGGAGGTCGTCCCAACTGAGGTTCCAGGAGGTGAGGATGGGGCCGGCGGTGGAGGTTTGGGTGAGGATGTTGAACTGGGTGAAGGCGGTGTGGCCGTGGAGGGTGTATTTGTAGTAGCGGATGGTGCTGCCCTGGATGCCGAAGGTATTGAGGCGGGCGGAGATCTCTTCGCGGGCCACATCGATGGAGGGGATGTCGAGGACGGAGGCCTGGAAGTTGGGGGCGAGGTAGGAGACGATGCGATCGACATCGCCGTTTTTGGCGGCATCGGCGAGGCCGGTGTGGGCGTTGTAGAGGCGCTCGGCGGGAGTGAGGATGAGGAAGGCGAGGAGGGCCCAGAGGCCGGTGAGGGCGGCGAGGGCGAGGGAGATGTTGCGGAGGCGGGCGTTCTGGCGGGCGTTGCTGATGTAAAAGAGGACGGCGGCGGCGAGGAGGGCGACGATCCAATAGGACCAGTGGTTTTCGAAGAGGAGGGAGGCGAGGGAATCGGGGAGGAAGGCGGGGGAGCGGAGGGCGGCGAGGATGGGGAGTGGCGTCATGGTGTTGTCCTTGCGTGAAACGCGATGCTTTTGATTGTACGGCGCGGGATTGGGGAGGTGCGGGGAATTCTGGTGCGAGGAGCGGCGCCCCGTTGCGGCTCGACGTGTTTCGATCGACGTGGGCACCACGGGCTTCCGCCCATGGCTACTGAACGGCGCCGTTTCGCGGCTCGTTTTGGTTCTCGAATTTGAATTGGGTCGGTGTGGCTTTACAGTGACCCGTCCGGTTTGGTATCACTCTCGGTCCGCATCGGCGTCCTGCTTCGCCGTGGTTTACTTCTTCGCAAGGACGGAACGGATGCCGCCCCCCTCACATGCCACCAGTCATCGTCCTGCGGCACAGCGGCTCAATCCGGAGCAGCAGGTGGTGGCGGATCATTTTACGGGGCGGGCGCTGGTGATTGCGGGGCCGGGGTCGGGGAAGACGTCGACGATCACGGCGCGGGTGGGGCAGTTGCTGCTGAAGCAGGTGCCGCCGACGGCGATTTTGTGCCTGACGTTTACGAACAAGGCGGCGAACGAGATGCGGGAGCGCATTTCGCGGCGGTACACGGTGGGGAAGAAGATCAAGATCTGCACGTTTCATGCGCTGTCGGGGGAGTTGCTGCGGAAGCATGGGGCGCTGATTGGATACACGCCGCGGATGACGATCATGGATTCGACGGACCAGGAGGATCTGCTGGCGCAGATAGCGCGGCAGAAGTATGCGTCGCATGCGGATATTGATTTTACGAAGCCGCGGTTGAAGAAGCTGCTGCTGATGTTGAATGACATGCGGGAGCGGCTGGAGCCGTTGGAGGCGGCGCTGGACAAGCTGGTGTATGAGGAGGAGTTGAACGAAGAAGATGCGGTGGTGA
Source organism: Phycisphaerae bacterium (assembly GCA_051955985.1). Taxonomy (GTDB): domain Bacteria; phylum Planctomycetota; class Phycisphaerae; order WQYP01; family WQYP01; genus DATKPA01. The sequence goes on along the minus strand of JBQCGD010000179.1, from coordinate 8,959 downwards.
TGAAGGAGTATGTGCGGCGGCTGCATGCGGCGAATTCGACGGATTTTTCGGGGCTTTTGTCGGAGACGGTGCGGTTACTCAAGACGGAGCAGCCGGACGTGCCGGAGGATCAGCGGCTGATCAACAAGCTGCACAAGCAGTGGCGGTTCATCCAGGTGGACGAGTACCAGGACACGAATGTTGCGCAGAATGAGATTGTGGAGCTGCTGGCGGGGCCGAACGACAATGTGATGGCGGTGGGGGACCAGGATCAGTCGATTTATGAGTGGCGCGGGGCGAATCCGGAGGGGATCCAGAAGTTCGTGAACCGCGGGCGGGGGAAGCATGGGACGGCGACGTATCACCTGGCGACGAATTACCGTTCGACGCCGGAGATCATTGCGGTGGCGGACAAGTTGATCAAGCATTCGCCGAACAGGATCGCGATTGATTTTGTGGCGGCGACGCCGTCGATCGGGAAGGCGCCGCGGCTGGATGCGTATCCGGCGCCGGAGCAGGAGGCGGATGCGATCGCGGAGAAGGTGAAGGCGTGCATCAATTTGCTGAACGTGCCGCCGAAGGAGATTGCGATTTTCTTCCGGTTGAACGACATGTCGCGGCCGATTGAAACGGCGCTGGCGCGGCGGGAGATTCCATTCAAGGTGCTGGGCGGTTTGTCCTTTTATGACCGGGCGGAGATTCGGGATTGCCTTTCGATGCTGCGGGTGCTGGCGAATCCGAAAGATTCGGCGGCGTTTTCGCGCATCGTGAACAAGCCGAAGCGGGGGATCGGGGAGAAGACGATCGGGTTGATCGAGAATTATGCGCACATGAAGGAGATCGATCTGGTCACCGCGTGCGGGCATGCGCATGAGATCTTTTCGGATGAAGAGACGACGGATGCGGTGCGGAAGCTGCACTTCATCTATGGGTTTGATCAGAAGAACAAGACGGTGGCGGATCTGCTGTCGGAGGCGGTGTCGCGGAGCAATTACAAGTCGCACTTGGAGGCAAACGACAAGGAGACGCCGGAGAAGATCGAGGAGCGGAAGCGGAACATAGATGAATTGATCAACTCGATTGCGCTGTGGTGCGCGGACAATGCCGACAATACGATCGCGGATTACATTGCGTACACGACGCTGCTGACGTCGATGGATGACAAGCAGACGGATGATGCGGTGCGGTTGATGTCGCTGCATGCGAGCAAGGGGCTGGAGTTCGATGTCGTGTTCATGGCGGGGGTGGAGAACGGATTGTTGCCGCACAAGAAGGCGGTGCAGGAGCGGCCGGACGCGGGGCTGGCGGAGGAGCGGCGGCTTTGTTATGTGGGGTTCACGCGGGCGCGGAAGCAGTTGTTTGTGAGTTATTGCCAGCAGCGGCAGGGAGCGTTTGTGCGGGGGAAAGGGGTGAAGTTTGAGCAGGTGCGGCCGTCGCAGTTTCTCTTGGAGGCGGGGTTGATGACGGAAATCGAATACATTCGGAAGGCGCCGGCATCTATCGTGTCGTGAGAGGCGTAGCGTTATCAGCCTGAGAGAAGGCTAAGTGAGAAGCAGCTAAGTGAGAGCGGCATAAGTACATGCGCGCGGGAGTTTGTCCGCTTTAGGAATCTGCCGTATCTCTATAGAGGAAGATCATCTCTTATCTTGGTGCTTTCATGACGAGCCTGCCCTTTCACGCCGAGCGGATTTCGACGACGGTTTCGGCGGTGCCGATGGAGCCGGGCGTCGCGTCGGAGATATGCGACGTGGGCGAAGAGGAGATGCCGCCGCTGTGGGTGATCGTGTTGTTGCCGCTGGTGCTGGCGGTGGTTTCGGTGTGGTGGGGAATAAGCCGCGGGTCGCGCGCAATGCGGCGCGGGTGACCGTGCAGATATAGAGGACTGGCGGCGGGGGGCGAGTTGAGGGGGGGGAGAGGGCGGGGCATTCGTTTGTAGGGGGTTCCGCGGGATGGGAATGGGGAAAAACCCGGATAGTCAGAGGTTTCCTGCGTTGGCGGCGGAGAAGCCGTCGGCGGGGAGGGGCGCTCACGCAAAATCTTGTGCAGAAAGACATTAGGTTACGGAAAAATTCGGAAAACTTTCCTTGGAAAAATGCGCGAAAAAAATTAGTGAATTTAGTTTACTAATCAGAACGGTGGGCTATATTGGAAGCAGCGAGGCCGGAGCGAACCTGCACCAGGAATCGATCGGCCTGCTGCCAGCAAAGAGCGAAGTAACTCATTTCTCGTCCATTACTTACGCTCCTTGCCTCCGCGGCGTCGCTGGTTGCCACGGACTGGCCATCTCTTAGCTAAGTAAAGAAATCACAAGTGTTTGTGATGGTGAGAAAATAGAAGAGGAACGGGTTTCATGCAGTACTACACCGGTGTCATCTCGGAAGCGTCTGTGTCCATCGTGCGTAAAAGTCTCTGGGGTCGCAAGATGCGCCGGTTGCGTTCGCAGCTTGTGCTGGCGGCGGCGGTCGTCAGCGCGGGCGTCGCGGCCCATGCGGCGACGTTGTCCTGGGATCCTTCCGGCGGCGTCACGACTCCCAGTGGCGGCACCGGCTCCTGGGACCTCTCTACTTTGGATTGGTCGAACGGGGCGGCGGATGTCGCCTGGACGGATGCCACGGCGACAGGCGTGGATACCGCGGTCTTCGGCGGGACGGCCGGCACCGTCACGCTCAACACCAATTTGACCGCGCTTGGCCTCCAATTCAATTCTTCGGGGTACACGGTGGCGGGGTCGGGAACCTTGACGCTGGGCGCCGGCGGCATCACGTCGGCTGGCAATGCGGCGATTTCGTCCAACCTTGCCATTGCTCCCGGTATGCAGAACTGGAATGTTGCGGCGGGCCAGAACCTGTCCTTGACCGGCACGGTGACCCGCAGCCCCGGTGGGGCGGTGATCGTCCAGGGCGGCGCGGGCACGGTCGCGACGAGCACGCTGTCGAACACGAACGGCATCGTCGGGCCGTGGATGCTGGTCAACAACGCCGGCAACTACAGCTTTGCCACGGTTTCTTCGGGGAACATCACCGCCTACACCGGTGCGACGCTGATCACCGTGAACACCGGCGCCTGGGGGAACATTCCCTCCGGCGGCAGCGGTACGGTCAATTATGACATCAACTCCGGCGGGAACTTTGCCGTCACCGGTTTGAACCGCAACGTGAACACGATTCGCTACCTCGGCACCGGTGCGACCCAGATTTCGAACTCGGGATCCGCCAACAACAGCCTGATGACGCTGAACGGGCTGGTGAACGATGGGACGGGGACCTTTGTGATCGGCGTCACCGGGACCCCCTCTACCGGGTACCTGGACCTGGTGATCGGGGCGAACAACGACCTCGTGCTCGGGGCGATGACGGCCAACATCACGCTGAACAACTTTATCAAGGATGGAACGGGTGCGGGGTCGGTCACGATTCTCGGCGGCAACGGCCCGAGCAACGTCGTGACGATCAACGGCGCGAACACCTACACCGGCGCAACGAACATCGATTCCGGCCGCCTGGTGATCACCAATGCCGCGGGATTGAGCGCTTCTTCCGGAACCTTTGTCCGTTTGGGCGGCACGCTCGATGTGCAGGGGAACCTGACCAGCGGCGGAACGGCGGGTGTTTCACTCGCGGGGACCGGGACCGGCGGCATGGGGGCGCTGATCAGCAGCACCAACGGCTCGCTCGGCGGGAACGTTCTGCTCGCACGCAACAGCGCCCTGGGCGGTCCGGGGAACCTGACGCTCTCGGGCGTCGTCAGCGGCACGGCAAATCTGACGAAGGTGGGGGCGGGGTCCCTGACCCTCTCCGGCGTGAACACCTACACCGGCGGAACGAACATCTCCGGCGGCCAACTGGTGCTGAGCGGCTCCGGCTCCATCAACACGACCAGCGGCATCAGCCTCACCAACGGCGGCGGAATCGTGCAGAACAGCGGGACGCCGGTGTCGGTCACCGTGACGGCCTCCAACGGCACCGTCGATGGGACCGGCACCCTCAATTCAGTGCTCGTGCCCGCGGCCGGCGCGCTGGGGAACATCAACCCGGCTTCCTCCGTCTCCATCGGCAACCTCACGCTGCAGGGCGGCTCCACCCTGAACTTTACCACGAGTGCCACCAGCCCCCTCTTCAACGTCGGCAACCTCTCGGCCGCGGGCAGCGGAATCATCATCAACGCCACAAACCCAAGCTGGAATGCAGGCGTCTACGACCTGATCGGCTACTCGAGCCTCTCCGGATCCCTCGCGAACTTCACGAAGGGAACCGTCTCCGGCCTGACCGTGCGCCAATCCGCGACCCTCAGCAACCCGGGAGGCTTCATCGCCCTGACAATCACCGGCGACAACCCCATCTGGACCGGCGCCCAGAACGGCAACTGGACCGTTGCGGCAATCGCAGGATCGAAGAACTGGAAGCTGATCACCGCGGGAACGCCCACGGATTACATCCAGGGCGACACCGTCCGTTTCGATGACTCCGCCTCCGGCACGACCGACATCACCATTTCCGATGCGAACGTCTCCCCGGCGCAGATGCTCTTCGCCAACGCCGGACGCACCTACACGGTCAGCGGACCGTTCGGAATCGTCGGCAACGGATCGATGTCCATCACCGGCGGCGGGACGGTAATCCTGAAATCGCAGAACACGTATTCCGGCGGAACGACGCTCGCCGCCGGAACGCTCGGCATCAACAACTCGTCGGCCATCGGCACCGGCCGGCTGTCGATCGGCGCCGGCACGACCCTCGACAACACGAGCGGCGCCGCGGTGTCTCTCTCCACGAACAACGCGCAAACCTGGAACGGCAACTTCACGTTCAACGGCTCCAGCGACTTGAACCTCGGCACGGGCAACGTCACCCTGACCGCCGCCCCCACCATCACCACGAACAACTCGGCGAACCTGACGGTCGGCGGAAACATCAGCGGGACGTTCGGCCTCACCAAGCTCGGCACCGGCACCCTCGTCCTTTCCGGCAACAACACCTACAGCGGCACCACCATCATCAGCCAGGGTACCCTGCAGGTCGCCGGCGGCGTCACCGGCACCCTTTCCACGTCCGCCAACAGCGATATCCAGATCTCCCCGGGCGCCAGCGATTCCGGCACCCTGCTGGTGACCGGCGGCGTCCTCAATGCCAACCGCATGATCATCGGCGGCGACACCGGGAACACCTCCGGCAGCGCTGGCGTGCTCGTCCAGAGCGGCGGCACGATCAACTCGCAGCAGTGGTTCACGGTCGGCTCCGGCAATGCCGCGGGAAACACCTTCCCGACAGGCGAATACGACCTCAGCGGCGGCACGATGAACCTGCTCTCGCAGCAGATGGAAATCGCAAACTTCTTCGGCACCACCGGCACCGTGAACATGACCGGCGGGAATATCAACCTCGAGAACAATTCCTCCATCGCACTGGGCGCCAATAACCTCGCCAGCGACGGCACGTTCAACCAGTCCGGCGGCAACGTCACCTTCTACAGCAACGCCGGGCCGACCGTCGGCGGCACCGGCATCCTCTACCTCGGCAAGGCCAACTCGCTCGCCGGCAACTACACCTACAACCTCAACGGCGGCGTCCTCACCGTGCCGCAGATTCAGCAGACCGCCGGCAGCGGCGGCAACGGCATCTTCAACTTCAACGGCGGCACCCTCCGCGCGGCGAAGGCCAACGCAAACTTCATGACCGGCCTCACCCAGGCCAACGTGGGCACCGGCGGCGCCATCATCGACGACAACGGCTTTGCCATCACCATCGCACAGAGCCTCGCCAGCAACGCCTTCCCCGATGGCGGCTTGACCAAGCTCGGCGCCGGCACCCTCACCCTCACCGGTTCCAGCAGCTACAACGGCCCGACCACCATTTCAGCCGGCACTTTGCTTCTCTCCGGCTCCGGCTCGATCAACAGCAGCAGCGGGATCGCCGTCAACGGCGGCAAGCTCGTGCAGATCAGCAGCTCCGGCATTTCGCCGACGGTCACCGTCAGCAACGGAACGGTCTCCGGCAGCAACGCGACGATCAACACGGTGGTGATGAATTCGTCCTCCAACGCGGTGATCGCCAACGGCAACGGCGACACGGGTGTGCTCGCGATCGGCACGCTGACCTTCAACGGGAATGCCATCGCCAACATCACGCTTGCAGGCCCGACCGCCACGACGGCGCCGGGAATTGTGACCGGCTCCCTGGTCACCAGCGGCGGCAGCGGCACTTCCACCGGACACATCACCATCAATGCCGCCAATTCCCTCTGGAACACCGGCGTTTACGACCTCATCGGTTATTCCTCCATCAGCGGCGTCGGCTTCAACGACTTCCAGCTCGGCACTGTCAGCGGCCTGAGCCCGCGGCAGATGGCCAACCTCACCAACGTTTCCGGCGACATCGCCCTGACGATTTCCGGCGGCAACATTCCCGTCTGGACCGGCGCCCTCAACGGCAACTGGACCACCGCAACACTCGATGCCCCGAAGAACTGGAAGCTCCAGACCGGCGGCGCTCCGACCGACTTCCTCACCGGCGATACCGTCCTGTTCGATGACACCGCCGGCGGCACCACCAACGTCAACATCTCCGATGCCAACGTCAGCCCCATCAGCACCACGTTCAACAACTCCGCCCTCGATTACACCATCTCCAGCACCGGCGGGTTCGGTATCGCCTCCGGATTCCTCGAAAAGAACGGCTCCCACGCCGTGACCATCACGACCGCCAACTCCTATGCCGGCGGCACCACGCTCAATGCCGGCGCCCTCAACGTCAACAACGCCGCGGCCCTCGGCACCGGCACCATCACCCTCAACGGCGGGACGCTCGGCAACACCAGCGGCGCGGCCATCGTCCTCACAACCAACAATCCCGTCGCGGTCAAGGGTGACTTCTCCTTCGCCGGACCCAACGACCTGAGCCTCGGCACCGGCGCCGTCACGGTCACCGGCGATCGCACCATCACCAGCACCACCGGCACCCTCACCATGGGCGCAGTCACCGGCGACGGAAACCTCACCAAGGCCGGCGACGGGAACCTCTCGGTCGCGGGCGGCACCATCGCGGGCGTCCTCAACGTCACCGGCGGCAAATTCCAGATCTCGCAGGATTTCCACGCCAACGGCGGCCTGACCGGCAGCGGCACCATCGAAGATCCGACGACCGCCGACAAATGGTTCTTCGTCACCAACCCCACCGATCAAACGTTCTCGGGCGTGATCCAGGGCGGCCTCAGCAAGCTCGGCCTGAACAAGAGCGGCAACGGCACCCTGACCCTGACCGGCGCCAACCAGATCGACGATGCCGTGACGGTGAACGCCGGCACGCTGGTGTACTCGGGCAACCACAACAACACGACGCAGGTGGATGCGGTCGGCACGACCGCCGCGACCAACGCGGTTCTCGTGCTGCCGGCGGGCGTCACCTTCGCGGCAAATGACAACACCGGCCAGCAGTACAGCTCCAGCCTCGCGATCTCGACGAACGCCACCAGCTTCGGCAGAGTGAAGAACACCGGCGCGACCCTCACCGTGAACCGACAGCTCGCGGTTGGCGGCACCGGCTACGGGGCGTTCACCCAGACTGCCGGCAACACCACCGTCGGCGGCTTCATTGCGGTCGGCGGAAATGCCGCCGGCGGCGTTGTGAACCTCAGCGGCGGCTCCCTCAACATGACCGGCAACTCCATGACCATCGGCTACGCCGCAAGCTCCCCCGGACTCCTCAACGTCGGCGGCAACGCCACCATGACCATGGGCACCACGGCCAACGGCTACGGTCTCGGCATCTGGGTCGGCGAAGTCGGCTCCGGCGTCGTGAACCTCTCCGGCAACGGCAACATCAGCATTCCCGCCGACAGCATCACCATCGCCAATGGCACGACCAACGGCGGAAACCGGACCGTCTCCGGCGTCGTCAACCTCGACGGCGGCACCCTTGCCACCAACAGCGTCATCGCCTCCCCCGGCTCCGGCGCTTCGACTTCCCTTCTGAACTTCAACGGCGGCACGCTGGCGGCGAACATGGACTCCACCTCCTTCATCCGCAACGCCACCACCGGCACCGGCACGTTCAACGTGTTCGTCTATGGCGGCGGCGCAACGATTGACGACGGCGGTCACAACGTCACCATCAGCCAGCCCCTGCAGGCCCCGACCGGCGGCGGCGTGAGTGCCACCGGCCTTGCCGTCAGCGGCAGCGGGTACATCGACACCCCGATCGTCACCGTGAGCGGCGGCGACGGAACCGGCGCAACCGCGGTCGCCACCATCGACGCCGGCGGCAACCTCACCGGCATCACGATCACCAACCCCGGCACCGGCTACACCGTCGCTCCCTCCTTCACGCTGGTGGGCGGCGGCGCGAACGCAAGCGGCTCGATCAGCGGGACGGCAACCCTCGTCACCAACGTCTCGGGCGGTCTGACCAAGACCGGCACCGGCGTCCTCACCCTGTCCGCCGCCAACACCTACACCGGCGCAACCAACGTGAATGCCGGCACGCTCGCTCTCGACGCCACCGGCTCGATTGCCAGCACCGCGGTGAATGTGGCGGCCAATGCCACGCTCTCGGTGGCTTCCGGCGGCAACATGCCGTCCACGGCGGCGGTCACCAACAACGGCACGGTGAACTTCAACAACCCGACCCGGACGATCGCCAGCCTCAACGGCACGGCGCCGGGCGCGGTGGTGAACCTCAATGGCACCAGCCTCACCGTCTCCGGCGGCGGCACCTATGCCGGTGCTATCAATGACAGCGGCACCAACGGCGCGTTGACCGTTGCGGCGGCCCTATCCGTCGGATCGTTCAATGTCGCCACGGTCAATGCCAATGCGAACCTGAAGATTCACGGCACGAGCAAGACCTCGGCCTTGAACCTCACCGGCGGCTCTGGCGCCTGGACCTCCGGCCTCGACCTGACCACCAGCAAGTTCATCCTGCAATCGTCGGTCTCGAACAAGACCGCGGACATGACCCGCGTGCGCGACCAGGTGACCTTCGGCAAG
>JBQCGD010000178.1:0-24508 GCA_051955985.1 Phycisphaerae bacterium | reverse complement strand
TTTTTGGGGGGGGGGGGGGGGGGGGGGGGGGGCGGGGGGGGGGGGGGGGTTTGGGGGGGGGGGGCGGGTGGGGGGGGGGGTGGGGGGGGGGAGGCGGGGTCGTTTTACTTGGATTTGTGGCCGGGGGCGGGGATGGAGGTGGCGCTGGCGTCCATGGCGACGCCTGGGGGGGCGGTGCCGTCGGAGGTGGAGTCGGAGGCGCGTGCGGTGTTGGGTCCGCCGCCGACGACGGAGCGGAGTGCCATGCTGCTGGCGACGGCGAGAATGACGGCGACGAGCATGAAGAGGAAGACGGGGTCGTAGAGTTTGCCGGTTTTCATGCGGATGCCTCCAATCGGGGTTATCGGCATGAGGGGGCGGACAATATAAGGGAATTCAGAATTCAGAATTCGGAATGTGGGGGGCTCGGGTCAGGGGATCAGTGTCTCGATGTTGTTATTCGAACATTTTGGTTTGGTGGCGTTCGAGGCCGAACTTGGTGAGTTGGGTATCGACGGGGATGGGGTATTTGCCGGACCAGCAGGCGGTGCAGTAGTTGTCGGGGGATTTGCCCATGGCGGCGAGCATGCCGTCGAGGGAGAGGTAGGCGAGGGAATCGACTTCGATGAAGTCGCGGATTTGTTCGACGGTGCGGCCGTTGGCGATGAGTTCGGTGGGGGTGGGGAAGTCGATGCCGAAGAAGCAGGGGTGGCGGATGGGGGGACAGGAGACGCGCATGTGGATTTCTTTGGCGCCGGCGCGGCGGAGCGCGAGCATTTTGCCGCGGGTGGTGGTGCCGCGGACGATGGAGTCTTCAACGACGATGACGCGTTTGCCCTTGACGACTTCGGGGATGACGATGAGTTTCATCTGGACGGCGAGATCGCGCATGTGCTGGGAGGGCTGGATGAAGGAGCGGCCGACGTAGCGGTTGGGGACGATGCCTTCCTCGAAGGGGATGCCGGATTCCTTGGAGTAGCCGAGGGCAGCGGAGCGGCCGGAGTCGGGGATGGGGATGACGATGTCGGCGTCGACGGGGTTTTCGCGGGCGAGCTGGCGGCCCATTTTCTGGCGGACTTCCATGACGACGTCGCCGAAGAGATTGCTGGAGGGGCTGGCGAAGTAGACGTGTTCGAAAGCGCAGTGGGAGGAATGGGCGGGCGGGGTGGCGAAGAAGCGGGAGGAGAGCTTGGTGCCGGTCTTGTCGATGGTGATGATTTCGCCGGGCTCGACTTCGCGGATGTAGGCGGCCTGGATGGAGGTGAGGGCGCAGGTTTCGGAGGCGACACAGTAGAAGCCGTCGCGGGTCTGGCCGATGACGAGTGGGCGGAAGCCCCAGGGGTCGCGTGCGGCTTCGAGGCGGTCGGGGAAGAGGAAGACGAAGGAGAAGGCGCCCTGGAGGTGGTGGAGGACGTGGCCGAGGGGGTCGGGTTTGTCCTGGTGGGTGGGCTTGGCGAGCATGTGAAGGACGACTTCGGTATCGGAGGTGGAGTAGAAGATGTGGCCGAATTTCTGGTAGTCGGATTTGATTCTGGCGGCGTTGACGAGGTTGCCGTTGTGGGCGACGGCGACCTGTCCGCCGATGTATTCTTCGAGGATGGGCTGGGCGTTGCATTTGCGGTTGGAGCCGGCGGTGGAGTAGCGGACGTGACCGATGGCGAGGGTGGAGGCGCTGCCGCCGTTGGCGCCGGAGAGTTCGCGGAGGATGTCTTTTTTGAAGACATCGGAGACGAGGCCGAGGCCGGTGTGGGCGTTGATGGTGGTGCCGTCGGAGGCGGCGATGCCGGCGGATTCCTGGCCACGGTGCTGGAGTGCGTAGATGCCGTAGTAGCAGCGTTCGACGGCGTCGTGAGGGCCGACGATGCCGAAGACGCCGCATTTCTCTTTTTTGTCAGAATCGCCGAGGGCGGCGGAGTGCTGGGCGGAGAGGACGGCGAGTGGGAGGGATTTGGAAATGGGGTGGGCGTGACCGTCGTGAGGCATTCCGGGAACTCCCTTTCGCAACGGTGGAAGTACTGCGTGTTTGGCTGTGCGGTGAACCGCGGGATGGAGTAGTTTAGGTGATGTGCGGGTGGTTTTCCAGATGGGTGCGGAAAGGGGAGAAGGGGGTTACTGCTGAGGGCGCTGGACGAAGTGCTGGATTCGTAAAGCCGGGCGGGGGTGGATGGAATCTTATTTCTGCGCATGAGACGGACGGGTAGGATAAGGTACGATTGTTGCGGTGGAGATGTTTTGTGGCACAGGGGTATTTCATGCTGAGGCGAGGGTGGAGGGTGCTTGCGTGTGCGGTGGTGCTCGTTGTTGGGAGGGTGTGGGGGGATGATGATGTGTCAGATTTGATTGGCGGGGCGACCGTGGCGACGACGGGGCCGGCGGAGGTGGCGGGGCCGCGGGCGGATCTGCCCGATGCGCTGGGGACGATGAAGGCGAAGGCGCCGGCGGGGGCGCGGGCGGGAGAGATCGTGTTGAACAATGGGGAGACCGTGAGCGGGGAGATCTGGACGACGCTGGGGACGCCGTTGCGGGTATGGGTGGAGGCGAGGAAATCGTATGTGGATGTGGACCTGGGGGAGGTGTCGCGGATTGAGGTGAAGGTGGTTCACGAGGGGATGGAGGATGATTGGCGGTGGTTGAAGGAGGGGTCGGATCAGAAGGTGTATTCGGGGAAGAAGTATCCGCTGGTGGAGTTGGAATATGTATTCACGCTGGTGAACGGGCAGACCGTGGCGGGGGGCGTGGTGGCGCCGATTTATATTGTGGAAAATGGAACGGGGAAGCGGCGGGCGTTGGCGTTATACAAGAAATACAAAGGCAAACTCGACGAGACGTTAAAGGATGTGGCGTATATCCGGACGGTGGAATTGAAGGGGGGAGGCGTGGGAACGGAGGCGGGGCGCGAGCGGAAACTGCCGTTAATCTATTGATTTTGGCAGGTTGCGCATGGTGAAGGAGGGGATGGGGACTTTTTTTATTTTTGACTAAAAACGCTTTTTTTTTGACGACTGGGATTCCTGAGGCACAATTCCATTGGAACGCGACTTCACCTCTTCCAGCGTTCCGGGCGAGTGTACTCGCCGACAAATGTGGGCCAAACGACCGCAAGAACGATCCTCGCGTCCAAATGGCTGCTGAGCGGATGTGCGTCTCTTCATCGCCAGCGCTCGGGAGACGTGCCACACATTTTGTGTCGCTTTTTTTCAGGAGAACGCACATGGTCAAGCATTCCAGAGTCTTATTGGCTTCGCTGGCGAGCGGTGTGATGCTCGCGGCTGGGGCCACGGCCGCGCACGCGGCGAACATTCCGGTGCCCAACGGCGATTTTGAAGATGCCGGCGGGGCAGCATTCCACGGCACCGTCGGAGGAACCGGCGAAGCCTACACCACTCCCAGCAGCTTCGGACCGGGATGGCAACTGACCGGCGAAGGCGGGGTTTCCGGTACGGAAGCAAACGGCAGTTCCGGAAAGTACGGCTTGCAGCAACCGCGATCGAGCGATGCCTCGCACGATTACTACGACCGCTCAACGCCCGTCGGCACCGATCCTCCCGGTGATCTCTCCGCGCCATTCAACGGCAACCTGATCGGCTTCATGAACCTCGACAACGTCGACAATGGCGATCCATCGACGGACACAACGGAGCGTAACTACGTCCAGTCCGGCGTGCTCGGGACCATCACCGAAGGCACCTATTCGCTGACTGTGGCGGTCGGCGCGCGTCCCAGCACCAGTTGGAACGATGTCACCTACGCCATTTCCCTCATTGCCGATCCGGACGCCTCCAGCGGCATCGGGAGCACCGGGGGGACGATCCTGGGAACGCCGGCGAGTGTCACCCTGGTGCCCAGCACGGCGACGGTGGGGTCGAATGCCCAGGACCTCAATTACACGTTGAACATTGCCGCGGGCGACGCCCTCATCGGACACTCCTTCGCGGTGCGCATCGATGCGATGAACCCGGGCACGCAGGGCGGCGTTGCCAATGCCGACCCGACGAACTTCAATTTCACGCAGGCGAACTTCGACAACGTGCGGCTCGATGGGCCGGCGGCGGCGCCGGAACCGGCGAGCCTGGCGGCGATCGCCGGCGGCGGGTTGCTGCTGCTGCGTCGTCGCAGGCGGGCGTAACGCGCAGCGCCAGGCGCTGCCGGTCATGCGCGCATATGCCGGTGACGCGGGGCTCCGCATTCAGGAACAAAAAAGGCCGCGCTTTTGGGGCGCGGCCTTTTTCGTTGTCGTGGGTTGGGTGTCGGCGTGCCGCGATGCCGTGCGGTTCAGCAAGCCTGCTGCAGGCCGATGATGTGGGCGAGTTCGTCGACGGCGGTCTTGAAGGTGTTGGCCTGGGCGGAGAGTTCTTCGGAGGCGGCGGCGGATTCTTCGGCGGAAGCGGCGTTGGACTGGGTGACCTGGTCGATGGAGGTCACCGCGGTGCCGACCTGCGTGATTCCCTGCGCCTGTTCCTTGTTGCCGGCGGCGATTTCGACGACGAGCGACTGCACCTTGGTCGAGGACTGGGTGATGCGGGAGAGGGCGGTCTGGACTTCGGTGGCGGTGGTGGTGCCGTTGCGGGCGTTTTCGGCGGATTTTTCGATGAGCTGGGTGGTGTTCTTGGCGGCTTCGGCACAGCGCATCGCGAGGTTGCGGACTTCGTCGGCGACGACGGCGAAGCCCTTGCCGGCCTCACCGGCGCGGGCGGCCTCGACGGCGGCGTTGAGGGCGAGCAGGTTGGTCTGGAAGGCGATCTCGTCGATGACCTTGAGGATCTTGGCGGTCTCTTCGGCGGACTGCTGAATTTCCCGGATGGAGGTGGACATCCGCTTGACGGCGGTTTCCCCTTCCGCGATGGCGGCGCCGGATTCGCTCGCAAGCGTGTCGGCCTGCGAGGCGGTCTCGGAGGTCTTGCGGCTCATCGAGGTCATCTGCTCGAGGGCGGCGGAGGTCTCTTCCAGCGAGGCGGCCTGCTGAGAGGCGCCCTTCGCCAGCGACTGGCTGGCGGTGGACACCTGGTTGGCGGCGGAGGCGACCTGTTCGGCGCCGGAACGAAGCGTGCCGGCGAGCTGGGAGAGCGGCTTGACGATGCTGCGGCGGATCAGCCATCCGCAGACGATTGAACCGAAGAAGATGGTGGCGATGAAGCTCCACAGGATGGTCATGCTGACGGCGAAGACGTGCCTGGTGTTCGCTTCGATATCGGAAGTCTCCTGGTTGGCCAGATCGACGACCTTGTCGATCGCGGCGCGGTGGGCTTCATATTTTTCGCGGAGCGGGCCGGAGAGGAGGGCATCGACGGCCTTCTGGTCGTGGCTCTGGACGGCGTGAATGAGCTGCGTGTTGCAGAGGTCGTAGAACTCGGCGGCGGGACGATAGGACGTTTCGAGCATGGTGTCCTTGATGGGGCCCGCGGGGAGTTCCTTGGACCAGAACTCATGGCGATCGTTGAAGTCCTTCTGGAGAGAGGCGAGTTTTTCGAGGAGCGCCTTCTGGGCGTCCGGGTTGGTTTCGCGGGCCAGCTGGTGGACCGTGAGGTAGGACTCCAGGATGTATTCGGGCGGGGGAAGGATGTCGGCGACAAGGTCCTTGTTGCGGACGATGTCCTTGTAAATGTCACCGTTGACCTTCACGACATTGAGGGTGCGGAACGCGACCGCGATCGTGGCGAGGAATCCGAGGAGGAAGACCGTCACCAGAAACGTCAACTTGCGCGACACATTAAATGTCATGGCTCTCTTCCTAAAACATGATTTGATTGACGACTGCCCACGAGGTGCGGTGTATTCATCGATACTTTTGCCTACCCTCTTGAGTGGCGAACGAAACACAAATTTATTTATCTTTATGTAATCGCGTGGCACCGGGGCAGCGAAGACGTTGTTCCCGCCGGTGGTGCATTCCGCAAAACGGCCGCGAACTTGCGACGCGGCGCCCTGGCGGGTTTTTCCAGGCTTTTTTCCGATTCTGCCAGCCGGCTTGGCGCACCAGGCCCGCGTCGCGTTTTCTTACAAAAAACATCCAACTTTTCTTTGACGCATTTGCGGTGCGCGGCGAGGCAACTGACCCCCGGGAGCGCAGGGGGGCACTGCGGATGCGGTTCCGGAGTGGCATGATTTCCCAACGAAAAAGGCCGCGCTTTCGCGCGGCCTTTTTCTTTTCCGGAACTATCACAATTGATTGTTACGCGAGGTTCATCGTCAACAGGAACTCGCGGTTGGTGCTCTTCTTTTCGAGGCGGCTCTTGAGGAGTTCGACCGCTTCGATGGGGTTCATGTCGGAGAGGACCTTGCGGAGGCGGTAGACCAACTCGAGTTCCTTCGGGTCGAGCAGGAGCTCTTCCTTACGGGTGCCGGAGGCGGCGACGTTGATCGCCGGGTAGGTGCGGCGTTCGACGAGGCGGCGGTCCAGGTGGAGTTCGGAGTTGCCGGTGCCTTTGAACTCTTCGAAGATGACTTCATCCATCTTGGAGCCGGTATCGACGAGGGCGGTGCCGATGATGGTGAGGCTGCCACCTTCTTCGATGTTGCGGGCAGCGCCGAAGAAGCGCTTGGGCTTCTGGAGGGCGTTGGCGTCGACGCCGCCGGTGAGGATCTTGCCGGAGTGCGGGACCTCGGTGTTGTAGGCACGGGCGAGACGGGTGATGGAGTCGAGGAGGATGACGACATCGCGGCCGTACTCGACGAGGCGCTTCGCCTTTTCGATGACCATTTCGGCGACCTGCACGTGGCGGGAAGCGGGTTCATCGAAGGTGGAGCTGACGACTTCGGCCTTGGTCGAGCGGGTCATTTCCGTCACTTCTTCGGGACGCTCGTCGATCAGGAGGATCATGAGGTAGCACTCGGGGTGGTTCTTCGAGATCGCGTTGGCGACCTTCTGGAGAAGAACGGTCTTGCCGGTGCGGGGTGGGGCGACGATCAGCATGCGCTGCCCCTTGCCGATGGGCGTGACGATGTCGACGATGCGCATGTTCACTTCGCGCGATTCGGTCTCGAGGATGAGGCGCTTCGTCGGGTGGAGCGGGGTGAGGTCTTCGAAGTTGACCTTCTCCGTGAGCAGCGACGGCTCTTCGAAGTTGATCGCTTCAACGCGGAGAAGGGCGAAGTACTTTTCGTTTTCCTTGGGCGGGCGGATCTGGCCGGTGATGATGCAGCCGGACTTGAGGCCGAAGCGGCGGATCTGGGAGGGGGAGACGTAGATGTCGTCGGGGCAAGGCAGGTAGTTGTACTCAGGGGAGCGGAGGAAGCCGAAGCCATCGGGGAGGATTTCAAGGACGCCTTCGCCGACCATGAGGCCGTTGTTCTGGATGCGTTTCTTGAGGATCTTGAAGATGAGGTCCTGCTTTTTGAGACCGATGTAGTCTTCGATCCCTTCCGTTTTGCAGATCTCGTGGAGTTCCTGGACGCTCATGCGTTGCAGGTCGACGAGGTGCAGTTCCGAGCGTTTGACCTGCTCGTATTTCTGGTGGGTTTCGGCGTCGTAGGCGTCGTCGAAGTCATCGTCGGTCATGCCGGCGGCGTTCACAGAGCCGATGGTCTTGCCGATCATGCCGTCACCGGCGGGCGCGGGGGGGCGTCCGACGATGGTGTTGCCGCCCTTGCGGACTTCCTTGCTCTCGTTACCAGGCTCAAGCCCTTCGTCGCGAGCGGGGGCGGGGGCGGGAGGGGTTTCAACCGCGGTGGCGGTGGCCTCTGGCTCCTGCCGTTCGGGGGCTTCGTCCTGCACCTGGGCTTCAGGAGCGGGGTTATTTTGCTGTTGATTGGCCTTACGGCCGCGAGTTGTGCGTGCCATGGACGTGTGTCCTCCTGTGATGGCTTCGCTGAAATCCCAGGAAAGGGGGTTTGTGCTGGTCGCGAGTTCTTACGGGGAAAGAAACGGGCGGCGAGGTTATACCCTGACAGATGAAGCGGAGGCCCTGGGAGCACTCCACCGCATGTTACAGACTCAAGTAGGACACCTTTAGGACACCAGAAGTCACCGGAGGTTGTCGGAAGGGGTGCGGGACGGTTTGACCGGGGCTCCGCAGCCTCAGCGGGGAAATATGCAGAACTCGTGCCAGCCGGTACGGGCGGTTTCCTGTGGAACGCTCGCTTAATTCACGTGTAATTAAGCCAGCCATAGGGGGGAGGCTTGGAGCCTCATCCACTTTTCATTCCACCGAAGCTAGTATCTGGGAAAGAACCCGCTGGACCTGGCGGAGACTGGAGGTATCGTCACCGCTGTTGTCAATACAATAATCTGCTATGTCTGCCTTTTTGTCCAGTGGAATTTGTAATTTTTCTCTTCTGTCCAGTTCCGCGGCGGACCATCCCCGACTGGCGATAATACGCTGCAGACGCTGTTCCCGCGGGGCTTTGACAAATACCACGGCATCGCATTCCTGATTAAGCCCCGTTTCCAGCAGCAGGGGCGTATCCCACACAATGGCGATCACCCCCGCCTCCCGAAGGTACCCGGCCATCGCCTTTTCCCGGTGCTGGGCCACCCGCGGGTGGATGATGTCGTTGAGCCGCTGTGTATCGGCGGGGGTCTGGAAGACCCGTTCCGCGACCGCCCGCCGGCTGACCGACCCGTCGTGGCGGAAGATGCCGTCGCCGAGCCATTCCCTGAGGAGGTCTTTGACCTCGGGGGACTGGAGCACCTGGTGGGCGACGGCATCGGAATCGATGACGGCGCAGCCCAGGGAAGCGAAGTGCCGGGCGATGGTCGATTTGCCCGAACCGATGCCGCCGATGAGGCCAATGACCGGTTTGGTGGGATGATGCTTGAAGGGCATGCGTGAAGTATACGGGAGAGGGAGCGATGGCGTCACCGATCTGTCCTGCGAGGGGTTGGGGGGGCGGCAGGGAGGGGGGGCACCGGATGCCGCAGGAACGGGCGCTTTTACGGGGTCAGCTCGGTGAGGAATCGCGGCTGGCCGTGGATCATGATCGGGGACTCGGGAAGGGCGTAGAGAAGCAGGACATCTCCGTGCGCGGCGGAGGAGGAGTGGAACTCCGCAATCGCGCGGTAGGGACCGATCGCGAGCTGCGGCTCTTCCCCGAGCCCCGGCCGGAACACGAGCCCGACGATATGCGGCTGTGAGAAATGCACCTGCCCCAGCAGCGGCTGCTGCGGCGTGCCGAGCCACTGGCGGAAGGGGTTGCCGGAGTAGTAGCCGATGAGGCGGTCGTGGTCGCAGATGACGACGTTGGGGGCGACGTTGGCGTGGACCCAGCCGGCGGCATCGCGCATGAAACGGAGATTTTCCTGCGGCGGCGTGGAGAGGCGGATGATGCCGGGGAGCAGCGTGAGGAGGATTGCACCGGCGGCGAAGATGTACGGCCAGCCGGGGTAACGCATCCAGAGCGGCAGGCGGGCCCAGGCGTCCGGCTTTGCGCGCCACCAGTTCATCCACCAGCGCATCGGCTTCATCCAGACGACGAACGCCAGCGCGAGCAAGCCATGAAGCAGCAGCACGAGGGGCAGCGTGTGGCGGCCATCGAGGTAGCCCGCATGCTTCACCAGCCAGAGCATGACGATCGCCCAGACGAAGAACCAGATGTTCACCAGCGGGCGAAGGCGCGGGCGGCCCCAGAGGTGCGGGGCGAGCAGCATGGCGCCGAAGAGTGCGAGCCACGGGCCGAAGCCGAAGGTTTCCCAGAGCTCCATCGAGACTTTCTGCAGGATCGAGGTGTGCTCAGGAAGGGCGAGGGCGGCGGCGGCCTGGAGGTGAAGGTGCGGAACGGGCGCCAGGACGGAGAGGGTCTTTTTCTGCGTGAGGCCGCCGATGATGAACATGTAGGGGAGCGCGGGAAGCAGCGTGCCGAGGACCATCGCCGCCATGGCCGCCAGCAGGTGGCGCGGGGTCTGCGGGTGTTTCGGGAGCAGTTTGCGCCGCATCGGGAGGTTGCGGTGGACCGACCTCACCCCCCTGCCGGCGATCATGAGGACAAAGAGAAAGATCAGGACGATCAGCAGCGCGGCCAGCCCTTCCGGACGGGTGAGGTAGGCAAGTCCCGCGAGGAAGCCGGCGGCGAAGAACTCGAAGAGCTGCCGCCCGGAGAGTTCGTCCCGGAAGCGGGAAGCCCGGATCGCCAGCAGCAGCGAGGCGGCGAAGAGGGAGAGAAACAGCATGTCGGAAAGGCCGTCGGCGCCGTAGGAGGAGGTGCGCCGGCCGACGATCCAGGCCAGCGCCGCGCCGAGGGACGCCCAGAACGGCGCACCGAAGCGGCGGGCGAGCATGAGGATCTGCACGGCGACGATGGCGCCGCAGAGCACCCCCACGGATTGCACGGCGAAGAGCCAGGCGTCGCGGTCGTCGGTGAAGAGTCGCCCGAACAGGCCGTGCACGATGAGCGTGCAGAGCGAATGCAGCGGGTGGTACGCCTCGCCGCGGAGGGCGCCCAGCGGATCCGTTGCCAGGCGATGGGCCTGCTCGATGAAGCGGATGGCATCGGTGTTCACGACCGGCTGCTGGAACGCGCGCAGGGTGCGCACGGCAAGTGCCAGCGCGAAGAGCAGCAGGATGTGGAATTTGCGGCAAGAGGGTGAGAGGAGCGATCGCATGGTCACGCGAAAAGGCACGTTTATGGGTCGGGAAGGGAACAGCATGTGCGGGATTGTCAAAAGGTGCAAGCGGGAAAAGCGTGCGGGCCGCCGTCTTTTTTTTTTCGTGAGAAGCGGCGGCGGGTGGGGTACTCTGGGGCTTTTCTGATCAGAAGCGGCGGCGTGGAGAGCGGCATGGAGCTGACGAGTTTTTCCAGCGGGCAAAGCGATGCGGAACTGCAGCGCGCGGGGGAGCTGCTTGTTGACGCGTTCACGATTTCGCCGGAGCGGATCGGCACCTACTGGGATTTCTGGGGCAGGGAGAATGGGCGGCTGGCGCGCGTCGGCAGCGAGGTAGTCGGCACCCTCATGTTCGTGCAGATGGGGCAGTTCTGGGGCGGGCGCAGTGTGCCGATGACGGGCATCGGCGGGGTGGCGATTGCGCCGGAATACCGGTCGCAGGGGGTTGGTGCGGAAATGATGAAGCGGGCGCTGCAAGATCTTTCGGAGCAGCGGGTGCCGCTGGCGACGCTTTATCCGGCGACGGTTCCGGTGTATCGCAAGGCCGGGTTTGAAATCGCGGGGAGCTGCCTCGGGGTGAGGATTCCGACGGCGTTGATTGATTTGCGGGAGCCTTCCGTGCAGGTGCGGGCGATGGGCGAGGCGCATCGCGATGTCGTGCGGGCAATGTACCGGCTATGGGCGGCGGAGCATCCCGGGAACCTCGATCGCAACGAGACCCTGTGGCGGCGGCTCACCGATTTTCGCGGCCTCAAGCGAAACGGGTACGTCCTGGAACATGCGGGAAATGTCGAGGGGTATTTTTATGCGGGACAGGACCGTACGCGTGAAGGGAAGCGTTACCTGGATATCGGCGACGTGGTGGTGACGACGCCTGCCGCGGGGAGGCGATTCTGGCAATTCCTGGCGGATCATCGGTCGTTGGTCGAGACGGTGACGTGGCTCGGGGCGCCGCACGATCCGCTGCTCCTGATGCTGCGCGAACCGGTACGCGACATTGTCGGCATGCCGTACTGGATGCTGCGCGTGGTGCGCGTGGCGGAAGCGCTGGAGCGGCGAGGTTACCCGCTGGGCGTCTCGGCGGAGGTGCACCTGCGGATTCATGACGAGATTCTCCCCGGGAACGCGGGGGATTACGTGCTGACGGTGGAGGAGGGGCGCGGCACGGTGACGCGCGGCGGGCGAGGGAGCCTGGAGATGGATGTGCGAGCCCTGGCCGCTTTGTACAGCGGGGCGTCGCGCGCGATGGAGCTGGCAACACTTGGCTGGATTCACGGAACGGAAGAGGAACTCGCCCCGGCGGACGCCATCTTCAATGGCCCGCTGCCGTGGATGCGCGACGCGTTCTAACCTTTGGGCCGGCGGGACCATCTTCCCAAACGAACTGCACGCAAGTACACTTTCGGTCGATACCAGCTCAAACAATGCTTGCACGGGAGGCTGCCATGGCAAAGAAGAAGGATGACTTCTCGTTTGGGTTCACCAGCAAAAAGAAGAAGGAAGAACCCAAGCCGGCGGCCGCAGAGACACCGGCCGAATCGAGTGACACGCCGTCCGATCCCTTCGCCAGCAGCGACACCCCCGCCGATCCCTTTGCGTCAACGGACACCCCCGCCGACCCCTTCGCCGCCGATGCGTCCGCTCCGTCCGACCCGTTCGCGTCGTCCGACACGCCCGCCGATCCTTTTGCCACCGACGCGCCCGCGGACCCTTTCGCCTCGACAACCGACACGCCCGCGGACGCCTCCGCCGATCCCTTCGCGGACACCGCCTCCACGGACGCCGCCACCGCGGACCCCTTCGCCGAGACTCCCGCGGAAACGACTCCGGAAGCTCCCGCCGAGGAAGCCCCCGCGAAGAAGACGCCGCAGATCAAGGAGCACAAGCAGTTCCGCATCCTGGTGCTCGGCGATTTCTCCGGCCGGGCGAACCGCCAGCTCATGGAAACCGGCGATGCCGTCTCGGGTCGCAAGGTGCACACGATCGACCAGGACAGTTTCGACCGCACCATTGCCAAGCTGAAGCCGGAGATTGCGCTCCCGGTGAGCGAGAAGGAAGCGGTAACGCTGAAGTTCAACACGCTCGAGGACTTCCGCCCGGACCAGCTCCTCGCCCAGAGCGCCGCGCTGCAGGGCATGCTGAAGCTGCGCGAGGAGCTCAAAAATCCGAAGACCTTCAAAACCGCCGCCGACAAGGTACGCAAGCTCACCGGCGAGAAGAAGTCGAAGACGCCGAAAGCCCCGAAGGGCGCCGAAGCGGGCTCTGACTTCGAGAAGCTTCTCTCGCAGCCGGTCGCCCCGAAGAACGCCGCCGCCGCGAACGTGGATGCCTTCATCGCCAACCTCGTCGCCGGCTACGAAGTGCCCGATGCCGATCCCGACCAGGCCCGCATGGTGAAGCTGATCGACGACGCCCTCTCCGCCGGGCTGCGCGCCATCCTGCGCCACCCCGCGTTCCAGGCGGTCGAGTCCTCCTGGCGCGGCGTCGAGTTCCTCACATCGCGGCTCAACACGGATGAAGACCTCAAGATCGCACTCTTCGACATCTCCAAGGACGAACTCTACGCCGACCTCAACGCCAACCCCGCTCTCCAGAAAACCGGCATTTACCAGATCCTCGTCGAACAGACGAAGGTGCCGGGCGTCGAGCCGTTCTCGCTCATCGTCGGCAACTACTCCTTCGACCAGAACCCGAAAGACATTGGCCTGCTCGCGAAGCTCGCCTCGCTCGTCCACGAAGCGAACATCCCCTTCCTCGCCGCCGGCACGCCGAAAATCGCGGGCTTCCCCTCGTTCAACAAGTTCCCCGACTCCGGCAAGTGGCAGCCGCCGGCCGACCTCCCGATGTGGGACAAAATCCGCGGCCACAAGTGCGCCGCGCACCTCGGCCTCATCGCCCCGCGCTTCCTCCTCCGGCTCCCCTACGGCCCCAAGACCGACGCCATCGACGCCTTCCCCTTCGAAGAAATGCCCGGCGCACCGGTGCACGACGGCTACCTGTGGGGCAACGGCGCCTTTGCCGTCGCCTTCGGCATGGGCGAAGCGTTCCTCGAAGACGGCTGGGGATTTGAGCCGCACACGGATGTCACCGACCTTCCCTGCCACATGGCGATCGTCGATGGCGACAAGGAAATGACGCCGTGCGCGGAAGGGTGGTTGTCGGATCGCATCGGCGCGGTGCTGCACGATCTCGGGCTGATTCCGCTGCTCTCGGTAAAGAATGCGGCGTCGGTGAAGATCGCCGGCGTCCACTCGGTTGCCAAGGGCGGCAAGGCGCTCGCGGCTTCGTGGGTGAAGTGAGTCTGGCCGACGAGGGCGTCGGCCCCACTTGTTGGCCTCGCTACTTGCTCTCTTCGATCGGCTGGATCTCGACCTTGCGGAACTCCATCTGCGCCCCTTCCGCCTGGAAGCCGATGTAGCCGGTGAGCGGTTCGGAATTGGTGGCGACGTTCTCCAACTCCCCGTTCACCGTGACCCACACGTTCCCGTGATCGACGAACACCTGCACCGTGTCCCACTCGCCCATTGGCTTCTCGACCGGCTTTTTCGTGATCTTCGCCGTCACCACATCCGTCCCGCGCACCTTCGTGCGCGACGGGTCAGGCGTCATCTTGATCCCGTACTGATCCACAAAATCGCCGACACCGCCGACGGAGCCCTGGATCTGCAGGTTCTTCGGCCACACCTTGTCCTCCCCCTGAATCGCCACCAGGATTCCGCCGCCCCCCTTCGTCACGTGCCGCTGTTCCACGGTGAGGACGTAGTTGGTGTAAGGCGTATTCTCACGCAGGTAGCTGGTATTGAACCCCTTCGTCTCCTTCCCGGCAGAGTGCAGGACGCCGTCCTTGACGGTCCAGGCCTCCTCCTTCGGAAACACCTCGCCCCCTTCCTTCGGCTTGTTGGGCACGTAGGTCCAGTTATCGATGTCCTTGCCGTTAAAGAGCTGGACCGATGCGCCGAGCTTGCCCGAAAGCTGCGGGGCGGTGGTCCACTGCGTGGAAGGGGTCGGGGCATCCGCCGCGAGGGCCGAGGCCACCAGGGCGGTGAATGCGAGACAACGAATGGGTAAACGCATGAAAAGGCTCCGTGTTATTCGATTGGTGTCACCTGGATCTTCCGAAACTCCATCGGGGCCCCCTCCGCCTGCAGGCCCACCTTCCCGGCGAGCGATTCGGTATGGGTGACGACGTTCTGCACCACGCCGTTCACCTTGAACGTCAGCGTCCCCTTGTCCACCACCACCTCCATGGTGTCCCAGTCGCCGACGGGCTTCTGCGAGTCCGGCCCGTGCTTGACGACACGCGCCCCCTTGTTTTTCGTACGCTCCGGATCGCCCGTCATCTTCAGCAGGTTGTGGTTCCAGAGGTCGCCGGCGTTGTCGGTCATGGTCTGAATTTCCAGGCCGGGCCACCCTTTCATCGGCTTGTCCGACATGCCCACCAGGAGGCCGCCGTTGCCTTTTTGGAGGTGGCGTTCCTCCACCGTGAGGATGTAGTTGGTGAAGGGCGTTTTGTCGTATTGCAGGTAGCCGGTGGGCTTTCCCTTGGAGTGAAGAATGCCGTCTTCGGAGACCGACCACACCTCCTCGAGCTTGGAGGTGGGGTTGGGATTCTTCTTGGACGCCAGCGGATGCCACGACCAGTCGGCGAGGTCCTTGCCGTTGAAGATCTCGATCGGCGTACCGAGCTTGCCGGAGATCGGCGGCGCGGTGAGGGGCGCTGGCGCGGTGGCGGCGTCGTCGGCGAACAACGTCGCGGTCGTCAGAAGTGCGGTGATGGCCAGGAGACGTGTCGGGAGTCGCATGGGTTCCTCCGAATCCGTGAATCATCGGGGCGGAAGCAGAATCGTTCAATTCGACTCGATCGGCGCGAGTTCGATCTTCCGGAATTCCATTTCGCCGCCCTCTGCCTGAAGACCAATTTTTCCCTTCAGCGACCCGGTGTAGGTCGCGGTGTTCTGCACTTCGCCATTGAGCTTCACCGTCAGGTTTCCATGATCGACGGTGATCTCCACGGTCTCCCACTCTCCCGCGGGCTTCTCGGGATTCCGGCCGGCGCGGCGGACGCGTTTCGGCTCGGTGCGGGCGGGATCGGTGGCGAGATTCTTGAATTCCGCAATGTTGCGCAGGTCCCCTTCCTCCCCGTTCTGCCCCTGGCACTCCAGCCCGTGCGGCCACACTTTGTCCGGCCCGGAAATCGCAAAGAGCACGCCGCCGTTCCCTTTGACCACGTGGCGTTGTTCAACGGTGAGGATGTAGTTGTCGTATTCGGCGTCGGTGCGGAGGTACCCGATCGGCTTTCCGGCGTCGTGCAGGATGCCGTTGGTGACGGTCCAGACCGCTTCCTTCGCAACCGGCGCGGGCTGGGCGGCGCCGGCCTTCGGCGGGCGCTGCACCCACGTCCAGCCGGTGAGGCCGTCGGCAAGAAGGTTGATCGGCTTCCCGGTTTTTCCGGAGAGCGGAGCGGCCACCGGCAGCGACGGCGCGGTGGTTTGGGCGCACAGGAACAGTGCGGTGAAAAGGAAAAGTGGTTTGCGCATCGGAGCTCCGCGTTGGAGAGGCGGAGGATTAACGCAGAAACGGACATCCCATTGCCGAACGGGCATCCGCGCAGACACCCCGGTCGCCGCGCTTACTTGACCCCGCGGGCGTTTTGCAGCCCCAGCAGCATGTAGCTGGTCACGAGCACCGGGTTCGATTCCATCCAGCGATCGGCGGGGTTGATGAACGAGCCGTCCGGTTTCTGCAGGGAAGCGGCCTTGGCGTTGAACTCCTCGCGCCACGGGTGCGCCTTGCCGTTGGCATCGGTGATCGTGTCCTCGCCATAAGCGTTCAGGCAGGAGGCGAACGTGTGAAGATAGTAGTAGCGGCCCTGCTGGTTATTGAGGCCCGGGTTGACGTCGAGGGTGTAACTTCCGCGAATCCACCGCATCGCCGCCTGCACGCGGGGATCGTCTTTCTTGAGATCGGCGAAGATCAACGAGCGCAAGCCGGCGTACGTCATCGAACCGTAGGTGGTGAGGATCTCGCTGCCGTCGCGCTCCTTCGTGTCCGGCCCTTCGGATTCGCCGTAGAAACCGTGCGCCTTGTTGTAGCCCATCGAATAAATAAAACCGCCGTCGTGCGGCTGCGCCTTGGCCCACGGCAGGTCATTGGCTTCGCTGGCCTGCGTGCGGGTGAGGAAGATCAGCGCATTTTGAATGGACGGGTCCGATGCCGGAATCCCCGACACGCGCAGCCCTTCGATCACAAACTGCGTGTTGGAGAGATCAGGCCGGTATCCCGGTTTCACCTTCGTCCCCTGGCCGTACCCCCATCCGCCGTACCAGGGATGCTGCGGCGTCACAAGCTGCCCCTTGTCGTCGGTCTTGGCCCCCTCGCCGCCGGATTGCAGGGCGATCAGGAATTTCTGCGCCCCCGTGATGGCGTCGGACCACTCGCTGCGCACATCATCCGGCAGCGTGGCAAGTGTGGTCAGCGTGATCGAGGTGTTGTAGACCGCGTTCGAGTTGGTATAGAAGCCGCCATCAAGCTGGCGGGTCGATTTTATGAAGCCGAGCGCCTTCTGAATCGCAGGCTCATCCACGTGATGCCCGCCCTGGAGCAGCCCCTTCACGATGAGCGCCGTGATCGCCGGCCCCGCCTGCGGCACCCATGAACCGTCCGGCCCCTGCTTCGACAGCAGGTAGTCCATCGACTTCTTTTCGGTCTCGGTCTGCGGAAGCTTGTCGGCCGCCCGGGCGAGCGGAACGGCTGCAAAAAGCACCGCGCTCAGCAAGATCGGCAAGGCGTTGCGGCGTTTCATGGGATCTCCTTTGCTTCCTCCATTATTGTTGCCGCTGGCGCGAATGGCAATACACACGCGCGCCCGCGACAAAGCGGCGACACCGTAAAAATACTCTCCCGCAACGCAAAATGTCCTTCGGACGGACATTCACTCCGTTCATGCTCCATCCCCACAAATACTATTGCCCACAGGCTCGGCGCCGCGATAGGATCACGCTCGCTGGGGCTTACGCTCAAATCCTGCAACGCTGCATCAGCTGCAACACGCGCACGAGCACTTTGCCGAAAGGATTCGTCATGGACGCGATCACATCGGAAAAGACAGCCCCTTCGACGCCCGCGCCGACAAATCCTCCCCCCGCCGCTCCACCGGCCCCGCCGCGGCGACAGCCAGCCCCCCAGCGCAAAACCCGCTGGCGACTCTGGGTCATCGTGGGCATCGTCGCCGTCCTCGTGCTCGTCTTCGGCATCCCCGAAGCGATCCGCGCTTTCACCACCGTCTCCACCGACGACGCCTACGTCAACGGCCATTACACCATGGTCGCCCCGCGCGTCGCCGGACAGGTCACGCAGGTGCACGTCGAAGACAACAACCGCGTTCGCAAGGGCGACCTCCTTTTCCAGCTCGATAAGGAGCCCTACCAGGTGCAGGTGAACATCGCCCAGGCGGCGGTGACTGCCGCTCAATCGGATGTCGCGGTCGCCGAAGCCCAGGCGCGGGGTCTCATCGGCCAGGCACGCGCCGCACGATTCAACCTGCAGCACGCCATCGAAGATGTCGACAACGAGATCGCCCTCCTGCGGGCCCGCGTGGCGACGGTCGAATCAGCCAAGGCGACGCTCCAGAAGGCCCAGGGCGATTACGATCGCGCCGTGCCGCTGGTAAAGACCGGCAACATCTCCCCCGACGAATTCGAATCCCGCAAGGAAGCGCTCGCAGTGGCGAAGGCGAAGCTGGACGAGGCGCTCGAGTCGGTCTACCAGGTGCGCGTCTCGCTCGGGCTTCCGCCGAAGCCGGAGCAGGGCAACGACCTCACGCAGGTGCCGCCCGATCTCGACCAGACCTTCTCCTCCGTCCGCGAGGCCGAAGCCGCGCTGATCCAGGCCGCCTCGCAGCTCGGCATCACCACTTCCTCCTACAATCAGTCGCCCAAGAACCTCATCGCCGAATTCATGCGGCGCGATCCCACCGGCGACATCGACCGCATCTACCAGCAGATCCTCAAGGACGCCCCCTCCATCAAGCAGTCGCAGGCCAAGCTCCTGCAGGCGCAGCGCAACCTCGATGAGGCCAAACTCAACCTCTCCTACACCGACGTGCGCGCCGAAATTGACGGCGTCATTACCCGGCGCAACATCAACCCCGGCGACAACGTCGTTGCCGGCCAGGCCGTGATGGCCATCCGCTCCCTCACCGACATCTGGATCGATGCCAACTTCAAGGAAACCCAGCTCTCCAAGCTGCGCATCGGCCAGCCCGTTGATCTCGAAGTCGACATGTACGGCCGCCACCACGAATTCAAGGGCCGCGTCTCCGGATTCACCATGGGCACCGGCTCCACGCTCGCGCTCCTTCCCGCCGAAAACGCCACCGGCAACTTCGTCAAGGTCGTCCAGCGCCTCCCCGTCCGCATCGATCTCCTCGACTACAACCCCGACAAACAACCCCTCTTCGTCGGCACCTCCGTCACCCCCTACGTCCACATCAACGACACCCCCGAAGGCCCCGACGCCGGCAAAATCCTCCAACCCTACATCGAGCAATCAACCACCACCGCACCCGCGACAGCGCCGAACACCCAACCCTGACCGGAGAAAAATTTTCGATTTTCAATTTTCGATTTTCGATTGAGGAGAGGTTCCTCTAAATCGAAAATCGAAAATAGAAAATCGAAAATCCGAACCCATGACGGCTATCGCTTTACAACCTGCACTCGCGACCCCACGCACGACAGTAAACCCCTGGCTCGTCGCCGCCGCCGTCGTCATCCCCACCTTCATGGAAGTCCTCGACACCACCATCGCCAACGTCGCCCTCCGCTACATCGCCGGCGGCCTCTCCGCCCCCGCCACCGATTCCGAGTGGGTCATCACCTCCTACCTCGCCGCCAACGCCATCATCCTTCCCATGTCCGGCTGGATCTCCATGCGCCTCGGCCGGCGCAACTATTTCCTGCTCTCCATCTTCGTCTTCACCCTCGCCTCCGCCCTCTGCGGCATGGCCGTCAGCCTCCCCATGCTCATCGCCTGCCGCGTTCTCCAAGGCCTTGCCGGCGGCGGATTGCAGCCCTCCAGCCAGGGCGTCCTTCTCGACGCCTTCCCCCCCGAAAAACAAGGCGCCGCACAAACCGTCTTCGGCGTCGCCGCGCTCCTCGCCCCCGTCGTCGGCCCCACCCTCGGCGGATACATCACCGACAACTACGGCTGGCGCTGGATCTTCTACCTCAACATCCCCGTCGGCCTCTTCGCCCTCTTCTTCTGCAGCCTCGTCGTCAAGGACCCGCCTTACATCACCGAAGCCCGCCAAAAGGCCCGCGCCAACCCCCAGCCCTTCGACACCATCGGCCTCTCGCTCCTCATCCTCACCATGTGCTCCTGGGAAATCCTCCTCTCCAAGGGGCAGGAGTGGGACTGGTTCGGCGACCCCTTCTACCGCATCCAGACCCTCGCCGCCCTCTTCGCCGGATGCCTCACCGCGCTCGTCATCCGCGAACTCCGCATCGCCAACCCCCTCGTCAATTTCCGCACCCTCAAGGACCGCAACTTCCGCGCCTCCTGCATCCTCATCTTCTGCGCTTTCGCCGTCCTCTACGCCAACACCATCTCACTCCCCGCCCTCCTTCAATCCCTCTTCGGCTACGACGCCACCACCTCCGGCCTCGTCCTCTCCCCCGCCGGCCTCTTCGCCGTCGTCGTCCTCATGATCGTCGGACGCCTCATGGGCATGGGCGTCGATGCCCGCTTCCTCATGGCCGTCGGGCTCCTCACCCTCGCCCTCGGCAACTTCTGGTTCTCGCGCCTCAACCTCGAAATTTCCCCCTGGCAGGTCGTCTGGCCGCGCGTCGTCCTCATCATGGGCCTCTCCATGATCTTCGCCCCCCTCAACGTCGCCGCCTTCCTCTACATCCCCAAGAACCTCCGCCCCGCCGCCGTCGGCCTCCTCGCCCTCCTCCGCAACGAGGGCGGCAGCGTCGGCACGTCGCTCGCCCAGACCATCCAGGAACGCCGCGACCAGTTCCACGTCCTCCGCCTCAACGAAAACCTCGACCTCTTCAACCCCGCCGTCACCGACATCCTCCACCGCGGCCAGAACTTCTTCTACCAATACACCGGCGACCCCCACCGTGCTTCCCAGATGACCCTCCAATTTCTCGAAAACGCCCGCAACCAGCAGGCGGCCTCCCTCGCTTACTTCGACGTCTTCTGGTTTTCCGCCGTCACCGCCGCCGCCCTCACCCTCCTCCTCCTCCTGATGCGCCGCAGCGTCGCCGAAAAAGGCGCCCACATCGCCGCGGAGTAAAAAAAAACACCCCTCACCGTCTTAATCTTACTCCTAATCTTAATCTTAATCTTAATCTTAATCTTAATCTTAACCGGCCCGTCCCGACTCGCTGAAACATCCACGTAGAGATTAAGATTAGGATTAGGATTAAGATTAAGAACGAGACGCCCCCGCCCCATGCACATGTCCCCCGCCACCATCACCCTCCTCCTCTTCTCCATCACCACCGCTCTCTCCCTGGGCGCTGTCCGGCTGAAGATCCCCTACCCCACCGCCATGGTCATCGCCGGCCTGCTCATCGGCGGCACCATCTGCCTCTTCCCCCGCCTCAATTACCTCGCCATCCGCCTCGATCCCGACATCCTCTTCTCCGTCATTCTCCCCCCCATGCTCTATGCCGCCGCCTGGTTCACCTCCTGGAACGATTTCCGCCGCAACCTCCGCCCCATCATGCTCCTGGCCATCGGCTGCGTCCTCTTCACCACCGTCGGCATCGCGGCCATCACCGTCGCCATGATCCCCACCTTCACGTGGGCCCAGGGCTTCCTCCTCGGCGCCATCGTCTCTCCGCCCGACGCCGTCGCCGCCACCGCCGTCACCTCCCGCCTCCGCATCCCCAAGCGCATCGTCACCATCCTCGACGGCGAATCCCTCATCAACGACGCCTCCGCCCTCGTCATCTTCCGCTTCGCCCTCGCCGCCGTCCTCGGCGACGGCTTCCTCCTCTCCCACGCGCTCCTCCAGTTCCCCCTCGTCGCCGTCGGCGGATGCCTCGTCGGCGCCGCCGTCGCCTTCCTCATGCACCAGGTCCACGAGCGCATCGAACAGCCCATCATCGAAACCGCCATGACCCTCCTCACCCCCTACGCCGCCTACCTCCTCGCCGACGAACTCCACGCCTCCGGCGTCCTCTCCGTCGTCACCTGCGGCATCATCCTCTCCCGCCACTCCTCTCACCTCTTCTCCTCCCAGACCCGCCTCACCGCCGTCTCCCTCTGGAACGTCCTCATCTTCACCCTCAACGGCCTCGTCTTCATCCTCATCGGCCTGCAGCTCCCGGAAATCATCCACAACATGCAGACCCCGCTTCTCGCCGCCGCCCTCTTCGCCCTCCTCGCCTGCGTCGCGCTGATCGTCCTCCGCTTCGCCTGGGTCTTCCCCGCCACCTACCTCATCCGCCTCATCCCCGCCGTCCGCCGCAAAGACCCGCCACCCCCCTTCTCGCAGACCTTCCTCGTCGCCTGGGTCGGCATGCGCGGCGTTGTCTCCCTCGCCGCCGCCCTTTCTCTTCCCGAAGCATTGTCCCACGGCGATCCCTTCCCCGGCCGAGACCTCATCCTCTTCATCACCTTCGCCGTGATCCTCGTGACGCTCGTCGTGCAGTCGCTCACGCTTCCCGGCGTCATCCGCGCCTTGAAAGTGGAAACGAAGGAAGACGACCGCTGCGAGGAAGCAGAGGCCCGCCGCCGCTCCCTCGCCGCTGCGCTGGGCATCATCGACGCCGAACCCGCATCCCACGCCACCGAAACCCTCCGCGAGTTTTACAACCACCGCCTCGAACACCTCGCCGACTGCAACAGCAAGGAAGAATCCATCGACCCCGAGAGCGCGCTCCACCGCCAGGCCCTCCGCGCCCAGCGGCGCACCCTCATCGAGCTCCGCGACAATTCCCAGATCTCCGACGAGCTCCTCCGAAAACTCGAACGCGAACTCGACCTCGAAGAATCCCGCCTCCCCGAAGACCCCGACCGACCTCACCGTTACTAATCCACTTTCGTCAGCACATACTCCATACCCCAGACCCCAGACCCCAGTCCCCGACTCTCCCCAAATCGAAATCAAAAATCAAAAATCGAAAATCCCCTCCCTCCCCGGCACTCCCCTTGCACTTTGCCAACCCTCGCCGCCCACGCGCGGCACAAACCCGTTCTCAGCCACGGAGGGTCCCATGGTCCAGCCCAATCCCAACGACCTCAACAACTGCCCGCCGGAAATCGGCGCCGTCCGCGAAAACACCCTCACCATCCCCGAGATCGAAGAAATCGCCGACATCACCAAGCGCGTCATCGACACCGGCACCATCCGCATCACCAAGCACGTCCGCGAAGTTGAGCGGACGTTCAAACCCACCCTCCACGACCAGCACATCCGCATCAACCGCGTCGAAATCAACCGTATCGTCGAAACGGCGCCCGAAGTCCGCACCGAGGGCGACACCACCATCATCCCCGTCGTCGAAGAAGTCGTCGTGAAGCTCATCCTCCTCAAGGAAGAGCTCCACGTCACCCGCCAAACGGCGGAGAAGACGCAGGAAGTCCACACGACGCTCCGTCGTGAGGAAGTCCAGATCACCCGCGAAACCCCCGATGAGCAGCAACAAAAACAAAAGTAGCACCCAGAAAAAACGCGTAGCGGCGGACGTCCCCGCCCATTTTTCTATCCGCAAACAGCAGGAGCTTTACCATGAAAACCATCGTCGGCATGTTTGATAACCTCAGCGACGCCAACGCCGCCGTGAGCGACCTCACCAATCTCGGCATCCGCCGCCAGGACATCAGCGTCATCACCCACAAGAAAGACGCCACCGATCGCACCACCACCACCGACGCCGATGCCGATCACAAGGAAACCCACGCCGCTGAAGGCGCCGGGACCGGCGCGGGCGTCGGCGCGGTCGTCGGCGCAGGTGCCGGCATCCTCGCCAGCCTCGGCCTCCTCGCCATCCCCGGCATCGGACCTCTCCTCGCCGCCGGACCCATCGTCACCGCTCTCGCCGGCGCCGGCGTTGGCGCCGTCTCGGGCGGCATCGTCGGCGGTCTCATCGGCCTCGGCATCCCCGAAGAAGATGCTGCCGAATACGAAGAAGGCGTCCGCCGCGGCGGCACCGTCGTCACCGTCCGTGTCGATGACGCCCAGGCCCAGCAGGCCGCCGACATCCTCGACCGCCACCACGCCGTCAACATGCAGACCCGCACCCAGGAATGGCGCAAGGCCGGCTGGACCCCCAAGACCGCCAGCACCGGTGCCCGCTCCACCGCTGCAACATCAACCCCCACCACCGTCTCTCCGAACACCACCGCCCGCCCCGCCGCCCGCGGCACCGAAATCGGCGAGCAACGCATCCCCATCGTCAACGAAACCCTCTCCGTCGGTAAACGCGAAGTCGATCGCGGCGGCGTCCGCCTCTACTCCCACGTCACCGAGCAACCCGTGACCGAGGACGTCCGCCTCCGCCAGGAACGCGTCTCCGTCGAACGCCGCCCCGCCGACCGCCCCGCCACCGAGGAGGACCTCAAGACCTTCAAGGAAGGCACCGTCGAAATCCACGAGCGTTCCGAAGAAGCCGTCGTCCAGAAAAAAGCGAAAGTCACCGGCGAAGTCGTCGTGCGCAAAGACGTGAACGAAAAAACCGAAACCGTCCGCGACACCGTCCGCCGCACCGACGTCAAAGTCGACCGCCTCGACGCCGACAAATCCCGCTCCCCCGCCCCCTCCCCCACCACCACCCCCAAATCCAACACCGGCCCCTCCTGCAACCCGTAACCCCAACCGGTTTCAATCCACTCCAACCCAAGCCCACGGCTTCCACGCCAAAGGTATCTACACAGTTATCCGGTATCTTGATCGTTTGCGAGGGCGGGCGGAAGGAGCGTGGGAGGGAGTGTGGCACGAGCCAACTTGCGAATCTCCTCCAGCGTGTGGGTTTCCAG
>JBQCGD010000177.1:0-13258 GCA_051955985.1 Phycisphaerae bacterium | reverse complement strand
CTCCGCCCCACCCTCCAGCGAACACCGCATCCCCGCCCCGAAATCCACCAGCGGCGCCCTCAACACCACCCGCCCATCCGACAGCTCCCCAAACAACACCTGCGTCTCCACCGGCACCTCCCCTTCCCCCACCGCCGCACTCCCCCGTCCCCCCACCCGCGGCACCATCCAGAACGGCTCCACCCGATGACACGCCACCCACCGCTCACACATCAACCGCCCCAACCCCACCTTCCACCGCGACGCATCTCCCGAATCGCCCCCCCTCCGCACCCGCAAAAACCCGCCACCTCCGCCGTCCCCCACCTCATCAACACACGTCACCCCCGCCGACATTCCCCGCAACACCTCCACGCCCCTCATCCGCAACACACCACCCTCAATCACCGCATCCATGCAACCCCCGTTATCCGCAATCGAAGATCAAAACCGAAAATTCACGTCCCTCAATCCTATCCCCCGCCCGCCGCTCCTCCCACCCTCCGCGGCTATAATCCCCACATCCACCTCTGGCCCATCAGGCGCCAGACCCCTGCACCCCAGCCCCCAGGATCAACACATGCGCAACCTCCGCCCCAACAACGGCAACGAACCCTTCGACCGCTGGCGACAACGCATGCTCGACGACACCTCCCGCTTCATCGAATGGGGCCTCGCCCATCCCGATCAAGTCGAATGGATCCCCAAACACCCCGTCGGCCGCGGCCAATTCAACGACCGTCTCAAAAACATCTTCTGGTCCCTCATCCTCCACAACCCCAACCTCCCCGATTGATCTCGCCGCTGACGCCCGCCGCCTCGGGCGGCGCGGGGCCGGGCAGCCCCCCCTCCGCTCACCCGTTCTCCTTCACCAGCTTCCCCAGCAACTCCCGCACGTGCGCATCCTCAAACCGCCCCACGATGTAGTACGCCACCCGCCCATGCTTATCCAGCAGGTACGTGTACGGAATCATCTCCCCCACCGCTTCCCCCTTCATCGGCAGCAGGATCGGAAACCCCGGCTTCTCGCTCATCTCGAAATGCTTCAAGATCCCCACCGCTCCCCCCGGCCCTTCGTCATCCGTGTCCAGACCCACCGCCGCCACAACCCCCCCCGTCTCCTTGAAGTCCGCCGCAATCCGCTTCAGATCCGGAAACTCCTCCCTGCACGGCCCGCACCACGTCGCAAAATAATTCACCACCACCACCCGCCCCGCATGGTCGGCCAGCTTCCACGGTTCCCCGCCCAGCGTCGTCGTCTCCAACGCGTACGCCTTCCGATCCTCCGCCGGCATCAACTCCCCCGGCTTCAACCCCCGCACCCGCTGATAAATCGCAAACGCCCCCAGGCCACCGAACACCAGCAGCAAAAACCCCAGAGAAAACCACGGCGGCTTCCCGCGCGACCTGCTCTTCTCCATCGCCGCACCCGCAAAATACCAGCAAAAACGAAGAAACGCCGCTCGCACAAGCCGGCGCCTTGAGTATAAAAGATTGCCCCCCCCTTCGCACGAAGAGAGGGGGCAAGGAAGGAAGAACCCGTTAAATCACCGCCCCGCCGATCCGATCCCGCCGCTCCCGCAGCCGCTTTAACACCGCCTGGTGAATCTGCGACACCCGCGACTCGCACAACTCCAGCGCCGCCCCGATCTCCCGGAAACTCATGTTCTCGTAGTAATACAGCATGATCACCCGCCGCTCCGTCACCGACAGCCCCTTCGTCAGGAACTCCCGCAGGTCCGCCCGCTGCGCCTCCGCCACCGGATCCTCCGAATCGTCGTCCGCCAGCGAATCCAGGTTCACTCCCCCGCCTGGGCGCCCTTCCGAGCCCTCGTTGTCCGACACGATCCTCACCCGCAGCGGCGCCGCCGATTCCCGACGCGCCACCTGCAGCTCCTCCATCGGCATCCCCAGCGCCGCCGACAACGTCTCGTCCGTCGGCAACACCCCGTCCTGCATCTCCATCTGCATCGACATCTCGTTCACCTTCGCCATCCGTGACCGCAGCATCCGCGGCGCCCAGTCCTGCGACCTCAGAAAATCCAACGCCGCCCCACGCACCCGCCGCCCGCAATAGTGCTCGAACTTGATCCCGTGCTCCGGCTTGAATGTCGCAATCGCATCCCGCATCCCCAGCGCCGCCGCCTGCGCCAGATCCTCAAAATCCGACCCCGCCGGCAGCCGGCTGTGCACGTGCCGCGCGATTCCCCGCGCCAACGGCAGATAGTGCACCAGCAGCCGGTTCCGAATCCCCTCGTCCCGCGACACCAGGTACGTCTCCCACAGGTGCTCCAGCTCCGCCGCCGCCAGCGTCTCGATGCGTGTCCGAAGGGGTTTCCGAATCATGTCACAACCTTCCTTGCATGGCCCCACAGGGCGCGGCGGACGCCTTCCGTGTCGTCCGCCGCAGATCAAACCTCGGCCATCCTTGACCGTGTGAATGTTTCCGGCCTCAGCGACCGCGAAACCCGTACTGCCCGTTGTCAGAGTCGCCCCAGCGACGTGAAGTGTTCCGGGGCGAGAGGCGGAGATGCGCCTGGGAAGAACGCACTTCCGCCTCTCGCAGCAGACCCGGAGGACTGACCCTCCTCCAAAGTCTTTCAGGACTCGCGCCCTGGCACGGCAAGGTGTACCTCGATCCCGCCGCACAGCTTTTTCCGGTACGCCCCTCCTCTATGCGAGCGGCGCACCAGACCCGATGAGAATCTCCTAAGACGCGTTCCTGCTTCAAAATCAAGGGAAAGAGGGTGCGAATTCGGGGGGATTCCGGGGGGAGATAGGCGTTTTTTTGACGGAATCCGCATTGCAAAATGCAACCAGCCTTGCAGCTCCCCTTGAAAAGTGCACGATTTCCTCTCTCTGAAAAATGTGAACTTTCTTTCCAAAATCCCGCTTCCAAGAACCGCCCCGCCGCCCCCTCCCTCCCTTCCGCGGCTCACGTTCGACCCTCCCCCGGGTTGTCGCAAAACCCCCTTTCCCGTACCCTATCCAATCCAAAAGTTTTCCCCGGCAGGCGCCGCGCCCGCCGCCTCTTCAACCCTCTTTTTCAAAGTCGAGAGCCCCATGAAAAAGCCTATCCGTGTCGCCGTCACCGGTCCCGCCGGCCAAATCGGTTACGCACTCCTCTTCCGCATCGCCTCCGGCCAGATGTTCGGCCCCGACCAGCCCGTCATCCTCCAGCTCCTCGAAGTCCCCGTCGAAAAAGCCATGAAGGCTCTCGAAGGCGTCGCCATGGAGCTCGACGACTGCGCCTTCCCCCTCCTCCAGCAGATGATCCTCACCTCCGACCCCGCCGTCGGCTTCAAGGACGCCAACTGGTGCTGCCTCGTCGGCGCCAAGCCCCGCGGCCCCGGCATGGAACGGGCCGACCTCCTCAAGGACAACGGCAAAATCTTCATCGAGCAGGGCAAGATCATCGACCGCGTCGCCGCCGATGACTGCCGCGTCGCTGTCGTCGGCAACCCCGCCAACACCAACGCGATGATCGCCGCCTCCCAGGCCAAGCGCCTCCCCGCCGACCGCTTCACCGCCATGGTGCGCCTCGACCAGAACCGCGCCGCCACCCAGCTCGCCAAAAAAGCCGCCGTCCCCGTCACCGCCGTCTCCGACGTCTTCATCTTCGGCAACCACTCCCCCACCATGTTCTCCGCCTTCCACCTCGCCAAGATCAACGGCAAACCCGTCCCCCAGGTCATCGGCCACCAGGAATGGCTCCGCAAGGAATTCCAGGAAACCGTCGGCAAGCGCGGCGCCGCCATCATCGCCGCCCGCGGCGCCTCCTCCGCCGCCTCCGCCGCAAACGCCCTCGTTGACCACGTCCACGACCTCATGACCCCCGGCAAAATCCACTCCGTCGCTGTCAAATCCAACGGCCTCTACGGCTTCGACCCCGACGTCTGGGCCGGCAGGCCCGTCCGCACCACCTCCCCCGGCGCCTACGAAGTCATCAAGGACCTCCCCCTCGACGACTTCGCCAAGGAAAAAATCGCCGCCACCAACAAGGAACTCACCGACGAACGCGACACCGTCAAAGCCATGCTGTAAAAATCTCGTCTCGTACAACAAGGAGCCCCGGGTGGAAACCCGGGGCTTTTTCATGCGCATCGCCAGATGAGAGCCCCCTACCTTGCATTCCCCCCTGCCCCCGATACCCTTGTCTCAACTCACCGCACCAGCTTTCAGGACCTCATGACCCTCGACCTGTTCCTGGAAATCCTCTCCGTCCTCATCCCCCTCTGCCACATCGCCGGTCTCCTCGCCGCCATTCACGCCACCCTCTTCGGCCGCACCTCCCAGGGCGCCATCGCCTGGGCACTCTCCCTCCTCTTCTTCCCCTACGTCGCTCTCCCCCTCTACCTCGTCTTCGGCCGGCAAAAATTCTACGGCTACATCGAAGCCCGCCGCCAGGGCGACCGCCGCATCGACCACCTCGTCGAATCCCTCTGCTCCCGCCTTGCCCCCTTCAAAACCCCCTTCCCCAACGACGCCTCCCGCTTCAACGCCCTCGAAAAATTCACCCTCCTCCCCCTCGCCGCCGGCAATTCTGCCCGCCTCCTCGTCGACGGCCCCGACACCTTCGCCGCCATCTTCCACGCCATCGACAACGCCCAGTCCTACCTCCTCCTCCAGTTCTTCATCGTCCGCGACGACAAGCTCGGCCGCGCGCTGCAGCAACGCCTCATCGCCAAGGCCCGCGCCGGCGTCCGCATCTGCTTCCTCTTTGACGAGATCGGCTGCATCGCCCTCCCCCGGCGCTTCATCACCGAGCTCCGCGACGCCCGTGTCGATATGCAGCCCTTCAACACCCGCCGCGGCTGGTGGAACCGCTTCCAGATCAACTTCCGAAACCACCGCAAAATCGTCATCTCCGACGGCCGCGTCGCCTACGTCGGCGGCCTCAACGTCGGCGACGAATACATGGGCCAGTCCAAGCGCTTCGGCCACTGGCGCGACACCCACGTCGAGCTCCGCGGCCCCGCCGTCGCCGCCGTCGAATTCTCCTTCCTCCAGGACTGGCACTGGGCCACCGGCGCCCTCCTCTCTCTCCCGGATGTCCCCATCACCCCCGACCCCGCCGCCTCCATCCCCGCCATCGTCATTCCCTCCGGCCCCGCTGACGCTCTCGAAACCGCCACCCTCACCCTCCTCACCCTCATCAACGCCGCCAAGTCCCGCCTCTGGATCTCCAGCCCCTACTTCGTCCCCGACGAAACCCTCTACGACGCCCTCCAGCTCGCCGCCCTCCGCGGCGTCGACGTCCGCATCATGCTCCCCGCGGTCCCCGACCACCTCCTCGTCTACCTCTCCGCCTTCTCCTACCTCGATTCCGGCGAACGCGTCGGCGTCAAGTTCTTCCGCTACACCTCCGGCTTCCTCCACCAGAAAGTCTGGCTCGTCGACGACGACCTCGCCGCCGTCGGCACTGCCAACCTCGACAACCGCTCCATGAAACTCAATTTCGAAATCACCCTCCTCTTCGCCGACAAGGCCTTCGTTGCCGCCATCGCGCAGATGCTCGAAAAAGACTTCGCCGCCTCCCGACCCGCACCCGCCGACGAACTCAAAAAACGCTCCCTCCTCTTCCGCTTCGGCGTCCGCCTCGCCCGCCTCACCTCCCCCGTCCAGTGAAATACCCACCTCATTTGCTTTCGCAAAAATCGAAGGCATATTAAGGGCAACTCAGCAATAACGCCCTCTGTCCCGTGACGGCGATCCGGCCTGTGACCACGCGAGGCAATTTTGGATTGCGTCTCCAATGCATTAGGACCCATCGCATGAAGCTGCGAAACAACGCCCCCTTCACCTGCGCCCTTCTCCTTGCCGCCGCCTCCGCCGCACGCGCCACGGACCTTTACTGGGACACCAACGGCGCCGCCCCCGGCGTCGGCAATGCCAGCCCCAGCACCTGGACCACCGACCCCCAGAAATTCGCCTGGAGCACCTACGCCGCCGGCAACCTCCCCACCACCTTCTGGACCAACAACGACGACGCCTTCTTCGCCGGTCCCGCCGGAAACGTCGCCATCAATGGCACCGTCATCCCCCGCTCCATCACCGTCTCCACCGACGGCTATCAATTCTCCGGCGGCAACATCACCCTCTCCGCCACCGCCAATGGAAACGTCTCCAACGCCGCCCCCGGCACCTCCTCCTTCTTCATCGCCTCCGGCGTCACCGCCACCTTCCAGAATAACTTCGTCGGCAACATGGACCTCTACCTCCCCGGCCCCGGCACCGCCGTCCTCGCCGCCGCCAACCCCTTCTTCGGCAACGTCCTCCTTTTGGGCGGCGGCACGCTCCAGCTCAATGATGACGCCGCCCTCGGCGATGCCGCCAACACCTTTTATTTCGGCTCCGGCGGCACCCTTCAAACCACCGCCTCCCACACCTTCGCCCAGCCCCTCGTTCTTGCCGCCGATCCCTTGGTCGGCGTTTACACCTTCACCGGACCCGGCATTTCCTTCCTCGGCAACACCACGCTCAGCAGCCTCAATTCCGCGATCAACGTCCCCGCCAACAGCAGCCTCTCCCTCGCCGGCGCCATGTCCGGCAACGCCACCCTCGACAAAAAAGGCGGCGGCACCCTCACCTTCTCCGGCGCCGCCGCCAACCCTTTCAGCGGCCCGCTCGTCATCGATGAAGGCGCCGTCCAACTCAATAAAAGCCCCGGCGTTCAGGCATTCTCCGGTCCAATCACCATCAACGGACCCGCCACCTTGAGCCTCCTCGCCAGCAACCAGATCGCCGACACCGCCAACGTCACCCTCAACGGCGGCGCTTCCTTCAACCTCAACAACGCCTCCGAATCCATCGGCTCCCTTGCCGGCGCCGGCGCGGTCAACCTCGGCAACGGCATCCTCACCATCAACCAGACGATCGACACCACCTTCTCCGGCACCTTCTCGGGCAACGGCACCCTCTTCCACCGCGGCCTCCACTCCCTCGGCCTGCTCGGAAACCTCGGCACCTTCTCCGCGCTCAACAACTGGAGCGGCGCCACCGTCCTCGCCGCAGGCTCGCTCACCCTCACCTCCACCGGCGAAACCGGCTTCCACAATTCCTACAGCTCCCTCTTCGTCGAAAACGGCTCCTACGTCGCCATCCAGGGCGGATTTGCCCTCACCACCTACGCCACACCCTCCGTCCACAACAGCGGCGCCATCTATGTCGATGGCCCAACCACCTCCTGGACCAACCTCGACGCCCCCGGCTTCGCCGCCGATATCCGCATCGGCTACGCCGGCGGCCTCAGCACCCTCTCCATCACTAACGCCGCCCACGTCTCCTCCCAGTCCTACATCTCCATCGGCGGACATCGCGTCACCGACAACATCGGCTACGGGTCCATCCTCGTTCAGAGTGGCGCCAGCCTCACCGCCTCCCTCGGCCTCAACATGGACGCCAACTCCACCCTCACCATCGAAAAGGCCACCGCCACCCTCGGCGGCCTCTCCAGCGCCCCCAATGCCTCCCCCT
This sequence comes from Phycisphaerae bacterium, assembly GCA_051955985.1. GTDB lineage: Bacteria > Planctomycetota > Phycisphaerae > WQYP01 > WQYP01 > DATKPA01. The sequence continues at coordinate 5,803 of JBQCGD010000177.1, read as the reverse complement.
CCATCTTCCTCACCGACCCCTCCTCCTCCGTCTCCGCCCTCACCTTCTCCGGCAACGGCAATACCACCTTTACCGGCACCATCGCCGACGGCCCCCTCGGTCCCGGCGGGATTACCATGAACGGAACCGACAGGATCACCCTCTCTGGCCAGAATACCTATACCGGCCCCACTCGCGTCCTCTCCGGCATCCTCTCCTTCTCCGCCGGCACCAACAACTCCCCCGTCGAAATCACCAATGCCATGCTCCTCGCAAAGAACACCACCTGGACCCCACAGGGCGATCACCAGATCAGTGCCGGCTCGAATGCCGTCGCTTCTTTCCAGAACTGCACCGTCACCTTCGCCACCCTGACCGGCGCCGGGTACCACTCCTTCAGCTCGTCCACTCTCAAGAACAGCTACATCAACGCCGACACCACCGTCTACACCAATTTCGTTAACACCTTCGACAACGTCACCGACAACGGCCAGCTCGTCATTCGCGACTCCCTCACCTGGAACAACAGCACCATCGCCCCCCAGGGCGTCGTCACCCTCCTCGGCGCCGCCGTCGCCACCTCCCTCTCCAGCTCCGGCACAATGTACATCCAGACCGGCGGTTCTCTCACGGTCGGCGGCGATGGACTCCTCCTCGACTTCAACAGCATCACCAAGGTGGGAACGCCCACCGACCACCAGCCCTCCCTCACCGTCACCGGCACCGCCTTCGACCTCCATGGTTTCCTGGAAAACGACGGCGCCGTCACCGGAAATATCACCATCTACTACGGCGGACTCGCCGTCGGCCCCGGCACCTACACCGCGGCCCACGTCTTTATGAACGGCTCCATCACCTTCGCTTCGAACCAGAACCTCTCCGCCCTCCAACTCGATGGCGGTGCCGCCATCATCACCGCCGGCACCACCAAAACCGCCGCCCTCTCCTTCGCAGGTGCCCCCGACGCCTGGAGCGGCCAACTCGAACTCGGCGGCAACCCCTTCATCCTCCAATCCTCCAACGCCGCCAAGGACGCCGACACCGCCACGCTCCGCAACCTCATCTCCTACGGCAAATCCCACGACGCCGGCATCACCAACGCCGTCTCCCTCCCCGCCCACACGACCCTCGCCGTCATCGACAACGGCTCTCTCCCCTCCCCCTTCACCACCTTCGCCAACCAACCCGTCGACTCCAACTCCCTCCTCATCACCCCCGCACTCCTCGGCGACGCCAACTTCGACGGCCGAGTCGACCTCTCCGACCTCTCCACCCTCCTCAACCACTTCGGCCAATCGACCCCCCAATGGACCTCCGGCAACTTCGACAACGCCCCCACCATCAACCTCACCGACCTGAGCTACGTCCTGAACAACTTCGGCCTCACCTTCACCAATGCCTCCCAATTACCAGTTACCAATTACCAATTACCCGCCACCACCGCCCCCGCCCCCGAACCCGCCTCCCTCGCCCTCTTCCTCCCACTCGCCCTTTTCATCCATCGCCGCCGCCGCGACTGAGACCCCGCTCCATCTGTTGATGCAATTGTCGTGAACTTTCCACCCCCCCGGGCCTTCAGGAGACCCCTTATGCACCGCCCCCTCCGCACTCTCCCCGCCGTCCTCACCCTCGCCGCACTCGCCGCCACCCCCGCCCGCGCCACCATCACCTACCTTTCCAACACCGACCTCGCCACCCTCGGCATCCCCACACCCCTCTCCCAGGCCGGTTTCACCACCGACGCCGCCGGCAATTTCTATGTCGCCGATCGCATCTCCAATTCCACCTGTGAGCTCTCCCCGAACTTCACCCTCGTCAACACGTACTTCGAGCCTGCACCCACCGCCGGCGCCAGCGCCGTCGCCATCGGCGCCAATGGCCTCATCAACGTCACCTTCCGCAATGCCGACAAAATCGACCAGTTCAACCCCGACGGCTCCCTCCACAACACCATTTTCGGCCTCGTCGCCGGCTCCTATTCCATGAGTTCCATTTCCGGTGTCGCCGCCAGCGACACCGGACAGCTCTTCGCCGTCGACCCCATTGGCGCCTCCGTCACCGTCTTCTCCGGCAGCGGCCAATTTATCCGCCAGTTCAGCACCGGCCTCACCAAGCCTTTCTCCGTCGCCGTCGATAACTCCAACGACGCCACCGCCGGCGACGTCTTCGTCCTCGATACCGCCGACAACAGCGTCCACGTCTTCACCCCCACCGGCGCCGTCGTCAATACCTTCACCCCTTCCTCCCCTGCCGTTGGACTCGGCACCTTTATCTCGGCCGCCGGCGGCCGCATCTACGTCGGCAGCCAACCCTCCGGCGCAAAACCCACCGCCCTCAATGGCTTCGAAGTCTTCTCCACCGACGGCACCTTCCTCTCCGCCGTCCCCGTCGCCGGACCCCTCGCCGGCACCAACGCCTCCGGCGGACTCACCGCCTCCTCCTCCGGCTTCGTCTACCAGGGCGTCGGCACCCAGAACGTCTACAAATACTTCGACTCCGACGCCTGGTCCTCCGGCACCAACTACTTCAACAACGCCACCAATGGCACCTTCGCCGCCGTCGGCACCGGACAACTCCTCGGCAACACCCTCAACCTCGATCCCTCCAAGGGCCTCGTCGTCGGCACCACCACCACCGTCGCCGCCGGCGGCACCCTCAATCTCTCCGGCGGCGCCTTCACCTCCCCCACCCTCGCTATCAACGACCCCACCGCCGCCGCCACCCTCACCGCCGGAAACGTCCTCATCAACAACCTCAACCTCTCCAACGGCGGCGCGTTCACCGTCTCCAGCGTCGCCATCCTCCCCCTCGGCTCCTCCCTCAACATCTCCGGCCCCTCCTCCTCCCTCACCGTCGACCAGGATGCCGCCCTCTCCACCCACGCATTCGCCAACACCGGCACCATCAACCTCAACAACAACGGCAAGCTCACCATCCTCTCGCCCGCCCAAAGCAATGCCGGAAATGTCCACCTCGCCGGCGGCACCCTCCTCGCCGTCTCCGACCTCACCAACAACGGCACCATCCAGGGCTTCGGACTCCTCCAGACCTACGCCGGTCTCACCAACAACGGCCACATCAACCTCGCCGGCAACTCCGCCGTCAAAGGCAACCTCACCAACAACCCCGCCGGCTCCATCCACCTCTCCGGCGTCAACCCCAACGTCTTCTTCAACAACATCATCAACAACGGCACCATCACCATCGACCCCGGCGCCGCCGCCACCTTCTACGGCTCCATCACCGGCAACCAGCCCTCTGCCGCCCTCACCCTTGCCACCGGCTCCCTCGTCACCCTCGCCTCGCCCACGCGCATCGCCCTCTCCACCAGCAACCTCTCCCTCGCCGGAACCACCGACGCCTGGAACGCCTCCCTCAACCTCACCACCAACGCCCTCATCGTCGAGGTCACCCCCGATAGCAAATCCGCCTCCCTCTCCACCCTCCGCAACCAGCTCGCCTACGCCCGCACCCACACCGCCGGCATCTTCAGCTCCACCCTCGCCCCCAACCAGGCCCTCGCCCTCCTCGACAACGCCATCACCGGCTTCACCACCTTCGCCAACCAACCCGTCGACCAGAACTCCCTCCTCATCACCCCCGCCCTCCTCGGCGACACTAACGCCGACAACAAAATCGACCTCTCCGACCTCTCCACCCTCCTCAACCACTTCGGCCAATCCACCCCCGCCTGGACCGACGGCAACTTCGACAACACCCCCACCATTAACCTCACTGACCTCTCCTACGTCCTCAATAACTTCGGCCTCTCCACCCCTGCTCCCACCCTCCCTGCCCACCCCGCTCCCGAGCCCGCATCCGCCTCCCTCCTCACCGCCGCCGCAACGCTCCTGCTGCGCCGCCGCAAATCAACACGCCCCTGACCGCACCACGTCAGCCAACCTCAGGTCAGCAGTAAGCCTCGGCATTTCCGCCTTGACCCTCCCCGTTTCCGAGGTAAATTCCAAGCACCGCATGTCGGCGTGGGAATCTCATCCAGCACCCAGTCTCAATCGTCCATCGGAGGAACTGATCATGCGCGTACCCATCCGTTTCCCCCGCCCCTCTGCCCGCTCAATTCGCCGCCCCCTCTTCCTCTCAATCACCCTCGCCGCCGCCCCCCGCGCATTCGGCGAAACCACCCCCCTCGTCCTCGCGAACCCCGGCGCCGAAACCGGCGACACCTCCGGCTGGACCCTCGGCGGCACCTCCAACCCCGCCGTCGATGGCGGCTTCTTCGACCCCGGCATCTCCCCCGAGGAAGGCTTCAAAGACTTCTACGGCGGCACCGGCGCCAGCGGCACCCTCTCCCAAACCCTCTCCCTCTCCGGCTACGCCCCCACCTTCCAGCAAATCGACAACAACCAGGTCACCTACAAAGCCTCTTTCTACGAGCAAAGCCTCGACCAGGGCGCCGGCTCCTCCGATGCCGCCGGCGTCCAGGTCACCGCCAGCTCCGGCTCCGGCTCCAACGTCACCTTCTCCACCGGCGAAATCGCCAGCCGCGGCGGTTGGTCCCCCGCAAACCTCACCGAACTCCTCTCCCCCTCCTCCCGCTCCCTCCAGTACCAGATGTTCTTCGTCCGCCACTCCGGCAACGACCTCGATGCCTTTATCGACAACAACGCCCTCTCCCTCACCTACCCCGGCTCCTCCTGGAAATTCTCCAACGGCAACACCACCTTCTCCTGGAACGATCCCGCCAACTGGAACAGCGGCATCCCCGCCACCGATGCCCTCCTCACCCACCCCGGCGTCGGCGTCACCGTCAACTTCGACGGCGACTACTCCACAACTCCCCTCAACAACCTCTTCATCGACGCCGGCAAACAGGTCATGACCCTCTCCCAATCCGCCAACCACATGCAAGCCACCAACGAATACGTCGGCAACCTCCACGCCGCCGCCTACCTCCAGTCCGGCGGCACCAACACCGCCTCCAAGCTCTACCTCGGCTACTACGCCGGCAGCAACGGCACCTACACCCTCTCCAACGGCTCCCTCGCCGCCTCCGAACTCCACGCCGGCTTCGGCGGCGCCGGTTCCCTCGCCATCTCCAACAACGCCAACGCCACCATCCAAACCCTCTACGCCGGTGAGTCCGGCAGCGGCAACATCACCCTCTCCGGCGGCAACCTCTCCGTCAATGACATTCGTCTCTACTCCGGCAGCAGCCTCAACATCTCCGGCGGCAACCTCTCCCTCGCCGGTAGCATCGCCCTCGAAGCCGTTCACACCATCCCCATCAATCTCTCCGGCGGCACCTTCACCACCACCAATCTCTATTTCATCCCCAATTCCCTCTTCAACTGGTCCGCCGGCAACCTCACCGTCAACGCCACTGTAAAAATCACCCCCCTCGACCCACTCGGCGCCCACCTCCTCCTCGACAACTCCAAAAAACTCTCCTCCCAAAACTTCTACGTCGGCAATACCTCCGACGTCCACATCAACCCCGGCGCCTCCCTCTCCGTCACCTCCCTCGACAGCTTCGGCCTCCTCGTCAACAACGGCTCCCTCTCCATCGGAAGCGACCTCTCCGAAAGCGGCGGCACCCTCACCTCCACCGGTGCCTTCTCCTGCGCCGCCCAATTCGTCAACTACGGCAACCTCACCCTCGCCGGCCCCCAATCCTGGACCGGCGCCGCCTACCTCGATAACAAAGGCAACGCCACCCTCTCCTCCGACGCCGGCTCCCCCACCGCCGCCCCCCTCGGCATATACAACGACCAAACACACCAACGCCACAACATCCACAAACTACAGTTACTAGACAACGGCAACGCCAAAGCCATACACAAACCCGGCGCCGCCGACAAAAACA
>JBQCGD010000176.1:0-11202 GCA_051955985.1 Phycisphaerae bacterium | reverse complement strand
TGTGGGGGGGTGTTCCGGGTTGTGAATGTGGGGCGGGGTTGGGAGGGGTTTGTCGCGGTGGTGAGGATGGCGGATGTGGAGGTCGGGCTGTGGAGATCACGATTGGGAAACTGGTTGCCTTGGGGGTGGGTGTTGCGGAGGGTGATTGCGGGGGTAGGGGTGGGGCGTGGGCGGGTTTGTGAGGGGGGACTGGCGGTGGGATTGGGGGTGGTGCTGATCTGGTTTGCGGAGGTGTTGGGGAGTGCGACGGGGTTTATGGGGCATGGGGAGGTGACGTCGGAGACCGCGGTTGACGGGGGGCGGGTTTGTGGGGGCGGGAAGGTGTTGTGGGTGTTGGAACAAATGCATGAAAGTGCAGGCGCAAAGTGTCGCCCCTCCGGGGCTCGAGGGGTTTTTGGTGTCATTCTCGGCCTTCACGGGCCGAGCTACTCTTGTTGCGGCCCATTCGGGCCTGGGGAGGGAATCCGGGTGTTGTTTGGTATGTATCCTGTTGTGGGTAAATGGGTTGTGGCGATTTTGTGGGGGAAATTGGCGGTCGTGCCGGTGGATGCGTACTGTGCTTGGTGTGGAATTTGATAGGGGAGTGCTGACGAAGTGCGGGTTTGGCTGTCTAATGTGCGACGCCAGCGGCTCGGCGCGTCTTTTACAGGGACATCTCCGTGGGCACACTGGGTTTGGTTCCATCGGTCAGTATTATCGTTCCGACGTATAACGAGGCGGCGAATTTGCCGTTGTTGGTGCAGGGGATTGCTTCCGTTTTTGCGAAGGTAGCTGGGGGGTGCGTGTGGGAAGTGATTGTGGTGGATGATGATTCGATCGATGGGACGCGGGAGGTGTTGGGGGAGTTGGCGGGGCGGTTTCCGCAGGTGAGTTATAAGATTCGGGTGGGGGAACGGGGGTTGTCGTCGGCGGTGCTGGCGGGGATTGAGCTTGCGCGGCATGAGTATTTGGTGGTGATGGATGCGGATTTAAGTCATCCGGCGGATGCGATTCCGGGGATGGTGGAGAAGCTGGTGCGGGGGGAGGCGGATTTTGTGATTGGGTCGCGGTATTGCGAGGGGGGATGCACGGAGGATTGGTCGCGGCTGCGGTGGGTGAATTCGGCGGGGGCGACGCTGTTGGCGAAGCCGTTGGTGGGGATGGTGAAGGATCCGATGGCGGGTTTTTTTGCGATGCGGCGGGAGAGTTTGCGGACGGCGGATGCGTTGAATCCGATTGGGTACAAGATCGCGTTGGAATTACTGGTGAAGACGCATGTGGCGGCGGGGCGGGTGGCGGAGGTGCCGATCGTTTTTCGGAACCGGATTCATGGGGAATCGAAGCTGACGGTGAAGGAGCAGTTCCGGTATCTGGAGCATTTGTCGCGGCTGTATGATTATGCGTATCCGAAGGGGTCGCCGCGGTTGAAGTTTTTGATTGCGGCGGGGTGCGGGGTGGCGGCGTGTTTTGGGGCGGCGGGGGTGTTGAACGGGATGGAGATGCCAGCAATTGCGTCGATTGCGGGGGGATTGCTGGCGATGATTGCGGTGACGTTTGTGTTCTTTGCGCGGTATGTGCACACGCAGCGCGAGTTCACGGTGATGAAGCATCCGTACTGGGAATTTTTGTATATTTCGATGGGGGAATTCATCAGCGGGTGGGCGTTTGCGGTGTGCACGCAGGCGAATTTGTGGGTGCAGATGGCGGCGGGGGTGGTGATGGTTTTGCTGGTGCGGTACACGTTGCGGAAGGTGTTTTTGCATGATCTGCGGGGGATTCGGGGGACGCCGAAGGTGGGTGGGAGTGTGCGGGTGGTGCTGGCGAGTGGGCCGGTGGCGCCGAAGCCTGCGGCGAGTGCTTAGGCGGCGACGCGGATTAAACAGGAAGAGCACGAAGGCACAAAGGACCACGAAGGGTGGTCCTTTTTTTGTGTTTTGCGCGCTGCGAGGCGTTCACCTCGGCGGCGGTAGCCGCCGGGCTTTGGGGAGGATTTCAGCTGGGTTTGAAAGGATCGTCATGCGGAAAACGCGTCGATCTTCGATCGACGGCTAAACGATTTGCCTCGTAAATCGCTTGGTATTCGGATCATTTGGTGAGGGGGGAGTAGTCGGTGTCGGAGGGGTGTTGGGCGTACCAGGCGAAGAGAAAGGCGTAGGCGTGGAGTTGGTTGGGGGCGGTGGCGGGGGTGAGGGCGGAGATTTCCGGGGCGGTGGTGGTTTCGGTTTTGGCGAGGGTGGCGGTCCAGTGGGCGCCGTTGTCGGTGGTGGTGAGGAGGAGGGGGGTTTTCTTGGGGAGTTTCGCGAGGCTGGGGGGGAGGGCGGGGGAGAAGGGGAATTGGACGTCGTCGGTGGCGAGGTAGAGGTTGTAGGGGTCCTGGGCGTCGTTGTATTGCTTTTCGAGGGTGCGGAGGCCGCGGAAGACGTTGGTGTCGGGGTGGGCGGTGGACCAGTTGCGCCAGGTGGTGAGTTGGAAGGGGATCAACTCGAGGGATTTGCCGACGGCGGGGCCGGCGATGGCTTTGAAGGAGATCTGGGACCAGAGGGATTCGAGTTTGGGGTCGCTGTGGCGGTCGAAGATGAGGGTGTTGGAGTTGTAGAGGAGGCCGGAGACGCCGAGTTGGGTGTTGTCGGGGCGGCGGAAGACGGCGGCGCTGGCGGTGAGTGGGGACCAGGTGACGGCGATGGGGGTGCCGTTGAGGTTGTCGTTGACGACTTCGTGGACGTTGAGGAGTCGGACGGGGTAGGCGCGGGACTGGTTGCCGATGGAGACACCGATGACGGGGTCAGCGGAGAAGAGGAAGGGGTTGTACTGGTTTTTGTTGGCGATGAGGACTTCGGGGATGGTCCAGGTTTCGACGAGGGAGGGAGGGACGGCGTGGACGCCGTCTTTGGGTTTGCCGGAGGCGACGAGCTGGTTGGGGGGGATGGTGAGGTTGGAGAGGTCGAAGCCGTAGGAGGCGGGGTCGTGTCCGTTGCCGACGGCGCGTTGGAAGCCGGTGTCGTAGACAGGTTTGAGGACGAGGAGGGCGGCGGCGATGGTGAGAGCGGCGGAGATGAGGAGGACCCATCCGCCGGAGGAGAAGGTGAGGAGTTTTTGTTGTTTTTGGGGAGGGGGCATGGTGGTCATTTTCGGGGCGATCATTTCAAAAAAGAGTTCATTGGTTTTCCGGTGCGGGGCTCCAAGGTGTTTGTTGTGCGCCGTGGAGAACCGCGATTACGTCAATCTGGTCCGGCTTGATGTAGTAGATGATTCTATACGGTCCTTCGATGACTTCCCGGATTTGTGGGATTGTCGCTTCGGGTACCGTGCGACCGGAGAGAGGGAATTCCGCGATCTGTTCAGAGCGTCGCGTCAGACGGTCAACGATTCGTTGCGCGTAGGTAACGGAATCCCGGGAGATGAAATCGTGGATTGCCGACAACTGAGCGACTGCGGTATCCGTCCAGACGACCTTCACTGCGGCAATCCGAATTTTTTACGGACATCGGCGACGTCGGTCACTTTCCCGTCGCGGCTGTCTTTGAGTCCGGATTCGATTGCCTGGCGCACGTAAATTTCGTGCATGAGGTCTTCCCAGGTGGATGTCGCGGAAAGCTTGTCCACCAGTCGCTTGGCTTCTTCACGGATATCGGCGGCGCTCATCGGAATGCCCCTTGTGTTGATGCGTAAGGGCATTGTAGCAAACGGGGGTGGGTATTTCAGTTGGCGGGGAGGATGTAGGCGTTGGGGGTGGGGAGCATGGTGTCGGCGGGGCCGCGGGCGTCAAGGGAGAGGGTGAGGGTGAGGAGGGGGAGGTAGATGATGGAGGCGAAGAAGAGTTTGCGGGCGTCTGCGTGGGCGCGGGTTTTGGCGAATTTGATGGCGAGGTAGAGCATCCAGAGGGTGAGGGCGGTGGAGAGGATGGCGAAGGGGAGGCCGGCGTGGTGGAGGCGGACGAGTTCGAGGTTGAGGGGGAGGAGGAGGAGGGTGTAGAGAATGGAGCAGAGTCCCGTGAGGACGCCGGTGGGGTCGGTGATGGAGAGCATTTTGAAGCCGCCCTTGGCGTAGTCGAGGCGGTACATCCAGGCGAGTGCGAGGAAGTGGGGGATCTGCCAGACGAAGAGGATGGCGCCGAGAACCCAGGCGCCGGCGGAGAGGGAGCCGCCCCCCCCCGTGGCGGCGGACCAGCCCATCATGGGGGGGATGCCGCCGACGATGGCGCCGACGAGGGTGTTGGTGGAGGAGAGGGGTTTCATGGGGGTGTAGACGAGGACGTAAAGGAGGATATTGAGGAGGGCGAGGCAGGCGGTAAGGCCGTTGGAGGTGGGGCAGAGGATGGCGACGCCGAGGATGGAGACGATGAGTGCGAAGAAGGCGGCGTGGGTTCGGGAGAGGTGGCCGGCGGGGATGGGGCGGGACTTGGTGCGATTCATGCGGGCGTCGCGTGGGGCTTCGATGACCTGGTTGAAGGCGCCGGCGCCGACGGCGGAGAGGAAGGTGCCGAGGCAGGTGAAGAGGAGGCGTTGGAAGTCGAAGCCGTCGGGGGAGGGGAAGGCGCGGGAGGCGACGATGTAGCCGAGGGCGGTGGTGACGACGACCATGGCGGAGAGGCGTGCTTTGCCGAGTTCCATGTAGGAGGCGAAGAGGGAGGGTGCATCGGTGGAGGTGGGGTGGGTGCGGGCGTCGATGGCGACGGCCTGGGCGGTGGGGTCTGGGGGAGAGAAAGATTCTGGGGAGGCCATCGGTGACGACACGCGGGGGCGTGAACTCCGGACGCTTGAATCAGGTAATGGGCGGCCCCTACACTAAGGGTTTCGCCGGATCGCTCATCATACGCGAGAGAAGCATGACGGTACAATCTTTGGAAAGAAACTCGGTGGTGGTGGGAGAACCTGGCGCGGGCAGGGATGTCGGGAATACGGCATCCAAGGGAGACGGGGGCGGTGGTGGGAGGCTGGAGTTGCTGGAATATCCGCGATCGCGCGGGGGGGATATCCTGGCGAGCGGGTTCGGGATGACGGCGGCGGTGTGGATTGCGGCGTATATTTGCCGGCTTCCGTTTTTGTTGTTACCGGCGCAAGTGACGATTTCGGCGATGCTTGTCGCGGTGCTGGTGGGGGGATTTGTGGCGGCGCGGTATTCGGCGAAGGGGTTCTGGTGCGCATTGTGGGCGGGGGCGTTGTCGGGGTTTCTGGATCTGCTCATCGTTGGGTCGCTGATGGAGGATTATGTACGGAAGCATCCGGGGGGGGCGGGCTCAGCTGTGCCGGAGTCGGTGTATTGGGTGGTGGGGTCGATTGGGTTGAATGCGGTGGTGGCGGGGATTGGTGGGGCGGTGGGGCGGTTTGTGCCGAGCCGGCGGCGCGGGGAGATTCTGTGGACGCAGGTGTTTTCGTTCATCCTGGTGGCGTTGACGTTCATGCTGATTGGTGCGGGTGGGCTGGTGACGGCGAATCATGCGGGGCTGGCGGTTCCGGATTGGCCGACGAGCTACAAGTACAACATGTTTTTGCTGCCGTTCTCGATCATGCAGCAGACGGGGCAGGGGGCGGATGCGGGGATTTTTTATGAGCATGCGCATCGGTTGATTGCGTCGCTGGTGGGGTTCACGTCGTTGGCGCTGGCGATTTATTTGTCGTTTGCGGAGCGGCGGCGGACGAAGACGGGTATTTTGATGGGGGTGGTGAATGCGGTGCTGGTGATTGCGGCGGGGGTTGCGAGCAGTGTGGCGATCGTGAGGCCGGGGGGTGTTGTGACTGGGGCGGCGGTGGGGCTGGGGGTGCTGGCGATTGCGGGGCTGGTGCGGTCGGCGGTGCGGACGGCGCGGAGTGAGCCGCGGGGGTGGGTGATTGATCTGGCGTGGATTATTGGGTTTGGGGTGCTGGTGCAGGCGATTCTGGGGGGGACTCGGGTGACGGAGACGAGCGTGGCGCTGGCGATCGTGCACGGGGTGTTTGCGCAGCTGGTATTTGCGACGATGGCGGTGCTGGCGGCGGCGACGGGACGGAGTTTTTATACGACGGAGCCGCGGCGGGTGGCGGGGGCGTCGTCGGATCGGGGGTTGACGGCGCTGCTGGTGGCGGCGATGGCGGTTCAGTTGACGCTGGGGGCGCTGGTGCGGCACGAGAACGGCGGGGGGTATGTGATGATTCATATCACGATGGCGGTGATGGTGAGCGTGCTGATCCTGGCGTGCGGATTCAGGTCGTGGGGATTGCATGGAGATGTGCGGCCGCTGCGGCGGTGGGGGATCGGGATCATGTGGGTGGTGCTGCTGCAGTTGATCCTGGGGGTGTTGGCGTTGACGTTGTGGGCGGGGAATGTGAAGAATGCGCCGATTCAGAGCGCGGTGTCGACGACGTTGCACCAGATGAATGGGGCATTGCTGCTGGCGACGAGTGCGGTGCTGGCGATGTGGACTTGGCGGTTGTTGAAGCCGTTGGAGGGGGCAGGGGAATGATGAAGCGCGTGGGGTGCAGTGGTTTGGGGGAATGCCTTAGCGGGGGGTAGAGAAAAGTCTGTAATTCTCGATTGGGTTGACCGGTTTTCGTGCTTTCCCTAGCATAGCCATTCTGAAAAAAATCCCGGGAATTGCCGGGTGACTTGAATAAAGGGTTCCTCCATGGCGAAGAAGACGGTTGCGCAGCTGGATGTCAAAGGGAAGCGGGTGCTGGTGCGGGTGGATTTCAATGTGCCGTTGGATGAGAACCTGCATGTGACGGACGATCGGCGGATTCGGTCGGCGTTGCCGACGATCAAGTCGATTGTGGATCGGGGCGGGAAGGCGATCTTGATGAGCCACCTGGGGCGTCCGAAGGCGGGGCCGGAGAAGAAGTTTTCGTTGAAGCCGGCGGCGGAGACGTTGTCGAAGCTGTTGGGCAAGCCGGTGAAGCTGGCGGAGGATTCGGTCGGGCCCAAGGCGGAGGAGGCGGTTGCCTCGCTGAAGGACGGCGATGTTCTTCTGCTGGAGAACACCCGGTTTCACAAGGAAGAGGAAAAGAACGATCCAGCTTTTGCGCAGCAACTCGCGAAGCTTGGCGATCTGTATGTGAATGACGCGTTTGGGACGGCGCACCGGAAGCATGGTTCGACGTTTGGGGCGGGGGAAGTGATTGGCTCGGGCAAGCGGGCGGTGGGGTTCCTGATCGAGAAGGAGCTGAAATTCCTGGGGGATGCGTTGAACCATCCGCAGCGGCCGTTCATTGCGATCCTGGGCGGGGCGAAGGTTTCGGACAAGATTGCGGTGATTGAGAACCTGCTGGCGAAGGCGGACACGATTTTGATCGGCGGGGCGATGGCGTACACGTTCTTCTTGGCGCAGGGGAAGACGGTGGGCAAGTCGCTTTCGGAGAAGGACAAGGTGGAGTTGGCGAAGTCGCTGCTGGAGAAGGCGAAGGGGAAGATCCTGCTGCCGGTGGATACCGTGATTTCCGACAAGATGACGGATGATGCGGTGACGAGCGTGGTGGAGGGGAACATTCCGGACGACAAGGAAGGGTTTGATATTGGTCCGAAGACGGCGAAGCTGTATGCGGACAAGATCAAGGCGGCGAAGACGGTGGTGTGGACCGGGCCGATGGGGGTGTTTGAGAAGAAGCCGTTCGTGAACGGGACGAAAGTTGTGGCGGAGGCGCTGGCTGAGGCGACGAAGCATGGGGCGACGACGATCATCGGGGGTGGCGATTCGGCGGCGGCGATCGAGGAGTTCGGGCTGGCGGACAAGGTGAGCCACGTTTCCACGGGCGGCGGCGCTTCGCTCGAGTTTCTCGAGGGCAAAGGCTTCGAATGCCTCGACATCCTCGACAATGTTTGATTTTCAAGTGAGCTGAGAGTCTGATGCCCGAAAACGTTTTTAAACATCCTCCACACCTGCCGTTGATTGCGCCGTCGGTTCTGGCGGCGGATTTTGCCAAGATTGGTGCGGAGGTGTCGGATGTGGAGAAGGCGGGCGCGGATCTTTTGCACATCGATGTGATGGACGGGCATTTTGTGCCGAACTTCACCATGGGTCCGGACATGGTGATGGCGGTGGCGAAGTCGTGCAACCTGATGCAGGACGTGCATCTGATGGTGACGAACCCGGAGAATTTTGTGGAGGGGTTCTGCAAGGCGGGGGCGCTCAACATGACGTTTCATATTGAAGTGAGGCCGGGGCAGCAGGCGGTGGAGTTGATCAAGCGGATCCATGACCTGGGGTGCACGGCGGGGGTGAGTTTGAATCCGGACACGCCGGTGGAGGCGTTGACGGAGGTGTTGCCGCTGGCGGATGTGATCCTGGTGATGAGTGTGCATCCGGGGTTCACGGGGCAGCAGTTCATGCCGGAGGTGCTGAGCAAGGTGCGGTTTTTGCGGCACGAGCTCGGGCCGCACCAGCGGTTGGAAATTGATGGGGGGATCGGGATACGGACGGCGCACCAGGCGTTGGAGGCGGGGGCGGATGTGCTGGTGGCGGGGGCGGCGGTGTTTCGGAATCCGGAGCGGGCGAGCACGATACGGCTGTTGCGCGGCGATTACCCGAAATAACATCGGGTGAAGAATGGAAACCTATCGCGAAATTGATTGGAAGCAGAAGCTTTCGTACCACCTTGATTTCGAGTCATTACGGGATTCGGCTGATGGACTGGAAATCTTCTTGTCGCATGGTGGTGGATCGGCTGTTATCAAGTTTTGGAATCCTTTGGCGTACCGAAATTGCGACGAAGGGAAGCGGCTAAAGACGTTGAGTGAACTGCACGTTCGAGAGGGCATATACGTTGTTGAAAATTCTACCTTGGCTGCATGGCTGCACGAAGAAAGCGGTTATACGGGCGATATGAATCTGGTAACGTATGCGGTGGTCACGATCAATGATTGGATCGAGGTCGTTTGTTCTCAGCCCCCGGAAATTGTAACGAGTTCCTAGATTAGAAAAGAGGTTCCATGTCTCTCCTTGCCGGCAAAAAAGCGTTTGTTTTCGGCGTTCTGAATGAATACTCGATCGGGTATCACATTTCGCAGCAGTTGCACGCGAATGGGTGTGAGCTGGCGTTTTCGCATTTGCCGGGGGAGAAGATTGAGCGGCGGGTGGTGAAGGCGGTGGAGCCGTTCAAGCCGAAGTTTCTGGTGCCGTGCGATGTGAGCAAGGATGAGGACCTGGAGACGGCGTTCAAGAAGGTGGGGGAGCAGTGGGGGACGTTTGATATCCTGGTGCACTCGCTGGCGTTTGCGCCGGCGGAGGCGTTGCACAATCCGTTTCTGCAGACGACGCGGGCGCAGTGGAACACGGCGCTGGATATTTCGGCGTATTCGCTGGTGGCGATGTCGAAGCTGGCGCAGCCGTTGATGAATAAGAATGGGTCGATCATCACGATGAGCTACCTGGGGGCGGAGAAGTTTATTCCGATGTACAACGTGATGGCGGTGGCGAAGGCGGCGCTGGAGTGCAGCGTGCGGTACCTGGCGGCGGAGATGGGTCGGCATGAGAAGAACATCCGGGTGAACGCGATTTCGGCGGGTGCGATCAAGACGATGGCGGCGCGGGGGATCGGGGACATCGACAAGATGATGACGCACTACACGGAGAAGGCGCCGTTGCCGTGGAATGCGGATGATGCGGCGGATCATGTGGGGAGGACGGCGTTGTGGCTGTGTTCGGATCTTTCGTCGGGTGTGACGGGGGAGACGATTTACGTGGATGGCGGGTACAACATCGTGGGGTGGTAATCCGTGACTTGCGGCGTGGTATACTGAAAGTGGAGAATGCGTATGTCCACTGTTCCACAAATTGCCGGCCGAGCACGGAGCGAGCCAACGTCACGTGTGCTCACCATGAGCGTCGAGGAATTCGATGCGTGGGTGGATGAGGAATCTCGCGCGGAGTTTATGGATGGCAAGGTTTACCTGATGTCGCCAGAGAGCATCAAGCATTCCGACTTGCAGGGATGGCTGACGACCATTCTTTCCATCTTTGTGCGGCAACGGAACCTGGGGGCTGTTTACGGTCCGGAGGTGCAGATGCGGTTAGGCGACCGTCGCTTCGAGCCGGATGTTCTGTTCGTTTCCGCGGCCGATTCAACGCGTGTGAAGGAAACGTACATTGAAGGCCCGGTGGAGATGGCGGTGGAAATCGTTTCACCGGAATCGGCGGGGCGCGACTGGCATGACAAGTTTGCGGCGTATGCGGAGGGGGGAATTGGGGAGTATTGGGTGATTGATCCAGCTTCGCAACGGTGTGAATGCTATCGGCTGAGCGACGGTGGGTATCAATTGATGGCGGCGGAGGGTGGGAAAATTCTGTCGACGGCGATCATCGGATTTTATCTTCGGAGCGAGTGGCTGTGGTCGGGGGCGCTTCCGGATCCGCTTGCGATTCTCGAAGAACTGGGCGTTCTTCGGAGGGCGTGAGTGGTTCACACGCGAATTGAATCGGCGGAGCGGGGGATTGAGGCGGCAGTGAAGTATTGGCGCGCGGGGGAGCTGGTGGCGTTTCCGACGGAGACGGTTTATGGGTTGGGGGCGGATGCGCGGAGTGGGGAGGCGGTTGGGAAGATTTATGAGGCGAAGGGGCGGCCGAGCGGGAATCCGGTGATTGTGCATGTGGCGGATGTGGGGGCGGCGCGGGGATGTGTGGGGGAGTGGCCGGCGGTGGCGGAGGCGTTGGCGGGGCGGTTTTGGCCGGGGCCGTTGACGATGATTTTGCCGCGTGGGGAGGGGATTGCGGCGGCGGTGTCGGCGGGGCGGGGGACGGTGGCGGTGCGGTGTCCGCGGCATCCGGTGGCGGAGGCGTTGCTGAAGGCGTTTGATGGGCCGGTGGCGGCGCCTTCGGCGAATCGGTCGGGGTTTACAAGTCCGACGACGGCGGGGCATGTGATGGCGGAGCTGGAGGGGCGGGTGCCGTTGATTGTGGATGGCGGGGCGTGCGAGGTGGGGGTGGAGTCGACGGTGATTGATTTGTCGGGGGAGGTGCCGACGGTTTTGCGGCCGGGGTCGGTGACGGTGGAGATGTTGCGCGAGGTGGTGCCTGGGGTGCAACTCGTTTCCACGACGGTGAAGATGACGGAAGCGGCGGTGAGTCCGGGGTTGCATGATCGGCATTATGCGCCGCGGACGGCGGCGTATCGGTTTGGGCGCGAGGAATGGGCGCGGGTGAGGGGGTGGGCGGAGGGGCATGGGCCGGTGGCGGTCGGTTGTTGGACGGAGGAGGTGTCGGTGCCGGCGCCGCAAGAGACGATTATGGTGCCGGGGGATGGGGGGGGGTATGCAAGG
>JBQCGD010000175.1:0-16147 GCA_051955985.1 Phycisphaerae bacterium | reverse complement strand
CCCCGCCGCGCGGCCCCCCCCCCGCCCGCCCTCTCCTTTTCCCTTTACCATTCCCAACTCCGCTCCCGGCGCCGGCGCGGGCAAAAAGGGGAACGCCGCGCGAAGCTGGGCTTCGGGCGGCGTTGCGGAGGTTTGTGGATTTGATGGGAGTGTTAGTTGCGGCGGCGGCGTAGGAAAGCGGGTGCGGCGAGGGCGAGGAGTGCGAGGGAGGCGGGTTCCGGGGCGACATCGATACGGAGGTTGTCGAGTTGGCCGATGGTGTTGCTGGAGCGCATGTCGGTGTAGAAGCCGATGGCGTTGCCGATGTTGGCGTTGGTAACGGTGAAGGTGGTGAGGACGGTGTCGGGTCCGTTGTTGTAGTTGTACCCCATGTCGAAGGTGGTGGGGGAGGTGCGGCTGATGAAGAGGCCTGTGGCGACGTTGGAGCCGCCGGGTTGGCTTTGAGCGGTGGTGAGGCCGGTGGTGCCGTTGAAGCCGGCGGCGATGATGTGGTCGGGGGTGGCGCGGACTGCGACGAGGAGGTAATCAGCGCGGCTGGAGCCGTTAAGATTGGAGATAATGGGTGTATCGGTGGCGCCGACCATGATGCCGATGTCCTGGCTGGCGTTGGAGAAGTTGACATCGACGCGCATGATATCGCCGACGGGGAGGGAGAAATCGTGGCGGAGGAGGGCGGTTTGTTCAGCGCCGTCGGAGCCGCTGGAAATGGCCTGGAGTGTGCCGGAGGTGGTATTGACGCCGAAGTTGACATTGCGTGTGGCGCCCTGGTCGAGGAGTGTGGTCTGGGTGTAGGCGGGGCTAAGGGAGGCGCCGCTGAAGTCGTCGATGATGGTGGCGTGGGCGGCGGTGGTGGTGGCGGCGACGGCGGTTGCGATGATGAGAGCTGCGGCGAGTTTCACGGGATTCCTCCAAAGAAAAAAGGGGGGCACGGCCCCGGGGATTTTGAGTGGCGCTCCGGACAATCGACAGCGACCTGGTGGGGAGGCACCGGGTGAAGCGGTGAAGCCGGTCAGAAAGGAAACTTAACAAATGGAATGTACCGCGGCTTTGGTGTGAGGCAAGTCGTTACATTTTTTCTGACAGTCTTTACATGGGTGTGTCGGGTGGGATGCAAATGGTTATTTTTTGGGGGTTTAGGGCGGATCGGGAGGCAGGTTTAAAGGGGGCGTGAGTAAGGCTTTTTACTTTTTTTTACACCGGGGGCGGGGGAGTTGGGGAGAGATGGAGGGGTTTGCATGAGAGGAATTGAAACCGGCCGGCGGGGGCGAGGCACCAATGGGGGAAAGCATTGAGATCCAGGAGAGATGGGATGAATCGGCGGCAGATGTTGTGGGTATTGGCGTCGGCGGGGGCGGGGGCGGTGTTGACGCGGTTTCTGGCGGCGGAGGGTGGGGGGGCGGAGACGCAGCCGGGGGGAGCGAGCACGCGGCGGGTGCAGCCGGGGGCGGAGGCGAAGGTGTTTCGGAAGAATGTGCGGGTGGAGGAGACGGAGAAGTTCTTGATCGTGCATTCGGATGGGATACCGGATCATGAGACGGGGCCGTTTCCGAATGCGCACAATCCGAACCGGATATTGAAGCAGGATTATGTGTTTCGGATTCCGCGGCATCCGGTGCGGGCGGAGAAGACGACGAAGTTGCCGATGGGGCCGATCGGGGTGGCGATCAATGGGGTGCCGTTCTATAACCCGTATACGGCGGAGGGGAAGGATGCGGCGAAGAACGAGGTGTTTGACGAGTGTTGCGGGCATCCGGATCCGATGGGGCGGTATCACTATCACATTTATCCGAAGTGCATTCATACGTCGTTTGTGGATCCGGCGGGGGCGCATTCGCCGTTGATCGGGTATGCGTGGGATGGGTATGGGATTTATGGGCCGAACTCGGAGGGGGGGAAGATGCCGACGGATCTGGATGAGTGCAATGGGCATACGGATGGGGAGCGGGGGTATCATTATCATGTGACGCGGCGGTTTCCGTATATTCTCGGGGCGTATCGGGGGGTGGTGGAGCGGTCGAATTTTGATCGTGGGCCGCGGGATGGGGAGGGGCGGCCGATGGGGCCGGGTGGGAGGAGGGGGAGGCCGCCAGAGGGGTTTGGGGGGTGATGGGGACGCGAAGTCGCAAGCGTTGGTGGGTGTCCAAGGGTTGT
Organism: Phycisphaerae bacterium; assembly: GCA_051955985.1. Classification (GTDB taxonomy): domain Bacteria; phylum Planctomycetota; class Phycisphaerae; order WQYP01; family WQYP01; genus DATKPA01. The sequence goes on along the minus strand of JBQCGD010000175.1, from coordinate 13,996 downwards.
GCGGGGCGGGTGGGTGTGGGGGGAGGATGGAACAGCCGCCCGGGGGCGTTGGGGTCGCTTGCAGGCTCGAGTTATTTGGTGCGGGATTGGATGCGTTGGATGGCGCGGGAGGCGGCGGCGGAGATTTTGTAGTCGGGGTTTTGGCTGAGTTTGTCGAGGGCGGGGAGGGAGTCGGTGGTGCCGATGGTGGCGAGGGTGTCGATGGCGTATTTGATGACGGCGGGGTCTTTGTCGGAGAGGAGGTCGCGGGTGGGGGGTTCGGCGATGAGGCCGAGGGATTCGAGGGCGGCTTCTGCGGCGATGACGTCTTCCGAGAAGTGGAGCCGGGCGGCGAGAGCGCGGGCGGCGGAGGGGGTTTTGCGGGCGGTGAGGTATTCGAAATAAGGGCGGCGATTTTCGCGCGGGGTGGTTTGGAACTGGGAGATGAGGGAGCGTTCGGCGGCGTCATCGGACCAGCGGGCGAGGGCGCGGGCGGCGGGGAGGGAGAGGGATTTGTCGGCGTCGAGGAGGGGGTGGAGGGCGGAGATGACTTTGGCGCGGTGAGGGGCGTCGGGGGTGGCGTTGGCGAGGAAGTCGAGGGCTTTGGGTTGATCGGCGGGGGAGGTGAGGAGCTTGAGGGCGGTGTCGAGGGTGAGTTGAATGGTGGGTGCGGGGGCAGGTTCGGGGGTGGGGGCGGGCGCGGGAGCGGGTGCGGGGGTTGGGGCGGGGCGCGGTGTGGGGGAGGTGTTGCTGGAGGCGTCGTGAGCGTGGCGGGTTCTCATTTGCTGGATGCGTCTTTCGCTTTCTTCGCGCATGCGTTCGGGGGTGAGGGGGCGGATCTGGTCGTCGGTGACCCAGGCGGTTTGGGAGGGTTGGCCGAGGGGGAAGTAGCGGACGTGGGTTTTGTCGGCGGTGGATTCCATGACGAGGGCGCGGGTCCAGGTGCCGTCGATTTGGACCTGGATGGGACCGGCGGGGAGGCGTGAGGTGTTGCTGGGGGCGAGCGCGGGGGGGAGAGGGTCGGGGGTAGTGGGAGTGGGGGTTGGCGCGGAGGGGGCGGGCGCGGTGGGGCGATTGAAGGAGAAGTGCGGTGGTTCGGAGGGAGCGGCGGCGATGGGGGAGGCGGGGGATGCGGAGGGTTGGCCGAGGGAGAAGGTGGAGGCGGCGGAGTCGGCGATGTCGGAGAAGGAGGGCCAGCGGGAAGCGGGGGCCATGCTGGTGAGGAGGTAGGCATTGCCGTCGGAGCCCTGGATGACGTAGAGGCGGCCGAGGACGGGGTTGGCGGTGTTCATGCTGACATCGAAGATGTAGGTGTGCATGCCGTTGATGTCGGCGACGCCTTCGCCGAGGATTTTCATGTTGTTGCTTTTGAGGAGTTTTTCGCGTGCGGCGGCGATTTCGGCGGTATAGGTGTGGTTTTTGAGTTCAACGACGGCGACGAGGAAGGAGGCATCGCCGGGTTTGAAGGCGCCGAAGGCGCAACGGGTCTGCGGGACGACCTGGGGTGTGGGCGGGGCGAGTTCGGCGGGGAAACGGAGGTTGGCGTTGAGCTCGGGGGAGTACCAGGGAATGGGCTTGAGCGTGGAGGGGTCGTGCATGGTGATGTTGATGTGGTTTTTGGAGAGGTGGGAGATGGAGAGTGCGCGCTGGTAGGACTGGTAGAAGATAGCGGCGACGACGATGAGGACGATCAGGCCGCAGCCGAACTTGATGGGTTTCATGATGAGGGCTTCCGGGAGAAGGGAAGTTGCGAAGTTAAGAGACGTGAATACGAGTGAATAGAAAGTAGCGAGAAGTCGGTGAGGTGGCAATGGGGAAGGGGTGAATTCGGCGGCCGGTTCTTTGCGCCCAGGTTTACGCGAAGTCGCAAGCGTTGGTGGGAGTCGACGTGTTGTGCGAGAGGTTTGGGCGGGGAGGAGGATGGAATAGCCGACGGGGGCGTCGGCTCCACATTCGGCCGCAGTTATTCGAAGAGGGAGAATTGGGAGTTGGGGAGGAGGGGGCGGCGGAAGTGGGCGGTGGTGAGGCCGTATTCCGCGCGTTCGGTCATGTTGAGGCGTTCGACGGTTTTGCGGAAGGATTGGGCGATGTGATCGGCCCAGAGGCCCTGGCCGCGCATGCGGGTTTTGAAGTTGGGGTCGTTGAGTTTACCGCCGCGGAGGTCGCGGATGCGGTTAAGGACTTTTTCTTTGCGGTCGGGGAAGTGCTGGTCGAGCCAATTGGAGAAGAGGTCTTTGAGGCCGAAGGGGAGGCGGAGGGGGACGAAGCCGGCGACCTGGGCGCCGGCGTCTTTCGCGGCTTTGAGGATGGAGGGGATTTCGTGGTCGGTGATGGCGGGGACGACGGGGGCGACCATGACGCCGACGGGGATGCCGGCGGCGGCGAGCTGGGCGATGGCGTCGAGGCGGTCTTTTGGGGAGCTGGCGCGGGGTTCCATGGTGCGGGCGATGTCGTTGTTGAGGGTGGTGACGGAGATGAAGACGCGGATGCAGTTGAATTCGCGGAGTTGTTTGAAGAGGTCGATGTCGCGGGTGACGAGGTGGTTCTTGGTGATGGCGGCGACGGGGTTGCGGGCTTCGAGGAGGACTTCGAGGCAGCGGCGGGTGAGTTCGAGTTTGCGTTCGAGGGGCTGGTAGCAGTCGGTGACGCCGGACATGGCGATGACTTCGGGATTCCATTTTTTGGAGGCGAGTTCAGCGCGGAGGAGGGCGGGGGCTTCGTGTTTGACGAGGATCTTGGTTTCGAAGTCGAGGCCGGCGGAGAGGCCGAGGTATTCGTGCGTGGGACGGGCGAAGCAGTAGATGCAACCATGTTCGCAGCCGCGATAGACGTTGATGGAGAAGGTGAAGGGGACGTCGGGGGAGTCGTTGGAAGTGATAATGGACTGGGTTTTGTCGGGGAGGACCTGGGTGAGGGGGAGGGAACGAGGGGCATCGATGCGTCCGGTAACGTCGTCGGGGGCTGGGGGTTGGGGATCGGGGTCGGGTGCGTAGGCGGAGGATTCGAAGCGGTTGGCGGGGTTTTGGTCGGTGCCGCGGCCCTTGATAGGGGAGGGGGATGAGGGGTGGGTTGGCATGGGGGTTTATCCTAACGTGATGCGAACAGGAAGCAAGAAGGGAAAGTAAGAAATCGGGCAGAATTTTCTTGCATGTTGCTACCGATTCAAGAATTATGCGTGGGGTTAGAAGGAGATCCCCGATAGAGAGAAGGGAAGGTCCAGCGCTTGGCGTGCGGACAGAACTTGAACACAACGGCGGAGAGTTACCGGACCCAAGATGTGGGTCATGTAAACTTCGCGTCCATGCCGGTCGATGTAAAGTTGGGATATTTGAGCAAACTTGGGAAGCAAGGTAAACTTCCAAGGTCTGCTCGACCACAACGGCCGACCAGGCTGGAATGGAGTCCATCGTGAGTACTCAACCCCCAGTGCCGTCAACACCGTCGAATCCTGCGCCGGCCGCGGAGCCGAACGGTTCCCCGGTTGCGAAAGAAGTGTACACGACAGGCGAGGCTGCGGAGATCTGCAAGGTTTCGCAGCAGACGATCATCCGGTGTTTTGATGCCGGGCGGTTGGGTGGGTTTCGGGTGCCGGGTTCGAAGTTCCGGCGGATACCGCGCGATGCGTTGGTCAAGTTCATGAAAGAGAACGGCATACCGCTCGACAACCTGGAATCTGGGCGTCGGAAGGTGCTGGTGGTGGACGACGACGCCGAGATCGTGGAGCTGTTCGTCGACGTTTTGAACCGGGATGGGCGGTTCGAGGTGAAGACGGCGAGCTCGGGGTATGACGCGGGGGTGCTGACGCAGGAATTCAATCCGGACCTGATGATCCTGGATTACATGCTGCCGGACATCAACGGGAACGTGGTGTGTCAGACGGTGCGGAACAATCCGAAGTTTGAGCACATGAAGATCATTATCGTGTCGGGCGTGGTGAACCAGGAAGAGATCAACGAGCTGCTGCAGGCGGGCGCGGACGACTTTGTGAAGAAGCCGTTCAATATTGAGAAGCTGGTGGAGCGGATGGTGGAGTTGCTGCAACTGACGTGAGAAGTCAGAAGTCAGAAAACGGAAGATAGAAGTCAGAGGTTTTAGTCCGCTGATTGGTCCAGGGAAGGAACGTTGGTTTCATGAGCGCCATTTCCACAGTACCAAGCCAAACGCCCCGTCCGGATGAAGTGAAGACGCGCAAAGTGGAAATGGTGTTGCAGCAGCTGGACACGCTGCCGACGCTGCCCGCGATTGCGATGCGGTTGATGACGCTGACGGGGACGGCGGAATCGAAGATAGAAGAAGTAGTGCAGCTTTTGTCGGCGGACCAGTCGCTGACGGGGAAGCTGTTGTCGCTGGCGAGTTCAGCGGGGATGGCGGGGCGGATGCCGATCACAACGGTGCAGCAGGCGGTGGTGCGGCTGGGGTTTGACACGGTAAGAAACCTGGTGCTGTCGGTGAAGGTGTTTGAGGCGTTTCAGCAGCGTCCTGCGGAGGGGAGCGGGGAGGAGGCGCCTTCGAGTTTCAATCGGTCGGAATTCTGGAAGCACAGCCTGGCGGTGGCGACGGCGGCGGAACTGCTGGCGGCGCGGTGCAAGCCGAAGCTGAACGTGCATGATGCGTTCGTGTGCGGGTTGCTGCACGATCTGGGGAAGGTGGCTTTTGACACGGCGATGCCGAAGAGTTTTGCGCGGGTGGTGGACGCAGCGATATTGACGCGCGGGGATGTGGCGGATGTGGAGCGGCGGATCATCGGGATGGATCACGCGCTGGCGGGGAAGCGGCTGGCGGAAGCGTGGAATTTGCCGCAGTTGATTACGCAGGCGATCTGGCTGCACGGCGCGCCGCCCTTGCCGGCGACGGCGAACATGGTGGGAGCGGGTGCGGCGACGAAGGGGACGGGCCTGGCGAACATGTCGATGGTGCTGGCGGTGGGGCTGGCGGATCTGCTGGTACGGCGGCAGCACATCGGGTTCTCGGGGAACTTTTTGTTTCCGTATGAGACGTCGCAGTACGGACAGCACCTGGGACTGACGGAGCAGGACATTGATGATGTGACGGAGCAGTTGACGGATGCGCTGGAGAAGCGTGCGCAGGCGATCGGGCTTTACGACCTGGAATCGCGGCAGCTGTATCTGGAGTCAATTGCGAATGCGAACGCGGAACTGGGGCGGGTGAACCAGACATTGGCGATGCAGAACCGCAAGCTGGCGATGCGGAGTTCGTGCTTTGAGATCATGACGCGGTTTTATCAGCGGATCGTGCCGGCGGCGAGTCCGGCGCAACTGCTGCGCGAGATCGGGCATGTGGCGCATCAGTTCCTGGATTCAAGCCGGCTGGTGCTGTTCTCGCAGGATCCGGACCAGAGCGACACGCTGGCGCCGGCGCCGGGGAGCGGCGGGGGGGTTGGGGAGGTGTTGTTGTTTGATCCGACGCAGGCATCGCAGGACAGCTTTTTGATGACGATGCCGACGTATGCGGGGGACAACCGGGTGTCGCGGACGGGGACGCCGAACCCGAATCAGAATTTCACACGACCGGCGCGTCCGCAGTTGGACTGGCTGCTGGAGCGGGTGCAGCATTTCCTGGGGACGAGCCAGTGCTGGTTCATGCCGTTGTTGTGCGGGACGGAGCCGGTGGGGGGTCTTTTGTGGATAGCGAAGGACAATACGAATGCGATGACGGGGATCAGCGACTTGGCGCTGGTGAGCCAGGCGTGGGGGATGACGCTGCGGACGGCGCAGATCCGGGAGCAGCAGACGGTGCTGACGGAATCGCTGGCGGCGGCGAACCGGGAATTGGGGGCGTTGCAGGATCAGTTGATTCGCGCGAAGAGCCTGGCGTCCTTGGGGGAGATGGCGGCGGGGGCGGCGCATGAGATGAACAATCCGCTGGCGGTGGTGTGCGGGCGGGCGCAGCTGTTGGCGGCGAAGATCCAGGATGCGTCGATGAAGCAGGAAGCGTCGCTGATCGCGCAGCAGGGGGAGCGGTTGAGCCAGATCATTACGGACATGATGGATTTTGCGAAGCCGCAGGCGCCGCGTCCGGCGGCGGTGGGGGTGGATGTGCTGGTGCACGAGGCGGTGAAGACGGCGACGGAGCGAGCGGGCGGGGTGATCCATCCGCCGAAGGTGAAGGTGGAAGTGGCGCCGGGGCTGCCTGCGTTGAAGGTGGATGGGAAGCAGATTCGCAATGCGCTGGCGGAGATTGTGTTGAACGCGATCCAGGCGTCGCACAAGCCGGAGGCGCCGGGGGGCGGGGGAGAGGCGAAAACGGCGGCGGAGGCGGTGGAGATCCATGTGCAGGCGCGGTTTGATCCGCTGGATTCGCAACTGATCGTGCAGGTGTCGGATCGCGGGGTGGGGATGAGCGAGGATGTGATGCGGCAGGCGTTTTCGCCGTTTTTCTCGGCGAAGAGCGCGGGGCGGAATCGGGGGATGGGGTTGGCGAAGGCGTTGCGGTGGGTGGAGAATCATGGGGGGACGATTCGGCTGGATTCGACGCTGGGGACGGGGACGACGGTGGTGATGATATTGCCGGCGGGGAATTAGTTATTCGTGGTATTCGTGTATCGGTGTATTAGGGGGCGCGCGGGGGAGTTGTTTTTTTATCTTGAATGATTTTGGTGTCGAGGACGCTCCAGGGGTCTTGTTTGGGGGCGGCGCCTCTTTTTGTTTATCGGCATAGCCGACGGGGGCGTCGGCTCCACTGGGGAAGGTCTGGGAATTGTTGCGGTAGCTGGGTGGCGTCTCGGCGGGATTTTCGGGCGTTGAGGGGGGCGTATCGGACTTGGTGAGTGTCGTCGTATCCCCCTCAAAATGCGATGGATGTGCGCCAAAGGTGGGGGCGGTTCCGGACGATACGAAAGCGGCGGATGTTCAGCGTCCGCATCCAGGAGCCCGCGGGATGGTGATTTCGCGGTGAGTCGTTGAGGGAGCAAATAGATGAAGTCACTGGTAGCAGCCTGGGATGTTCTGGTCGTGGATACGGATCCGGGGGTCGGGGAGCTGGTGCGGGAGCAGAGCAGCGGCCTGGCGTCGCGGGTTCGCGTGGCGACGAGCGTGGACCAGGCGCAGGCGGAGATGAAGAGCAAGCCAGCGGACGTGCTGCTGGTGAACATGCAGATCAATGACAATGCGGGGGCGGAATTGATCCGGGCGTTGCGGCGGAAGTATCCGAAGACGGAACTGATCGCGATGTCGCGGAGCAAGCGGAGCGAGGTGTGCCTGGACGCCTGGCGGGCGGGGGCAACGGACATGATTCTCGGGCCGGTGCAGGCGGAGGAAGTGCAGCGTTCATTGAACGGGGTGGCGGAGCGGCGGGGGCAGATCGAGAAGTTGACGAAGCGGAACCTGCGGTTGCGGCAGGTCTGCAAGCAGCTCAACAAGGCCCGTCACGAGATCGGGCAGCAAGTGGACTTGTTATGCAACGATCTCGTGCGGGCCTACCAGGAAATGGCGCAGCAGTTGAACGTGACGCAGCTCACGGCGGAATACTGCCAGGCGGTGGATGAGGAGATCGAGGTGGAGGGGATCCTGCGGAAGACGATGGAGTGGGTGTTGAAGAAGATCGGGCCGATCAATGCGGCGGTGTACCTGCCGGACACGGACCGGCATTTTGCGCTTGGGGCGTATTTGAACCTGGATACGGAAGCGGATGCGTTGTTGATCAGCGACATCGGGGAGACGGTGGTGAAGCAGGCGGAGAGCGCGGGGCAGGCGCTGTCGATCGGGGATGACCGGTCGATCGAGCACTTGTTCGGAGCGGCGGGGGAGCGATTGAAGGGGCGGACGTGGCTGAGCATGGCGTGCAACGTGCGGCGCGAGTGTTTGGCGGTGATCGTGATTTTCCGGAATTCGGGGCAGGCGATTGATGCGTCGGTGCGGACGATGGTGGAGACGATGGCGCCGGCGCTGGGGGAGCGGATCGACCAGGCGTTGGGGTTGTATCATCGGATGCACCCGTACGATTATGAGGATGAAGCATCGGGAGATGAGGAGGCGCGGTGAGGGGTGTTTCGCCGCGCGATGCTCCGGATGCGTGATCTTTTCCTTTCGTGGCCGCAGGTTTCCCGCCGGCCGGCACAAGGCGGCGCTCCAGAGGTTGGAGTGCATTCACCGGATTGGGTATAGTGGCTGGATCACACGAGGCAAAAGTGGACGGTGTAGTGGTCCCTTGACGGTCTGGGCAGGGCAATGGCTGATCTCACGGTCACGAATCATGATTTTGCGACGGTCCTGCAGCCGTACATGCCGGTGTTTTACGTGTCGTTCCTGGCGGCGGTGATATTGACGCCGTTGATGCGGGTGCTGGCGCATCGGAACGGGATCGTGGATGATCCGGACGGGAAGCGGAAAGTTCACACGCAGCCGATTGCGTATTTGGGCGGGGTGTCGATTTTCCTGGGGTGGCTGGCGGGGGTGTGCATCGCGGTGTTCCTGCGGCCGCACAATGCGGATGAGACGTTCTTCAACAATGTGCAGATTCCGATCGGGGTGATGCTGGGGGCGGTGACGGTGGTGCTGTTCGGGCTGCTGGATGACGTTTACAGTTTGAATCCGAAGGCGAAGTTGTTCGGGCAATTCCTGGCAGCGGTGATGCTGGTGGGGCCGGGGGCGATCGGCACGGTGACGGGGGTGGAGAGCAATGACTTTTTCCTGGGGGTGCACAATCACACGGGTCCGGCGTGGATGATCCTGGAACCGTTGTATCGGTTCGGGCTGCTGTCCCCGCACTTCATGACGTCGCAGGCGGTGGCGTTCGGGGCGACGGTGGTGTCGTTTTTTGTGGCGGTGTTCATCATCATTGCGGCGTGCAATGCGACGAACCTGCTGGACGGATTGGATGGATTGTGCTCGGGTGTGACGGGGGTGATGTCGGTGGGGTATTTGATCCTGGCGGTGTACCTGGCGACGGCGTCGCTGTCGGTGAGTGCGACGCTGGATCCGACGCGTATTGCGTTGTCGCTGGCGCTGCTGGGGGCGGTGATGGGGTTTTTGCCATACAACTTCAATCCGGCGTCGATTTTCATGGGGGACACGGGGTCGATGTTCCTGGGGTTCATCTGCGGGACGATGATTTTGCTGTTTGGGCAGAACGGGTCGATTCGGTGGTTCATGTCGGCGATCATCATGTTCGGGTTGCCGATGATGGACACGCTCTTGGCGATTGTGCGGCGGAAGCTGAACGGGAAGCCGATTTTTTCGCCGGACTCGAATCACTTCCATCATTTCCTGGTGAAGCGTGGGTTCACGGTGCGGCAGGCGGTGTTGTTGAGCTATGGGGTGGCGGCGGTGTTTGTGAGTTTTGCGTTGATCATCGTGGTGTTGCCAAACACGCGGGTGGCGTCGGGGATTTATTTGGTGTTGTTCGCGTGGATTATCGTGATTGCGTTTAAGATGGGGATGATTTTTCAGAGCACGCCGGCGGCGTCGAATACGCAGTTGAACATGGCGGTGATTGGGAATGGGGGGCTGACGACGAAAGGGGGCGCCTTGGAGAATGGGGCAGCCGTGCCGCCGGGGTTGAACGGGGAGGAAAAGGGGGAGGCGGTGCAGGTGTCGATTGCACCGAATGGGGAGTCGGCGGCGCAGAAGCCTCCGGCGAAGGTGACGGGGTGAGGCGGGGATTATTCGCCTTAGCGATGGAGGCGGTGCGGTGTTGCGGGAGGGGAGCGAAAATCAGGTGAAGAGGGGGGATGCGGTTGCAAGAAGGGGTGGAATGGGAACTTAACGGAAAGTTTAAAGTTTGAGGGAACTGTATTTTGTGGGGGCTATTGCAATTTTGATCCTGCCTATGGTACCCTCGCTCGCCTATGGCCACTTCTACGAAGTCGAAGCGTCGGACCCCGGCCCCCCGGGATTCCAAGGGCAAGATCAAGACTCTTAAGTCGGCGAAGAGAGGCGTTTCCGTCGCGAAAATTTCGCGAAGCAACGGAAGAGGCCCGGTGCTGATGAAAGCAACGGCTTCGGCGGCCAGTGCGGCGCCGATAGATCCGCATCCCCAGTATACGAAAGCACTTAACTTTCTCATGTCGCACACGGACTATGAGAAGATGCGCGTGGTGCGTTACAACACGACGACGTTCAACCTGGACCGGATGCGGACGCTTTTGAAGCACCTGGGGAATCCGCACACGAAGTTCAAGACGGCACACATTGCGGGGACGAAGGGGAAGGGTTCGACGTGCCACATGCTGGCGAGCATGCTGCAGTCGGGCGGGTTGAAGACGGGGCTGTATACGTCGCCGCACATTGTGGATATGCGGGAGCGTATTCGGCTGAACGGGGAGATGATCTCGCATAACGATCTTGTGGAACTTGTGAAGCGGATTGAGCCGGCGCTGAAGAAGATGACGAGCGATCGGCCGACGTTTTTCGAGATTTTTACGGCGATGTCGTTCTGCTATTTTGCGGACCAGAAGGTGGACATTGCGGTGATTGAGACGGGGATGGGGGGACGCTTGGATTCGACGAACGTGATCACGCCGGAGGTGACGGCGATCACGAGCATTTCCAAAGACCACATGTCGGTGCTTGGGAATTCGTTGACGAAGATTGCCGAGGAAAAGGCGGGGATTTTCAAGAAAGAGATTCCGGCGGTGACGTGCATTCAGGAGGGGGAAGTTGCGAATGTGCTGAAGCGTGTGGCGGCGACGGCGAAGTCGCCGCTGCAGGTGGTGGGGCAGGATATTGAGTTTTCGTATCGGTTTGAGATTACGCGTCCGATCGGGCCGCACATGCGGGTGTGCCTGACAACGGAATCGAGCCGGTTTGAGCACCTGGCGGTGCCGCTGATGGGGGAACACCAGGCGGTGAACTGCGGGTTGGCTTTGGCGATGCTGGACAAGTTGAAGCAGCGCGGGTTTAACTTTGATGATTCGAAGGCGCTGGAAGGTTTGGCGAAGGTCAAGATTCCGGGGCGGCTGGAGGTTGTCAGCAAGGATCCGCATGTGATCATTGACGGGGCGCACAATGCGGCGTCGGTGCAGGCGTTGTTCCGCGGGATCGGGCAGCATATTCCGTATGATTCGATGGTGGTTATCTTCGGGTGCAACTGCGACAAGGACATCGACGGGATGCTGGAGCAGATTTCGCTGGGGGCGGACAAGGTGATTTTCACGCGGAGCCGGAATAATCCGAAAGCGGCGGATCCGGTGGAGTTGTCGAATATTTACACCGATCGCTACGGAAAGATGGCGCAGGTGGCGGAGTCGTTCTCGCACGCGATGGAGATTGCGGAGCGGGCGATTACGCGCGAGGATTTGGTGACGGTGACGGGGTCGTTTTATCTGATTGGGGAGGCGAAGGTGTTCTTTGAGGGGCGCGAGGCGGCGAAGGTGAATTGAGTCGGCGGATGCTGATTTGGAAGTGAAGGATGACGAGGCTTGTCGCGGTGCGGCGAGCCTCGTTTGTTTTAGGGGGTGGGTCGCACGTGCGTGTGCCGCAATTCCGGGCCTCGATGTCTCGGCGCGACTCTCCGCAACGCGCCTGCCCCAGGCAGGCGGCTTAATGGGGGTCTCGGTTTGAGCCAAATTCCGAACAGGTGAGTGGGCATCAATGCATTTCTCGGGCGGCAGTGGTGAAGCTCTTGCTGCGCTCGGGTATCCGAAAAGTGCTTGTTGTTAGCGGGTGAGAAATGATTGGGCGTGGGGAGGGGCTCTGTCCGATAAAGATGGGGTTGGGTGATGTTCATGGAGGAGCGGGCGTGCGGAAGCTTGTGCAGGTCGGCGCACTTTTGATGGGATTGGTGGGCACGGCGTACTTGACGGGGTGCGACGATTTGTTTGCGGAGCGCAAGCCGGGGCCGGGGCCGCTGGAGTATGTTTTGCAGTCGCCGTACCGGAGCGTGCGGACGTTTGCGGTGGCGCCGACGGTGAATCTGTCGGGGAATCATGATTTTGATGTGCTGGCGGTGTCGGACACGCTGTTTGAGGAGCTGCAGCAGGTGGGGGGGCTGAACGTGTTGCCGCTGAACAAGACGCTGGCGGCAATGCAGCGGATGGGGATTCGGACGATCGATTCGCCGGAGATGGCGCAGCGGCTGGCGGAGTTTCTGGGGGCGGATGCGCTGGTGGTGCCGGCGGTTTCGGCATATGACCCGTACAATCCGCCGAAGGTGGGGATGATTCTGCAGTTGTACACGGCGCGGCAGGTGGCGACGGCGGCGACGATGCCGGCGGTGCCGTTGGCGGCGGCGGATGCACATCAGCCGGTGTCGCAGGTGGCGGCGGTGTTCAATGCGTCGAACCAGACGGTGCTGCGGGAGCTGCGGGATTTTGCGCAGGGTCGGACGCAGCGGGATTCGGCATTGCAGGACGAGAAATTTCTGCTGGACGCGGATGCGTATACGCGGTTTGTGTGCAACGCGATGATCCGGCGGTTAATGGAAGTGGAGAAGGTGCGGGCGGCTGGCCGATAAAACAGCAGAGCCCGCGAGATTACGCCCTGCGGACCGCCCTTGCGAAGGAGGAAGGTAGAAAAAGCGGACCTTCGTCCTTAACAGGCCCGAGAAATTGGCCGATGGAAAGGGCAGCAGGAAAGGTGACGACTATGGCAAGCAATGAACCGAGACAACTGACGCTGATCAAGAAGGGCCAGTACCACCTGTTTCGCTACCAGCCGGGCGATGAAGCGGCGTTGATACAGACGCTGATCGAGAAAGCGGAAGATCCGAAGTGTCCGCTGGACTGGTTTGATGCCGCGGTGCTGGCGCACCAGATGGGGCATCGGATGGCGGCGGAGATGCAGACGTTGCTGAAGAACAAACTGGGGACGGCCGGGGGATATAAGAAGGCGGCGGACGCCACCTGAACATCTGACGGAACTTGGTTTTCATCACCTGTCGACGAGATGGAATTTCGGCGCGGGAGAGGTGAAAGCCGCAGAGGCACACGTTATGGACCACGTTGCGCATCCGGCACGCGTACAGCAGTTTCTGGCATACCTGCAGTTTGAGCGGCACTTTTCCGCGTACACGAGCAGGTGCTACGGCGCGGACCTCCGCCAGTTCTGCCAGTTCCTGCTTGGCGTGCCTGCCGAGATCATGCCAGACGACGTGGATCCTTCCACGGGGGTCGCGGCGAACGGGAATGGGCATGCGACGGCGGTGATCGAGCAGTTGCCGAAGGTGGACACGTCGCCGGAGCACACGGAGCAGTTGCTGCTGAATGCGACGGCGGACGATGTGCGGAACTACCTGCAATTCATGCGGGAGAACAACTATTCGAAGGCGACGATGGCGCGCAAGCTGGCGACGCTGCGGAGCTTCTTCAAGTTCTGCAACCGCCGGAGCATGACGAGCAACAACCCGATGATCACGATTCGCACGCCGAAGCAGGACAAGCGCCTGCCGAAGTTCATGAGCGAGGACGCGATCACGAAGCTCTTGAACACGCCGAAGGACACGGACGTGCTGGGCGCGCGGGACAAGGCGATGCTGGAATGCATGTACTCGACGGGCATCCGCGTGAGCGAGCTGGTGGGGTTGAACATGGAAGACGTGGACTTTGCGGGCGCGGTGATCAAGGTGCGCGGCAAAGGGAAGAAGGAACGACTTTCGCCGATGGGGCAGACTTCGATTGCGGCGATTCAGAAATACCTGGCGATGCGCGGCGGCGTGGTGAAGGATGCGTTGCCGACGGGGCCGTTGTTTGTGAACAAGCACGGCCAGCGTTTGAGCACGCGGTCGGTTCGACGGAAATTGGACAAGTATTTGATTGAAGCGGGGCTGGATCCGGACATCAGCCCGCACACGCTGCGTCACTCGTTTGCGACGCACATGCTGAACCATGGTGCGGATCTTCGGAGCGTGCAGGAACTGCTGGGGCATCAGAGTTTGAGCACGACGCAGATTTACACGCACCTGACGAGCAGCCAGATCAAGCAGGTGTATGATGGGGCGCATCCGCGGGCGAATTGAGGGGAGCGTTGAAGTGCAAAAAGAGAAGCGGGGGAAAAGTGATTTTACCCCCCGATTTGTTTTTGCAGGGAAGCCCAAGATATGTTTTATTTACAAAAGGGCAAGA
>JBQCGD010000174.1:0-8125 GCA_051955985.1 Phycisphaerae bacterium | reverse complement strand
TCTTCCACACCCCCGACCCCGGCACGAACCCCCGATGCAAATATTCCACCACATAATCCCGCTGATTCACCCCGCCCGAATCCCACAACACCTCCAGCCCCTCCGCCGGATCCCCATACGTCCCCACAAACGCATCCATCGCCCCCACCGACGGCGACCGCCCCGCCCCCACCGCCCCCATCAATACCCGCCGCTGTATCAACGGCCGCCCCACCACCACCGCCCCCGCAACCACCACCCCCGCAGCAATCACAACCCAGGTCCACCGTCCAAACCACTTCATAACACCCTCACGCCATCGCTGGTTGTTGCGTCAACGCCGGCATAGTCGACTTCGAATCCACCTTCACCCCGCAGCACGCCCGCCCAAACACAAAACGCTTCAACACCGCATCCCCCGAAAACCACCCCGGCCCCAGCGCCAGAACCAGCACCGACGCCACCATGAACCAGAACGGCGCCGCCGCAATGAATTTCCCCGGATCCCCATCATTCCACAACGCCCCCAGCGCCTCCTGCTCCGTCGTCAGATACGCCACGATCATGTTGCACGTCAGCAGAAACGCAATCACGCGCGACCCCAGACCCGCCAACAGCAGCAACCCCCCAAAACACTCCAGGCACGAAATAAACCACGCATTCGCCACCGGCATCGGAATGTGCAATTCCGTAAAAAATCCAATCGGCTTGCTGATGTCCATCAGCTTCCCCCGTCCCGCAATGAAAAATCCCCACCCCCACACCACCCGAAACGCCAGCAGCACCAGCGACATCACCACCGGCCCCGCCCACCGCGCCCCAACCCGATATCCCGCGATCGCCCAATGAACCGCTTTCATCACATCGCTCCTTAAGTGGCCGTTTTCTTCAACGCCGCCGGCGAGTAAAACCACCCCAGCCGCGTCCACACCTCGAACCACCCTTGGATGACCTTCCCCCACTCCCGGTTACGCCCCCCCTTCGAAATCGCCCCCGCCAACGCCCCCTCCAGCGTCTTCCCCTCCCGCAACCCCACCAGCACCTCAAACGCCTCCTCCTCCACCCGCTTGTAATACAAAGAATTCTCATACCGATGCACCACCAGCCACACCCGCTTCGCCCGCGGCCGCCGCACCCCCGTCAATTTCCGCCGCACCACCCCCTCCTCTACCGCATTCGAAGCCTCCCCTCGCATCGCCCCGTTCTTCTTCTTGATCGCCAGCAAAAAATCATCCAGCGGGTACCGCAACGCCAAAAGCTGAACATAAGGCTGTAAATGCAGCCGCGCCCTCGCCGGATTCCGCGCCACCCGCCCCAAATCCCCCGCCGAAAGCGGCGCATACCCCGGCCCATCAAACGCCTCCACCTGCGCCCACTCAAACTTCGCCATATCCAGCGCCAACGCCGACCAAGGCGCCGTCAACTCCGCATGCTCCTCCAGAAATCCCACCAAAAACTGCCCCAAATTCCGCAACGAAAACGACCGCGACGGACAAGCCGCCAGGTACGCATCCGCCATCACATCAAACTTCTTATCCCCCATCACCGCCCGCAACCCCGGAAAATCATCCCCAAAACAATCCCGCACCCGATACCAATACTGCTTGTTATAAATCTCAATCCGCTCAAAACTCGTCAGCCGATCATTCGCCTTGATAACCGTCTCCGCCACCTCCGCCGTCCCCCTCCCATCCACCCAAACCTTCTGCATCCCGTCCCCCGCATCCAACGGCCGCATCACCAAAGAAGCCACCACCCGCTGAACCTCCTCCAACCCCATCTTCCCTCTCGATCCCGTCTTAATCTTAATCATAATCCTAATCCTAATCCCCCTTCGTGGTCCTTAGTGCCTTCGTGCTCTTCGTGTTTACCATCCCTCGTCTCACGCCGCATCATGTTTCCGCTCCACCTGCAACGGCGCGCTGACACCCGCCAAAAACTTCTTCGCCTTCAACGCCTCCCGATGCACCTCCTCAAAACTCGGGATATGCGCATCCCACTCCAAAAGCGTCGACGTCGGCCCACACAGCTTGATCGCATGCGCATACATCTTCCACACCGGATCCAGCACCGGATGATCATGCGTATCCAGAATATACTTCTCAAACTTCGAATGCCCCGCAATATGCATCTGCCCCACCCGCTCCGCCGGAATCCCGTTCAAATAGTCATACGGATCAAACCCATGATTCTGCGATGACACATAAATGTTGTTCACATCCAGCAGAATCCCGCAATCCGCCAGCTCCACCACCTCCCGCAAAAACTCCCACTCCGTCATCTCGCTCTGGTGATACTCCGCATAACTCGACACATTCTCCACACAGATCGGCACCTCCAGGTAATCCCGCACCTCGCGTATCCGCCGCGCCGTCTTCCGCGCCGCCTCAAACGTATAAGGCATCGGCAAAAGATCATGCGTATAAGTCCCATCCACCGACCCCCAACAAAGATGATCCGAAACAAACGGCGTCTTCGTCCGCTTCACCAGCTCCTTCAACTTCCTCACATGCGCCGGATCCTGCTTCGTCACCGACCCGAAATACATCGACACCCCATGCTGTATCACCTTGTACTGCTCCAGAATCTGATCCAGCACCTCCAGCGGCCTCCCCCCGTCCACCATGTAATTCTCCGAAATAATCTCAAACCAGTCACACGTCGGCTTCTTCGTCAAAATGTGCTGATAGTGCGGCACCCGCAACCCAATCCCAATCCCCAGGTTCGTAAACCCATTATGCTTGTTCGCTGCCATATCTCACCCGCAGTCATTGCCAATTGCCCATTGCCCATTCTCCCTCCCCCGATCGGCAATCGCCAATGGGCATTCGGCAATAGAAAAAAGGAAGCCCCGTGCAAACATACGGGGCTCCCCTTACTCACCCAAATCAACTCACCCCTTCGCCGGCTCACTCGTCGCCGACCCCTCCGACTTGCAACCACCCTTCCCCTTGCACGAGTTCTTCCCCTTGCACCCATTGTCCCCAGTCTTGCACCCGCCGGCGCCCTTGCAGTCGTTCTTCCCCTTGCAGTCATGCTTGCCCGCAGAATCATCCAGCTTGTTCGCCTTCTGACCCGCAAACGTGCTCGCCGTCCGCGAACCCCCCGCCGTCCGCGACGCGCTCGTCACCGTCGCGCCTGTCGTTCCCGTCGTCATCGTGCCCGCACGCACGGCCGACGCGCCCGCAAACAGTCCCGCGACCGCTGCCGCCGCAATCATCGATGTCGTTACGTTCTTCATGGAAATGCTCCTGTTTCCTGTGTGCTCCTTCGCGGCGGCGCACCAAACCGGCCCAACTCTCCCAACCCGCACACTGCGAATCGGCGTTGACGCTTTCTTTTCAAAACACGCCTCTCTCTACGAACAGACGCTCGACGCTGGATCAAAATTCCCGCTGCCGGCCGTCCCAAACAAGTGGCGTTGTCCTCCTTTAGATGCCAGCCCCCGCTCCCGGTTACACCCCCTGCCCGCACTCTGTCGAATTTGTCGCGACGCCCGCCCCGACACCCATCCCCCCAAAAAGTTGGTCTCCCCCACCAAATCCCCACGCCTGCCCCAAACCTCAATTCACATCAAGACAAAATCCCGCCGAACAACAAATCCCCCACCTCTCCCGTAACTCACGATTTAAACCACCTTTGCATTCTTCTCGCCACGCCCGCTCCTCCCCGTCCCCTCCCCCATTTTCCGCCGCCTCCTCCCCGCCCCCCCCCGCGCCTGGCACAACCCTTGCAAACATCTCTTCCGGAAACACAGTTCCACGTCCATCAAAGGAGGACGCATCATGCAACCCAAAACCATTCTCCTCATCGAAGATGATCCCAAATCCAAATACGCCATCCAGACCGTCCTCCAAGATCAAGGCCACACCGTCAACGCCTTCTCCAGCGCCGAAGAAGCCACCGATGCCACCGGCCCCTTCGACGCCGCCATCATCGACGTCCGACTCCCCAACCAGCAAGGCCCCGACTTCGCCGTCCACTTCAAACACAACAACCCCCGCAGCCGCATCATCTTCATCACCGCCTACGACGGCATCCCCCACATCCCACAACCCATCCCCGGCTCCGTCGTCCTGGTCAAACCCATCGACATGAACGTCCTCACCAAACTCCTCTGACCCCCACCCCGCATTGTCAACAAATCGATAGGTTTTTCTCTCACAACCCGTCCCACAGCCGAGAGCCCGTTGCAGCATCACCCCTTCCCCTGTCGAGCAATTCTTGCCCGTCTCGCGCGCCATGCGGAAAAAATGCTCCCGACCCGCTCCCGCCAGCGAAAAACTCCTGTCGCGATTTAGGAGATTTGCTCACCAAAAAATAAAGCGCCTGCGCCCCTCGCACAACCAGGTTAACTACATATGGGTATTTTTCGAATTACTTGAACTCTACTCAACTATTTTGCGTTCCCCTCCCCCGAGCGACGTTATAGTTCTGGCAGAACAATGTCGCAGTCGAGATCACCGGCATGGAAGGAAGGAGGATGGCGCGGGTGAGGCGCTTTGCCCGCCCGTGCCATTCGGTGGCGACTCGAAGTAGCCGCCCGGAGCAATGCGTGCGAACGAGCGAACTGGGGGGCGGGCGAGGGGGGGACACGCGTCTGCCCCGAGCCACAGCGCGATCCATTCCCACGTCGGCGCGCCAGCGCCCGGAGACCCACATGCTTCACGAAATGCGTATCCTCTCTGACGCGGGACTCCTCGTCACCCTCGTGCCCCTCCCCGTTGCCTGGAACGTGATCACCCGCTCAAAGAGCCTTGGCCTGCGACCCTTCTTCAGGGTGCACGCCAAGCAATTGCTCATCATGTTCAACCGCACCGAAAGCGATGCCGCGAGAAAACTATTGTCTTCCTGCCTGCACACGCCCTCGGCCGTGGATAACTCGGCCCCGACAAACCAATGGATCGTTGGACATCTCACCTAACCCCCTGGCAACAACTCGTCCCGCCACTCAATCATGAACGCGAGCAAAAACAAATGAACCTGCACATTCGGTGGATAAGTCATCACCACGGACAAGGCTGGGCCTTGTGGATCTCCCTCTCCGCCTATCTCCTCCTGACAATCCTTTGGATCGCCGTCCTCATGGGCGCCGCCGCCCTCTTCGTCCCGCAATAAACAACCCCGGTGAATCCCCTTTCTGCACCGTCTCTCAAACACACACAACACCTGCACATCGCCATCACGCCAAGGGGGCGGTCTCCTGACGAGGAGCCGCCCCCGTTTCGTTGCCCGCGCCGCCACCAGGCCCGCCCCTTCCACGCGGTGGCGATGGTGAACTCTCTCACCTCCAACGCCCGATCAATATGGCCCGCCCCCCGCCCTACGTGCATTGACGTCCCCCCCTCATTTCGCGATCATCCGGTTCTGACCCTGGCTCAGTCATATGTAGCCGCAGTACCAGTGGGAGCCTCCTCACATGCCGCACGATTCCCGACACCAGTGTCTCATTTACACCGGCGCGCCCTCCGACCAGTTGCCCGCCATCGCCGGCGAAATCCGAAAAAAACTCGCCCAGGGATTCCGCTGCCTCTACCTCAACAGCCGCCCCATGGTCGCAGGCCTCCGCTCCCTCCTCGCCTCCACCAACCTCGACGTCGCCGCCGAAATCGCCAACGCCCGGCTCATCCTCTCCTCCGACACCGGTTCCGACGCCGACGGCGAATTCAACGTCGACCTCATGCTCACGGCCCTCGAACACGCTCTCGATCACGCTCTCCACGATGGTTACAAAGGCCTCTTCGCCACCGGCGACATGACCTGGGAGTTCGGCTCCGAAAAAAACCTCGCCAAGCTCGTCGACTACGAACGCCGCCTCGAACAACTCTTCCTCCGCCGCCCCCAACTCACCGGCATCTGCCAATACCACCGCGACACCCTCCCTCCCGACATCCCCCGCCAGGCACTCCTCACCCACCAGCACATCTTCATCAACGAAACCCTCTCCCGCCTCAACCCCTACTACCTCCTCCCCTACTCCCCCGACGCCCCCCTCCCCATCTCCCCTCACCTCGACCTCGCCATCGCCACCCTCTGCCAACCCCCCGACAATCCCCCCACTCACTCCCCGCCATAATTTCCCCACCCCGCTATCTCTACATCTTCGCGAGAAACGCCACCCCAAAACCATTCGAAGCGACTCCATCACCGATCCGCTCAAACCCCAACTCCCGATGAAACGCCAGCGACACCGGGTTCGCTGGCTCGGTGTTCACATCGCAGCACAGAACGCCCACCCCCGTGCGCTTCGCCTCCTCCACAACCGCATCATACAGGCCGCGCCCGATCCCCCGCCGCCGGTGCTCGCTCCCGATCACCACCTGGCAAATGTAGACAAATGGTTCCGCCACCCGCCGCCGAAACTCCCGCATCTCCGTGTCGTCGTAATCACACGAACTTGGGAACGAAAGCAGGTAACCCAACACGTTCCCCTCCTCGTCCATGGCAATCAGGTGATACCCGCCAAATCCCAACAACGCCCCCAACTCCGCCTCCCCCAGCGGCCACACCTCCGGATGACTCCGCCCGTTCAGCCGAAGCACCGCCGCACGGTCCCCATCCCCCAGTCGCCGCACCATCCATCTCCTGGAAATCGGCAGAGAGGCCTCCTTCAACTCCCTCCCTTTGGATCTCCTCTCGCTCCGCCAACCGTCAACGGACAACCACGTATCCTGCGAAAGAACGAGCCCCATTAATCCGCACACGTACAGGAGATTGATTTCGTAACCCGGCGCACCGAACACCGGCCCATTCGACGTCAAACCCACCGTGTTGATCGAGCTGAAACCATATCGAAAATGCACCGTCACCATCGCAACAATCATCGAAGCCATCAACGGAATGCTGATGACCACCACAAACGCCCCCACGATCAGCGCTACACCCCCAACAATTTCCAGCACCGTCACCCCCCACGCCGTCTCCAACGGAAACGGAGTTCCCACCCACGCCAGAAGCTTCGCAAAATTCTCCGGCCCCCGATTCCATTTCGCCAGCCCATGCATCAAAAAACCCACCCCGATGATCAACCGAAGCGGCAACAACCCCCACGAACCCTTCAATCCCGCGATATTCATCACAACTTCCACGCTGGTGCAACAACCCTCTTCAGATGCACCCCGCATCCCAAGGTTACACCAACCAACGCCCCCCTGCACATCAACTGAACATTCGTTGTCCCACGGAAACCAACAATTCTGAATTCCACTTATCCCCAATTCGTATCGTCTTCGATCGCGCCATCACCGTCACCCACCCCGACTGCACCACCTCCACCAACTTCATCGACCTCTACAACCGCGTCCACTTCGTCCTCGAAACCAAGCAAGAAATCCAAGCGCAAGACGACCCGGGAACCCGTAGCGTAAGCGCCGGCCCCTCTCCCGCTCCCCACGAACGGCAAGACAAAGCCACGACGCTCCCAGCTCCCTCGAATCGTTCAAGCGCGTAGTCTCGGCAAGCGTGAAGCGCTGGAAGCTCTCAAGATGACGACAGCGGAATGAACGATTCGCCGCTCTACGTGGAGACATAATGCAGATCAAACGACTTACCGTCCAAAACATGTGGAGTTTTGGCCCCGATTCAATCGCAATGGAAAAGTTGTGCACGACGAATGTGCTCATTGGCAAAAACAACAGCGGCAAATCCAATTTACTGAATGCAATAAAGTGGTTCGGACAGTCGAGAAGTGAGCAATGGATTCTGGGCAATGAGCAATTCCAATTGCCTCATTCCATCGTCCACCGAGGCAGCAAAGGGGGACGGTCGGTCACCGCCGCCCCACCCACCGGCCTCACCCCCACCGAACTCGCCTCCCGCTTCACCGTCGACGGCAAACGCAAAGACGAGCGCACCCAACGCATCACCGAAATCCTCGAAACCCTCCTCGCCCTCAACCAGGCTCGCCGCCCCTCCCCCAACCACCTACGCCCCGATTTAACCCCCCATGAAACCATGGGGGGCCTGCGGAACATCCCCCCAAACACACCGCCACCTCCCCGCCATCTCCCCCTCACACCCCACCCACACCCCCGACATCCCCCTCGCAAACCCCACCAAATCCACCCCCAACCCTCCCCAACCCACCCCCCTAATAACCAATACCGAATAACCAACAACCAACAATTCTGAATTCTGAATTCTGAAT
>JBQCGD010000173.1:0-19834 GCA_051955985.1 Phycisphaerae bacterium | reverse complement strand
ATTATTTTTAACTTTTGGGTTTTGTTGGTTTTGTTGGGGGGGGGGTTGTTTTTTGTTTTGGGTGGGGGTGGGGGGTTGGGGGGGTTTTTGAGGTGAATTGGGTGCAGTTGCGGGGGCGGTTTGGGAGTGATTTGGGTGGGGCGCGGGATGGTTTTGGGATGGCTTTGGGATGGTTTTGGCATGGTTTTGGTCCAGTTTTGTACGGGTTTTTGGGGCCTGTCGTTGGGGGTTGGAGGCAGGATGGGGGGGATGTCGTGATTCTGCCTGGGGGGGCGTTTGTCGACGAAGGGGTAGAAATGATTGGGGAGGGTTTGGCGGATGACTGGGGCGGGTTGCTTCGGTGGTTGATGAGCGACTATAGTGATGGGACCACGAAGGTTTTTCATGAATCAGGAGCCGTGTATGGCGATTACGCTTTCGGAAAATGCTGCGAAGGAAATCAAGTCGATCATCAAGGATCAGGGGCTGGCGGAGAATGTGTCGCTGCGGGTGGGTGTGAAAGGGGGCGGGTGCTCGGGTTTTTCGTACGTTCTGGATTTGACGGAATCGGGGCCGGAGAACGATGAGATCATGGAGTCTCAGGGGATTCGGATTCTTGCGGATCGGAAGTCGTATCTGTACCTGAATGGGACGGAGATTGATTTTAAAGACGAGGTGATGGGGCGCGGGTTTGTGTTTAAGAATCCGAATGCGACGCACACGTGCGGGTGCGGGAGTTCGTTTTCGGCGTGAGGGCGGGGGGCTGAGTCTGATAAGGACGGCGGCGTTTTTCGCGAGAGGAGCGCCGCCGTGCTGTTTGCAAGCGTGGGGAAATGCGGTATAGTGTTTGTCCACGAAACGCGGGTGTAGCTCAGTGGTAGAGCGTCACGTTGCCAACGTGAATGTCGAGGGTTCGACCCCCTTCACCCGCTTTCCCCGGAACAACGGCCAAATCGCAAGATTTGGCCGTTTTCATTGGGGAATTTGCATAAATCGCCCCTCCCGAGTTGGTGCCATTTGGTGCCGTACAGTGCCCAAACATGCCACCAGTTGCTACCCGATTTGCTACCTTCGGTTCCCCCGTTAGTGTCGCCGGAAGTTTTTCGACAGCCGCGGCGAGGTTAAACACCTTCGGGTCGGTGTAGACGTTCATCGTTAGACGTAGGTCCGTGTGTCGCATGAGACTCATTGCCTCACGCGGGGAAACGCCTGCTTTGCTCAATAGCGTGCCGTAGGTGTGGCGAAGGGCGTGGATATCGACCCGGCGGCCGGAATCGTCTGTATAGGGAATCTTGGCCGCCGCAAGCCACTTCCGATGCTCTTTGATTCGAGGAACGCGAGAAAAGACCCGTGCGGAATCGGGCGCCGGCCCGCGCGCAGCCGAAAGCTCTTTCGCCAAATCTGCGATGAGCGGTAGGGCGTCGGCGCGATTGGCCTTCGTGGTTTCGGCCCGTAACTGGACGAAGTGGGTGCCGCCTTCCGTACGGATATCACCCCATTGCAGTTGCTCGGCTTCAGCGCGCCGTAGTCCGGTCGATAGAAGCAGCCGGTACAGGAGGCGATACGCCTGGGGAACGGCGGCTAGCAATGCGGCCACTTGCTCGGCGGTCAATGCCCGTCGCTTACGCCTCACATCGCCGGCCTGATCTACCTTTTGGACGTCCGAAACGGGGTTGGTGTCGGTGCGTTTTCGCTTCACGCACCATCGACAGAATGAAACGAGCGTTACGAGGTAGTGATTTTGCGTGCGCGGTCCCATTGGGCCGGTTTTAGCCTTCGCCTTGTCTTTGGCGTTGTGGCTGATTTCGCTTACTGCCGATGATCGCCACTGGATGAAGCTTTCGGGGGAGATATCGCCCAGGAATTCCCACCCGCACTCCCTAATGAGTCGGTTGATGCGGGCGTTGCACTGATTGGCGTAGTATTCCGAGCTACCCGTTTTCCGGATTTCCGAAACCCAGACGCCCAGGTGGTCCGAAATTTGGGCTTCGCGATGATCGGCGAACGGGTCAACCAATCCCTCTTTCCCCATCGCAACGTCTTTGGTAAACCGATTAAGCTTTGCCGTCGATGCGGTCTTGTCGGCGTACGCCTTTATGCGACGCGTCCGCCCGCCGACGCGGTGACAAACGAAGTAGGTTCCGTTTCTTTTCTCAAGCCAAGCCATTTACGTCTTCCTCGCTGGTTATCTTCTGCGCTTCACTTGGGGCTTTTGCGACTCCATCCACTCCTCAACCGTCTCCTGTTTCCATCTCCTATATCTCATTCCACGCGACACGTCGGCTTTCGGAAACACGCCCATTGAAATCCATCTCCACAACGTTCGCTCCCCAATGGCCAGCGCCTCGGCTACTGCCGCCACGTCGAACAGTACCGCGATGCTCATACAAATTCACTCCAAAATTCAAAAATGGATGAGAAAGAGGCCGGGCGGCGTTTAACCCGATCCGGCCTCACTCAATACACCGATCAAACGCCGCTAACTCGCTGTAGGCGATCGATTCGCCCGAGAAGCAATTGGCATTCGAATAGCTCCACCTGCCGCTTCAACTCCTCCAGGAACGCGGCCGAACGATACGTGTCGCGGCTCGCCCGGTATTTGCCTCGCTCAACCGGCGGGCGCCGGCGGGGGGCATGGGTTGGGGAGCCTTTGCGCGTTGAATGACCTTGGACATTTAATGAACCTCCAAAAATTGTCGCCGATGGCGACGGGACTAGATTTAAAGGGAGGGGAGAGCGCGAAAGGCCGCGCCCTCCCCGATTGGCAGGAACCGATATTAGGAGCCTTGCAGTTTGCGGCATGCGAGGGCGGTAGCATCCCGCAAGCCGACGGCAAACTTAGGCTGTGTTTCGAAGTTGGTGCCCTCGGAGATTTCCCACCGACGGATATACACCGGCGACCGCATGCCGATCGCAATACCGAGTGTGATGGAGCCGACAAAAACAACGCCGGCATCAACCGCGGAATCTTCCACGATGTTTTCACGGGTAAAGCTGATCATTTCGGCCTTCGGCGCGCTGTTGGCATCCAGAATTCCGAACAAGGCTTTGGCCGTGTTGGGGTGCATCGTGTACTGGACGCCGTTAACGCGGTTGCGCGCAGGAATCTCCCAATAGGCGTTCGCCAAATCCTGAATCGTCCAGGAAGTCCCGGCCGTCGCCGTCGGCGTGAACGTTCCGCCAGAAAGGAACGCGGATTTAAGTGCGGTCACCGCATCGGCTGAAAACAAAGGAACGCTCTTACCGACGCCCACGGCGAGCACTTCGCTGGCGACGTCGAATGCCGCATCCTGCATAGTCTCCGCGCTCACCGTGAGGATATCGCCGGTGTAAACCTTGAATGGCATTTCCACCATTTTCATTGTGGAAGTGCTGTCGGCCGCCGGCGCCACGCCTTCGGTGGACGCCTCGCCGACGTTGCCCCGCGTGATTTGTGTATAGGCGTAGGTGTTGCCGGTTTTTCGCTGCTGCACTCTCTTGTGTGCCTTGAAGATCGGCGAAACCTCGTCGTACGCCCGCACCACGTCGTTCACCACTTCGACATTGCCGACGTCGCCGCCGGAACCGGCGGCGGACCAAGTGCGAAGGTGCGTTGCTGATCGCCACCTCAGCAACTTTGCCGGCCATGCCCCGCGCATTTTGCCTATGGTGTCTTCGAATTTCTGAACCGCGTCCGCTGCCATGCTCATTATGAGCCCCCTGAAAAGAGAAAAAGAAACCCCTTGCACGCGAGACACCTCGCGAGCTTTGAAGACTGATTTTTGAATGTCGAATTAAAGAGCCATTTCACCGTTGCGGTTTCTACCGCCGGCTTCCCCGATTAACTGAACCCGAAGCCGGCAAATGAGACGGCGGCGTATGGCTTAAACGTGAGCGATGCCGGCGTGTCGGTGCTGTTTGTCTTCCTATGTCCGCTACCATCGAGCGGCCACGGCTTTTGAACCTGCAAATTTGCACCATCCACAATAGGCTGAGTGGTTCCGATAGGCGTTCCGTTGGCGTATACTTGAAGTTCGCCGTACCCACGATCCTCCACCACGTCATCCCAGGAAGAGCGAAGCTTGAGTATGAAGGTGATTTGGCGGTATCGAACGGAAGCCCCATTTACATACACCGTTTGCCATGCGGTCGCCGGGATTCCGGAAAGCTTGGCTTGGCCGGCGTTGATCGTCACTCCGTCCAATTCGAATGCGTCGGAATTCACCACGTGCAGATTGCTGATTGCCGTCTGGGGGTCGTAGCTGGTGACGTTGCGTTTGACGGTGACGGTGATGTGGCCCGTTTCCCGCTGCAGGAACTTCTCGAAGGGGGTGCCGGCGCTGTTCGTCACCGGCTTGGGTGGCGTGGATTTGTCTAGGAAGTAATCTTCCGATGCCTCGGAGAAATCCCAAGAGATTTCGTCGGGAAGCAACGTCGGGTTTTGCTCGATTTGAACCTTGTTCGAATAGTCGGCCTGGAATCGCCATTCCTTGCGGGCCGATTCCTCCTCCGCAAGAAGTCCCTGCAATTGCTTCAACCGTCGAGGGAGTGCGGCGGTGTCGTCACCTGGGAGCGTGTAGTCGGCGGATTCCGTCGCGAGGTGCGCGAGCACGTCGCTTTCGGCCGCCCAAACGTTTGTCGGGCCGTCATACAGCGCGACGAAATACCGCGTCACCGTGGATTCGTCCAACGTCTTATTCGATTGCTGCAAGTGTCCTTGCTCTTTGATGGCTACCATTGCTTCTCCTGTTATTGATTAATCCAGACCACCAATTAAACGCTGCTCGCTACAAGTTGCGGCGTGCGTGTGTTCTGTTCGATCTTCTGCAAATAAATGCCGAATCCCCGCAATTTGCTGTCGGTCTTTCCGTCCCCCGAGCCCGCGGCAATCGCATCGGTATTGGGGGCCGTCGCCGGGCGTGCTGACACCGGCGGGGGCGACGCTGGCGCCGCCGCTGCAATGCTTCCGTTGGCGATTCCCGCCAACTTCGGGCCGCCGTACTTAAGCAACTGAGCTTCCGCGCTGCCAACCTTCAACGCGCTCGCCGCTTTGATTTCCGGCGTGATGCTGAGGGAGAGATTGTTGGGGTTGATTTTGGGAGCGACTTCCGGAGAAGCGATCTTGGGCATGGCGAGCTTAGATCCGGCGGCCTTGATGTCTTTGATTAGGGTTTTGGCGATCCCTTGAGCTTCACTGGCCCGCTTCGTAATGTGGTCGGCGAGCCCTTGGCCGAAGTTGTTTTCAAGCCAGTCGGATTCGCTCTCAAGTTGCTTTTCCAAGTCGCCCTTTTCGCGGTCGGCAATGCCCGGCCATTCAATTACGGTGTGCTCAAAGCCGGCCGTGAGGGGTTTCCACACGTCGCCCCAATTGGTGCTTCCTTTGATGAGCCCAGGAAGATTCTTGAACACGCTTACGATGTTGGTTCCAAGATTCTCCATTAGAGAGGCGGTGTTGGCCGCAAAGTCGCTAATCTTCGCCCAGGTGACCGCGATTCCATAGCCGACATACGTGGGGATAACTTCCTGAAATACGTATTCAATCTGGTTCGCCGTCCGCACAATCGCCAAATCGACTTCGGTACCGGCCATTTCGAAATAGTCTTTCCAATGGCCAATGATGTATTCGGCGGCTTGAATCGCGGTGGTAATTCCGTCGGCGAGCCACTGCGCGCCGCTCACCATCCGGCTAAAAATATTCGATGTCTGCTGCTCAGCGTTGGCCGTGGTGTCGATGGTGTCGCCAGTTGCCCAGTTCCACACGCCCACGATCCCATCCCAAACCGTCTCCGCAAGGTCGAACATGGCGCCGAACGTTGCCGAAGTCGTGTCCCAAATGGACATGCCGAGCGACACGGCGGTAGTAAGCATGGACTCCCAGTTTTGAGAGACCGTCTGGTATATGCCGGCGCCGACTTCGGAGATGAAGTTGTAAATGTTGCCCCAAATGTTGCTGACCGCGGTAAAGATGCCGGCCATTGCCCCGCCAATGGCGGGCAGCATATTCGACCAACTTTCAGAGAATCGCGTGAGGGACGGCACGGCCTGGGACAGGAAGTTAGTGAAGTTGGTTGCGGTGAAATCAATTATCGGGGCGAGTCCAATCGCAATTTTGCTTGCCACTCCCGTGAATAGCCCTTTCATCCGGGTAACGGCGTCGTTTGCCGCTTCCACCTTCGACGCGTCAAGGCGGGAGAACGTCATACCGAGCTTTTGGGCGTCGGCCTGAGCCGCCGAAATGCCGGCGGCGCCGGTGGTGAGCAAGGGAAGCAAAGATTGGCCGCTCTTGCCGAATACGTCCATTGCCGCGGCCGCACGCTGGGCGGGATTGGCGATATTGCTGATTTTGTCGGCAATGTCTTTAAACGCTTGGTCGGGCGATTCGCTTTGTAATGCCTGGGCGGAAAGCCCCAGGGCGTTGAACGTCGCAACCGCCTCTTTGCCGCCGCCGACCGCGGTGCCCAGCGTCTTGAACATCTTTTCGAAGCCGCCGGTAAGCTCCTCGCCGCTAATGCCGGCAAGGCTCGCGGCGTGCTGCATTCCCACAAGGGATTCCGTGGCAACGCCCAGGCGGTCGGAAAGCTTTGCAGTAGCGTCGATGGCTTTGAATTGCTCCCCAACGGCGAGGGCGCCGCCAAGTGTGGCGCCCAAGCCGGCGAGTGCACCGGAAACCACCGTTCCAATGCCGGCCAGACCCGCGATCTTAGACCCCACGCCCGCAATCTGGCCGGCGAACCCGGTGGCGAGCCCAGCGGCGCCGCCAAACGACTTGGCGAGCCCGGAAATGTTCCCGAGAACGTTGACGTTCAAACTGGAAATCGTTTTCGACATAAATTTTCAACCCCTCCCCAGGGTGATTCACTGAATGGGGTAATTTCTCTGAAAAAAGCAAAAAGACGTCGATCGCGGTGCATGGACAAAAAGTCCGAACATTTGCCGGGCCTACCCCTTTCGCCATCCCGCAAACTTTTACTTATCCAATCAACGCCCGATGCGCCGGCAGTCGATCCGCTTGAACTCGGCGACGAACGCCGGCACGTCCGCATCGCTCCACACGCGAAGCGTGCCGACGCGACCACGCGAGGGAATGGAGCGAGCCGCGTATTCCGCTTGCCGCATGCTCCTGATGCCGCATTTGTCTTGGCACTTCGACAACATTTGACCGAGTGTGAGGTATCCCATTCGTTGCTCCCATTGTTGGTGTCGCCGCAACAACACTCTTCACCCTAAAGGCGCAACTGTCCGGATTTAGTCGGGAATCAAAAAAGAATCGGTGTCGCCACCAATCAACGGAGGATGCCGCACGCCGTCGGCCCAGGTTTCCATAATGCCGCGGGCTTGCCAATCGTTGGCGCCGCCGACCCACCTCACCCGCAACAGCACGCCGTACCGCAACTTCATTGCTTCGTGGTTGGCGGCGTTGATGGCGCGGTTAACTTCGTACGCGTGGGAGGATTTCCCATTAGCTATCCGCCGCTTTGCCATGCTGGCGTACTTGTCGGCGAATTCGTCCATGTGACCTTGCACACCATGCACGGCCGCCACTTCGTCGCAAATTCCGCGGATGGCGGCGCCGAAGTCGCCGGCCGTGCGCAGATGTTTGGCTTGAATGTCGCGGAGCGCGCGGAGCGTCCGCTTGCGGTTGACGCCGGTCTGGATGGTGAGGGGTCGGGTGTAGCCGATGGTGGGTGCGCGTTCGGCGAGGATGGCCCTGGCTTTTTCGATGTCGGGGACTTCGAGGCAGAGGTGGTGGGCGGTGCCACGCTTGGTGGGGTCGGGGAGGTCGGAATAGAGCATGAGTTCGATGAAGTCGGTTCCTTCGGGGACTTGCTCGTGGACCCAACTGAGGACTTCGGGCTTTTTGGAGCCGCGCCAGAGTTCGTGAAAGCCGAGGATGCCTTCGTAGAATTTTTTGGATTCGTCGAGATCGCCGACGAGGATGCCGACGTGGGGCATGTGGGTGGAGATGCGGGTATCGGGCAGGAATTTGCCGGCGTTGGCGATGGTCCAACTGTCGGGTTCGTAGGTGACGATTTCGACGGTGTGGCCGTCGGGGTCGGAGATGAAGTAGTTGGCGTTACCGATTTTGCCTTTGCCGACCTTGGCGGGGACTTTGACGCGGTGAGCGGCGAGGTATTCGCGCATGGCGACGGCGTCGGGGGTGATGAGGGCGATGTGGTAGAGGCGGTCGGTGTTGGGTTCTTTTTCGGGGAAGAGTTCGATGGTTTGCAGGTCGTTGATTTTGATCCAGGTGAGGTGGAGTGAGCCGTCCGTGTTTTTGAGGGAGTAGGGTTCTTCGAAGCCGAGGAATTTTTTGTAGAAGTCGAGGGTTTTGGACATGTCGTGGCAGTAGAGGGCGATGTGGGAGAGGCCGGTGATTCTGGGGCGCGGCTGGGCGGCGGGGGAGGGGGCGGGGGGGGCGTCGGCTCCGAGGAGGAAGGGGAGGGAGAGGAGGGCGAGTGCGGCGGCGGCGAGCGAGAGTTTCATGCGGAACACCTGCAGTGAGACGGGGTGATCAGGGAAACGTTCTGGTGTGGGGGGAATTGCAATGGCTCGAGAAGACGTCGATGGTCCGCAAATGAACTTGGAGCGGCGGAGCCGCGAACGGGGGTCTGGGGACTGGGGACTGGGGTCTGGGGTCTGGGGACTGTGAAGTTGTTCCTCCCGTAAATCGTGTCGGCGTGGGAAGAATTCGCGCGTTGGTCATACACGTGGGCACGAATGCGTTTTTCTGGGGGGGCCTTGGGTCGTGGGCGTATTGGCCGAGTGGTTTTCCGCTTTCGCCCGAAACCCCACTTTTTAGCCGCCCGCTCTGCCAAGACAATGGGGAGGGGATTTGGATGATTTTTGCATGCTCAAAACGCTGATGCTGCATCCGGAGATTCTTTGCGTTCTTGGCCGGTCGGGGCATGGGGCGCGAATTCTCATCGCGGATTCCAATTACCCGGTCAGTACGGCGTCGGCGGCGTCGGCGAAGCGGGTGTATTTGAACCTGCGATCGGGGATGATTCCGGCATTGGCGGTATTGGAGGTGCTGGTGCAGACGGTGCCGGTCGAGTCAGCCATTGTTATGCAGAAGCCGGACGGCGGAGTGGTGCCGATTCACGGGCGCTACAGGGAAATCCTTGGTCCAGAGGTGCCGCTGACGGCTTATGACCGGGAAGGATTCTACCAGGAGGCGAGGTCCCCCAGCACGGCGCTGGTGATTGCGACGGGGGAGTCGCGTCGATTTGCGAATCTGCTGCTGATGATCGGTGTTGTGGCGGGGGTCGAGGAATGAGGGATGTGTTCGTGCGAACGTTTAGCGCGTCGTTTCGCTGCGGCGAGAGATTTGAGTCGGATGCGGCAGGGGAACTGCGATGGCGTTGAAAAGGTGCGGAGATTCGGATCTGTGGTTGCCGCCGCTGGGCGTGGGGTGCTGGGCGTATGGGGGCGGGGGTTACTGGGGCGCGCAGAGCCAGGAAGATGTGAACAGGGTTGTCAGGGGGGCGGTGGAGAGGGGCTACGGATTCTTCGACACGGCGGAGGTGTACAACGAGGGGGCGAGCGAAAGGGCGCTCGGGCTTGCGCTTCGGGAGATTCCTCGCGAGAAGGTCACGATTTGCACGAAGATCAGTCCCCTGCACCTGGCTGTGGGGAAAGCGGTGGAATCGTGCGAGGCGAGCCTGCGGCGGCTCGGGACCGATTACGTGGATTTGTATATGGTCCATTGGCCGGTCACGGCGAGCTCGATTCGTCACTTTGGGGAAGGTCCCGTGTGTATTCCGCCGGTGGCTGAGAGTTTTGGCGTGCTCGAGCGATTGCGGAAGGCCGGCAAGGTGCGATACCTGGGCGTCAGCAATTTCGGTGTGCGGCGGCTGGTGGAGGTGATCGAGGCGGGAATTCCGGTGGTGGTCAACGAGTTGCCGTATGGTCTTTTGAACCGAGCCATTGAATACGAGATTTTGCCCTTCTGCCGCGAGCGGGGCATCGGGGTGCTGGGATACATGGCGCTGCTTCAAGGGGTGCTTTCGGATCGGTATGAACGCCCGACCGAAGTGCCGGAACCGCGGCGGCGCACGCGGCACTTTGACAGCGTGAGCAACCCGCTCTGCCGGCACGGCATGCGTGGTGCGGAAAGAGAAATGGCGGACGCTGTGCAGCAAATCCGGGCGCTTGCCAGAAGAATGGAAACAACGACGACGGATCTGGCGTTACGCTGGGCCATGCACGCCGAGGGCATCACCAGTTGCCTGTGCGGGTCGCGCAATCTGCCGGCACTGGAGGAGAATGTTCGGGCAGCGGAAGCGTGTCCGTTGTCGCAGGAGGCGAAGGAGGAACTGGACCGCATTACGCGGCCACTGAAGGAAGCGTTGGGGAAGAGCTTCGATTATTACGAGCATCCTGCGAATGACCGGACGGAGTGAGGATGGAGCGTGGCAAGCGTGTCTTCTGAGATGACGATTCCGGAAGTCCGGCCTGTTGAGGCGAAGCCGTCGCGTTTGAGGTGGGCGATGGTGGCGTTTGCGTTCGCAGCGACGCTGGTGAACTACCTGGATCGGCAGGTGCTGTCGGTGGTGGTGACGGATGCGCATTTCAAGCAGGCCGTTCCGATGGGGGAGGAGGCGTACGGCTATGTATCGGCGGCATTTATGCTGGCGTACGCGGTGATGAACGGGTTGTCCGGACCCTTTGTGGATTATGTGGGGACGCGGATCGGGTATGCATGCTGCATGTTGTGGTGGTCGATTTCCGGGGCGTTGCATGTGTTTGCCCGGGGTGCGTGGTCGCTGGGGATCTTTCGTCTTTTGCTCGGCGCCGGGGAGGCGGGCAATTGGCCGGCGGCTGCGAAGCTGGTTGGGGAGTGGTTTCCGGCACGGGAGCGGGCGTTGGCGTCGGGCATTTTCAACAGCGGGGCGTCGGTGGGGTCCGTGATTGCGACACCGATCATTGCGATGCTGGTGTTGTCGTGTGGCTGGCGATCGGCGTTCCTTGTGACGGGAGCGGTCGGGTTGCTCTGGGTGGTGTCGTGGTGGTTCATCTACCGGCCGCCGGCGGATGCGCCGGCCCCGCGAGCCACCAAAACGATTCCGCTGGGAAAGCTGCTGACGTCGCGGTTTGTGATTGCCTTTACAATCTCGAAAGTGTTCATGGACCCTGTCTGGTATTTCTTTGTTTTCTGGTTTCCGAAATTCCTTGGCGACGTGCATCATTTCAGCCTGGAGCAGATTGGATGGGAGGCGTGGGTGCCTTACCTGACCGCGGCGATCGGCAACTTCGCGGGAGGCATTCTCACGGGGGCATTGCTGCGTTGGGGAATCCCGGCGTCCGCCGCGCGAAAGGCGAGCACGACGCTCTTCGCGTTGATGATGACAGCGACCATTCCTGCTATTCTCACAACGAACTCGGGCGTGGCAATCGCCCTGATTTCGGTGACGACTTTCGGGTACACGGGCTACACGGCGAACACTCTCGCATTCCCTGCGGATGTGTATCCGCGGCAATTCGTCGCTTCGGTGTGGGGGCTGGCGAGCATGGGGTCGGGGTTTGGCGGCATGGTGTTCATGGCACTTTCGGGGTGGCTGGTGTCGCGGTGCGGGTATGTGCCGGTGTTTGTCGGGTATGGGATCATGCCGATTGTCGCGATGCTCCTGATACTGTTTGCCCTGGGGCCGCTGCGGGCGGATCTGAGGTTCAGGGAGTACGAGCGCGTTGAAGGTGTTGGATAATGCTGGGCATCGAAGGAGAAATGAGAATGAAGCGCAAGTTCACGGCGGTGTTGATGGTGGCGTGTGCGATGGGTGCGGCACGGGGGGCGGTTGCAGCGGATTCGGCGGGCGAACGAGAACAGTCGCTCCGTTTTCCGCCGGACGTTGCGAAGAGCAATCCTTACGTGGAGCTGAATCCGGATCCGGATTACCACCACGCGTCGGCCGCCGCTTATGAGGCGTTTCGAAAGATCAAATATGGGGTGCGGGTGCATTGGGGGCTGTACTCGTTTCTGCCTGATTCCCGCGAATCCTGGTCCTTTCTGCCGCTGTCGAACGAGGAGCGGCAGCAGTACCTGGACAATGCCAAGAAGTGGACGGCCAGCCATTTCGACGCGGAACAGTGGATGCAGTTTTTCGAAGCGTCCGGGTTCAAGTGCTTTACGATCACGACGAAGCATCATGAAGGGTTTTCGCTCTTTGACACGCACACGCGCGTGCATCATCGGGTGAACTGGACGGCGCCCGGGGGGCCGCAGATTGAGGATTGCGATGTGGCGTTCAGCGTGATGGAGACGCCTTCGAAGCGGGACATCGTGCGGGAGCTTTGCGATGCAGCGCACAAGCATGACATGAAGATTGATCTTTATTTTTCGAATTCGGACTGGTACGACGCGGACTTCCGGCCGTATGGAAAAAGCCCCGTGCAGACGGCGAGTTCCACCGAGCTAAAAGTTGTGGAAGAGCGGCAGAAGCGGCCGGCGACGATCTTCCCGGAGCCCACCGCGGCGGAGCGTGCGGAGATGATCCATCGCCACCGGGCGCAGCTCAAAGAGCTTTTGAGCAATTACGGCAAGGTGGACATGGTCTGCCTGGACATTCAACTCGGGGCGGCGGACTGGCCGGAATATAAAAAGACGATCAAGGAACTGCGTGAGATCCAGCCGGATGTGATGTTCCGGAACCGGGGCATCGGAAATTATGGCGACTACTACACGCCGGAGCGCACGATTCCTGGCGGGAAGGTCGAAAGCCCGATGCCCTGGATGGTGATCTACCCGCTGGGGAAGAATTTCTCCTACGATGCGAAAGCCAGCGATTACAAGGGTGCGGGGTGGGTCGTCGATCACCTGGTGGACACGGTGGCGAAGGGGGGGATCTTTGAGATCGGCATTGGGCCGGATGCGACGGGGGCGTTTCATCCGACGGCGATTGCGCAGCTCAAGGAAGTTGGGGACTGGTTGAAGACGAACGGGGAGGCCATCTTTAACACGCATGCACGGGATGGTTCGTTCTGGGCTGAAGGGGATAACGTTCGTTATACGGCCGGCGACGACAAACAGCATGTCTACGCGATTCTTACGAAGCGGCCGGATGGGCAGGTGACGTTGAAGGGGCTGCATCCGGCAGCGAATTCGAAGGTAACGCTGTTGGGGTATGATCAGCCGCTGGAGTGGAAGCGTGCGGAAGACGCGACGGTCATCGATTTCCCGGCGGCAGCGAAGGAGTCGTTTGCGTATGTGCTCAAATGTGATTCTGCCCAATAGCGGAGCCGCATGGATGCCGCCGGCAGAGGGAAGTGCATGACGAACGGGGCTCCATCGTCTCGCCCGCAGCTCACGCGTTCGCCGAAGCGTGTGTCGATGCCCGAGCTGGGCGTCGTGGTATTTGAGAGCCAACATGCGCCGGGCTTTTACGGCGAGTTGAAGGACTCTTACTCGAAATTTCATTTGCTCATTGCGGGTCGTGCGCAATGGGAAAGCGAGGGGAGGGTTTATCGGATCGCGGCGGACACGCTGTTCCATATTGCGGCGCAAGTGCCGCATTTCCAGAAGGATTTGCCGAACGCGCCGGTGACGTTGTATGCGATCCATTATCGAACGGAATTGCTGCGATCGGAGTTGGCGCGTGCGCTGGCGACGGTGGGGATGCTGCCGGTGAACCTGGGGGGCGCGCGGGCGAACCAGGCGAAGCAGGTGCGCGGCATCGTGCAGGAAATGCTTTTTGAGCAGGAGGAAAAGCGTTTCGGGTGGGAGGCGTTGCTGGTCTCGCGGTTGACCGACCTTGCCGTCCTTGCGCTGCGGATGCATCGGGGGGAGACGCCGTCGGTGGATGGGGGGGATGACAGCGCGGGTCGGGTGACGGATTATCTGGCGCGGTTGAAGTCGGAGTTCTATCTGCCCGTCACGCTGGATGACGCGGCGCGCTCGGCGTCGTTGAGCCGGCGGCAGTTTACGGAGTTGTTCCGGAAGGCGACGGGGCAGTCATGGCGGCGGTATGTCAACGGGATGAGGCTGGAGTACGCCGCGAAGCTGTTGCGAAACACTGCCCGGTCGGTCACGGCGATTTGTTTTGAATGCGGCTTTGATGATCTTTCGCACTTCCATCACAGCTTCAAGGCGGAATTCGGGAAGACGCCGCTGGAATTTCGGAGTGCTGAGAATTCTACTGTTCATCGGCGAGACGGTAGCCGACGGCGGGTTCGGTGAGGAGGTAGCGGGGCTGGGCGGGGTCGGGTTCGAGTTTCTGGCGGAGCTGGTTCATGTAGACGCGGAGGTAGTGGGGTTCCTGCGAGGAATGGGGGCCCCAGACTTCGGCGAGGAGTTGTTTGTGGGTGAGGACGCGGCCGGCGTGTTTGACGAGGGTGGTGAGGAGGCGGTACTCGGTGGGTGTGAGGTGGATGGGTTTGCCGGCGAGGGAGACTTCGCGGCGGGCGAGGTCGACGCGGAGGTCGCCGGTGGTGAAGATGGGGTCGGGTTGTGAGGGGGAGGCGTTGTGGTGGCGGAGGGCGACGCGGAGGCGGGCGAGGAGTTCGGCGAGGCTGAAGGGTTTGGTGAGGTAGTCGTCGGCGCCGGCGTCGAGGGCGATGACTTTGTCCTGCTCCTTGCCGCGCGCGGAGACGATGATGATGGGGATATTGGACCATTCGCGGAGTTGGCGGGTGAGGTCGATGCCGTCGATGTCGGGGAGGCCGAGGTCGAGGATGATGAGGTCGGGGCGGGCGGTTGCGGCTTGGAGGAGGCCATCTTTGCCGGTGGTGGATTCGATGAGGCGGTAGTTGTGGGCGGAGAGGGAGACGCGGAGGAATTTGCGGATGGGGTCTTCGTCTTCGATGAGAAGGATGGTTGGGGGAGACTGGGTCATGGGAGGGCGTCCATCTCGGGTTCGATGGGGGGCTGCGGGGGTGTGCCGCCGGTGGGGAGGGTGATGCGGAAGAGGGCTCCCCCGGTGGTGCGGTTTTCGGCGGTGATTGTACCGTTGTGGAGTTGAATGATCCCCCTGGTGATGGCGAGGCCGAGGCCTGCGCCGCGGCGGGCACCGTTGTCGCTGTGGGGGGTGGCGTGCGTGCCGCCCCCCCCGCGGAAGAATTTCTGGAAGACGCGGTTGGGGTCGTCGGGTGGGAGGCCGGGGCCGCGGTCGGCGACTTCGAGGGTGAGTTGGTCGGGGGTGAAGGTGGCGGAAATGTCGATGGGGGTGCCGGGCGGGGTGTAGGTGGCGGCGTTGTCGAGGAGGTTGGCGAGGGCTTGTTCGAGGGCGACAGGGTCGGCGTGGAGGAGGGGGAGATTGGTCGGGAGGTGGGTGGTGACGGGATGATGGGTGAGGCGTTTGCGGACGGATTGGATGGCGGCACCGACGATTTCGTCGAGGGGGTGCCAGTCTTTTTTGAGGGGGAAGCCGCCGGCTTCGAGGCGGGTCATGTCGAGGAGGTTGGTGATGAGGCGTTCCATGCGTTCGGATTCGGAGACGATTTCGGCGGCGAGTTCGCGGCGGGATTCTTCGGGGAGGGTGGATTCGTGGAGGGTGCTGGCGGCGCCGGTGATGGTGGCGAGGGGGGTGCGGAGGGCGTGGGAGACGCCGGAGCGGAGGGTGTTGCGGAGGACTTCGGCTTCGACGCGTTCCCAGGCGCGGCGGGATTCGTCGGCGAGGGCGGCGCGTTCGAGGGCGACGGCGGATTGATTGGCGAAGGCTTCGAGGAGGTGGAGGCGATCGGGGTCGGACATGTTGCGGGGGTTGAGGAGGCCGAGGACGCCGACGGTACCGGAGGTGGCGGCCATGGGGAGGTAGACGCCGTTGGCGGCGGGGAGGGTGTCGGTGCCGCGGCCTGCGGGCTGGGCGTGGTCGAAGACCCATTGGATGACGGAAAGTTCTTTTTCATCGAGGGGGTCGATGTCTCGGCTGGCGCCGGCGAGGGCGAGTTCGGATTTTTTGTTGGGGAGGAAGATGGCGGCGGGGCTGTCGAAGACTTCGGCGACGTGGCGGGTGGCAGCGGAGACGATTTCGACGCGCTCGCGGGTGGCGGCGATGTCGCGGCCAAGCTGGAGGAGGGCGGCGGTGCGGCGTTCGCGATCGCGCGCGGCCTCGGCCTGGCGACGGATGCGGTCGGCGAGGGTGCTGATGAGGAGGGCGGTGGCGAGCATGACGGCGAAGGTGAAGAGGTATTGGGAATCGTAGACGGAGAAGGTGTAGTAGGGGGGGACGACGGTGAAATCGAAGGCGGCGACGGAGAAGAGGGAGGCGGCGATGGCGGGGCCGCGGCCGAAGCGTGTGGCGATGAAGAGGACGGCGAGGAGGTGAATCATGAGGGCGTTGGTGTTGGAGAAGCGCTGGCCGTGGTTGCCGAGGACGTGGTAGACGAGCATGCCGAGGGCGGTGGCGAGGAGGCAGATGATGGCGGCGAAGGCGTAGGGTTTGGGGTCGAGATGTTTTTCGGCAGGGGGTCGGCGTTCGGCGCGGGCGTTTTTTTCGCGGTCGTCGCGGATGACATAGATGTCGATATTTCCGGAGCGGCGGATGAGGTCGTCGACGATGGAGCCGCGGAGGAGTTCGCGCCAGCGGGGGAGCTGGGGCTTGCCGATGACGATCTTGGTGATGTTTTTCTGTCGGGCGAAGGTGATGAGTTCTTCGGCGGGGTTCTGGCCGGTGAGGGTGATGGCCTGGGCACCGAGCTGTTCGGCGAGTTGGAGGGTGGCGGAGAGATTGTTGCGGGCGTTGTCGGGGAGGGAGCGGCCGGGGATTTCGACGTGTCCGGCGTACCAGTTGGCGTGGAGGGCGGTGGCGAGGCGCTTGGTGGTGCGGACGAGTTGTGCGGCGAAGGGGCTGGGGCCGACGCAGACGAGGAGTTTTTCGGTGGCGGCCCAGGTTTGGACGGTGGAGGAGGCGCGGCGGGCTTCCTGCATTTGCGCTTCGACACGCTCGGCGGTTTTGCGGAGGGCGAGTTCGCGGAGTGCGGTGAGGTTGCCGCGGTTGAAGAAGTGTTTGAGTGCGCGTTCGACCTGGTTGGGTTTGTAGATTTTGCCTTCACGGAGGCGTTCGACGAGCTCGTCAGGGGAGATGTCGACGAGTTCGACTTCGTCGGCTTCTTCGAAGATGCGATCGGGGAGGGTTTCGCGGACGACGATGCCGGAGATGCGTTCGACGATGTCGTTGACGGATTCGAGGTGCTGGACGTTGAGGGTGGTGTAGACGTTGATGCCGGCGTTGAGGAGTTCGTCGACGTCCTGGAAGCGTTTGGGGTGTCTCATGCCGGGGGCATTGGTGTGGGCGAGTTCGTCGACGCAGAGGAGGTCGGGGCGTGCGGCGAGTGCGGCGTCGAGGTCGAATTCCTTGAGGACAGCGTTTTTGTGTTCGACGAGTTTGTAGGGGAGGAGGTCGAGGCCGAGGAGGAGTGCTTCGGTTTCGGGGCGGATGTGGGGTTCGGCGTAGCCGACGAGGACGCGGGTGCCTTCGGAGGCGCGTTTTCGGGCTTCGTCGAGCATGGCGAAGGTTTTGCCGACGCCGGCGTTGGAGCCGAAGAAGATTTTGAGCTTGCCGCGCGCGGACTTTTTTTCGGCGGCGGTGACGTCGGCGAGGAGTGCGTCGGGGTTGGGGCGGGTGTCGGTCATATGAGGTCCTCGCGGGGGGGGCGGGGGGATTGAACCACCAAGGCACGAAGGCACCAAGAGGTCCCTTTGGTGGGAGGATGGGTGTGGAGAAGAGGCGTTTTTAAGGGCGCCAGTCGAAGGTGATCAGGTTGTTTTTGGGGGAACCGCGTTTTTGGGGGCGCCAGTCGAAGATTATCAAGTTCGGCGGTTCGGGAACCGCGTTTTTGATAGCGCCAGCCGAAGGTGATCAAGTTCGGTGGGAGAGCGGTGCGGGTGGGGAGGGGTAGGTTGCCGGAAGGAAAATTGCCAATGTGTGCGCGCGCGGTAGGCAATCTTCTACAACTCCGATAGGAATAGTGGGGATTCGAGAGGTGAAGCGCCCGTGCGCGAAAGAATAGCCGACGGGGGCGTCGGCTCCACTTCTGCCGGGGGGTCGGATTGGGGAGTGTAGGCATGTAAATTCCCCCTGCTTTGAGTGTATGGTTTTTGTTTGGGGGTGTCAATAGAGATCCTTGATGGGGGTCTATGCGCCGCCTGCGCGGGGAGAGTGCCGGCGGGGTGAGAGGGGGATGGGCCGGCGCTTACGCTACGGGTTCCCTTGTGGGAAGTCTTTGTCGAGGGCGAGGTTGAGGGTGAGGACGTTGATGGTGGGTTCGCCGAGGAGGGGGGAGGTGGTGTGGGCGTTGATGAGGGCGGTGATTTTTTCGAGGGGGACTTTGCGGGCGTGGGCGATTCTTGGGGCCTGGTAGAGGGCGGCGGCGGGGGATTCGTCGGGGTCGAGGCCGGAGGCGGAGGCGGTGACGAGATCCACCGGGATATTTTCGATTTTGGATTTTTGATTTTCGATTTTTGGGGGGGTGCTCTTTTCGAGAGCGTCTGCGCGGGATTTGATGGCGTTCAGCAGGGCGGGGTTGGTGGGGCCGAGGTTGGAGCCGGTGGATTGGGCGGCGTTGTAGGGGAGGGGGTCGGAGCCGCCGGTGGTGGTGGTGGCGGAGGGGCGGGGCCAGAAGTAGCGGGGGGCGGTGAATTGCTGGCCGATGAGGGAGGAGCCGATGGCTTTGGTTTCGTCGGAGGTGGGGGTGTTGTCTTTGGTGATGAGGGAGCCGTTGGCCTGGTGGGGGAAGAGGGCCTGGGCGATACCGGTCATGGCGAGGGGGTAGAGGAGGCCGGTGAGGAGGGTGAGGAGGAGGAAGCTGACGAGGGTTTGGCGGAGGAGTTTCATGAGAGCACCTTTTTGGACGGTTGAGTGGTTAAGTAGTCAAGTGGTTAAGTACGTGGCGAAAGGGTGCAATGGGTTTTTGCGGGTCCATGTGGCATGCTTCTGGCACCGAGGTTGTGCCAGAAGCATGGCACCCGGTTCGGGGTCATATCACGTTTACCAATATGTCTATTAGTTTGATTCCGATGAAGGGGATGAGGAGGCCGCCGAGGCCGTAGAGGAGGATGTTGTTGCGGAGGAGGATGGAGGCGGGGCGGGGGCGGTATTTGACGCCGCGGAGGGCGATGGGGATGAGGGCGATGATGATGAGGGCGTTGAAGATGAGGGCGGAGAGGACGGCGGTGGCGGGATTGAGGTGCATGATGTTGAGTTTGGTGAGGACGGGGTAGGTGCCGGCGAACATGACGGGGATGATGGCGAAGTATTTGGAGACGTCGTTGGCGACGGAGAAGGTGGTGAGTGCGCCGCGGGTCATGAGGAGTTGTTTGCCGGTCTCGACGACTTCGATGAGCTTGGTGGGGTTGGAGTCGAGGTCGACCATGTTGCCGGCTTCTTTGGCGG
Source organism: Phycisphaerae bacterium (assembly GCA_051955985.1). Lineage (GTDB taxonomy): Bacteria > Planctomycetota > Phycisphaerae > WQYP01 > WQYP01 > DATKPA01. Next base: position 551 of record JBQCGD010000173.1, on the reverse strand, counting down.
CCTGGGTGCCGGAGTTCATGGCGACGGCGACGTCGGCCTGGGCGAGTGCGGGGGCGTCGTTGGTGCCATCGCCGGTCATGGCGACGAGGCGGCCGCCTTGCTGGTAGTCGCGGATGAGTTTTAGTTTTGTTTCGGGGGTGGCCTGGGCGAGGAAGTCGTCGACGCCGGCTTCTGCGGCGATGGCGGCGGCGGTGAGGGGGTTGTCGCCGGTGATCATGACGGTTTTGATGCCCATTTCGCGCATTTCGGCGAAGCGTTCCTTGATGCCGCCTTTGACGATGTCTTTGAGTTCGATGGTGCCGAGGACGCGTGGGGGGGGCGGGGCCTGGGGACTGGGGTCTGGGGTCTGTGTGTGGTGCGCTACGGCGGTGAGGGTGCTGCCGTTGTGGGAGGCGGCGAATGTGTCGGTGGGTTCGAGATGTTGTGCGTGGTAGGCGGGATTGGCCGACGCCCCCCCTGCGGGCGTCGGCCCCACTTTTTCGGCGATGACGTGGGGGGTTCCGCCTTTTTTGGAGATGGTGTCGACGGTGGCTTTGACGGTGGGGGGGAAG
>JBQCGD010000172.1:0-10383 GCA_051955985.1 Phycisphaerae bacterium | reverse complement strand
TGAATGAGGCCGGCCTCGAATTAACATGCATGACACGTCCTCCGAGGCGATGTCGAATAGATGGTTGGACTCATCCCGCAATCGCTCCCGCTAACCCCCTTGACAAAGACTTGCTCATAGATGGTCCTTCGTGCCTTCGTGTCCTTTGTGTTGATCTCGCGTCACTCCGCATATAATCCGCACTTTTCATCCCCAACCACGGATCAAACAAATGGCCAAAAGCGCACCAGCCTCCGCCCCGCAAAAATCCTGGCAGGCCCGCATCGGCGCCGCCCAGGATGCCCTCGCCGTTCACTTCGTCGAATCCCTCTCCTTCGATTTCCGCCTCGCCAAACACGACATCCTCGGCTCCATCGCCCACGCCACCATGCTCCACTCCGTGGGGCTTCTCTCGAAAAAGGACCTCGCCGCCATCAAGTCCGGCCTCCTCTCCATCCTCGCCGACATCCAAGCCGACAAGTTCCACCCCGACATCACCCAGGAAGACATCCACATGGCCGTCGAGGCCGAACTCATCAAACGCATCGGCGAGCCCGGCCGACGCCTCCACACCGCACGCTCCCGCAACGACCAGGTCGCCCTCGACATCCGCCTCTGGTGCCGCGAAGCCATCGACGCCCTCACCCAAAAAGTCACCGACCTCCAGCGCGCCTTCGTCAAAATGGCCCAAGACCAGGGCCAACACCCCATGCCCTCCTTCACCCACCTGCAGCGCGCCCAACCCATTGTCGCCGGCCACGAACTCCTCGCCTACGCCGAAATGCTCCAACGCGACAAGGAACGCCTCCTCGACTGTAAAAAACGCGTCAACATCTCCCCCCTCGGCGCCGGCGCGGTAGGGGGGTCCACTCTCCCCATCAACCGCAAAAAAACCGCCGAACTCCTCAACATGCCCGCCATCACCGCCAACTCCCTCGACTCCATCTCCGACCGCGACTTCCTCTGCGAACTCGCCTTCGACCTCGCCATGATCGCCATGCACCTCTCCCGCTGGGCCGAACAATGGATCCTCTACGTCACCACCGAATTCAACTTCCTCAAAATCGCCGACCAGTTCACCACCGGCTCCTCCATGATGCCCCAGAAACGTAACCCCGACATGCTCGAACTCATCCGCGGCAAAACCGGCGGTGTCTACGGCCAGCTCGTCGCCCTCCTCACCATGATGAAAGCCCAGCCCCTCGCCTACAACCGCGACATGCAGGAAGACAAACGCTTCATCTTCTTCGCCTACGACCAGGTCGAAGCGAGTCTCACCATCGCCGCCGCCATCGTCCTCCACTCGCGCCTCAACGCCGACCGCATCGCCGAACGCCTCGATGAAGGCTTCGCCGACGCCACCGTCTTCGCCGAATACCTCGTCAACAAAGGCATCCCCTTCCGCACCGCCCACCACATCGTCGGCTCCCTCGTCGCCGAATGCGACACCCGCGGCCTCGACCAACTCTCCCAACTCGACCTCAACACCATGCGCGAGAAGAGCGACAAAATCACCGACGACATCTACTCCATCCTCGGCGCCAAAAAAGTCATCGCCGCCTATCAAAGCGACGGCGCCGGCGGCACCAAACAACTCGCCGCCCAACTCAAACGATGGAAAAAACTTCTCGCATAATTCCATGAAGCCGGCGACGTGCGCAATCGCCCGCTCCCAAATCGCGCAACAAAAAAGGAACCGAACGCACACGCGTCCGGCTCCTTACTCTGGCGTCAATCAATCTTTCACCCGCGCCGCCGCCGGGTAACCAACATCCCCAACCCCGCCGCCGCGAGCGCCAGCGTCCCCGGCTCCGGCGCCAGATATGCGACTGAGAATTGATTCCGATTCACCGGAAACGTCGCCACATCATTCAAGAATGTCCCCGTCGCCGCATCATACCGCGACAGACGCGGCACATCCCCGCCGTTGTACAACGCCACAAACACCGACCCGCCCCCAAACACAAAATCCTCCATCCCGAGGCCGCCATTCGTATTGAAGGTCATATAGGTCCCCAGCAGGTTCCCCGTCGTGCCGCTGTACTGATCAATGTGCGAACCCCCAACTCTCACATAAAAATCCGGGTTGCTTCCATTGAACTCGATCTTCCCAGTGGCGCTCGATACAAAACTGTTATCCAACGTCAGTATGTCCACCGGATTTCCGGGTTGGAATGTGTACCGCCGGGTTCCGACCGGCTCGGGCTGGACAAGCACGTCGCCATCTGGTGCCACGGCGACAACCGGGAATGCCGGTCCGTTCGTCGGCGTGTGCCCAAACACGCCGGTATCCCCCATATACGCCAACGTACTCCCATTAAACTCAAGCACGCCGGTCTGTGAGTTCCCGGTCGTGTGCGTCGACCCCACCAGCACGTTTCCATTCGAGGTGATCGCGAACTGCCCCGTATTCGCAAGCACCCCGGCGCTCCCCAGATCGTAACTGTTCAGCAGCGCCCCCGTGCTCCCATTGAACTGATACAACGCCCCAAATCCGGAAGCGTCCTGCCCCAGCACGTACAAGTTCCCATTCGGCGCGCCCACCATCCCCACCACCGTCTTGGACAAACTGGCAAACTGGCCAAGATCCGCCCCGCTATCCGAATAGTGCTCCAGCACCGCCGACGCATTCCCCGAAAGTCCAATCGACGCAATGACATCCGCCCGCACCCCGCCGCACGTCCCAAAGCCGCACACAATTACCGCCGCAGTCAACGCCTTCCCAAAACGCCGCATACCTTCTCCTTCGCAAAAGGTGAAAAACCGGTCGAACACAAAAATCTACCACCGATCTTCACCCGTGCAAAAAAATTATCGGAATTGCCTCCCCTCACGGATGCAACGGATCCCGCCCGCTCCCATACCGCCCCCGCGGATACCGCTTCCCCTCCGCCAGCCGCTCCGTCTCCCACGCCCAATACATAAACGCATTCCGATCCACCCCCTCCGGCGCCCCCACCAGCCACTCCCTCCCCAAATACTCCATCACCGCCGGCCGCTGCACCAGCGGCTCCACCACCCCCCGCACCGCCTCCGCCTCCCCCTTCATCTGATCCAGGTACCCCTGCTTCTCCTCATCGCTCTCCGCATTCTGCGCCGCACGCCACTCCAAAGCCGCCATCACCATCGGCGTCCGTATCGCCAACTGCACCTTGTTCGTCAACAGCTTCGTGTGCAGAATCGCATACTCCGCCGGCGGCAACCCCTCGCGCACCTGCTCCAACTCCTTCAAACTCCCATCCGCCAGCTCCGCCGCACGCGCCTTCTCCTTCCGCACCTCCTCCATGAACCCCGCGTCCCCACGCTCCGCCTTCCGATACGCCCCCTCATACGACGAATCCCACTGCCAGTTCTGCCAGTTCTGCGTGAACACCTCCTCCTCCGGCAGCGGCGGATACTTCCGCGTGTCCCCAAACGTGAACGGCCCCACCGACGTGATCTCCGCCACCACCTCGCTCGTCGTCTTGAGCGCCCCAATCAACGCTCCACGCTGCGCCGCATTCAACGTCGGATACCGGTACGCCGCCCACTTGTTCCAGATCTCCTCCTCCGAGTCCGTCGCCCCGCTCGCCAGCATCCCCAACGCCCACAAATTCACCTCCGACGGCTGAAACAGCACCGAATCGTCAAACCGATCCACCCGCACCACCACCCCGTCCGCCCCCGCATCCGCCACCCGCTCAAACTGCTGCTTCAACATCCCCACCATGCAGTTCGCCACCTGGTTGTGCAGAAAATATTCCCCCTCCACATCCCACTCGATCTGCAGCGGCCGCTTCGCCTGCAAAATCGGCCCGATCTCCGGCGCCGCCACCCCACGCATCTGCCAGTCCTGCGCTACCCACTTCGCCATCAACTGCGTCCCCTGCGGCAACTGCTGCACCGCCCCCATCACCCCCGTCAGTTCATCCGGATGCCATACAAACGTCCGCAGCACAAACTCCTTCCCATGCTCCCGGCACTTCCGCGAAATCAAATCGCACAGCCGCAGCAGCATCGGCGTCTGCGTCGCCCGCACCTGCGTCTCCACCACCGTCAGCACCAACCCATCCACATTCGGAATCTCTTTCCCCAGCATCCACTCGTACCGATCCGACAAATACGCAAACAACTTCTCATTGTCCGCCGACTCCTCCCCCAGGTACTCCGGCATCCATTTCCCCGGCAAATCCGAAAGCTCATGCACCCACACCGTCACCTTCATCCCCAGCGAATGACAGTAATCCACCAGGTGCTCCCGCGCATCCCGCCGCGCAAAGTCCTCCACCGCCCCCACATTCGACCCCTCCAATTGAAACTGCACCCCATTGAAACCGAGCTGCGCCGCCAGCTTGATCAAATTCTTATCCGCCCGCCCCCGATGAAACGACACAATCCGATCCTTCAACGGCGCCCGCACCTTCCCCCCCTCCACATGAAAATCCGGCACCAATATCTGCTGCCCACCCGCATCCGCCGCCCCCTCGTTCCTCTCACACCCCGAAAAAAACAAACCGCACACAACCAGGAGCGCAACAAGTGAGACAAGAATTTTCTTCACAGCCACCCGCCTGTCAGCAAGAATGCACGCAAAGTATACACGCTCACCACCAGAACGACGCCCGCCGCCTCCGGCGGCGCGGGGCAATGGACCCTCAATCTCGGAACCAACCATGCACAAAAGAGGCTGGAAAGACTGGTACCACTGCATGGTCAGCACCTACGGCACCTGGCTCCCCGGCGACGACCGCGGCTGGCACGAACGCAACCACCACGAACATGTCCCCGGCGACTACAAAAACCCGCCGAAGCCTACCAAGTTCTCCAAAGGTTGCTGGAACCACTCACGTGACATCATGCGCCACGATCCCTTCTACATCCCACCCGCTCACCGCGAACTCATAGGCCGCTGGCTCCTCGAAAGCTTCCGCCACCAGCAGATCTCCATCGCCGCCATCGCCGTCGCCGAAACCAACTTCCACGCCCTCCTCCGTTACATCGGCCCAAACTGCAAACTCGTGCTCGGCCGCGCAAAAGCCCACGCCACGATCCAGTGGGGTAACCTCGCGGAAAATCTCGGACTTGACCGTCGCCCGATCTGGGGTGGCGGCTCCCTCCCCAAACCCATCAAAAACGAAAAACACGGCCACGAAACCTTCCAATACATCCTCGACCACAAAAAAGAAGGCGCCTGGACCTGGTCCCACCGCCCCATCCCACCACAATGACGCCCGCCGCCTCCGGCGGCGCGGGGCAATGGACCCCATTCCTGCAACGCCCTCGCCTATAATCCCTCCCATGCCCACGCCCCCTCCCCACCATCTCGCCGCCCTCCTCAAACGCCTCGCACTCGACGCCGGCTTCAACCTCGCCGCCATCACCCGCCCCGCACCCGCCCCACGCCCCCACGCCTACCGCCAATGGATCGCCGACAACAAGCACGGCGAAATGCACTACCTCGCCACCGACCTCGACCACCGACTCGACCTCACCCAAAAATTCCCCTGGGCCCAATCCGTCCTCTGCCTCGCCCTCGCCTCCCACCAACCCCCCACCCAAACGCCCGCCGTCTCCGACGGCGCGGGCAAATCGACTCTCAACAACAACCACACCCCCTCAATCCCCCCGGCACTCCCTCCCGCAGAAGCCAAAATCGCCAAATACGCCCACGGCCGCGACTACCACAAAATCTTCCAATCCAAACTCAAAACACTCGAACGCACACTCCGCGCCGCTCTCCCCGATACCGACATCACCGCCCGCGCCTACTCCGACACCGGCCCACTCCTCGAACGCGACCTCGCCGCCGCCGCCGGCCTCGGTTGGATCGGCAAACACACCCTCCTCATCCACCCACGCCACGGCTCCTTCTTCCTCCTCGGCGAACTCGTCACCAGCCTCGACGCCGCCCCCGACTCCCCCCTCACCGACCACTGCGGCACCTGCACCCGCTGCATCCAGGCCTGCCCCACCAACGCCATCACCCCCTACTCCGTCGACGCCTCCAAGTGCATCTCCTACCTCACCCTCGAACACCGCTCCGAAATCCCCCAACAATTCCACGCCCCCATGCAGGAAGCCAACTTCCTCGCCGGCTGCGACATCTGCCAGGACGTCTGCCCCTTCAACCGCAACCCTCTCCCCGCCACCGACCCCGACCTCGCCCCCCGCCCCCCCGCACCCACCATCTCCCTCCAGCAAATCCTCCACTGGCAGGAACAGGACTGGGACATCGCCACCCGCGGCCGCGCCTTCCGCCGCGCCAAACACCCCATGTGGCAACGCACCGCCAAAATCCTCCACGCCAATCCCAACCCGATAACTGATAACACATAACCATATCGATCGACTCACAACGAAGAACCCCTCCCAACATGAACGCCTTTCGTGTTTTTAGTGCCTTTCGTGGCCAATTTATAAGTCTTTGAACCAGCGCCACCACCGCAACAACACCTGTCGCAAACAGTTCCAAAATCGACGCAAAACGCTATAGCTTGCGCCGCCGACATCTTCTTAGGATAACCATCGAACCACGGCCCCTTTGGGTGCCGCTGCTCGCATCTCATATCTGCCCGAAGCGTCGAAAAAGAAGAGGGATTTGCATGTCCACCAACAATCGCCCTGCACGTGGTTTTACACTCATCGAACTCCTCGTCGTCGTCGCCATCATCGCCTTGCTCATCTCCATCCTCCTCCCTTCTCTCGGCAAGGCCCGCGATCGCGCACGCCTCACCCAGTGCCAGGCAAATATCAAGGCCGTCCTCGCTGGCGAATACACCTACGCTACCGATTGGAATGGCTCCGGCACCCCCTTCGTCCTCGATCCCCCCTCCACCTGGGCCGTCAATTTCTGGGAACAAATCCTCCAGGGCACCATCCCCAACGGACCCAAGTACGTCAACAGCCCCAAGGTCTTCGTCTGCCCCCAACTCATCGTCAACGGCCAATACAACGCCCGCCCCCGCGGCGGAAGCCAGATCCCCTACAACCCCTTCAATTACCCCTTCCGCAGCCTCAATATCAACTCCTATCTCAGCTCAGGAAGCTCCGCCAAAAGCTCCCCCCCCGTCCCGCGCCCCCTCGCCTTCTCCAGCGTCTCCCGCCCCGCCGGCTCCATAGCCTACATCGTCGAAGGAAACGTCGCCTGGCCCCAGACCGCACACGCCAGCGGCGCCTCCGGTGAAAACTTCTTCACCAACACCAGCGGAATCCTCGGTCAGCATTCCATGACCTACCTCGGCGGCACCTACTGGACCCCCTGGGGTTACGCCAACAAGGTCGGCACCGTCTCCAACGTCGGCTACCTCGATGGCCACGTCGATGTCGTTCACCTGCGCTTTACCGCCCAGGTGCCAACCGTCGACGACGCCAACCTCGTCGTCAATCCCAACTGACCCCCTCGTCCCCGCAAACGCAAGATCCCGTTCCCCCAAGGAAGTCCCATGAGCAATCCCCCCTCCAAAAAGAAAAACCTCGCCTACGCCGCACTCGCCCTCGCCATCGTCATCCTCAGCGCCGTGGTCTACCGGCTCCAAACCGCCGGCACCACCCCGCCCCCGCTGCCCCCCACCTACTACTCCGCCGACGACGGCCAAACCTGGTTCCCCTCCACCAAGTTCCAATTCGCCCCCTTCCTGCAGGACGGCAAGGAAGTCACCTCCGCCAACCTCTTCGTCGGCAGCGACGGCAAACCCTTCGTCGGCTTCCTCTTCAAATACACCCCAGAAGGCCAGGCCATGCTCTCCGGCTTTAAGTCCGATTCCATGGCCGCCCGCCAGTCCGCCGCCCAGTACGCACTCGTCAAACGACCCGGCGACAAAGACTGGGTCCCCGCCGACTCCTCCCGCGGCCGCCAAATCATCGAAAAAGTCCTCGACCCCAAAACCCACCAACCCGCCCAACCTTACAACCCCACCTGACCCCACCCAATCCCCAAGCCCAATAACTAATAACTAATACCCAATAACTAATAACCAACACCCCCCCTCACCCCTTCCCAGTCCCCACCCGCTTGTTCTCCTCCAGCGTCCTCTCCGCCCGCTGCGCCAAGTCCTTCGCCTGGTTCAACGCCCGCTGCATCGGCCACGGCCGATGAAATGCCGCCGTGAACTCCTGGATCGTCTGTGGCACCTGCCGGCAATCCGCAATGATCTGATGCAGCTCCGCCCGGTCCCCATCGCTGATCCCCGCCGGCTTCCGCGGACGAAACCGCCCCAGCGCGTTCACATTCGAATCCAGCTGTATCCGCGAAATCCGCCCATCGTACCCGTTCAACGTCTGCACAATGATCCGCCCCGCCCACCGCTCCACCCCGTCCGCAAACGCATCCGACTTCTTCACCGCACCCGTCCCCGCCTCCTCCAGCTCCCGCACCGCCGGAAATTCCTTCGCAATCTCCTGCACCGGCTTCATCGTCGTCGCCCCCTGCGCCTGCTCCTTCAACGCCTCCAGGTGCTTCATCTTGTCCTCAAACATCGCCCCATACGCCTCCTTCCGCTCCGCCGCCACCAGGATGTTGTACTTCCCGCTCGACCCCTCCCCCTTCGCCGTGTACACGTTCCCCGTCGACGCCGGTATCAACAACGCAAACGCCTCCGCCTCCGCCGCATCCCGCGGCCGCTCCTCCGTCACCGCCTGCCGATGCCCCTGCTGCAGCACCGCCACTGCCTGCTCCCCCTGCTTCAACTGCAGATGCGACTCCGCCAGCAAAATCATCACCACGTGCCGATCCTCCACCGGCACGTTCCGCATCCCCAGCACCCGCTTCGCCCCCGCCACCGCCTCCGCAAACTTCCCCCCATCGTAAAGTGCCTGCACATCCCCCGCCCCCATCGCCCCAGGCTGCGTCGCCGCCCCCGCCCCCACCCACATCCCCGCGCATACGCACACCGCACCGATCCGCACGACCGTACGCATCGCCATGGCAATCTCCATCGATCTATTACTTCGCCAAAATCCTAAGCTACAATCCCCCCATGCCCAAGCGAAAAAGAAAAAAACGCCCCGCCTCCCCCGACCGCGACGCCGCCGCCTACACCTGCCCCACCTGCGGCGAGCAAATCGTCATCCCCCTCGACCCCTCCGCCGGCCAAGACCAGACCTACACCGAAGACTGCCCCGTCTGCTGCCACCCCAACATCATCCACGTCGAATCCGACCCCGACTGGACCCAGCCCCGCATCTGGGCAGAGTCAGAATGAGCAAAGAACTCCTTCTGAATTCTGAACCCTGAATTCTGAATTCCCGAACCCCCGGCACACCCAATGCTCCGCGCACGAGACAGACACTCTCACGCAAAGGAGCCCCCATGCCCCGCTCATCCACCCTCCTCCCCCTCGCCGGCGCCGCCGCCCTCACCTGGTTCGCCGGCAAACAACTCATCCGCACCGCCCGCTACCTCTCCCCTCGCAACCGAAATGTCCTCATCACCGGCGGCTCCCGCGGCCTCGGCCTCCAACTCGCCCGACAATTCGCCCAACGCGGCGCCAAAGTCGCCATCTGCGCCCGCGACCCCGCCGAACTCCAGCGCGCCTTCGACGACTTCGCCAGACAAAACATCTTCCTCCTCCCCATCCAGGCCGACGTCACCGACCGCACCCAGGCCGAAGCCCTCGTCGCCACCGCCGAAGATCACCTCGGCCCCATCGACTTCCTCATCAACAACGCCGGCACCATTACCGTCGGCCCCTTCGAAACCATGACCGAAGACGACTTCAAGGAAGCCCTCCAAACCCACCTCTACGCCCCCCTCTACACCACCTGGGCCGTCCTCCCCTCCATGCGCGAACGCCGCCGCGGACGCATCATCAACATCTCCTCTATCGGCGGCAAAATTCCCGTCCCCCACCTCGTCCCCTACGTCGCCAGCAAATTCGCCCTCACCGGCCTCTCCGAATCCCTCCGCGCCGAACTCTCCAAAGACAATATCTTCGTCACCACCATCTGCCCCGGCCTCATGCGCACCGGCAGCCCCCCCAACATCCACGTCAAAGGCCGCTACGAAGACGAATACGCCTGGTTCATCCTCGGCGATTCCATCCCCGGCTTGTCCATGTCCGCCAACCGCGCCGCCCGACAAATCATCAACGCCGCCACCCACGGCGACCCTGAACGCATCCTCTCCCTCCCCGCCACCCTCGCCGCCCGCTTCCACGGCCTCGCCCCCGAACTCTCCACCGAACTCATGCGCCTCAACCGCGCCCTCATGCTCCCCACTCCCCCCGCCCACTACGACACCGGCGAAGGCGCAAGAAAACGCCGCGGCTACGAATCCGAATCCGATCTGACCCGCAGCAAACTCACCACCCTCACAAGAAACGCCGCCGCCGAAAACAACGAACCCCACGAAGTCCCCCACAACGGCCACCCCAGACAGACCCCAGGCCGTAATCCTAACCCAGGCATCTTGCCTGCCACCGCCCGCAG
>JBQCGD010000171.1:0-50745 GCA_051955985.1 Phycisphaerae bacterium | reverse complement strand
TGCTTGCAAGCGTGGGGGGGGGGGGGGGGGCGCCCGGCCGCGCCCGCCCCAGCCCCCCCCCCCGCCGCCCGCGGGCCGGGGGCGGGGGGCGCCGGGGCCGCGGGGCCGCGCGCGGGGGGGGCGGGGCGGCGCGGGGGGGCGGCGGGCGGCCCCCCCCCTGGAGGGGGGGGGGGGGCGGTTCCTTTTGTGGGGGCGGCGGCCGCCCCCCCCCCCCCCACGCTTGCAAGCAGGCCAAGTCCGCCGATCAGAAAGAACGCGAGCGGCGCTGCGGTGGGGGGGCCGTGTGGATGCTTGATGGGGGCGTACCACGCCTCCATCTCCAACTGGGCAGCCCGCCAGAGGTGCCCCTGGTTATGAAACCAGAATCCGAGCCCGCCGACGATGAACGCAAGAAAAGAGGCGTAGAACAGGATGCGCCGCGTGAGCACGGACCAGCGGACGAATGCGACGATGGAGATGGCGGCCATCAGGAGCGAATAGGAAATCGGGATCCATCCGCGCCAGTCGTGTTTCACGATGTCGACATGTTCGAGGCGTAAATCGACGCCCAGGCCGCCGACGGTCAGGGCGAAGAGGAGGGTGAGTAACCGGTCCAGCGGCCATTTGCCCGAATCGGTTGTTTGAGCGACCATCGCAATCCCCACTTCAGAAAAATGCCCGATTGCCCCGCGAAAGTTCAATACTTTGCGGACGTTCGAGAGATTCTCCATCTTACCCAAATGCTCCCTCCTGTGCAGGCGCTGCGCCGGCGGGTGCAGTGAAGCAGCTTGCTGCGCAGGACGATGAGCAGGGTGATGGACAATCTCGATGACATACTGATGGTGATGGAAGAGTCGCAGGAAATTTCGCGGCGGCTCGAAGTGCTGCGGCAACGGATCGGGCGCACCGGGTCGCCGGAACTGTCCGGCTTCGGTGGAACGGTGACGATGTTCATGTCGCCTGCAGGCGGAGCGGCCCCGTCCGTGGAGGGCGCACCGCCGGGGGGCGAGGGATCCGCCGCCGGATGATTTGCGAAGTGCGCATGGAGGATGTGATGGATCGGCAGATGCACGCGTTGAAGGAAGTTGTGGAGGAACGCTGCGGATGCCTGTGCAGACACGCGGGGTCGGCGCACGTCTGCGAAAAGGGGGAAGACGGGGCGACGTGGGAGGGGGAGGTGCACCGGTTTGAACTGGTGGGGCATCCCAAGGCGCAAGTGTGTTACGCCTTCGTGGTGGGGCTTGGGGAAGGGAAGTGCCAGCAGGTGACGGCGCTCGGGCCGCCGATCAAATCGCCCGAGTGGGCGGTGCGAATTTACCTGATGCGCGAGCGGATGAAGGCGAAGCTTGCAGCGTCGCTCAGTGCGGCTGATCAAAATAGCGGATCAGCGGAAACACCTGCACATTGAGCTGGTGCATCGCTTCCTGCAGAGGGGCGTACGGCTCATAGTGCGAGTTGATGAGGCCCTTGTTGGAGTTGCGGTTGGAGGGGTCGGTGGAGAGATCAAGGGGGTCGTTGTCGGCGTACTTGAACCAGGTCCAGCCGACACAGCACTTGGATTCAAGCAGTTCGAGCGTGAAATGCTGGTAGAAGTCGCCGCGGTCCTTCTGGGTGGGGACCGTCCATCCGGCGCCGGTTTCATTGAGCATGCCGGAGTCGTTTCCCTTGGCATAGAACTCGGTCACGAGCATCGGTTTGGCCGCGTAGGAGGACCATTTGCGGATATCCTCGGCCGGCGACCAGTTGCCGTAGACATTGACCGAGACGACATCAACATGCGTACTCTCTGCGGCAAGGAACGGCTTGCAGTTGCGTTCGGAAGAGTTGTTGCGCGAGCCGAGATAGAGGTGGTTGGGGTCATATTTTTTGATCGCGTTGCTGCAGATGCGGTAGTAGCGGTCGGCGACGAAGCCGCGGAAGGCTTCGAGGTCGGCATCGGCGAGGTGATCGGGCGAGAGGTGGTGATCGGAAATCCACTGAAGCGCGGCGGCGTGGCCGGGGTCGGAATCGGGAAGGCCGAGATACTGCTTGAGGAGCAGCGGTTTGAAGGGAAGTTCGTTGTCGGAGTAATAGCCGAGGAGCCAGGGATCGTCCTTGCGGGCGGCGAGTTTCTGGGCCTGCTGGTCGGCGAACGTTTCGAATTCGGGATCGAAGACGAAGATGCAGTCATTGGGGAACCCGAGGTGTCCGGGCTGCTGGTAAGTGCCGCCGCGTTTTTTGCCGTAGGCGGCCATCATGGAGATGAGGGGCGTGTAAACGAGGGGGTGATCGCCGGAGCGGAGCAGGGCGTCGCTGCTCCAGGCGCCGGTGCCGGTGAAGCCGGTGTCGTGAAGGAGGGCTGCGGTCTGGTCGCGCCAGCGGTCGGGTGTTTGGAACTTCTCCTTGAACGCGGCTTTGAATGTTGGGCCGTTCTCGATCGCGACGGTGGTGATGCCGACGTGGATGTAAGGATGGCCGAGCGGATCGATGAGATACCAGCGGCCGTCGAGTTGCTCCGGGTGAAAGAAGCCGGTGGCGGGCCGGGTGATGTCGGCGAGGCCGCCGTATTCATCGCGGTTGGGCGCACCCGGGTGGAAGTCGGAAAGCTGGGCGAGCGTGCGGGTGGGATAGCGTCTGATCTTCCCGGAAGCGGGCTTCTTCAGGTAGGCGGGGATGGTGGGGAGATCGGCGGCGGCGGCGGTGGCGCAGGCGGCCAAGAGCGCGGGGACAAGGAGAAGTGCGTGTTTCACGTCGTTACCTCACAAGCGGTTTCATCCATTATCGTCGCAGCACGGGACCGAAGTTCACCCTTTCGCCTGCATCTGCAGCGTGAAGACGGCGTGGCGCGTGGTGATGAGGAGCGTCCGGCGGTCTTTGCCGGCGAAAACAAGGCTCAGGGCCCGTTCGGGCGTGTGAAGCACATCGAGCAGCGTGCCGTGCGCGTCGTAGGCGAAGATGTCCCCTTCGGCGATGAAGACATTACCGGCGGAATCCGTCGTGAGACCGGCTTCGCCGCGCTGAGCAAAAAGGTGCGGGTCGCGCAGCGTGCCGTCGCTGGTGGCGGTGAAGGACCAGGTCTGGTGGGCGTATTCGTCGGCGACGTAGAAGGGGCGGCCGGGAATTGCCTCGGCGATCTGGTTGCCGCGGTACAGATCGATCGGCTGGTGCGTCCAGTTGCGCTGCTGGCCGGTGTGATAATCGTTCGGGACGGGGATGAAGACGCTTTTGTCGGGGGAGACAAAGTCCAGCGGTTCGCGCCGGGAATTGGTCTCCAGGAAATAGGGCCAGTCCCACCAGCGGTCGACGGGGAGAAACGCTGCCATTTGCGGGCGCGGGGCGGCGGAAACGGCGGCAAGCTCGCTGAGCGGTGCGTCCGGATGATCCAGCGGGACGCTGAACACCTTGCCGAGACGGGAAAGGATGAGCAGGTTGCGGGAATGATCGATCGCCAGGGCGAAAGGGCGGATGGGGTCATTGCGGAGGAGGTGGATTTTCTGATCGCCTGCGAAATAGCCGTAGATCTTGTTTTCGTGTTGATCAACGAAATACGCGTTGCCGGCGGCATCGGCGATGGCGTGATCGGCGCTGAAATAGCCATCGCCGATCTTCTCCAGCGATGCGCCTTCCTGCGCGAGGGCGAATGGGGGCGCTGCACTGGGCAGCGTGTTCTCCGGGGGGATCGTCACGAGCGCAGCTTCCCGAGACGGCACGGTGCGGCCGGAGGAAACGTCGGTAAGGGAATTGTCGAAATTGAAGGGGCTTTGGCCATAGGTGTGGAGACCGAGGAAACGGAGGTCATGGGAATTTAAGACGGCAATGCCGGTTGGAAACGGCGCCGCCATGCCGAAGACGCGAAAGAGGATCGTGTTGGCGAAGGTGAGGTGGTGGCAATTGTCGATTTCGAGCGGCAGACATTGCGGGCTCTCGCCCCATTCCTCTTCGGTCTGCTGTGCGGCGATCTCCCAGTTCGCCACGTTGCGGAAAATGACTTCGTTTCGCACGTGGTGTTCGCTGGAAAGTTCGTAGATGCGTCCGGGCGTGGTGGTGTTCTCCACGGTCATGCCGCTGGTGGAGAAGGTGCTGGCGGTCCAGATGTTGGCGAAGGTGCCGCCGCCATTGTCCGTGACGAGGAGGGCCGGCCCGCTGGAATTCCACTTGCGGGCCGGATTAGGGTCAGCGGAGTGATCGGCGTTGTAGATGCCGATGCGCGGGCCGCCGGGGTACCAGGTGCCGTGGCCGCCGAGGAATTTCACATCATTGATCATGGAATGCTCGCCGGCGGTCCAGCGGATTCCCGCGGCGCGCGGGTTGTTGGCGCCGCTATCCACGCCGAGGCCCTGCACGATGTTCGTACCGCCGGGTGCGCTTTCGATGATGCCTTTGATTGCTCCGGGGCCGGTGAAATGTGGATCCGCGTCGTTGATGCAGAGCTGCGTGGTGATCGGATTGAGCCCGATCAGGACGGTGTTCGCCTGCAGCCGCAGTGAATCGGAAAAACGGTACCGGCCGCCGGGCACGAAGACGACGTGCGAGCTGTTGATGGCGGCTGTGAATGCGGGCAGGTCGTCGGCGGCGCCGTCACCCGTGGCGCCGAAGGATCGCACGTTCACCCAGCGGGCCATGGGCGGAAGGGCGGGAATATCCGATTCGGGGAGAGCAGGCGGATGCTGCAGAGGCTGTTCCGTGTACGTATCGGTGATGCTCCCGCGGTCGCCGATCGTGGGAATCTGCAGTCCATAGGTGAATTGCTGCACGACGAAAGCGCCGCCCGCGTGAGAGTAAATGGTTCGCCCGCTCGGCCCGTACTCCGCGATCACGGGAACCTGCGTGCAGAACAGGTTCTCCACGTCGATTTGATTTCGCACGTTGCCTTCCGAGCCGATCCCGATGGCCGGCCCGGAAATGTGATCGAGACTGCAGGACTTCATCCAGAGGCGCTCGATCTGGCCGTCATCGATCGCGATGGCGGTGGGCAGATCGTGGAAGGAATCGCGGATGAGCGTGAGGCCGGTGTTGTGCGTCTTGAAGGCTGCGACGCGTTGGTGGTCGAAGGAGGAATCCAGGAGGGTGTATTGCCAGCTCGGCGAGGTGCCGGCGGTGACAATGCCGTACTGACCGCCGTGAAAATGCAGGTCTTCCGCCTCATTTCCGACGGCATCGAGACCGGCGTAACCATCGCCGAGCTCGAAATCGCAGTGGGCGATGATTCCGTGCTGGGCGAAGTGGCAGCGAATCGCGGCGGCGGCGGGGTTGCCCGGCTGAATCTCGAAATCGATGTTGATCAGTCCGCTGTAAAAGGTGCCGGGCGAGGCATCGGGGAATGCGGCGCCAACGGCGCCTCCCTTGCCGGCAGTGGGCTTCGTAACGGGGCGTAACGACGGATTCCGCGTGCGGCCGCCGGAAAACCAAACCATGTATTTCGGGGCATCACTTTGGTAACCGGGCGTGCGTGGCGGAAGGATGAACACCGGGCGATGCGCGCCGAAGCCAATCAACCTTGTGGACGGCGGCACGGCGATCGTTCGGGTGATTGCATAGCGCCCCTGCGGCACCAAAAGCACGAGCCGGTGCGAAGCGGCCTGATCGATTGCATCTTGAAGCGCGGCGGAATCATCGGTGACTCCGTCGGCGTGCAGCGACGGAAAGGCCTGCTTATCGAGAACGAGCAGCGATGAATCGTCCGGCTTCATGGGAAAATACGAAGGCCCGCCCGCGATGCTGGTAGCGGCGGCCGACGAAAGGAAGATGGCGCCAAGACATGTGCCGACGAATCGTTTCATCCCGTGCTCCTCAACGTGAATCATGAGAAGCGAAGGCGTGCCGGTCCACTGACTGCCGCAAACGGGAGATGGAAATGCGTGTTTCGGAGATTCAGACGGTGGCGATCGTGTCCAGAGAGAGGGGCGACGTGTTTCCCGCCAGCAGCAGTGGATGGGCGATACCGGCGATCATGGCGGCGTTGTCGGTGCAGTATCGCATGGGGGGGATGAAGGCGGGAAGTCCCAATTCCGCGGCGAGATCCAGCACCGCCTGCCGGATCGCCGTGTTGGCGCTTACGCCGCCGCCGACGATCAGCGACCGCGTTTCGAAACGATTGGCCGCGCGTCGCATTTTTTCCACCAGCATCTGGGCGGCTGTGTACTGGAAGCTCGCAGCGACGTCGGCCTTCTGCTGCTCGGAAAGGGCGGAGGCATCGCGCTCTCGCCCCTTCTTGCCGTTCACGTGATAGAGGACGGCGGTCTTCAGGCCGGAGAAGGAGAAGTTCAAAGAATCTTTTTCCAGGTGGGAGAGGGGAAACCTGATGGCCCGCGGATTGCCGGATTTCGCAAGTTTGTCGATGAGCGGCCCGCCGGGGTATCCGAGTTGCAGAATCGCCGCCACCTTGTCGAAGGCCTCGCCGACGGCATCGTCCTGCGTCTGCCCGATGCGCTGCAACTGGTCGAACGCCCGCACATGGTAGAGCGACGAATGGCCGCCGGACATCACCAGCCCGATCGCGGGAAAAGGCACTTCCCGCGTCGGGTCCTGCAAAATCTCGTGGAGGAGGACCGAATACAGATGCGCCTGGACGTGGTTCACGCCAACCAGCGGCTTTTCCCATGCAAAGGCGAGCCCCTTCGCCGTGGCCGTGCCGACAAGCAGGCAGCCGATCAGCCCCGGGCAGTTCGCGACGGCAACCGCGGCAATCTCCTCGCGCGGCTCGGTCACGCCGGCCGCGTGCAGGGCCTCGTCGATGATGGCGTTCACGGTTTCGAGATGGGCACGTGCCGCGACCTCGGGCACCACGCCGCCGAATTTCGCGTGCAGATCTATTTGCGAGGAAACGACATTGGAGAGCACTTCGTGGCCGTCGCGCACCACCGCGGCGCTGGTCTCGTCGCAGGTTGTTTCGATCCCGAGGATCAGCATCAGGCCCTCCGGATCATTTCGGTGCGGTTGCGGGCTCGGGCTTCGGGATGCTGGCGCTGGCGGAGGGACGCGTGGTGGTGACGTCCGCCGCGAAATCCCTGTTTCCGCCGAAGGCCTGGTAGGCGATGAGCATTTCCAACGCCCGCTGCAATTGCCGGTCGGAGGCTTCAATCGGCTGCGTCGTGGGGGGAGCGGTGGGGGAGGCATCCGCAACCGTGCGGGTCTTGTCGCCGGCAACAGAAGGTTTCGTCGTCACGTGCCGGATGATTTCGGAATTGGCCCGGTCCCTCAGCACCTGGCGATTCTCCTCGTCGGTCAGAGGGATATTGAAGGCCGGGTCGGGTTCGACGCCCCAGGTGGTCGCCCCCGGTTTCTTCATGATGTTTTTTCCGGAGGGGAGATAGTAGTACTGCGTGGTGAGCTTGAGGGCCGCGTTGCCGTTGTCCAGCGTGAGCAGCGTCTGCACCGACCCCTTGCCGAAGGAACGCTCGCCGATCAGCACCGCCCGCTGATGGTCCTTCAAAGCGCCGGCGACGATTTCCGAAGCGGAGGCGGAATACTTGTTGATCAACACCACCACCGGCACGCGGGGATAGGTGTGATCGGGCGTCGCCTCGGCGACGAAGTCGCGCTTCGTGCTGTCGGGCCGCCCGGTGGAAACGATCACGCCGGAATCGAGGAAGCGATTGGACACATCGATGCCCGCCTGCAGCAGCCCGCCGGGATTGAAGCGCAAATCGAGGATCACGCCGTTGACGCCGCCGCCCTGCGTGTCATGAAAGAGCGGAAGAAGCGCCGCATCCAGCTCCTCCGCGGTGGTTTCCATGAAGTTCGAAATCCGCACGTAGGCGATGCGATGCCCGGGGTCGATCAGGAAATCCCAGTCACCGTTGGGCTGGTGCTTCACGCCGCGGACCGAGTGCATCTGGATGACGGCCCGCATGATGGTCAAATCGGTCGGCGTCTTGTCCCCCTCGTGCAGCACCGTCAGGTTCAACTGCGTATTGGGCGACCCGCTGATCTTCTTGAGCACCTCGGTGAGCGACAAACCCTCCACGGACTCTCCGTTGACCTTCAGAATCCGATCCCCGGCGAACACGCCGGCCTTGAGCGCGGGAGAATCTTCCAGCGGCGAGAGGATGATGAAATTGCCGGTCGTCTGGTCCTGCGAAATCTCCGCCCCGATGCCGGAGAACTGCCCGTGCACGGCGCGATCGAAATTGGCCAGCTCTTCTTTAGTGAAGTAATTCGAGTACGGATCCAGTTCGGCCATCATCCCGTGGATGGCGCCGTTGAGCAGCTTCTGATCGTCCACGGGCTCCACATAGTTGTGCAGGATCTGCGAGCGGAGATCAACCAGCGTGTCGAAGAACTGGTAGGAGTCCTTCACGCCATTGGGCGCCGCCGCGTGCGGCACCACATGCGTTGCCGCCGGATAACACCACCGTCCAATTCCAATCCCAATCCCCAGGCACGCCACAGCCAGCGACATCACGCGCAGCGACTCAAAACGCTTCATGCATTACTCCAACCGGGACCATGGGATGATCATAGCGGGTCGGCCGGCGCGAGTCGAAGGCTCCGCCGGACCGCTATTTCCCGTAGAGGGCCGCCGGCAGATTCGCCGTCGGAAAGCCCGCCACCTGCTGATACGTGGGCATCGTCTGCAGAAGGCTTTCCACGTGACCATCCATGAAAGCGACCTGGGCCCGGTTTCCATGGCGGAAGTGGGCATAACCGGACGGGCTCATCGGGTTCGTGTAAAGCAGGTAGGGGGGCTCGTTGAAACCGGGGCTCGTGTCGAAGTGAATGCCGTCGGCGAAGGTGAAGACGGTCTGCTGCCGTTCCGCGTAGGCATTCCGTGAGCCCGTCCGGCCGCCGACGGGCGCGAGCACGATGTTCACCCCGTACGAAGAGGCGTGCAGCGAGAACTTTGGAAAAAAGCCGGGCGCCTCGTACGGAAACTCCGGGCACTGCAGGAGCGCCAGGTCCGCCGTGTAGGGGGCGAGCACCGATTTGTCCTTCTGCAGCGGCCGATAGGTCCCGCTGCCCGGGCCGCCGGGTTCGAAGCCGAACCACCAGAGCCGTCCGGCGGCGGGACACTCCGCCGTCGGCACCGTCACATCCGTGTAGTAGCGGAAAAACGAATCGTTGTTGTTCTGCAGATAACAGGAGGTGGCGAGTCCGAGGGAATGCAGATGCGCTGCACACACGGTCCGGCGCGCGCTGGAACGGGCGGCCGCCAGGTTCGGCACCAGGATCGCCAGCAGCACCGCGATGATCGCCACCACCACCAGCAATTCGATGAGCGTAAACCCCCGCACGCCGCCGCCACGGACCCGGCCCCGCTCCAGGCCCGTGGCGTTGATCCGGCGAACATGTGTTCCGCGTAAGGTCACAGGCCTGCCTTTGCACGGCGTTTCACCAGCAGCGCGACACCAAGGCCGAGCACCGCAATCGACGACGGCTCCGGCGTGGAGGTCACCGACAGGCTGGAAAACGTCACCGCCGCCGCCGCGGGATCGCCGAACGTGCCAAGGTTCGGATCATTCCAGAGCGTCAGCGCCAGCGAATCGAAATCGAACGACTGCCCGGCGGCAAAGGTTCCGCTCGCAATGGGCGATCCGTTGAGCGTCAGCGTCAGATCACGCGTCGCCGCGTCGTAGCTGCCGCCCATGGTCACGGACGTGTCGAGCGGCAACGAGAGATTGTCGAAGGCAAACGAAAAGTGATCGTTGAAGCTGCTTCCCGCCGACGGAGCGGAGATCAGCGTGAGATCCGCCGAATTCCCCCCGAACGTGCTGTCCTGCGTGGGAAAGTAATCGACGGCGGCAATGTCGTACGAAGTGCCATCGGTCGCTGCAGTCGCACGCTGGTCGCCGGTGGTCGTGGAATTAATGAGCCCGAACGAAGCCACCTGCCCGCCGAACGTGGCCGGCGACACAAAACCGGCGGAGTTCACCGAAAGTGTCCCCGCAAAAGAAAAGGACGTGCGGTCCGTGATGTGCTGTGCGAGCGGAAACGCGAGGATCACCGTCGGCGCCGTCGTGTCGTAATGCGCTGTGAGCGTGTGGGCATTCACATCATAGGTGAAGCGCGATGCGGCGTTCGCTGCATCCGGGCCGCTGATCACCACCGACGGATCCGTCAGCGGGTTACTCGTGAAATCCACAGTCCGCGTGGTGGCACGCGCGTTTGCCGCACCCATCAGTGCCACACACACGGCGCCGATCATCCATCCCTTGTGCATACTCTCTCCCTTCCGAGAAAAACGAAAACCAGTTTGCGCATAGCGCGGCCCCCGCCGCCGTCGTGTGATCAGCGCTGCCGCGCCGAGCGCCAACGCACCGGCTGTCGCAGGCTCCGGAACAGCACCCGATGCCGTCACCGCGTCCAGCACCAGCCGATCACCCGCCGGCACATCGAAACGAATCATGTTGATTTCCGGCAGGCCGGTGCCTGAGGCGTCCAGCCACGCCCCGCCAAAACTTCCATCGAGCAGCGTCAGCATCTCCGGATAAGCCAGTCCCGCAAAATCCTTCAGCGTCCCCGTGAACCGCTTGTATGGATCCGCACCCACCGTGCCGCCCGAAACCTTGATTCCCGCCGTGCTCGAAAGAGTTCCGTCCGTAAAGGCGTTGGATGGCATCGTCAGGTCAAGCGGCTGATCGTTGTTCAGGGCGAACCAGCGGGTGCCGTCATCCGAGACCGAAACAATGGCCGCATCCGTCGAAAATGTGGCGGCGTTGCCATTGGCCGCGGTGGAAGCGGTGACGGTGCCGCTCGTGATCTTCGCCACCAGCCCCGTGTTCGTGAACACGCCGATGTCCGCCCCCTCCGCGGGAATCACCGGCTGCGCGAATTGCAGCGTGAGGTGGCCGCCGCCGCCCACCACGGTGATGCTGCTGGCATGAAACGGCGGACTGAAGGGCGACGTCTCCCCGTCATCCACCGACGCCGGCAGCCCCAGCGTCGCATTCGCCGATTGCTGCAACCCTGCGCTCGTGATCGCCCCCGGCACATACTCCACGACGTTCCCCGCGAACGTCCCTCCCGCCGCCGCCGGCCGCGCCAGCACCGCCCCGCACACCACCGACAACAACCATCCAAACCGAGACCGCAACGACATAAGAACCTCCGTGTGCCAATGCGCGTGGCACCGATTGCAGGAAGGTTGCGTCTCGCGGATCGGAAAAACGGCAGCACGCTTCGCAGGCGCTCTGCCGTGAGGAACGATGTTCCTGGGACGGCCGATAGACCGGTCGGAAATGACGGCGCGAATGGCGTCGTGTCGATGCCAGCGCATCAACGGCCCGAGGGGGGCGATGGATTCAATGCCGTAAATAGCCGAAGTCCTGTCTGTGTCCCATCTCGCGAGGACTGACAACCAGCATCAGGCAGGTCTTCTGACTCCGGGCTTGGGGGCGTTCCGATCTTCCCGAATTCCCTCAGGTTCACCCGGTCGGTAGGGGGGTGAACCGTGCGACCTCACGGGGAGGTCGTGGGGGTCTCCAGTGACCGGACGCAAATGGCCCGTTACAGCGGCGCGTCCGTGGCGGGTTTTCACCGCCTTCCCTTTTCATCCGGCACCTTGCCGGACACCTGTTGCGTGGAATGAAGATAGCACGGCCCCGCTCGAATGCAAAAGCGTTCTCCGCTTTTTTCTGCGGAAATTGTCACATCGTCACGCGGTCTCTTCAGTTGCGCACAGTTTTTATTGCATTGCCGCACCGCCGCCCCCACAATTCATTTATTCCCATCGGAGAAAATCATGGCCGACCTCCCCCTCTGGGCACAGGACATGCGCGACCTCTTCCGCTCCGGCTCCATCGCGCAATTCATCCTCTACGGCAACATCTTCGACCTCGTTCCCGCCCCGCCGGCCCCACCGGCACCCGCAAGCGCCAACGGCAACACCACCCCGCCGCCGCTCCCAAGGCCCCGCCTCCTCCCCCTCAAATCCTTCCTCGAAGAAGTAATGTTCGGCACCTATGACGTCGTGCTCCACTACGACCGCGGCAAAGGCATTCGTCCCACCAAAGGCGCCGACGATGTCGCCCAATGGCTCGAATCTCTTCCCGAATCCGACAAGCCCCTCTTTACCCGCGCCCGCGAGCCTGGCCCCGCACTCGAAATCATCGACCGGTATCTCCTGCGTACGCTCAATCTCCGCGCCATCGCCAATGATCCCAAGGCTGCCGCGACCCCTGGCAATGGCGGTAGGGGGGGCGCCGGGGCCAAGGCGCCCAACAAAATCGCCATCATCCTCGACTTCGCCCAGTTCATCGTCCCCGCCGGCAATCCCGCCTCCCTCGGCGGCGACTTTAGCGCCAACATCGTCAAAGCCCTCACCTGGGCCAATGACCCCGCCATCCTTCAATCCAACATCATCACCGTGCTCCTTACCGAGCAGCTCAACGACCTCAACGACCTCGTCATCAACAACCCCCACCCCGCCAAGCTCAAAATCCCCCTCCCCAATGAAGAAGAAATGCTCGACTACCTCAACTCCCTCCACGCCAACGTCTTTCCGGACCTTCCCAAACGCAGCGAAGTCCCCCTCGACATCCTCGGCCGCCGCCTCACCGGCCTCTCGCGCGTCGGCGCCCGCACACTCATCGGCCAGGCCCTCAACAACGAGCGCAATATCACCAGTTCCTGGCTCACCCGCATGAAAAAGGATGCCATCGAACGCGAAACCAACGGCCTCCTCGAATTCGTCGAATCCCCCTTCACCCTCGACAACTTTTCGCAAGGCGACTCCGGCGAGGCGATCAAAACGTGGCTCCGCGAAGATGCCGCACTCCTCAAGCAGAACAACACCGCCGCACTTCCCATGGGCTACCTCATCGCCGGCCGCATCGGCACCGGCAAGACGTTTCTCGTCAACTGCTGGGCCGGCGAACTCGGCGTCCCCTGCGTCGTCTTCAAAAACTTCCGCGACAAGTGGGTCGGCGCTACCGAATCCAACCTCGAAAAAATCTTCTCCATCCTCCGCGCCCTCGGCCAGGTCGTCGTCTTCGTCGATGAAGCCGACCAGATGACCGGCAAACGCGACTCCTCCGACGACTCCGGCCTCTCCGGCCGCGTCTACGCCATGCTCGCCAAGGAAATGTCCGACACCCGCAACCGCGGCAAAATCATCTGGGTCTTCGCCACCTCCCGCCCCGACCTCCTCGAAGTCGACCTCAAACGCCCCGGCCGCCTCGACGTCCACATCCCTCTCTTCCCGCCCCAGACCCCCGACGAAATGAAGTCCCTCTTCACCGCCATCGCCAGCAAATTTAAATTCCCCCTCCCGTCCGAACAGATCCCCGACATGCCTCCAACCCTCATCCTCTCCGGCAACGAAGTCGAATCCCTCCTCGTCCGCGTCCAGCGCCAACACGCTCTCGCCCCCGAGCCCAAACCCAACCTCAAAGACCTCCTCGCCACCGCCCTCCTCGAAGCCCGCCCCAATCCGAACACAAAGAAACTCGAATACATGGACCTCGCCGCGACAAAGGAATGCACCGACGCCCGCTTCCTGCCCCCGGCGTTCAACATGCTGACCATCGACGGCATCGACGCCCGCATGTCCCAACTCAAATCCTACGTCTAAGTGGAGCCGATGCCCCCGTCGCCTAAGTACGCAATACGGAGGGAAGCGTCCAAACCCCTTCACCCGCACCCCCCGCCCCCCTACAATCCCCCATGATCGGCCTCGCCATCCTCCTCCTCTTCAACCTCCTCGGCGTCCTCCTCAACGAATACGCCCACATCCCCCTCCCCGGCAACGTCATCGGCCTCCTGCTCCTCCTCGTCGCCCTCTTCACCAAAATCGTCAAACTCCACTGGGTCGAGGAGGCCGCCCATTTCCTTCTCCGCCACATGCTCCTCTTCTTCGCCCCCGTCATCGTCGCCTCACTCGCCCTCGCCGATCTCCTCGCCAAAAACCTTTTCCCCCTCCTCGCCGTCATTTTGGTCTCCACCCTCCTCACCGCCCTCGCCACCGCCTTCACCGCAAATCTCTTCTCCAGAGAAGAGCATTCATGATTCCGCACGCCCTCACAGCCTCCCCTCTGTTCGGCCTCACCCTCACCATCGCCGCCTACGCCCTCGCGCTTGCCATCCATCACCGCCTTCGCTTTCTCAATTCCCTTCTCATTACCTGTGGCATCCTCATCCTCCTTATCCTCGCACTCCGTATCCCCCTGCCCGATTACCGCGTCGGCGCCGATTTCCTCACCCTCCTCCTCGGCCCCGCCACCGTCGCCCTCGCCGTTCCCCTCTACAAACACGCCCCCGCCATCAAAAAACACGCCCTCCCCCTCACGATCTCCATCGTCACCGGCTGTCTCGTCGGCATCCTCTCCGCCTACGCCTGCGCCGCTCTCCTCCACGCCTCCCACGAAATCACCCTTTCCGTCCTCCCGCGCTCCGTGACGACCCCGATCAGCATGGAAGTCGCCCGCGCCCTCGGTGGAAGACCCGAAGTCGCCGCCATGGTCACCGTCCTCTCCGGCCTCTGGGGTTCCGTCGTCGCGCCGCCCCTCCTCCACGCCTGCGGCTTCCGTAAGCACCTCCCCCTCGGCCTTGCCATGGGCCTCTCCTGCCACGGCATCGGCACGGCCACCTCCCTCGTCCGCTCCGAACTCCAAGGCACTTACGCCGGCCTCGCGATGGCCCTCAACGGCATCCTCACCGCCGCCATCCTCACCCCCCTCGCCCCACTCCTTCAAAAGCACCTCTAACCACCCTTGACCTCGCCCCCGAATAACTAAACAATATTTCCGAATTCCCCACCGCGCACTTCTCACAAATTGCCCGGAGCCCAAATGACCCGCCGCCGCACAACCCCCCTAATACGACTGCTATCACTAATACCACTACTGTCCCTGAGCCCGCTCCGCGCCCGCGCAGCCAACGAACCCGTCTTCCACAACCCCCTCGTCCTCCAGCGAGCCGACCCCTTCGCCATGCTCCACACCGATGGCTATTACTACTTCACCGCAACGGTCCCCGCCTACGACCGCATCGAACTCCGCCGCGCCAAAAACCTCAACGATCTCGGCACCGCCCAACCCAAAACCATCTGGACCAAGCACCCCCACGGCCCCATGGGCTCCCACATCTGGGCCCCCGAAATCCACTACATCAACAACAAGTGGTACATCTATTTCGCCGCCGGCGGCGCCGAAAAAGTCTGGGACATCCGCATCTACGTCCTCGAAAACGCCAGCCCCAATCCCCTCGAAGGCGCCTGGAAGGAAGACGGCCAGCTCAAAACCAACTGGCAATCCTTCTCCCTCGACGCCACCACCTTCGAACACAATGGAACCAACTACCTCGTCTGGGCCCAGAAAGACCCCAAGATCGAAGGCAACACCAACCTCTACATCGCCAAAATGGACACCCCCACCTCCATCACCGGCAAACAAGTCATGCTCTCCAAGCCCGATCTCCCTTGGGAACGCATCGGCTACCTCGTCAACGAAGGCCCCGCCGTCCTGCAAAAGAACGGCAAAATCTTTATCACCTACTCCGCCTCCGCCACCGACTACCACTACTGCATGGGCATGCTCACCGCCAACGCCGATGCCGACCTCCTCAATCGCGCCTCCTGGACCAAGTCCCCGAAACCCGTCCTCCAAACGGATGAAGACCGCCACGTCTTCGGCCCCGGCCATAACTCCTTCACCACCACTCCCGATGGCAAATACGACGTGATCGTCTACCACGCCCGCAACTACAAGGAAATCAAGGGCGATCCCCTCCACGACCCCAACCGCAATACCCGCGCCCAGATCCTCCACTGGAACCCAGACGGCACCCCCAACTTCGGCGAACCCGCCCCCGATGCTCCGCAGTGACATCCAACAGCGCCGGCGCGTGTCGCGCCGGGATCGCCGCGGCGTGCTCACCAAAACTCACTTCGGCTTCGTCGCCGCCGCCTCCTCGCCCGGCTTCACCACAAACGACGACACATACGGCGTCTTCGGCGCCTCGCCCGGCGGCAAATCCGCAGGCATCATCTGCCCTGCAGGCCCCAGCGACTTGATAAACGCATAAACGCTCATCAGATCCTCATCCGTCATCGCATGAAGCGACGCCCACGGCATCGGGGGCCGCGCATTCCGTACCCGCATCGTTTTCACGAAACTCTCCGCCGTGTACACCTGCATCGACAGCCGCAGGTTCGACGCATACGTCGTTCCCCACGGCCCGCGCCATCCCTCCGGCACCCCCGTCAGCCACTCCTTCTCCGGGATCGTCTGGTCGCGCTTCCACCCCGGCGTGTGGCAATCGTTGCACCCCGCCACCAGGATCAAATACCGCCCCACCTCCTCGCGCGAATTCCCCGCCACATGCGGCGCGGTCTGCGACGAATCCGAAGAAGAGCCGCACGAAACGATCGCCCCCGTCACCATCCCCATTCCCAGCGCAATTCCCAGAACACAAACCAATCGCCGCCGACGCATACGGACCTCCCTGTCTCAACTCTCAACCGGCACAAATTCTAAACCGCTCACTCCGCACGCGAAACTTCCCGCCGCCGCCGGATCATCATCGCGGCCAACCCCGCTGCCACTAGCGCTGCCGTTCCCGCCTCCGGCGTCGGCAGCGGGGCGACCTCCAACTGCAGATTCGCCCAATCCACCGCATGGTTCGCCGACACGTCCAGGTTCAGTTTCCCATCCTGCAGGAACGAAAGCGCATCGGTCGCGCTCCCCGCCAGGAACTCAATCTGATAAATGTCCGAACTCCCAAAGTGCTGGCTCGATAGCGTGCTCAGTGCGATCCCATTCGCCATGTCCTCAATAAACAGTTTCTCCGACGCACTGTTCCCCCCAAGCGTTTCCACCGCCAGCGTCAGCACCGCCGACGTCACCTGCTCCTTTGCTCCCAGTTCG
This sequence comes from Phycisphaerae bacterium, assembly GCA_051955985.1. Classification (GTDB taxonomy): domain Bacteria; phylum Planctomycetota; class Phycisphaerae; order WQYP01; family WQYP01; genus DATKPA01. The sequence goes on along the minus strand of JBQCGD010000171.1, from coordinate 33,985 downwards.
TAACTGAACGTGAACGGCACGTTCGAACTCGTTGCATCGGTCCGATCGAACCCCACCTGCGGCAACGCCGAAGCCGCGGTCACCTTCCCCTTCCACGCCGCATCCACCGCGACGTTATCCGACGCCCCGTCGTTCACGAACCCGTCGTAATCTCCCACCACATACTCGCGCAATTGCTCCTTCGGGTTCGCCGCCTTCTGTGCCAATTGCGCCTGGTACAAACTCGTGTACGCGGTGCCGTTCACGTTGAGCGTCACCTTGCTCCCCGTGTTGTTCGCATCGGCATAAGAGGGAAACGACCCGCTCGTGAACTGCGACGTCGAATGCACCGTCCCCGTTGATCCAATGATCCAGTTCTCCGACGTCTGCGGATTCTGCACGTAAAAATTTTTCGCGCTCGAATTCCAGATCACCATGTTCGCCCCCGCCCACCCGTGCCCCGTCCCCGAGTTCCCGCGGTTCTGCACGTCAATGCTCGTGTTCGTCGTCAGGTTGTCATAAAGCGTTCCCACCGACCACCGCTGGTGCGGCCCCGAATCGGCGTGCCCGTTCGTCGCAACCCCGTTCAAAAAAACGTTCGGCCCTCGGCTCGGCGAGTTGTTCACAAACTCGTGCCGCCCGTTGTCCGAATTCAAATTCTCCATCAGCACAAACTGCCCCTCGATATCGAACGGATACCGCCGCCCGCCGGTGATCTGAGACACCGGCACCATCGACGTTGCGCCGTCCACCGTCACAAACTTCGACCCCGTCGCCGCCTGTACCGTTGCATACACCAGGTGCGTTCCCACCACGTTCTTCACCCACGCGTTCTGCGTGTCCTGCACGTAAACAAACGTTTTCGCATGATTCTCATCCGTCGCGCTCGTTACGCCGGGCACGTAGCTCGCAAACCCGTCCCCGCGAAGGTTCTCAATCCCCACGTTGTTCGTCCGGTTCCACGTGTATTTCGAAATCGTCCCCCCGCCATAATTCTGCGTCAGTGAGTCCGGCAACCCCGCATCCAGTTGAATCGTCCCGTTCACCGAATCAATGTGCGTGATCGTCCGTTCCAGGTCCTCATTCTTCGACCCCGGCGCCCACTGCACCGTCGACCCGTCCGACCGCGGCGGAATCGCATCCATCCCCAGGTCGTGAATCCACGTTGCCGTCGATGGCCGATGAATCAGCACCCTGTCTCCCACCTTGTAAGCCCCCGGCACATCGACATGAAAACTGGTCGCCCCCGCCGGCACGACCTTGTCCGTGATGCTGTGCGTCGTATTCGTCGAGCGCGAATTCGACGAGTCCACCTGCACCATGTTGATCTGCGAAGTCCCCGTGTACGCCAGCGCGGTAGACCCCGCACCCGCCCCGCTCCCCATCCCGCGCAAAATGATCCCGCTGGAAGTGATCTTGATCGAGTTGCTGATGTTGAACGTCCCCGCACTCAACTGCACCACCCCGCGAAACCCGTTCGCATTCAACGGCTTCGCCGCCACCGCATTGATCGCCGCCTGGATCGCCGTCAGCGAATCTGCTCCCCCCGCGGCGGGCGAAACCGTCACCACCCGGTCCGGCGTCACCACGTTCGAATACACTGGCAACGCCACGCCGCCCCCCATGTACCCCGACTCCGAAAAATCGAGAATTCGATCCCCCGCCCCATCCATCCCGTACATCAACCGCCCCGACTGTCCGACCTTCACCCACGACGTATTCGCCCCCAGTACCCCCTGACCCGCCGCCGCAACAACCGCAAACACCACCACCGCGCCGCCACGGGCGTACTGCGCCCGTTTCACAAATAGGCTCATGACCATTCCTCTCTCCGGGCCGCGCGGTAGTAATGCCGCCGAAGTGCGAGGCAAGGCTTCGGATCTGAGCGCGGACCCGTCCAATTGGAACTTACCCCGAGTTTTGACAATTGGCGATTTATTTTTGCCGCAATTATCAAAAAGAACCAAAACCTGCGAATTTCGCTCACCAGGCGACGGCGCGCCCCCCGCTCTGGAACTCCCCGCCCAATCCCGTACACTGTCTCTTCTCACGGAGTATTCTTCCAGTGTCACCAAATCCCGCCATCGCACGGACGCTCGGCGACGCTCGCGCGACCAACCGCAATCTCCTCCCCTGGTTCGCCATCGAGTGCCTCAACTCCTACGCCGCCACACTCTTCTGCACCGGCGCCTACGACTTCGCCGACGCACAGCTCCACGTCACCCCCGCCCTCCGCCTCTGGCTCTCCGCCACCTGGGGGTTCGCCTACATCTTCATCTCCCTCCAGTCCGGCCGCTTGGCCGAACGCTTCGGCCCGCGCCGCGTCGTCGGCGCCATGGTCCTCCTCTCCGCTTTCACCGCCCTCATCCCCCTCCTCACCATGAAAATCCCCAGCGTCTTTCTCCTCCTCCTTCTCATGATCCCCTTCAATTTCACCAGCTCCACCATCTGGCCCGCCATCGAAAGCGCCATTACCCGTACCCACGCCCCCATGCCCCTCAACATGCGCACCGCCATGTACAACGTCTCCTGGGGTTCCGCCGGCTTCGTTTCCTTCTTCACCTGCGGCGCGCTCGAAAAACTCTGGTGGGGCAACGTCTTCTTCGTCCCCGCCCTCTGCAGCGCCCTCTCCTTCATCCTCTTCCTCCTCTTCGCCGCGCCCGAAAGCGCCGTCGGCAAAGAGCACGTCCCCGAAGAATCCGAGCACGAACGCGAGCTCGACACCCCTGACATGCAGCACCGCGCCAAAACCCTCCTCCACCTCGCCTGGATCGGCAACGCCCTTGCCTACGTCGCCATCAATGTCGTCCTCCCCGTCAAGATGCGCCTCGCCACAGAGGCCGGCATCGAAAACCTCACCACCATCGGATTCGCCACCTCCGTCTGGGGACTCGTACGCGTCTTTGCCTTTGCCGCCCTCTGGAAATGGTCCGGCTGGCACTACAAATTCCGCTGGCTCCTCGGCGGCCAGATCGCCCTCTGGATCAGCTTCGTCCTCCTCCTGGTCTTCAACAACATCCCCATGCTCATCCTCATGCAGATCGTCTTCGGCCTCGCCACCGCCATGATCTACTCCTCCTCCTTCTACTACGCCATGCACGTCTCCGAAGGACACGGCGGACACGCCGGCATCCACGAAGCCCTCATCGGCCTCGGCATCTGCGTCGGCCCCGCTGTCTCCGCCCTCGCCAGCGGCGACGCCGTCCGACACGAAGCCTTCCTCCGCATCGCCACCGCCGTCTCCATCGTCATGGCCCTCGGAATCCTCGCCATGCTGATCCTCTCCCGAAGACTGAAATCCGCTAAGATATCCCCCGCCTAAAATTCCGAGTGAGCAAAATGAACAACATGCAATCGCGAAGCCATTTTCGAGTTTCAATTTTCGATTTTCGATTCAGCGCAAACGCCCCCCAAATCGAAAATCAAAAATCAAAAATCGAAAATTCGTCCGCTGCAACGCCGGTGGGGGGGCACAAATGAACCCCCTCCGTCTCGGCATTCTCATCTCCGGCGGCGGCACCACCCTCCAGAACCTCGCTGACAAAATCGCGAAGAACGAACTCCCCGCACAGATCGCCTGCGTCATCGCCAGCAATCCCACCTGCTACGGCATCCGGCGCGCACAGAATCTCCGCCTCCCCCTCCACATCATCACCCGCAAGGACTTCCCCTCCCTCGATGACTTCTCCAACCGCATCGCCCACACACTCCGTCACCACTCTGTCGACCTCGCTCTCATGGCCGGCTTCCTCTCCCTCTGGACCATCCCCGACGACTTCGCCGGCCGCGTGATGAACATCCACCCCGCCCTTCTCCCCAAATTTGGCGGCAAAGGCATGCACGGCCACCACGTCCACAAAGCCGTCATCGACGCCGGCGAAACCGAGTCCGGCTGCACCGTCCACTACGCCGACAACACCTACGACACCGGCCCCATCATCCTCCAGAAAAAAGTCCCTGTCCTCCCAGCCGACACCCCCGATACCCTCGCCGCCCGCGTCTTCGAACAGGAATGCCTCGCCTACCCCGAAGCCATTCACATCCACCTGCAAAACCGCCGCAACCCACAGACCCCAGACCCCAGACCCTAGCCCCCAACCTCACCACTCCCGCCCGCTCAAATACTTCCCCTCCGGCAAAAGCTCCTTGTGCAGCCAGATCGCCGCCGTCGCCCCCGTCCCCATCGCGACGCTTAACTGCGTCTGTGCATTCGCCACAATGTCCCCCGCCGCATAACACCGGGCAATATTCGTCCGCATCCGGTGATCCACCTTCACCCACCGCCCCGTCTCCAGTTCCAGCGGCAACTGCTTGAGCAGCCCCTCCTCCACCGCACACGGATAATTCGCAAACGCCCCCTCCGCCGCCACCCGTGTCCCATCCTCCAGCAAAAACCCCTCGATCTTCCCCTCCTCTTTTTCCCCCACAATTCCCGCAATCTTCTCCTGCAACACCGCGATCCCCGCATCCTTCAATTTCCGCGCACACTCTTCATCCAGCGCACAATCTCGCCCATTCGCCAGCACCGTCACGTCCTGCGTCCACACCGTCGCATTCAACGCCATCTCCACAGACCCCCGATCAGTCCCGATCACCACGATCTTCCTCCCCACGCACTTGTACCCATCGCACTCCGGGCAATGCCAGATCGTGTGCCCCGCATACGAAAAAATATCCTTGATTTCCGGCAACGTGTACTCCACCCCCATCGCCAGGATCACCCCGCGCCCGACGTACTTCCCCCCCTCATCATCCCGCACCTCAAACCCCATCTCCCCGCCCGCCAACTTCACCTGCCCGATCGCCACCACGGTCGCCCCGCGCGTGCTCACGCTCTCATACTTCTGCACATGCACCCGCCCCCAGTCCAGCAACTGGTTCCGATGAATCCCCGCCGGAAACCCCAGGATGTTGTGCGCAATCGGCCGGTGCCACCGCGTCTGCGGCTTCTTGTGATCCATGATCAACGTCGGCCGCAAATACCGCCCCATGTACACCCCCGCCGCCAGCCCCGCCGGCCCCCCGCCCAGGATAATGCAGTCATAAACCATCAGGCGCGCCTCACAAAACACGCCCAATCTTAGCCGCCCCCGCCCAATTACCACTTACAAATTACCATTTACCCCTTACGTCAACTCCCGCGTCCTGAACAGCGCCACCCCGAACGACAAAATCCCCGACACGTAAAACGCCGCATACGCCGTCGCGATCCCCACGTACTGCCAGATCGCCCCGTACGTCGGCGTGTTCCCCCCGGCCCAGAAACGCTTGTCGCCGTAATTGAAATTCCCGTACACCAGCCGCTGGCTCAAATCCATCAGCGACAACCCCGGCAGCAGATGCGCCACCGCCGTCACCACCCAGCTCAGGGGCATCGGCAGTTCCAACGCCACCGCGTACCGTGCCAGGTTCGCCCCGATGTACAGCACCACCGTCGCCGTCACATTCAGCGCCAACCCCCACCGCGTCGAAATGGCCACCGACACCGCTGCCAGCATCGCCAGTTGCAGGAATTCCAGGAAAATCGACGGAATGATCGCCAGCACCGCCTTCGTGTTCGTCAGGTTCAGCATCATCTGCTCGGCCTGCGACCGCGCGACGAAATAATCGATCCGCATGTCATCAAAGTACCGCAAATACGCGCACGTCCCCGCCACGATCCCCAGTGCCGTGATCACCCCCAGGCACAGCACCAGCACCCCGAAATACTTCCCGATCACCACCTGCCAGCGCGCGATCGGCTTCGACATCAGTGTCAGCATCGTCCGGTTCTCGATCTCCTCGTCGATCACCTTCGTCGACGCGAACACCATCACCGGCAGCGTGAACAGGAACGCCAGCGAGATCGCCACGTCCCGGTACATCTTGTAATCCTCCCCCATCGTGTAGTACGGCACAAACGCAAAAATCGTGATCGCTGCCAGCCCGATGACCACCACGATGATCGTAAACGGCTGCAGTAGCGCTTCGTAATACGTGATCCGCGTCAACGCCCCCAGCCGGAACAACCCGATCAGCCGCAGGATCCCGAACTCGATCAGCCCGAACACCGCTTCCACCCCCACGAGCGCAAACAGGTACGCCCCCACGATCCCCAGGTACGAATACTCCTCCCAGAACGCAAACGTCACGCACGCCAGCCCCAGCGTCCAGGCAATTGCCGTGATGTACGCCATCAGCTTCCCCCCGATCGCCTTGCGCGCAAAAGCGAACAGCGCCCCCCACACCACGACCACCAGCACCCCGATCGTAAACATCCCCCAGAGAACTTCACGTGTAGGCATGTGCGTCCTGTGAATTCACTCAATAACCCGTATTCCACGTCCGCGTTTTCCGCCCGGCAGGGGGGGCGACACGGACTGATCTACACTACGTACAAAACGCCCGAAATGTTCACGCAGACGCGACACCAGCCCGTCTATTTCCGCCGGCTCGCCTTCCACGACCATCTCGACACGCCCGTCCGGCAGGTTGCGCACTGTCCCGTCCAACGGCCGCCCACTCGCAAAATGCACCGCCGTCATCCGGAATCCTACGCCCTGCACCCGGCCCGAAAACAGAATCGTGCGCGCTTCCGCCATCATCCTGCCTCAAATCGAGACCCGCAATAATACCAACCCCGCCCCTCAATCGCGAGCGCCCGAACTGCCCTGCGGCCGACGCGCCCAATCGCCATTTTGATTTTTTGGAAGCGACGAAGCCCAACTGAATTTTTCGCGAAACACTCCCGCGCCAAAAGCAACCCTTTTGCATACCATTCCCGCATCCACGCGGCACAACCGCTCGTAACCTCTGATCCCCGCATTTAATTTTTTGCACGGAGGCAAAACCTGATGAAGCGCTCCCGCCCTTTCCTCGCATCCCTTCTCCTCGCCGCCCTCGCTACGCCCGCCTTCCCCGATACGGTCACCCTCAAATCCAACGACACCCTCACCGGCACCATCACCCGCATCGCCCCCGACACCATCGACCTCCAGACCGATTTCGCCGGCCTCCTTCACATCCATCGCGACAAGGTCAAAACCCTCCGCTCCGATGACAAGGTCACCATCATCAATCCCCAGGGCCAATCCCACGCCGCGTACGTCTCCCCCATCGCCAACGCCGTCGGCTGGAAAGAAACCGAATCCGCCGCCCCGCCCGACGCACTCCCTCCCATCGCCGTCGCCGCCAATCCCGCGACCCCCGCCACCGCTGCCCCCAAGGCCGTCTACCTCGATCTCGAGCCCTGGTTCCTCCCCATCGGCCCTCATTGGAAAAACCAGCTCACCCTCGGCGCCGTCGCCACCTCCGGAAACACCGACTCCTCCAGCCTCACCGCCCAGGCCACATTCAAATACGAAATCAAACCCGAGGAAATCAACCTCAAAATCGGCGCCGACTACGCCGTCACCTCCGGCGAGCAAACGTCCGACGATGCCTACTTCGACGCCGTCTACCGCCGCTCCTTCCCACAGTTCGACAAGTCCGAACGCTGGTACGCCTTCGCCGAAAACCACGAACTCTACGACGCCGTCAAAGACATCTCCCTCCGCTCCACCACCTCCTTCGGCCCCGGCTACTACCTCTTCAAAGGCAAACGCTTCAACCTCGACCTCCGCGCCGGCCCCGCCTTCGTCTACGAACGCTTCTTCAACCACCACCAGACCACCGACTTCGACGGCCTCTTCGGCCTCCGCGCCGCCTACATCATCAACGACCGCACCTCCCTCACCGAAGACCTCCTCTACACCACCGCCGTCGAAGACAGCAACCGCTACCAGGTCACCTCCGACACCGCGCTCGCCTTCAAACTCCCCGAAATCGCCCGCGGCGCCGGCCTCAAACTCGACTTCCGCGACGACTACGACAACACCGCCGACAGCGGCAACAAACACAACGACACCAAATTCACCCTCGGCCTCACCCTCGACTTCTAAAGCCGCAAGAACCTCGCGGCACGGGCATCCGCCCGTTACCGAGCGCGGCTCAGTGATGACCGGTTCTCCCCACCAAATCCCGCGCTCAACACCCGGTCCCGCAACAACGTTTGCGATTTCGCGTCCCCCACCAACCTCCCCAAAAAAAAGAGCCCCGGCACACCGCCGGGGCTCTCCGTCTCAAATCGACAACGCCCACTCCCTTTCGTGTCTTTAGTGTCTTTCGTGGCTAATTTATCGCCGTCCCCTCACTCCACCAGCGTCCCCTTCGTCGAAGGCACCGCCCCGCCCGCCCGCTCATCCACGCTCATCGCCTGCCGCAACGCCTTCGCAAGCGCCTTGAAAATCGCCTCCGCCACATGATGCGCATTCCCCCCATACGGCACATTCACATGCAGATTCATCTTCGCCGTGTTCGCCAGAGACCGCAGCGACTCATGCACCAGCTCCACATCAAACGTCCCGATCTTCTTCGACGGAAACGCCACGTTGAAAACAAACGCCGGACGCCCGCTCAAATCCAGCGTTACATGCGCCAGCGTCTCCTCCATTGGAATGGATGCCCACCCATACCGGAAAATCCCCGCCTTCTCCCCCAGCGCCTTGTCGATCGCCGATCCCAGCACCAGCGACACATCCTCCACCGTGTGATGATCATCAATATGCGTATCGCCGGTCGCCTTCACCTTCAGATCCATCAGCGAATGCTTCGCCAGGTGCGTCAGCATGTGATCGAAAAAACCCACCCCCGTCTCAATCGCCGACTGCCCCGTCCCGTCCAGCGACACCTCGAGTGAAATATCCGTCTCTTTCGTCTTGCGCGAAATTTTCGCCGTCCGGCCCTTCATGCATACCTCAATAAAAAGTGCTCTTATACCGAATATCGGCCATTCTCCCCTCCCCTCCCCCCAAAATCCACGGCCCCCACCCCGCAATGCCCGCCCTCTTCGACGGCGCGCGCCAATGTGCATGCAACACCCCAACCACCTCCCCGTTACAATCTCATCACACGTCTCAAACCTGAACCTCAACCCCGAGGCCCGCCATGCGCAAATCCCTGATCGCCGCCGCACTCCTCTCCTCCACCCCCGCCTTCGCCCAAACCCCCGGCGCCAACCTCGCCTCTCCCGACGGCCACTTCGCCATCCACTTCCAAACCCTCGACGTAAAAAACGCCCCAACCCCCTTCGGCCAACTCACCTACACCATCACCCGCGACGACAACCCCATCTTCTCCCCCTCCCAACTCCAACTCCAACTCACAGACGGCCCACCCCTCGGCAAGAACGTCCGCATCACCGGCATCCAGTTCGACGCCCACAATGCCACCTACCACCTCCCCGCCGGCAAAGCCTCCACCATCTCCGATCACTACAACGCCACCACCCTCAACCTTGAAGAACCCGGCGCCCCCCAGCGCAAATTCTCCATCGAAGCCCGCGCCTATGACGACGCCATCGCCTTCCGCTACCTCATCCCCCAGCAACCCGCCCTCCAGAAATTCCAACTCGCAGCCGAACACACCCGCTTCCAACCCGTCAAAGATGCCATCGCCTGGTCCCTCCTCCTCCCCAACTTCCACTCCATGTACGAATCCGAATTCATCCCCCTCCCCCTCTCCGCCCTCTGCAACCAGGGCGGCGTCCACAGCGACCTCCTCCTCGGCTGCCCCTGCCTCATCGACATCCCTGCCGTCACCCCTGATCACAAAGAAATCTGGTGCAACATCACCGAAGCCAACCTCCGCGGCTATTCCGCCATGTACCTCACCAACCCCTCCACCGAATGGGGCGGCCACTTCCTCGAATCCAAAATCTCCCCCCACCCCGACAACCCCGACCTCGCCGTCGAAGGCGATCTCCCCCACACCTCCCCCTGGCGCGTCATCCAGGTCGCCGATTCCCCCGCCAAACTTATCGACTCCAACATCCTCACCTCCCTCAACCCCGCAACAAAAATCCCCGACACCTCCTGGATCCACCCTGGCAAATCCTCCTGGAACTGGTGGAACGGCTCCATCGGCCCCGACGGCAAATCCGCCTTCAATACCGACACCATGAAATTCTTCGTCGACTTCTCCGCCCACTCCGGCTTCGAATACATGCTCATCGACGCCGGCTGGGCCAAACCCATCGACCCCAAGTCCCGCCACGCCGACATCACCCAGATGAACGGCAAAGTCGACATCCCCGCCGTCGTCCAATACGCCAAATCCAAAAACGTGCGCGTTTGGATCTGGCTCTCCTACACCGACGCCGCCTCCCAGATGAAACAAGCCTTCCCCCTCTTCGAAAAATGGGGCGTCGCCGGCTGCAAAATCGACTTCATCGAACGCAACGACCAGGCCGCCATCCAGTGGTACTACGATGTCGCACAGCTCGCCGCCCAACACCACCTCATGCTCGACTTCCACGGCTGCACCACCCCCACAGGCCTCGAACGCGAATTCCCCAACGTCCTCGGCTACGAAGCCGTCACCGGCATGGAACAATCCAAGGCCGGCCTCCGCGACAACCCCGCCCACCACCTCACACTCCCCTTCACCCGCATGCTCGCCGGACCCATGGACTACACCCCCGGCTCCTTCCACAACGTCACCCGCGCGCAGTACGAACCCGTCATGGACCGCCCCGTCACCATCGGCACCCGCGCCCACCAGCTCGCCATGTACCCCATCTACTTCGCCCCCTTCCAGATGGTCTCCGACAACCCTCAGGCCTACGAAAACGCCCCCGAATTCCAATTCATCAAGGACTGCCCCGCCGCCTGGGACGAAACCCGCGGAATCGCCGGAACCCCTGGCGAATTCGCCGTCATCGCCCGCCGCAAAGGAACCGACTGGTTCCTCGGCGCCATGACCAACGACTCCCCCCGCCACCTCGACATCCCCCTCACCTTCCTCCCCACCGGCAACTACAAAGCCACCCTCTACACCGACGCCCTCGACGCCGCCCAAAACCCCACCCACGTCACCATCACCACCAAATCCGTCACCAACACCACCACCCTCCCCCTCGCCCCCGCCGGCGGCGCCGCCCTCAAACTCACCCTCGCCCCCTGAAACAAAAAAAGGTGCCACGCTTCTGACGACAACCTCGGTCGCCAGAAGCACGCCTCGTGGACCCTCGCCACCCCATTGCAGCCCCTCGCAACCCACTTAACCACTTAACCATTTAACCACTTAACTTCCCCCCCAAACAAAAAGGGCCGGAGAAATCTCCGGCCCGTTAATTACAGAACTCCCGCCTGCCCCCCTCACCCCGGCTGCGGAATCCCAATCGCCCCACCACCCTCCGCCGACCGCTTATCCTCTTCCCGACGCGCCTCCGCACGACGCTGCTGCTCGCTCGCCAGGATGTCGTTCACCGTCGGTTTCGAAATCGCCTGCCCCGCCAGGATGCGCTTCACATCCTCCCCATCCAGCGTCTCGTACTTCAGCAACGCTTCCTTCAGCGCCGTCAGCTCTTCCTTCTTCTCGATCAGGATCTGCTTCGCTTCCTCGTACGCCGTCGAAATCAACCGATGCACTTCCTGGTCGATCTGCTCCGCCGTCTTGTCCGAGTAATCCTTCTGATCCCCGAAAAACGACTGCCGGTTCTCGTCCGGCGAAAACTTGATCGGCCCAAGCGATTCCGACATCCCGTATTCCGTGATCATCGCCCGCGCCACGTTCGACGCCTGCAGGATGTCCTGCGACGCCCCCGTCGACATATCGCCCACATACAGTTCTTCCGCCAGCCGTCCGCCGTAGCAGATCCGCAGCAGCGCCTGCATGTAGCGCTTCGAATACACAATCCGGTCCTTCTCCGGAATCGAAAACGCCGCGCCGCCCATGCGCCCGCGGCCGATGATCGACACCTTGTGCAGCGGATCGTAATCCGTCTGCAGCGCCTGCACGATCGCATGCCCCGCTTCGTGCCACGCCAGGATCGCCTTCTCCTTCTCGTCGATCACCCGCGACTTCCGCGCCTTGCCGAACCGCAGCTTGTCCCGCGCTTCCTCAAGATCGCTCATTTCGATGGCATCCTTGTTCGCCATCGTCGCAATGATCGCCGCTTCGTTGATGATCGCCGCCAGGTCGGCACCCGAAAACATCGGCGTCTGCCGCGCCAGCCGCATCAAATCCACGCTCCCGCCCAGCTTCACCTTCCGCGAGTGAACCTTCAAAATCTCGTACCGCCCCTTGATGTCCGGCAGCGGCACGTACACCTGGCGATCAAACCGCCCCGGCCGCGTCAACGCCGGGTCCAGCACGTCCGCCCGGTTCGTCGAGGCGATCACGATCACCTGGTCGTTCGTGTCGAACCCATCCATCTCCACCAGAATCGCGTTCAGCGTCTGTTCGCGCTCGTCATGCCCGCCCGACGCCATCCCGTTCCCACGCCGCCGCCCAACCGCATCAATTTCATCCAGGAAGATGATGCACGGCGACGATTCTTTCGCCGTCTTGAACAAGTCGCGCACGCGGCTCGCCCCCACGCCCACAAACATTTCCACAAAATCCGACCCGCTGATCGAGAAGAACGGCACATCCGCCTCTCCCGCGATCGCCTTCGCCAGCAGCGTCTTCCCGACCCCCGGATCGCCGATCAACAGCACGCCGCGCGGAATGCGCCCGCCCAGCCGCTGAAACCGCTTCGGATTCTTCAAAAACTCGACAATCTCATTCAGCTCTTCCTTCGCCTCTTCAATCCCCGCCACATCATTGAACGTGATGTTCGTGTGCTCCTTCGACAGCAGCCGATGCCGGCTCCGGCCGAAATTCCCCAGCATCCCGATCCCGCCGCCCGCCGACCGGATCTGCCGCAGGAAGAAGAACCAGATCAACACAAAAATCAGCAGGTACGGCGTCAGGTTCAGGACCAGCCCCCAGAAAATCCCGTTCGACGCCTTCGAATCAAACGTCGCCCCGTTCTGCTCCGACTCCTTCGACAGCAGGTTCCAGAAATACCCGTCCATCGCCGTCGGCGGCACATGACAGATCAGCGTCGTGTCCGACAATATCGGCTCCGACGGCACTTCCTTCTTCATCTTCGCTTCGATCGTCTCCCCGTCCTTCACCACCACGCTCACAATGTGCCCCTGGTCCAGGTGCGTCTTGAACGTGGAGTACGGCACATCCTTCGTCTGCCCTTCCTTATTATGGAAGACCACAAACAACAGCACCGCTATCGACAAAATCAGGATCCACCCCAGCATCGACCGGCTGAACCGCATGTTCCCGTCCCCGCCCGGCACGCCCCCGCCGCCCCCGCCACGCGGCGAATCCTTCCGCCCGTTCGTCGAAGGCTTCTCCGTCGTCTCGTTCTGGTCGTCCTGAATCTCTGGCATGAAAACCTCGGTTAGCTCTGCCGCGATGCGCAGTCGGTGAAATTATCGGATTTCACAAGACACGACATTATAGCCACCCCCGCACTTTCCGTGAAATCCCTTCACATTTCTCAAATTTCCCCCGCCCTGTCCGCACCCCCGCCCCGCCGCTCCCTCCCCAATCCATTTACGACCCGACCTTACTTCTTCTTCGTCGCCCCTTCCTGTTTCTTCGGCACTCCTTCTTCCGTCGGCATCCCCCAATCCGACTGCATCTGATCCACGATCGCCGCCGCCAGCCGCTCGATCGCCACCTGCTCCGCATCCGTCACCCGTTCCCCCAACTGCGGAATCTCCGTCGCCGACCGGTTGAACGCCTTCCGTTCCACCAGGATCTTCCCCGACCGCTGGTCCTTCCACACAAAATTCACCACCATCGTCAGCTCGCTCTCCCGCGGCAAATCCGAGCCGAACCGATTCGTCAACACCGACTGCTGCACATCCACCAGTTCCCCCGTCAAAATCGTGTCCGCGTCCTTCCGAGACGCAATCTTGTACGGCGTCCGGTACTCAATGTTCTTGTCGATCGCCTCCGTCAACCGGAATTCCCACTCCCGCCGAAACGTGTGGTTCTCAAACACCGGCACACACACCGTCTTCACCGATTCGTTGTACGCCGGATGACTCGTATACCCGCACGCAGACATCAAAAAGCAGGAACCAAGAAGCAAGAAGCCCATTGCCCAATTCTGCCGCACAAACTGCCCCTTCTTGATTCCTGCTTCTTGCTTCTTGCTTCCACAAATTGCCGAAAATTCTATATTCTTCATTTCCCCACCTCCTCCGGCAGCCGCCGCTGCAACTCCGCACGCGCCGACGTCGCCGCCGCCGTGTCCGGCCAGTTCGCCATCACCCGCTTGTAGTAATACGCCGCCGCATGCTTCCGCCCCGCCCGCCAGTAATACCGCGCAATCTCCAGTTCCTTCTTCCCTTCCAACTGGTAAATCCGGTCATCAATCGCCGGCACCTGCACCTGCTCCGCCGTCTGCGGATACGCATCCGAAATCGCCGCCAATCGCTCCCGCGCGTCATACAGCGGCGTGAAATCGAACAGCACCCCGTGGAAATTCCCCAACGCCGCCTGCGCCCGCCGGATCTCCGCCTTCCGCACATACTGCGAATACGGATACCGCTTCAAAAAGTCCGAGCACGCGTCGTACGCTTCCTGGAACTTCCCCGCCGCAAAGTAGTAATCCACGATCCGCATCCCCGCCTGCTCCGCAATCGCGCTCCCGCGCTGCCGGTCCTGGATCCGGTCCAGCAGTTCCAACGCATCCTCCGTCACCGGAAGCAGGTGGATCCCCAAAAACTTCCGCTTGTACCCGTTCAAAAACGCATCCGCGATGTTGTACTCCCGCTGCAGCACCGGCAGGTACAACTCCGACGACGGATAATTCAGCAGCATCTCTTCGTACGAGTACAACGCCTTGTACTTGTTCCCCCGCGCCACCTCCGCATCCCCCTGCAGCACCAGCACCTGCGGCATCAACGGATGCAGCTTGTTCTTCTTCTCCCACTCCTTCGCATCCGCAATCACCGTCTTCGTGTTCCCCCCGCGCAAATCATTGATCATCTGCGCCACCTGCGCATCCGGCGTCCCCTCCCCAGGCTGCACCAGCGGCACCCACGACCCGTTCCGCAACTCCCACCCCAGCGGCGCCGGATCCGTCTTCCCCAATACCCCGCGCAACCCAACGCCCAACATCACCGCCAACACTGCCGCAAAAATTCTGTTTCGCATCATAGGCCCGGGAGTATAACCCCCAACTCCCACGCCTGCCACGCTCCTTCCCTCAATCCCCAATCCACCCCTTCCCATACTGCCGTGCTCCCCTCGCTCGTAACTTTACGAGGTCACAACCACCTCGCTCCGCCCCATGATAAGTCAATCTTCTTCATAGGAGCTTCCCATGCGTCACCTCACCGCTTGCGCACTCCTCCTTGCTGCCGCCCTCCTCCTCTTCCTCCCCGGCTGCAACGCCGAAGGCGCCCTCGCCACCACCAACATCCCCGGCATGTGGGTCATCTCCTTCTCCAGTCCCGACTTCCCCGCCGACGGCCGCATCCCCGACAACAACGCCTTCCCCGCCAACATCTCCCCCGCCCTCGCCTGGCAACCCCACGTCAACTCCATCACCGAATACGTCATCATCGTCGAAGACCGCGACGTCCCCGAAGCCAAGTGCCACTGGATCCTCTACAACCTCCCCGCCGCCACCACCTCCCTCCCCGAAGGCGCCGCCACCGCCGGAAACCTCACCCAGGGACGCAACGATTTCAACCTCACCGCCTACACCGGCCCCTCCAGCACCTCCAAACACGTCTACGCTTTCCAGATCTTCGGCCTCCACGAACCCCTCGGCCTTCCCCCCGGCGCCGACCTCAAAACCCTCGTCATCGCCTTGCACAACAAGGTCGTCGCCAAGGGCCGCTTCAACGCCTATTTCCCCTGAATCCCCCCTCCACAAAAAAATCGCCCGGCCTTCCAGGCCGGGCGAGCCACTCTCAACCCTCCCTGTCCGCCCTCACTCCATGGCCGCTTCCTCCAGCGGTGAGTAACGGAATTTCTGCCCGCCAATCGCCGCCTGGAACATCAACCCCGCCTCCGGCAGCGTGAACACCAGCACCCCCTTCTGATAATCCGCCGACGCCCCCGCACCCTCCGACGCCGCAATCGCCGAGGCCCGCGCATCAAACTCCACCTGCGTCGTCTTGAACGTTGCCAGTGCCCCTTCGTTCTCGAAGAAGATCACCTCCGAATACCGCTGCCCGCCCAGCGACGCCCCCACATTCGCCTGGCTCAGATCCGCATGCCCGATCATCTTCCCCTTCTCAAACACTTCTCCCTGTCCATACGCCCCGCCTACCCCCACCGCCGCCGACCGCACCGCCGGAAATACCGCGTACCCGTACGAATCCTTGAAGAACCGGTCCATCGTCGAATCCGTCGACTTGAACCGCTGAACCGCCGCCGACACCTGGTCCGACAGGATCTTCGCCTCCGACGTCGTCTCCGGCTTCGGCTGATCCGCACACGCCGCAATCGCCAGCGCCGCCATCCCCATCATCACCCCGCGAGCCAAACGCATACGCATCGAATCTCTCCTTTCGTTTGAACATTTCGAATAGATCTCGACGCGCGTATTGTCTTGCCCGCCTCCTTCCCGCGAACCCCGTAATACTACCGGACACCCACCTCGAAAATTTACCACCCCAAACCCCGGGCGGATAAACGTTTTGGGAAACAAGCCCGCCCCTTCCATGGCGTCGAAATGATCGACTCTCGCACCCGCAAGGCGCCCGCCGACTTTCCCCCAAAACGTATATGCACCCCTAAACCCGTCCCGCCTCCACTTAATTCCGTCACTTTTCCTTGCTTTCGCCGATTACCACGGTATCCATTTCTACAGAAGTCCAGACATTTAGTCCCGATCCCGTTCCCGCTCCACCGGCGATGCGCTATCGCTCCGCGCGGACCGACGCCGCCGCTCGCGCCCATCTCGGAGATTCAAATGCTCCCGCACCCGCTGTGCCCACGCGTCCGCCCCTTCCTCCCCTTCCTCGCACTCGCACTCCTCCCGCTCGCACGCCCTGCACACGCCGAACCCGTCACCCTCGGCAACATCACCCTCGACTCCCACCAGACCTACTATGACGGCTCCAACGGCTCGCTCGCCACCGAAATCCCTCTCCCCGCCGGCGCCACCCAACTCATCTTCGACTTCCGCGGCGGCGTCATCACCGACGGCTCCAACCGCCTCGCCTCCCCCGACGGCCTCTACGACAACAGCCAAACCCCCTACAACTTCTCCAACACCCGCTTCGCCGGCACCTACCTCGGCGTCCCCATCGGCGCCACCACCGGCATCGACCCCGCCATCTTCGGCGTCTTCTTCGACCCCAACTTCTCCGGTACCCCCGAAAATTCCCTCAGCTACCGCTCCGATAGCGGCATCTCCCCCGACCCCCGTACCCTCCTCTCCTACTCCCCCTCCCTCAACCAACCTTTCTGGATCGGCGACGGCTTCTCCGAAAACACCACTTATTCCGACACCCAGTTCGACCCCTCCTACGTCCCCCCCGGCACCCAGCAGATCTTCAACATCCCCTCCGGCGCCACATTCCTCCTCCTCGGCATCGGCGCCGACATCAACCTCGCCGACAACCAGAACTCTGCCAACCAGGACACCCAATTCTCCAACATCCCCGAACCCGCCACCCTCTCCCTCCTCGCCCTCGCCACACTCCCCATCCTCCTCCGCCGCCGCACCTGACCGACTCCTCCCCAAAAGAACCACCCCACCCGACCGTCCCAAAGAATAGGCCGACGGATTCCAATTCCGTCGGCCATCGCCCCTCCTGACTCCCAAATCCAGTTCCCTGCTCAACGCCCTACAATTTCTCCGCATCCCCTCCGGTGAACGCAAGCCGTACCTTCAACCGCGCCATGATGGAACTGTGCAACTGGCTCACCCGCGACTCCGAGATCCGCAACGCTTTGCTGATCTCCAGCATCGTCATGTCTTCGTAATAGTACAGAACCAGCACCAGTCGCTCCGTCGCGTCCAGCCCGTGCGTGAGGAATTGCTTGATGTCCTGCCGGATCGCCTCCGCCTCCGGGCTCTCGGCACGCAGGTCCTTCAGCAGATGTTCCATGCTGCCCGCGACCCCCGCCGAGAGCGAAAGCTTTTCCACACGCCAGCCGTCCCGCCGAACCTTCCAATACGCCTCCTCCTCCATTCCCATCTCCTCCGCGATTTCGCGGTCCGTCGGAGGACGCCCCCTCAACATCCGCAAACGACGCGACGCATTCTCGAAGGCCTTCGCACGCCCCCGCACCAGCCGCGGCACCCAGTCCTCCGCCCGCAGACTGTCGCACATCGCCCCGAATACCACCGGCGTCGCAAACGTCGTGAATCGTGCCGGCCGCGTCGCATCGTACCTCTCCACCGCGCCGCAAAGCCCGATCACTCCGGGCTGGTACAAATCATCCACCAGCACCGATCGCGGCAACTTCAGCGCCAGCCGTTCCGCAATCTGCTTCACCAGCCACAGATGCGCCAGAACCAGTTCGTCCTTCAGACGCCTCCTCTCCGACGGCGCCGCCGCCTCCCGAAACCGCCGCCATTTTTCTTCGAGTTCTTCTGCCAAAACCGTCGCAATCGGTGTGCTTTGCATGAGGTCACTCCTTGACCACCGTTGCACACCGCCTTCCCCGGCGTGTCGTGCAACACCCCCGCCCGACCGGCCTCTTCATGTGGCCGCTTTTGTGTGGTGCTAAGTATCTATATAGTAAAATGCGTTCGCGTTCCTTAACAATTTTTTTCCCGGCCTCCACTCCCCCTCCGCCCGCGCAACTAAGCATCGCCACAACGAATACTTAGGCGCGCCGATCCCCAAAAAATATTTTTTCGCCCCGCTTTCCCGACTCCCCCGCGCGACCTCGGAATAGAAAAAGGAGTGTGATCGCCTCACCAAATCTCGAACGTTCACGCGAAATCTGAAGCTGCCGCGCGACCCAGCGCCATCCCCCGTCCGCCACCTCACTGACAACGCAAATCCGCCCCTCGCAAAAACGCGGAATCGCCCCGTCTCCCGGAGACGGGGCGATTCGCATTTCCCAGAAGCCAGAATGCCTCACGCCAGACGCCGCCGACGCAACATCATCAGCCCGGCCACCAGCCCGCCGATCGCCAGCGTCCCCGGCTCCGGCGTCGCCGCCGCCTCGGTCACCGTGACATTGTCCACGTTGAACGACGCCGTCCCCGCATTCGCACGCCCCCCAAGGTTGAAGCCCACCAGCATCAGCGAATCCGTCGCTGTAAAAATCCCATCCGTCGGCCCCGCCACGGTCGCCGTGTCCACCGTGTCCGGCGATTGCAGCACGCTCTCCCAGCCCCACGACCCGGTCGCCTGGTCCACATTGAACGTGTTCGTGTTCCCGGACGTCCCGCTGATGTCCCAACGCTTCTTGTACCGGATGCTGCTGTCCGGCAACTGCGTCGCATCCGAGATCACCGTCCCCGTCGGGAAAAACGCCACATACACTTCCGACCAGTTCCGCGCATTGCTCGCCGTCCCGCCTGTGCCAATCAGGTTCCCCGACCACTGCGCATCCACCGCGTACTGCGTCCCCGGCGTCACCGGAACCAGTTGATACAGGAAATCCTTATTGTCCGAGACCGTCCCCGTCGACCGATCCAAAAGCCCCGACGCCGCAGGATTCCCATGCGCCGCGTCCGCGCCAATCGCCGTGTCCCCGCTGCCTGTAGGCGTAGTCCCCGCATCGCCATGAAACACCGACCACCCGGTCAGATCGCCCGTTGCAAAATCACCATTCGTCACCAGGTTCGCGCGGGCCACCCCCGCACTCGCAACCAACACCAGCGACCCACATATCCAACTGCGCATAATGCTCCCTTTCCTCAACTGAAGGAATAAAACAAAAAAACGCCAAAATCCGCTGACATGACGGCCAGTAGCCGTGCAAAAGACTTGAAACCAGAACGAATCGTGTCCCACTACAGATATGTACCCCTAAGAATACCCCCGAATATCAGCAATGCCACCTGTTTCATGGTTTTATTTTCCTGTTTCCTAATTTTCATCGCCCCCTGAACCATCCCCCATTCCCACTCGCCCCCACCTCGTCGATCCTCACGTCGCCCAAATTCCCCAACCTCACCGCCGCGCCCTCTGCAGTTCAACATTCACAATCCCCTCCGTGCTCTCCGTATGACCTTCGCGCGATTTCTACCCACGGTGACCACATTGACGAGAGCCACAACTTCCCAGACTCCAAACCCCAAACCCCCGTTTGCCGCTCCGCCGCCCCCGGTCCTCCGTGGTCTATTTCCTTCTTCGTGGCCCTTTGTGCCTTCGTGCCCTTCGTGTTTAAGTCGTCTTTTCCACGCCAGGCCGAAACTCCCGCCACCACATCTCCAGCATCACCAGCGCAAACACCCGATGCGTATGCTCCCGCTCCCCGCACAAATGCTCCCCAACTACCCGCTCCACCACACCCTTCCTCAAATACATCGAACAAAACGAATCGCGCGCAAGCAACAGGTCCCTCACCGAGTCCCGCAACCCCCCCCGAAACCACTCCCCAACCGGCACCCCGAACCCCTTCTTCCCCCGCCCCTTCACCACCGGCGGCAGCAACTCCGCAAACGCCTCCCGCAAAATAAACTTCCCCACGCCCCCACGCACATAATCCGAATCCAAAAGCCCATTCGCCATCTCCACCACCCGATGATCCAAAAACGGCGACCTCACTTCCAGCGGCCCCACAACTCCCGGCGACATCGACGCCGAATCCACCTTCCACAACACATCCCCCGGCAAATACTCCTGCTGATCCCGCCGCATCGAAAACCTGAGCGCACTGGCATCCTCATCCAACCCGTACTCCTCCGGCAACGGATACCAATCCATGATGTCCGCCCCCAATACCTCCTCCGCCAAATCGATCGGAAAAATCTCCACCAACCGCGTATACCGCTCCGACAAAATCCCCGCCCGCGCCGCCGCCACAAACCGCCTGTATTTCTCCCGATTCCCAACCGCCCGCGGCACCAGGTGCGCCAGCAGCCGCCCGCTCCCACCCCATCGCGCCATCATCATCATCGCCCGGTACCGGTCATACCCCCCGAACAGCTCGTCCGCCCCATCCCCCGACAACGCCACCGTCGCCCCCCCCCCAACCCCACGCGCCGCTTTGCTCAAGTGATACGTCGGCACAATCGAAGAATCCGCGTACGGCTCCCCCAGCGACGTCCGCATCAACATCTCCAACACCCCAAACACATCCGCCCGCGCATCCACCTCGATCCGCAAATGCCGCGACCCGATCTTCTCCGCCACCGCCCGCGCATACTCCGTCTCATCAAATCCACTTTCCCGAAACCCCACCGACACCGTCCGAATCGCTTCCCCTCCGAGCTTCCGCACCTCCTCCTGCATCACCGCCGCAATAATGGAAGAATCGATCCCCCCGGACAAAAAGCAACTCACCGGCACGTCCGACACCAGCTGCGACCCCACCGCCTCCCTCACAAGACCCCGCACAGCCCCGCACTTCCCCCCCCATGGATCCCCCCTCTGCCCCCCCTTCACCCCTCCCTCACCCCCTCCGACCCCTCCTTTTTCCGCCCCCAAATGCGCTGTTTCGCTGCCCGGATTCCAGTAAACCCCGCCATCCACAAGGTCCTTTCGAACCCGTACCCATCCCCCTGGCAGCACCCGACTTACATCCCGCCACACCGTCTGCGGCCCGGGAAAATAGCCCAGAAGCAGGTACAACCCAATCTGCTCCATCGGCACCCGCCGCGGCACTTCGTGCCACGCAAGCACGCTCGGGATCGTACTGCCGAACACCAGGCCGTCTTCTAAAGTACCGTAGAATAAAGGTTTCTGACCCATCCGATCGCGGCACAAAAACAGCGTTTCCGCCTTCGCATCCCACACCGCAAACGCAAACATCCCCAGCAGTTTCTTCGGCAGCTCAGTCCCCCACTCCTCCCACCCATGCACCAGCACTTCCGTGTCGGAGTGATCCGTTTTGAAGCGATGCCCCGCCTTTTCCAACTCCGCACGTAGCTCTAAGTGGTTGTAAATCTCGCCGTTAAAGACGACCTGCACATTCCCGTCTTCGTTCCCCATCGGCTGCTGACCGCACGCCAGGTCGATCACCGCAAGGCGTGCGTGCAGGAGGGCGACGGTGTGCGTAAGTCGTGAATCAACAAAGACTCCCGATCCATCGGGCCCGCGGTGCGCGATCGCTTTCAGCATCGGATCGAGGGATGAGCGGTTTCCCTGCGCCCAGGGCGCCGGTTGCTCGTGCGTCCACTTGCAGATGCCCGCAATGCCGCACATGCAAGTTCCTTTATTTGCTTGATTTATGTTTGATTGCGTCGAAGGCGGCGCGCATTTCCAGGTCGCTCATCGTGACGTCGATTTGCAGTTCGCCGCGGATGAATTGGGCGAGTTTTTGGCCGAGACACTCGGCATGCCAGCCGTGCATGAGGGGGTGGCGGTCGAGCGGTTTGCGTTTGTGCACCATGCGGGCGAGGGCAAGGACTTCGTTCTGACTCGTTACCAGGCCAGGAGTTACGCTCTGGCCGAGGCAGATGACCTGGGCGGCGACCCAGAGGGTTTCGCCGAGGCGTTTGACCTCGGCGAGGTCTTCGCCGGGGATCAGGATGGTGGGGCGGTCGGCTTCGGGAATGCCGCGGCCGCGCTGGACTGCGTCGAGGAAATCTTCGCCGTAACTATCTGCCAAATCAGGAGGTAGGTCGCGTATTTTTTTCAGGCGATCAAGCGAATCGGGCATGCGGGTGGCGATGTCGAGGAGGGGTTCATCCTTGAGAACCTGCCGCGCGGGGAGATCGGCTTCGAAGGCGATCTGTTCGCGAAGTGCTGTAACTTCCCGCAGGACAGAGAGTTGCTCGCTGCTGAGACCGGGGGCGCCGCGGATGCGGGTGTAGAGGCGGCGGGCGTCGGCGGGTTTGGCGGCTTCCGTGCACATTTCATCGCACGCAAGTCGCATCCAGTGCATATGTTGCAGCTCTTCGATGCGCTTCTTCATCTGGTCGTGGATGAAGGGGAGGTAGCGGACATCATCGACGGCGTAGGCGAGCTGGGATTTGCTCAAGGGGCGGCGGTCCCAGGCGGAGTAAGTGTGGGCCTTTTCGAGAGTTACGCCTGCGAAGTGTTCGACAGCGCGCCACAGGGCGGTGGGGTAGGCGATGCCGAGCATGCCGGCGCCGATCTGGGTGTCGAACATGTTTTTGGTGACGAGGCCGGAGTGTTGCCAGACGATTTCGACATCCTGGTCGCCGGCGTGGCAGATTTTCTCAAGTCGCTCATCTGCAAGGAGTTGCCAGAGGTCCTGGAGGGCGTTTTCATCGGTCTGGGCGAGGGTCATGGGGTCGATGAGATCGACGCGTTCGTCGGTGGCGACCTGGACGAGACAGAGGATGGGCTGGTAGGTGTTCTCGCCGATGAATTCGGTATCGAATGCAAATCGGCCTGAGGACTGGAGATGCGCGCAGACTTTGGAAAGTTCTTCCGGCGTGTCCACGAGTTTGGTCGAGATGGCCGGCAGTTTGAGAGACCCGCTGTTCATGACTGTGTATTCTGCATGCGGACGGCCAAAACGCAACGGGTCTGGGTACGAAATCGGCAGCCGGCGTCGCGGTCTCGGCGGCAGAGAGCGGGGGATGTTGGCGGGGTTCAGGTGGTTTTCGGGCTGGTTTGTGACGGTTTCGGTACGTTTTTGGTGGGTCTTCGGCTGGTTCTGAGACAGTTTTGGATGGATTTTGGCGGGCAATAGGGTGGGTTTTGAGGGGGTGACGTGGGGTTGGAGGCGGGTTGGTGGGCCGGTTTGGTGCAGTTTCTGGCAGCCCTTGTCCATGGGGTTCGGCGCAAATCCGGGATGTGTTATCTGGTTTGCGACACGGTGATGCGCAGGCGGCGGGGCGCGTCTTCCGATGGTGGTCTTCGTATTCACAGCGAACGTTCTTGCGTCAAAGCGATGTTGTGAAGATTATGTAGATATCAGAATTGATTGAATGAACTCGCGGATGAAAGGGGCGCATGCGTCGGTCAACGATCATCATTGGAGCGGTGGGGGTGCTGCTGTTTTTTGCGGGGCGTTGTTGTGCGGAGGGGGTTTCGCGGTCGGATTGGTTTGTGGTGTTGGAAGGGGGGAATGCGTTTCATGCGAGTGCGGGGGTTCCGGAGGGGGCGGTGAAGGCGCTGAAGGAAGCAGGGGAGGGGGGCGGGGAGATCAAGTCGTTTGCGGTTTCGCCGGCGGGGGACTGGGTGGTGGTGGGGGAGGGGCGGTACTGGGGGTCTCGGGAGGCGTTGCCGATGCGTCAGAAGCTGGAAGAGGAGCAGGGGAGTGGGAATCGGTACAAGTTTGTGGCGTTTTCGCCGACGTGGTTGTGGACGATTTTCGATGGGAGGAATGGATTCTGGATTCCCGGAGGCGGGCCGGCCTGGGACAAGATCAAAGAGTTGTCGCACGAGAATGAGGAGCTGCGGGCGGTGGCGTATGGGCCGGGGGAGAGCTGGGTGGTGTTGTATGGGGAGGCAGGTGCAGCGTACGGGAATGTGCCGAAGGAGTTGGGGAAGGTGCTGGATGAAGCGGTGGCGAAGGGGGAGGTGATCAAGTGCGTGGCGTTCAAGGGGAAGGAGTGGATTGTGCTGGGGGAGACGCAGTGGTGGACGAGCGATCATGAGATGGCGGCGTCGCGTGTGATTGCGGCGGATTACAAGCGGGGGATGCATCCGACGGGCGTGGTGTTTGTGCCGGAGATGGGAGGGTTCAATGCGCGGAAGTTTGCGGCGATTCTGCACGAGAAGTGGTCGGGGAAGATGGCGGGGGGGTATGCGTGCGTGGTTCTGGATCATGGGAAGCTGGTGGTGTCGGTGGCGGAGGGGTGGGCGCGAGCGCCGTGGGAGAAGGTCTGTCCGTCGGTGCCGATGAAAGTGACGACGCAGATGCCGCTGGCGAGCGTTTCGAAGACGGTGACGGCGGTAGCGATGATGCGGCTGTGGGAGGAGTGCGCGGGGACGAAGCGGGCGTTTTCGCTGGATGATCCGTTCTGGCCGGCCCTGCGGGCGCTTTGCCCGGATGTGGACGGGCAGGTGAAACAGATCACGATCCGGCAGTTGATGACGCATCGGAGCGGATTTGCGGAGGACCCGCCGGACGGGACGATTGCGGGGTTGCGGAAACTGCTGGCGACGCCGTTGGCCCATGATCCGGGGGAGACACGGAAGTATATGAACGTGAACTATCTGATCATCAGCCATGTGATCGAAGCGATCAGCGGGATGGAGTACATGGCGTACGTGAAGCAGCACGTGCTGGCGCGGATGGGGATAACGCAGATGGGCAACGCGCCGCATGCCGGGCCGGCGGCGTGCTGGTACGGGAAGGCGGGTGATCGGACGGCGGGGGACGTGGGGATCATTGAGGGGTGGTACGGTTCTGCAGCGGAGTTGGCGCGGTTTCTGGAAGGGATCCGGACGGGGAAGGTGTTGTCGCGGGAATCGACGGCGATTCTGTTTGCGGACGATTTTGGGTGGGACTGGGGAAGTCCGTCGGGGCCGTGGGGGAAGGGTGGGATGATGAAGACGGGGAACGGGAAGCGGACGGTGTCTGGGATTGTGTATGGGCCGGATGGGGTGGTGATTGCGGCGATGGCGAATTGCGATGACGTGAATACAGAGCAGGTGCCAGCGGATGCGTGGCGTGCGGCGCGGGGGGAGTGAAGGGGATTGGGCTGGCATGGATAGTGTGTTGCGGCCCCGCGGCGTCACAGACGGCGGGCTTTATGGGGAGAGTGGCGATGGGAAATGGATGTCTCAGCCGCGGAGGAGGGATTCGGCGCCGTCGATCCAGATGGGGGTGCCGGTGATGTGGGAGGAGGCGTCGGAGGCGAGGAAGAGGGCGAGGTCGGCGACCTGGTCGGCGGAGCCGGGGGCGTGGGAGAGGGGGAAGTTTTCGGAGAAGTGGGATTGGATTTTGACTTTTTCGACGTCGCGCTTGGTGGTGTTTTGATCGATGTTGGTTTCGATGGAGCCGGGGCAGATGACGTTGACGCGGATTTTGGCGGGGGCGAGTTCGAGGGCGAGCATTTTGGCCATGGCGAGTTGGCCGGCCTTGGAGGTGGCGTAGGCGGTGGCGCCGGTGTTGGAGAAGACGCGTGTGCCGTTGACGGAGGAGGTGACGATGATGGAGCCGCCGCCGGATTTTTTGAGGAGGGGGACGGCGTACTTGATGGAGAGGAAGGTGCCGCGGAGGTTGGTGGTGATGGTTTTGTCGAATTCGTCGTCGAGGAGTTCTTCGATGGGGGCCCAGGTGCCGTTGATGCCGGCGTTGGCGAAGAGGATGTCGAGTCGGCCGAATTTGGTGGCAGTGTTGTTCATGGCGCGTTGGATGTCGGCGGAGTTGCCGACGTCGGCGATGAGGGGGAGGGCGTCGCCGCCGGCGGCTTGGATTTGATGGACGGTTTGCTGCACGTCGTCGGGGGAGTGGCTGAGGACGGCGATTTTTGCGCCGGCTTTGGCGAAGCGGAGGGCGGCGGCTTTTCCGATGCCGGAGCCGGCGCCGGTGATGAGGGCGACTTTGTTGTTGAGATGCATGGGGGGGCTCCGAGAGGGAGTGGATCGATTCTCGACGTGCGGGTCGTGTGCAAATGGCGAGCCCGGCGCGTCGATCTTCGATCGACGGCTATTGATATTCGCTTTTTGAATGTCTTGTTCGAGACGGAGGTTCCGTTGGGGTGAACGAGAGTTGAACTGGCCACCAAGACACCAAGAGCACCAAGAACACCAAGAGATCAAAAGTGAAAGCAGACATTGAAAAGGTGAAGCTCAATAAACTTTTGTGGTTGGGGATGTGTGGTGGGGGGGATCAGCGGGTGTCGTAGAGGGTGGGGAGGTGGTCGGATTTGTGCATTTTGGTGAGGCGTTGGCGGATTTCGGCGAAGTTGGGTTTGTAGGAGGGGAGGCGTTTGATGGTTTCGAGGAGGAGTTGGATGAGGGCTTCATAGTCGTCGAGGTGGATGGTTTCGGAGGCGATGAATTTGGAGGGGCCGGCGGTGGGGGCATCCTGGTAGCCGGGGTCGTTTTTGATGTGCATGTTGTGGTAGTTGCCGAGGGGGAGGCAGAGGGCGGCTGAGTCGTGGTTGAAGGCGGCGAAGGGGGTGGAGTTGCACATGCCGGCGTCCATGAGTTTGCGTTGGAATTTGAAGGTGGGGTGGTCGTCGGCGATGTGTGCGGCGGATTGGGAGAGGAAGTGGGTGAAGCCTGGGGAGAAGAGGCCGGTGCGGTCGCCGACGCGGATGACGACGCCGTCGGCTTGTCTGGCGGTGGGGAGGGCCTTGGAGGTTTCGAGGCCGATGACTCTGGCGCCGCCGGTGCGGTCGGGGTTTGCGCCGGGGAGGGAGTTGTTTAAGCAGGCGGCGAGTACGCCGGCGAAGCCGACTTCTTCGGCGCGGTCGAAGAGGGCGATGACGTGGGCTTGTTGTTTTTGTGCGAGGAGATCTTCGAAGAGTGCGCAGGTGGCGGCGACGGTGGCGAGGTCGTCGCAGACACGGGCGCGGAAGATTTTGTTTTTGATGGAGGCGTCGGGGAGTTGCCACATGCCGAGGGAGTTGGGGGGGATTTTGTGAGTGGTGGTGAGTTGGATGTCGAGGGTGCGGGAGTTTTTTCGGGGTTTGGCGGAGAGGACTTTTGCGGGGAGCCATTGGTGGTTGACGAAGAATTGGACGGGGGCGTTTTTGAAGTGGGAGGGTTTAACGCCGCCGTGGAATTCGGCGTGGAGGCGTTTGCCGCGTTGTTTTGTTGAGAGGAAGCCGGGGTGGTCGAGGTGGGCTTCGATGAGTAGGGGTTTTTTGAGTTTTGGGCCGCGGCGGTATTCGATGTAGAGGTTGTGGGCTTTGTCTTGCCAGTGGCGGAGGTGGTGGGAGGTGGCCCATTGTTGGAGGTAGGCGATGACGTGGTGTTCGTGGTAGGGGGCGGTGGGGAGGTTGCAGATTTCGTGGAGGAGTTGGAGGTGGCGCGGGGGGATTTTGGGTTGCATGTCGCTTTGCCCTGGGAGGTGGAGGGTAGTATCCACAGGTTACACAGATTTTTGGGGCATTACGAGTTTTTGATTGGCAGAGTGCCGGCGGTTAGCGCAGGGAGAAGAGTGCCCAGGGATTCAATCCCTGGGCTTTTGGGGTTGTGCGAGGTTAGCGGTGGCGGATTGGCCGGAGTAGTCGATGGTGCGTTTGGCGTTGGTGGTGATGGAGACGATGTTGAAGGTGCGGGATAGTGGCATGTTGGGGTAGGAGCCGGAGCGCTCGCCGAGGGTGAGGGTTTGGGTTTTGTCATTCCAGGAGAGGGGGATGGTGGCGTGCTGGCCGTGTTCGTACTGGTAGCCGTCGCCGGAGTCTTCGTAGAGGGTGAAGTGGGCGTCGGCGCCGGGGTAGATTCGGAGTTCTATGGGGGCGTTGGGTTTTTCGTTGGCGTACTGGACTTCGGGGCCGAGGGGGAGGATGGTGCCGGCGGGGATGAAGAGGGGGATTTGGGAGATAGGGGCGTCGGCGGAGAGGGTTTGGCTGGCGGGGAGTTGGGCGTTGGTCCAGAAGTTGAACCAGGGTTTGTTGCCGGGGAGGTAGACCTGGCGGGAGGTGGCGCCTTTTTCGGTGACGGGGCAGACGAGGATGGAGGGGCCGAAGAGGTATTGGTCGGGGATGGAGAGGGCCTTGGGGTCATTGGGGAAGTCCATGACGAGGGGGCGCATCATGGAGGAGCCGCTGTTGGTGACTTGCCAGGAGGTGGAGTAGATGTAGGGGAGGAGCTGGTAGCGGAGGTTGATGAAATTTTTGAGGGTGGATTGGGTGTCATCGGGGAAGCGGAAGATTTCTTTGCCGGGGCCGGTGCCGCCGTTGGGGGCGGAGCCGTGGATGCGGAACATGGGGCAGAAGGCGCCGAACTGGAACCAGCGGGTGAAGAGTTCGGCGTAGCGTGGGTCCTTGGGGTTGGAGTTGCCGTCGTTGCGCGAGGCGAAGAAGCCGCCGATGTCGGTGTTCCAGTAGGGGATGCCGGAGGCGGAGAAGTTAAGGCCAGCGGGGATTTGTTCTTTGAAGACCTGCCAGGAGCCGGCGATGTCGCCGGACCAGGTGATGGCGGAGTTTCGTTGCTGACCGGCGTAGGCGGAGCGGGTGAGGATGATGACGCGTTTGTCGGAGGTGGTGGCGCGCTGGCCCTGGTAGATGGCGGTGGTGTGCATGAGGGGGTAGGCGTTGAAGACATCGGCGCCGGGGCCGGCGGCGGTTTGGAAGTTGCGGAATTCGCCCCATTTTCCGGAGAGTTCGGGTTCGGAGGCGTCGAGCCACCAGCCGTCGATGCCGAGGGGGAAGAGTTCGGTGGCGAGTTGTTTCCAGTAGAGTTCGCGGCCCTTGGGGTTGAAGGGGTCGTACCATTTTCCTTTGCCGGGGGGGAAGACGTAGGGGATGACGGGGTCGTAGAGGGCGTGGGCTTGTTCGAGCTCGTTGAAGTTGGGGGTGTTGAGGTCGAACTTGGGCCAGACGGAGATGAGGTCGTGGAAGTGGAGTTGGTGGAGTTCTTTGAAGGTGGCGGCGGGGTCGGGGTAGCGGGATTTTTCGAACTGGTGGGAGCCCCAGTTGTTGTCGGGCCAGTAGCGCCAGTCCTGGATGATGCCGTCGATGGGGATGTGGAGGTCGCGGTATTTTTTGGCGATGTCGAGGAGTTCGTCGGAGGAGCGGTAGCGTTCCTTGGATTGCCAGAGGCCCCAGGCGTAGCGGGGGAGGAGTGGGGCGGGGCCGGTAAGGATGCGGTACTGGTGGATGGCTTGGTCGGGGGTTGGGCCGTAGCAGAAGTAGTAGTCGATGGCTTTGCCGGTTTCGGAGGACCAGCGGGTGATGTTTTCGCCGGCGGGTTGAGGCTGGGGGAGATGGAGGCCGTCGCCGGGGGTGCGGTCAGCGCGGGTAGCGCCGACGGAGATGTCGGTGATGGCGGGGTTGTCCCAGAGGAGGAGGTAGCCCTTGTTGGAGAGGAGGGTGGGGACGGCGACGTCGCGGTTTTGCTGGAGGAGGCGGACGGTGTGTCCGCGGTAGTTCATGATGCCTTGCTGGTGCTGGCCGAGACCGAAGAGGGCTTCGTCGGGAGGGAGGATGAAGGATTGGCGGACGGGGTGTGCGGCGAATGAGGAGGGGGCGGTGGTGGAGGATTGTGGGACGTCTTTGCCGTTGTCGGATTCCTGGAGGAGGGTTTGGCCATCGGGGGAGAGGAAGGAGACGGCGCCGGACTTGCGATCGACGCGGACCTGGAGGGAGGCGGTTTGGAGGAAAATGGCGTCGGGGGTTTCGCGGGAGGACCAGTCGGTATGGGCGGGGGAGGCGATGACGGACCAGCTCTTCAATTCGGGGAGTGCGTCGCCGGGGGCGTAGGTGACGCGGATGGTCTGGGGGGACCAGACTTGGAGTCGGAGGGTGCCGGGGTGGAGTTGGAGGGAGAGGCCGTCGGGCTGTTTGGAGACGTGGAGCACGGGGGCAGGTTCTCCGAAGGAGGAGAGAGTGGAAGCGAGGAGGAGGGAAAGGGCAAGGTACTGAGCGATTCGGCGGGCCATGGGAGCTCCAAGTGAGGGGGGGGAATGCAGTTTGTGAAGACTATTTATAAATTCGGATTCGGATTTTCGCCACTTTTTTAACTAGGCTTAATATCGACGGGCGGAGGAAGTTTACCTATACTGTCGCTTCCTAAGTCCCGTCCAACTGAGACGAAACGAGCAAATCGTCTTCCGTAAGCGTAAATGAGGGTTACTCATGTCGGATGTTACTACCCCTGTCGCTCCTGATTCCGCTGGTCTGCAGGATGGCGACAGCGGCGCCGTAACCGCGCAGCAATGGAAATGGTCGGCGCTGGCGGGGATGGCGTCGTACCTGGATGCGGGGTCGATCGTGGCGCTGGCGGCGAGCCTGAGCATGTTTCAGCACTACTTTGGTTTGAGCCAGGGGAGTGTCGGGGCGATTCAAGCGATCGGGCCGAACGCGATCGGATGCGCGGTGGGGGCGTTCATCGGGGGTTGGCTGGGGGACAAGCTGGGGCGCAAACGGATTTACCAATACGATCTTCTTGTGTACGCGGCGGGGATCCTGTGCATTGCGTGCGCGATTCATCCGTTCATGCTGTTCTTCGGCACGTTCATCGTGGGTGTGGCGGTGGGGGCGGATGTGCCGACGTCGCTGGCGCTGGTAGGGGAGTTTGCGCCGTCGAAGGCGCGTGGGAAGCTGCTGGGGTTCACGCAGGTGGCCTGGTGCCTTGGACCTTCGGCGGCCCTGTGGCTGGCGATGGCGTTTGCGCCGCTGGACACGCCGGAGGTGGCGCAGAAGACGGGGATCACGATCCTGGGGGTGCGTCTGTTGTTCGTGCATCTGTTTATTGTCGCGATGGTGACGTGGGCTCTGCGGCGTGGGCTGGCCGAGTCTGCGCGGTGGAAGGCGGCGGCGACAGCGGGGAAGGAGCAGGTGAAGGCGCTGTTTTCGCCGGCGAATTTCCGGGCGATGCTGTGGACGGGGATCATCTATCTGTTCTGGAACCTGGCGGCAGGGACGGTGGGTGCATTTGGTCCGTACTTCAACCATGCACTTCTTGGCGGGAAGAATGTGAGCGAGACGACGGCGCAGGTGGTGGGGACGGGTCTGACGAGCCTTTCGTTCACGCTGACGCTGATCGCGACGGTGTTTCTGTTCATGCCGTTCTCTGACCGCAGCTACACGGCGCGGCGGTGGCTGTGGGGGACGGGGGCTGTGCTGCAGATCACGGCGTGGGGGATGCTGATGTTTCTGCCGTTCACCATCACGACGGTGCTGATCAACATGTTGATGTGGGGTGTGGGTGCGGCGCTGGCGGGTGAGGCGTTTTACAAGGTGTTCAGCCAGGAGTTGTTTCCGACGATTTATCGCGGGACGGCGCAGGGGATCACGTTCGGGGTGGCGCGGACGCTGCTGGGGGTGTGGAGCCTGATCGCTCCGATGCTGATTCCGAGCGACAAGGCGCTTGCGCAGATGTCGGCGGACCAGCGCGGGCATGTGTTTTTCTGGCTGGCGTTGATGTTGACGATTTTCCTGGTGATTAGCGGGGTGGTTGGGTTCTTTGGGATGCCGAACACGGCTGGGAAGTCGCTGGAGCAGATCGAGTCTGAGCGGCATGCGTGAGGACGTAAAGTAGCCACGAAAGACACGAAGGACACGAAAGAAAAGCATGGAGGACGCGGAGGGCACGGGGGTGGCGGGAGGGGGGTGAGCAGGAGGAGCGGATGCGGTGCGTTTTTTCGGTTGGGTCGTTGCTTGCGCTGGCGGTGATGGTGCGGGCAGGGTTTGGTGCGGGGGTGGTGGGGGGGACGACGGTGGAAGTGAAGCCGCTGGTGATGGAGGTGGTTCATCCGGTGCGGGTGGTGAGGCGGGGGGATGGGGTGGTGTTTGTGGATTTTGGGCGGGATGCGTATGCGAAATTGAAGTTGGATTTGAAGGGGGTGGCGGGAATGGCGGGGAAGAAGATCATGGTGCGGCTTGGGGAGAAGCTGGGCGCGGCGGAGCATGTGGATCGGAAGCCGGGGGGATCGATTCGGTTTCTGGAGACGAGCGTGGCGCCGGTGGAGGGAAGGAGGGAGTATGTGGCGGCGCTGACGAAGAATGATGGGCGGCGGATGCCGGCGGAGATTGGGGCGGTGATGCCGTTCCGGTATGCGGAGTTGGAGGGGTTGCCGGGGGATGTTTCAGAGGCGGCGCTGAAGTCGGGGGTGGTGGAGCAACTGGCGGTGCATTATCCGTTCAATGACAAGGCGGCGGATTTTTCGTGCTCGGACGAGAAGCTGAATGCGATCTGGGATTTATGCAAGTACTCGATGAAGGCGACGAGCTTCTGCGGGATTTTTGTGGATGGGGACCGGGAGCGGAAGCCGTACGAAGCGGATGCGTACATCAATCAACTGGGGTGGTATTGCTGCACGGATGATCCGGGCATTGCGCGGTACACGCATGAGTATTTGATCACGCATCCGACGTGGCCGACGGAGTGGATCATGTACTCGGTGCTGACGGGGTACAACGATTATCTGTACACGGGGGAGACGACGAGTGTGAAGGCGTTTTATGAGGATTTGAAGGCGAAGACGCTGCGGGGGCTGGAGCGGGGGGATGGGTTGATCAGCACGGTGAAGCCGGGGGTGCCGGCGGCGGTGAAGGGGGCGGTGCATTTTCCGGTGCGGGATTCGCTGCATGACATTGTGGACTGGCCGGCGGCGGAGCGCGACGGGTATGAGATGGCGCCGGTGAATACAGTGGTGAATGCGTTTCACTGCCGGAGTTTGGGGCTGATGGCGTCGATGGCGGAGGCGTTGGGGAAGGGGGAGGAGGCGAAGGAATTTCGGGCGGCGGCGGCGAAGACGCTGGAGAGTTTGAATACGAAGCTGGTGGATGCGGGGACGGGGCTGTATGTGGATGGGGAGGGGTCGAAGCACAGTTCGCTGCATGCGAACATGTTTCCGTTGGCGTTTGGACTGGTGCCGGCGGAGCGGCGGGAGAAGGTGGCGGCGTTTGTGGAGAGCCGGGGGATGGCGTGCAGCGTGTACGGGGCGCAGTTTTTGATTGAGGCGTTGTTTGAGAACGGGAAGGATGCGGCGGCGATCAAGCTGATGGAGGCGCCGGGGGATCGGAGTTGGCGGCACATGGTGGAGGATGTGGGGACAACGATCACGCTGGAGGCGTGGGACCAGAAGTACAAGCCAAACCAGGATTGGAATCATGCGTGGGGGGCGGCGCCGGCGAATCTTTTGCCGCGGGAAGTGCTGGGGGTGGAGCCGCTGGAGGCGGGGTTCAAGAGGGTGCGGATTGCGCCGCGGGTGACGCCGGGGAATCCGTTGCAGTGGGCGAAGGGGCGGGTGCCGACGGTTAAGGGGGAAGTGTCGGTGGAGTGGCGGCAGGAAGGACGGGGGCTGCAGGTGACGGTGGGATTGCCGGCGGGGGTGGTGGGGGAGATGGAGTTGCCAGCGGCGTGGGGCGGGCGGGTGGAGGTGGATGGGAAGGGGGCTGCGGCGGTGAAGGATGGGGGGATGATGCGGGTGGAGGTGGGAGGGGGAGGGGAGCATCGGGTGGAGATTGGGGGGTAAGGGGCGGGGGGAGTGGGTGCGTGTA